>NZ_VFBC01000002.1:0-311809 GCF_011319755.1 Cobetia sp. MB87 | reverse complement strand
GGCGGTGGGGAGTGCGCGCTCAGGTGCCGAGCAGACCACCCATGACGCGCGGCAGCAGGGGCGTGCCCTGTGCGAGCAAGCCGCGCGTGAGCAGGCCGAATGCGAGGACGCCGCGCTAGAACTGGGGGAGCTGCAGGTCAAAAGCCCCGTGATGCGTGAGATAGCGCTGCTGCTCAAGCGAGTCGCGCCCACCAACGCCACGGTACTGATGCTGGGCGAATCCGGGGTCGGAAAGACGGCCTTTGCCCATCAACTGCATCGCTGGAGCCAACGCGCCGACGGCCCCTTCATCGAGGTGAACTGCGGCGCCATCCCCGAAAGCCTGTTCGAGTCCGAGATGTTCGGCTATCAAGCCGGTGCCTTCACCGGCGCGGGCAATCGCGGCAAGGCGGGGCTGATGGAACAGGCTGAAGGCGGCACCCTGTTTCTGGATGAAATCGGTGAGCTGCCGCTCGCCACCCAGACCAAGCTGCTCAAGGTGATTCAGGACGGGATGATCACCCGCCTGGGCGACACCACCACCCGCCGCGCCGACTTCCGACTGGTCGTCGCCACCAATCAAGACCTCGCCGCTCGCGTGGAGCAGGGACAATTCCGCCTCGACCTCTACTACCGCATCAATGTGCTCCCCGTCAGCCTGCCGCCGCTGCGCGAACGCCGCGAAGACATCCCCGCCCTGATCGAGCAACACCTCTCCCGCCTCAATCAACGTCACGGTCGCCGCAAGCTTCTCGACGCTTCCTTATGGCCCATCCTCATGCGCCAGGACTGGCTCGGCAATATTCGCGAACTGGAAAACTGGCTGGAACGCGCCTGGCTCAGTGCCCCCAGTGATGTCATCGACAGCGACTCAGTGAAAACACTGCTCAACACTTGTTCCACGAATAACGCTAATGGACTAGGCAATTCATTTGGCTTCAGTAATGACAAATCTAATGGAATAGGCGTTACTGAAAGTTTTACCACTGCCGATAACTCTCATAGTCCCAATTCCCTCTCAGAGCCTGCCGCTGAGGGGGCGGTAGCCATGCCAACCCCCAGACTCGGCCCTAATGAAACCCTCAAGGAAGGCCTGGCACGCATAGAAGCACAATGGCTACGCGAGATGGCAGCCGAGCTGCCCAGTACCTATGCGATAGCCAAGAGGGCAGGGATCAGTCAGCCGTCGGTGGTTCGGAAGCTGAAAAATAGTCGAGGATGACGTGTATATCTTTAAAAACACAGAAATAACAACTAAAAAAGCATCAGATTTTGAGACAAAGTCTATGCTTTTTTTAATAGGCATGAGAGCTGATAGCAATGAAATAGAAACCATTGCTGTTGATTGCTTTAATGATGTAACAGGCTTAAATGCAAACTTTGATAGGTTGTGGGATGTACAAAGTAAAAACCATAGAACCATGTATCCAAGTAAGATTGGAGAAAGTTTGTTTACTTTATATAAGAATTATGTATCATCGTTTGGTTTTTTTTATGAGTTCATATTGTTCGTGCCCAAGCTGAATCGTGATTATTTAATCGATAAAGGGGTTAATGTATATACTTACTCAAATATAAACAAGAAGCAAAAGCGAGGTATAGAGAAAAAGCTTAAAGAGGTTATATTGGATTCTTGTTGTAAACTTGAATATAATAAAAATCCTTGTAGTTTCAGAAAATTTTTAGACAAGGTTATATTTGTCGAAGATAATAATACTGAGGCAGAATATATAAAGGGGATTTCTAATTTTAAGAATAAAAGAGCTATTTCAAATGATATTTATGAAAGTATTTTTTATGAGATTAGAGATAAGCAGTCCTCACTTAAAAACTCCTTTATAGAAGGTGAGCAGGTCACTCATCCATCTCAGGTTATAGCTTATAAAAGACATCTTCAACGGAGTGATATCAATGTCTTGCTTATAAGTCGCCTCGTTGGTGTTGATGTTTTTACTTATGCTGGTGTCCCACCCCCTTTTATGTCGACTGTTTTAAAATTAGCGCCCACAATGGATGGTGAAGATGTTTCAGATATTATTCAAGAATGTAATTCAAGTTTAAGTCGCGCATTTTTCGATAAAAACAAAGCCAAGCTTTTCTGGTCAATTGTTGAGTCTATTGTTAATAACTTAAAAGCAAGGCCATCAAAAGGTATTCAGATTTGCTATGAGGAAGTAATTTCTGAAAATTCTGATTTTATAGATTATCTTGATCAATTGTCTTTTCTTTATCTTATTTCAATGATTAAATCAGGGGTTGATAATGCTGATCAAAAAAATTGCATTTGGTGATGCAAATGAATCATTTGTTGAGGGTAGATTAGCTGAAGGTTTAAATATTATATTTAGCAATGATAATAACAGGGGTAAAACTCTAGTAATGCAAGGCCTGATGTTTTCATTAGGATACGACTCTATTTTTCCAAGCTCTTTTGACTATAAAAACAAATTATTTTATTCTGAGATAGCAATAGATGGGAGAGATTATAAGTTTCTAAGGAAGAATAATACCATTACAATAATCTATAATGATACTATTCAGATCTGTAACTCGATAGCTGAAGCCAAGGGTTTTATTGATCGAAATATAATTAATATCCCTAAGATATATAAAGACAAACATCTTGTATATGTTGATTTAAGCCTTTTTTACGAAATTTTTTTTGTGGGGCAAGATTGTAGATCCTCAGCTGGGCTGATTAGAAAAGGGAGGTTTAATAAACAAGATTTTATAGAAATGATATATAGCTTTTGCAATGTATCAGCTATTCCTTCTAATAACGAAGATGAGGCGTCCTTACGAAATAGCATCACTAGGCTGAAGCAAGAAATAAAAGATTTAAAAAAGAAAATAAGCATAATAGGTCAAAGTTCAAATGTTGCAAGTATAACATCGGCTTCGTTTGATACAGAAGTTATTGAAATGAAGTCAAAGGTTATTGATGATTTAAATAAAAGAATTTCTTCATCAATGCGGGCTAGACAGAGAGAGATGAATCGGCTGTCGAAGCTTCAGTATCTCATTAGTGAGTTGAACTCTCTTAATAAAGAGTTAAGTGAAGGTGGGGTGTCCTGTAATGATTGTGGTAGTAAAAATATAGTCTACTCTAATGATGATTTAGTCTTCAATGTGAGTGATACGAGTGTTAGAAATCAAATTTTGAACTCCATTAGGGAAAGCATTAACAATAAAGAAATACAGATTGAAGAGCATGATTTGGATATAAGGCATATGAAGAGTAAGTTGTCAAAAGAGCTTGAAGATACACCAGTAAATTTTCAGAAAATAGTTTTATATCAAGAATATATTGCTTCTGATTATAGTTATGACTTGCGATTAGCTGAGTTGGAAAAAAACCTTAAAGCTCATAAGAATAAAAAATCGGTTATAAGTCGGAAAGAGAAAAATACAAAGGCGGAGCGTAGCGACATCTACCGTAATATTGTTCATGAAATGAATAGAATTTATCATTATATAGATCCTCATGGCAATATGAGATTTACTGATATTTTTACTAAGCAAGATCAAAACTATTCTGGAAGCGAAGAGCAAGAATACTATTTCTGTAAAACATTGGCGTTAGCTAATGTGATGAATCATAACTTCCCGATTGTGGTTGATTCTTTTAGAGATGGAGAAATATCTACTGCTAAAGAAGAAAAAATGTTGTCGTTATATGGAGAAAGTAAAAGGCAAGTGATAGTCACATCTACTTTGAAAGATGAGGAATATACTAATTTTAAATACCTAGATCTTATGAATGCCAATTTAATAGATTACAGCGGCCATGGAGATAGCAAAATATTGACTAAAGATCACATGGATGAGTTTAAGGGTTTAATTGAGCAATTTGGCATTTTGTTGTTAGAGTGATACAGAACTTGTGTTTGCATATATGTAATTAAAGCTTAGTCTTGGAGATTTTTTGATGTATTAGGGAGTGTTAAGTCTTTTAATTTGTTCTTGAATTTGCTTTTATTACATGGGTAATTAACTGTTCCCCATCACCACCAGGCTCCCCATCACCCCTTCACATAGTGGCTTGATCTCGCTGAAGCCTTTCTCGACGGAGAGGTCTGTCTTGGCTTTGGCATAGGTGGTGCCGTCGGCGGCAGGGTGATAGCTGGTGCAGTGCAGGCGGACCAGCTTGTCATCGAGGAAGAGGCCGTATTCGCGGGTCTGCGAGATGATGGGCATGCCCTGGTGTCTTTGTGTCATGGCGATATCGAACCAGTAGGCCTGTCGGTGATCCACACGAGTCAGGCCGGAGTCGAGCATCTGACTGTTGATGGGCGCCCACTGGGCCAGCGTATTGGTGGAGGCCATCACTTTTAGCTGCGCGTCACTGACGGTGTCGCCATGCAGGTCGTAGATCTCGAGGATGATCATGTCGGTGCCGGTACCCGCCTGACTCTGCCATTTCTGCACGATATGCGGCAGGCGACCCTCGGCGGCAGACCACGAGGCGGGCAGGTGCAGCGCAAGGTTGATGCCCAGCGACTTGGGATGGCCCTTGGTGTGGAACTGCTGGAAATAGCCGTCGTACAGCTCGTACACCGGCTCGATCTGATATTTGGTCGCCAGCAGAAATTCCTTGAACGGCGAGGGCAGGTATTCCCCCTGGGCGCGCAGATGAATGGCCTCGATGAAGCGGGCCGCGAAGTCGCTGGTCAGCTTGTCGGTGGTCAGCTGCGAATCCAGTTCCTTCTTTATCTGACGGCGAATGCCATCCAGCACTTCGCGTGCGTGCTCCCGCCCCATCAGGGTGGCGAGGTTGTCCGCCAGACGATGGGTGATGTTCGGGAAGGCATTGTCGAAATAGGCGGAGGCAAGCTCTGCATCCGGCGCGAGGCCGGGATACTCCTCGGCGATGCGTGACAGCGTGATGTCCTGGGCGATGACGAAGCCGTAGGTACTGCTCAGCGTGTTGATGACCTGGGGCGAGGAGCGAAACTGTGCCGCTTCGGCGCGCTCCGAGGCACCGGGAGTCATGAGACATGAGCCCAGGCTCAGGCCGAGCGTGAAGGCGGTGACGGCCAGCCCGGGAATTGCCCCAAAGGAGCGTATTACGGCAAACGCCATGCGTGACATCCTGTCAGGGTGCGGTTGAGCTAATGCTACATTTCTGGATGGACTGTTAGCCACCATGTTGAGTCAATTTCCATATAAATACATGATTTCAAGCTCATGGTTGAGGATTTTTGAATAAAATATCAATTATGTAGTAGCAGTCGGGTTTTGAATTTGTATAGACGTTTTTGTTAGATTTTTAATATTGCATATTGTTAATTTTTTGCGCCTCGTTCATCTTTTCTCTGAGCTAATATTAATTTTTGGAAAATAAATTAGGGGTAGCAGGGGGGGGGCGTCATGCCTAAAGAAGTGATTATTAGTGTGTCGGCAGCGCTTATAACTACCTTAATAGTTGGTGCCATGGGTTATACTATTTTGATTTCAGAAAATTCAATGATGATAAAATCTCAGTCTGAAAAAATACAAGAGCTAAAGACACAACAAAATGAACATAGAAAAAGTTTGGCTCATATGTCAAATGAGCTAGTGCGCATGTCCGAGCTTCGGGGTATAGTTGATGATATTAAAGCTCAACAAGTAAAAAACACTGATTTTATCAAACTAGGAGATGAGGAAAACCGTATTAGAGTTACAAAGCTTCAACTTCTATTTGCCAAGAATCATCCTGCTGAAAATATGTTGAGCCTAGCATCTTCTAGTAAGCTTAAAGATATGGATATATCTGAGGTTGATGAGTTAGCAAAATTAATACAATTTACACCGGCAGTATCAATAAGTTCAGGCGGCACTAATGCTTCATGGACTTCTGATCTTATGGCTCAAGCTATTTCAGGAGAACATGCTGATATAGGGCTTGATGTTGAAGATGCCAGCGCTATCACTAATTTGGTTGAAGACTATAATATTTCCCATGAAGATGTATTAGAGTTTAGTGAGTTTGTTAATGGTGATGCTGCGAGCGAGTAATTAAATAAATTAGTTTTGTCCCAATAATACAATATTTCCCAGATTCTGTATGTACCAATAAAAGGCCACCAGAGCAATCTGGTGGCCTTTTTTTCAGCATCTCTCTAAAGAAACAGCGTCTTGCGAACTGATCAAGCGAGGGGCTTAACCGCGTGCGTTCACTTCCTCGATCAGTTGGCTTGCGCCGGTGAGGTCCGGCAGGCAGGCGCCGTCGGCGATCTTCGCCAGCAGCACGTCTTCCGCTTCTTGTACCTCGATGGCGTGGCTGGCGATGGCGGAGACTTCCCCGGGCGCCATCACGATCACGCCGCTTTCATCGGCGAGGATGGCATCGCCCGGATTGACGACCACGCCGCCGATGCTGACCGGCACGTTGAGCGCGCCACCGATACCGGCGAAGCGGGTGGTCAGCGAAGCGACACCGCGACTCCAGACCGGGAACTGCTTGTCGCGAATGGTCAGCGCATCGGTGGCCATGCCGTCGATCACCACGCCTGCCACGCCGAGGCGCGAGGCGACCGTGGTCATCACACCGCCCCAGCAGGCGCGGTGGCGATCGCCCTGACGATGCACGATCAGCACATCGCCCGGACGCACCAGGCGCATCAGGTGGTTGAGCAGGGTGCCATCTTCCGGCGGCAGCGAGACGGTGACGGCGGTACCGGCGATGCGCACCTCGGGCAGCATGCTGGCAATCGCCGGTTCGACGAAGCCGTGGGTGTGGAAGTGGCCGATGGTGGCCGTCTCGCACTGCATGAGCTGTTCCAGCAGCTCCGGCGCGACCTGGTCTGGCATGTCATTGAGTTGGTACATGAAAGTCTCTCGCAGTGGTCGGTCAGATCAGGCTGGGCAGGAAGGTCGTCAGCCACGGGGCCCAGTAGAGCATCAGCATCGCGAACAGGAAGCAGATGACGATCGGCCAGGCGGCGGCGTAGATGGTCTGCATTGGCGTCGCGGGGGCGGCGCCTTTCACCGCGAACAGGTTGTAGCCGAAGGGCGGGGTCAGACTGCCCACCGAGATGTTGATCAGGAACAGCGTCCAGAACCATACCGGGTCAAAGCCATACAGCTTGACCAGCGGCGCGTAGATGGGAATCACCACCATCATGAAGGCGATCTGGTCGATGAACATGCAGGCGATCAGCGGAATCAGCATCAGGATCAGCAGCATCCAGACCGGGTCGAGGTCCAGTCCGGTCACGCTGCTCACCAGCCCGCTGGTGGCGCCGGTGAAGCTCAACAGCTGCGAGAACAGCTTCGAGCACGCCAGGATCAGGATGATCATGGTGCTGACCTTGAGCGATGACATCACCGCCTCGCCGGCCATCTTGAACGAGAACTTGCGGTAGTAGGCCGCGACCACCAGCGAGCCCAGCACGCCGGTGGCGGCGGATTCGGACGGCGTGGCGATGCCGAGCAGAATCAGGCCGAGCACGGCGAAGATGATGATGGTGAACGGCAGCATGTTGATCACGGCGCGGCGCTTTTCCTGGGCCGTGCCACCCCCGCTTTCATCGACGGGCGGCGCGCGGTGCGGGTCCATCGTGATGCGCACCTTCACATAGAGGATGAACAGCGCGGCCAGCAGGATGCCGGGCAGGATACCGGCGATCAGCAGGCGTGCGATGGAGACATCCACCATCGAACCGATGATGATCACCAACAGGCTCGGCGGGATGATCGGCGCGAGACTCGCACCGCCCAGGATCAGGCCGATGGAGAGCCTGTCGTCATAGCCGCGCTCCTGCATGGTCGGCAGCGCCGAACGGCTGAGCATGGCGGTCACGGCCAGCGCCGAGCCGGACAGGGCACCGAACAGCGTCGAGAGGGCGACGACGAAGAAATAGAGACGACCCTTCATGCGGCCCATCAGGGCATCCAGCGAGTCGAAGATCACATCGATGGAGCCGGAGCGGAACAGCAGCTCCCCCATCAGCACGAACAGCGCGATGGTGGTCAGCGTCTCCGAGGTCATGCTGTCGTAGACACTGTTGGCGAACATGCCGAAACCGGCGGTGCCCATCAACCACAGCGTGCCGAGCACGTTGATGGTCAGGAAGGCGGCGAAGACGGGGATGCCGAGGGCGAACAGGCCCATCAGCAAGGCGATGGCCAGGCCCAGAGAGGTATACCATTCCATGACTCAGGGTCCTTTTCTGGTGTCGGTGGTCGCCGAGGGCGTCGCGCGGCTAAAGGCGTGACGCAGGAAGTACAGGGCGGCGCTGATCATCGCGTAGGCGATGAAGCTGGAGACCCAGACCTTGGGAATGTCGAGACCCATGGCGGTGGTGGTGTGGTAGCTGAACTGGCGCAGGCTTTCCTGCACGCAGATCCAGCCGGCCACGGCGCAGACGGCGCCGGTCACCAGGGCAAGGAGACGATCATAGAAGGCGCGCGCGGCAGGGCCGAGGCGCTCCGGCAGCACGGTGATGGCGATATGGCCATGGGTGCGTGCCAGTTCCGGCGTTGCCAGCGAAATCGAGAGGCATAGCAGGTAAGCCACCATCGCGCCGGACCACAGGGTGGGAGAGTTGAAGAAGTAGCGCGCGATGACTTCCAGCCAGAAGCACAGGACGATGCCACACAAGGTGACACCGCCCAGAAGGAAGCCTGCTCGCGTCACGCCGTCATGCACACGTGCAAGCAGGGTTAGCATGGTGGATTCCTTACTCGCTGACGGTGGTCAGGTGCTTCTCGATCGCCAGCTCGCGCATGGCGGTCACGGCTTCCGGTGACTTGTCGATGCCCAGCTGCCAGATACCGTCGGTGACCAGCGCATCCAGACGCTCGGCGTCTTCCGGTGCGAATTCGGTGGGCTGCATGCCGGCTTCGTCCAGCGCCTTCCACTCTTCGACCGCCAGTTCATCCAGGATCGGGACAATCTCGGTTTCCAGCTCACGCCCTTCGTCGAGCAGCACTTGCTGCTGTTCCGGCGACAGGGTGTTGAAGGCGTTCAGATTCATCAGCACGAAGTTGTAGGTCTGACCGAAGGTCGGCTTGGAGTAGTAGCCGGCGACTTCCTGCCAGCCCATGTCCTTGACGCCATTCAGGCCCCAGGCGGCGCCGTCGATCACGCCACGGTCCATCGCGGAATAGACATCGCCACTGGACATCAGCACCGGCGTACCGCCCAGGCCCTTGGTGACGTTGGTATAGGTGGGGCTGCCGCGCAGACGACGGCCATCCAGACCCGGCGTGCCGGTGATCGGCTCCTTCAGCACGTACTGGAAGCCGTGGCTGCCCAGCGGCGGAATCGCGATCAGCTTGAGGCCCAGGCCGTTGTAGTGCTCATCGACCATGTCCCACAGGCCGGATTCACGTGTCTGTTCCGGGTTCACCGCCACGCCATCCATCGCGGCGCCGACGCCGGTGGTGTTGGTGTGATAGGCGGCGTGGGTATACAGCAGCTGGAAGACACCGGCAGCGACGGGCTGCAGCTGCTCGAAGGGCGGCACCACATCCGGGCCGGTCAGCTTGATGGTGAGGTCGGCTGCCTTGTTGGCTTCGACTTCCTTGATGAAGCGCTGGGCAATCTCGCGGGAGTAGGCGGTGGTCTGGTCGTAACTGGACAGCATGCGCAATTCGGTGGCCATGGACTGGGTGGCCGGGAGGAGCGCGAGCAGCGGGAGAAGAAGAGCGGGCTTGAGGGTTTTCATGACAGTATCCACGTTATCGTTATTGTGAGCGGGGCAGTGCATGCGGGACATCCCGTGACCCTGATGCTGAGTCGTGGAGAGGCATGCGGTACCTGTCCCTGCTTCTTGTTGTGATGGTACGCCTTCAATCTATGAGGCCCTCCCTTCGCGGTCAACGAATCATCAGCCTTTTGGGCTTTCAAATTTCAATACGCAGTATTTGCCAGATTTATGCAAGAAAATTTGTGTGTATTGTGCGCTGACAACACGCGGGGATTTCGAGAGTAAACAGGCCGATTCATGGCAGAAAAGACCGTCAAGTCATCGCAAGGATGGCGGTCAGTCAATCGAGGAAATCCTTCTGAAGCCATCTGCTCGCTCAGCAAGCTGGTCAGGAAGATAGTCAGTAAATGGCGGGCACGAAATCATCGAGCGACTGATGCTGAACACAGGAAAGCCCCCGTTGCCGATGCACTCAAGAGGTCATCGATCACGGGGGCTTTCGGGTGGTGCTTCACTGTCTGAGGCGCACTGAGCGCCACTTTCATCTCAACCAGCCAGCTCGGCCAGTCAGCGCGGTGCAGACTCGATCGAGAGGCTCAGGCTCGGCTTGCGCAGTGCCAGCGGCATCAGCGCCAGCGAGACCGGCAGGCCGATCATCACCGGATGCAGGCCGAAGGGATGGCCCAGCACCTGCCACAGCACGGCGGTGGCCAGCCCGCCCCACATCATGATCACTCCGCCACGCGGGTCTGGCGTGCGACGGCACAGCGCGACCACTGTCGGCACCAGCACACCGCAGACCAGCATCGCGCTGCCGAGAATCCAGATATCGAGCAGACGCGGTGCATAGAGCGCCAGGCCCAGTGAAATCAAGGACATGGCGACCACCGAGTGGCGGCTCATGCGCAGCATGAAGGCATCATCGCGGCCCTTCATGCGCGGCTTGATGATGTCGTTGGCAATCGACGACGCGCCGGCGATGAAGAATGAATCGGCACACGAGATGATGGTCGCCAGCAGCACGACGACCATGCTGACCATCAGCGGCAACGGCAGGGTGGCCTTGATGATGGCGTAGAAGGACAGGTCCGGATTGGCCACCGCGATGTCCAGGCCCAGCCTGGCGAAGGCACCGATCAACACCACGGCAGCGCCGACCAGCAGCGTGAAGACGATGGCGACGGCGTAGCCGGTGCGTGCTGCCTTGAGGCTGCGCGCGGCCCAGAAGCGCTGCCACAGGTCCTGGCGCACGAACTGATAGGCGCCGATGGTCAGCATGTAGACCGCCAGTTCATGGCCGGAAATGCCGGTCAGGCTCAGGAAGTCAGGGTTGTCTTGTGGCATGGGCGCCGCACTGATGAACGCCCAGCTGCCGCTGGCGTAGTAGACGGTGACCAGCAGGAAGAAGATGCCGACGGTCTGCAGGGTGCCCAGGATGGCGTCAGACCAGATGACCGCCATCAGGCCGCCCAGCCATGTCTTGGCGGTCAGCAGTGCCCAGGTCAGCAGGATGCCCACCGGCAGCGCCAGGCCGAACACCAGCTTGAGCACCGTGGCCACGGCCACGAACTGCATGCCGGTGATGGCCGCGTAGGCGCACAGGATACTGAGCAGGGTCGGCACCCTGACGCCTTCGCCGAAGCGACTGACCAGGAAGTCGGCCAGCGTCACCATGGTAAGGCGCTCGCCTTCGGCGTGGATCTTGCCGATGAAGAAGTACAGCGCGATGCCCGCGAAGGTCATGCCCACCGGCAGCCACAGCTGGCCCATGCCGAAGGTGTAGCCCTTGGAGACGAAGCCCAGCAGGGTAGAACCGCCGACGGCGGTACCGATCAGCGTACAGATCAGCGGGAAGGTCGAGGTGGAACGGCCTGCGACATTGTAGTCATCATAGGTCTCGATGCGGCGGAAGAAATACAGCGAAAGCCCCATCAGAAATACGCCGCATGCTATGATCATTATCGAGAGAATGAAGGTTTCTCGGGTATCGAACATCGTCGTGTTTTCCGCTTTATTGATATTGTATTGATCGTCATTGCCGTCTTGAGCGAGAGGGAATATATCACTCGAGGGCAGACGTTGGTGACGCGGTGCAGACTTTATTACCATCTGGCGTGCCGCCGAGAGTGCGTTTCATTGTCCTCTTGCCGGCCGCGCCACTTTCGGGACAGGAACAATCGCCATGCGACCCATCCATGACACGCTGGACTGGAACCTGCTGAGAACCTTCATCGTCATCGTCCAGGAGGAAAGCGTCAGTCGGGCCGCGGCGCGTCTCTACCTGTCACAGCCAGCGGTGAGTCTGTCACTCAAGCGTCTGGAAGAACGTCTCGGGCAGCGACTGATCGAACGTGACAGCCATAGCTTTCGCGTGACGGGGGCGGGGCAGGTGGTCTATCGCGAGGCGGTGGAGATCTACGCCAACGTGGCGCGTCTCGCCTCTGAGGTGGGCAACAGTCATACGGAGATTTCCGGGCATGTCTCGCTCCTTTTCATTACCGGCATCGAATGCCGATTCCTTGATAGCGTGTTCGCGCGCTTTCATCGCTGTTTTCCCCAGGTCACCTTCTCGATCCAGGAGATGTCCAGTCACGAGGTGCAGCAGGGCCTGTTGCAGCGCCAGGGTGCGCTGGGCATCTGTCTGGCCCAGCAGACCCCGGAGCCACTGATGTCCCAGGTGCTGGCGCGCCAGAGCTACCGCTACTTCTGTGGTCGCATGCACCCGTTGTTCGGTCAGCAGAATCTGCCGCTGGAGGCGCTGCGCAATGAACGTTATGTCTCCTTTGGCAGTGAGCAGCTCGATGGCGTGCTGTCACCGCTGGCGATGTTCCGCGCCCGCGAGGGCTTGCAGGGCCCGGTGATCGGTCAATCCAGCAGCCTGCAGGAAATTCGCCGCATGGTGCTGGCCGGCTGGGGCATCGGCTGCATGCCGGAGCACACCGTGCGGCGCGAGATCGACGAAGGGCAGCTGTGGCCCTTGCCACCTTATGGGGGCGTGGCCGATATCGACCTGCATCTGATGTGGCACCGTGAAGCGCGTTTCAGTGCCGCCGAATCCACCTTCGTCGACTTCCTGCACAACGCGCTGGCCAAGGTGCCGCTGGAAGAGCGTCTGCATCGTGGGCTGGAAATGCAGCTGCCGGACGCCAATGCCGTGCTGGCCAGCGACGGCGCACCCGCTACTTGATCCACCGCTGGTGCTCGATCAAGGACTTGCTCTCAAGCCCGTCTTGAAGCCCGTCTTGAAGCTCGCCGTGCAGCCCGTCCTGAATGGCCCGCGCCGCTGTCACCAGAGAGTCCGGGTGGCAGCGGCGCTTCGGGGGCGACCCTCGGGGGGGCGACCGACGGCTCAATAGGCCAGATTGATCCAGGTGGTCTTCAGGTCGGAGTACTTGTCCAGCGCGTGCAGTGACTTGTCACGCCCGAACCCGGACTGCTTGACGCCACCGAAGGGCACGCTGATATCGCCATCGGCGTAGCAGTTGACCCACACCAGCCCCGCCTTCAAACGCCGCGAGACACGATGGGCACGCGCCAGATCCCGCGTCCACAGTCCAGCGCCCAGCCCGTAGATGGAATCATTGGCCAGTTCGATGGCCTCTTCCTCGCCGCTGAAGCGGGTCACGCCCAGCACCGGGCCGAAGATTTCCTCGCGCATCACGGTGCTGTTCTGGCCGCCTTCCACGATGGTCGGCTCCAGATACCAGCCGCCTGAAGTGGCGTCGCTGGGCGCGATGGCGCGGCCGCCCTGATGCAGCGTCATGCCTTCCGCGAGTGCCGTCTCGACGAAGCCGAGCACCTTCTCGTGGTGGTCCGCGCTGACCAGTGCGCCCATGCGCGTGGCCGGGTCGAGCGGGTCACCGGCCGGCATGGCGCGGGCGCAGGCGATCAGGCGCGGCATGAAGTCATCGAAGATGGCCTCATCGACATACAGGCGCGAACCGGCGATGCAGACTTCGCCCTGATTGATGAAGATGGCGTCGGCGGCGGCGCGTGCGGCCTGATCGAGATCAGGGCAGTCGGCGAACACGATATGCGGTGACTTGCCGCCGCATTCCAGCCACACCCGCTTCAAGTTGGAGTCGCTGGCGTAGCGCATGAAGCGCTTGCCGGTCGCGGTGGAGCCGGTGAAGGCCAGCGCATCGACTTCCATGTGCAGGCCAAGCGCCTGACCCGCCACCGCGCCCAGCCCCGGCGTGACGTTGAACACGCCCGCCGGAATGCCGGCTTCATCGGCGAGTGCCGCCAGACGCAGCGCACTCAGGCTCGAGGATTCGGCCGGCTTGAGTACCACGCTGTTGCCCAGCGCCAGCGCCGGCGCGAACTTCCAGGAGGCAATCATCAGCGGGAAGTTCCACGGCACCACCGCCGCGACCACGCCCAGCGCTTCACGGGTGATGGTGGCGTGCACGTTCTCGCCGGTGGGTGCGATTTCGTCGTAATGCTTGTCGATGGCCTCGGCGTACCAGTCCACCGCGCGTGCGGTTTCCGCCAGATCAAAGCCCAGGCTGTCGCCAATCGGCTTGCCCATCTCCAGTGTCTGCAGCAGCGCCAGTTCTTCTGAATTGTCGCGGATCAGCTGCGCAAAGCGCTGCAGAACGGCCTTGCGCGCCTGGGGCGGCTGGCGCGACCACACGCCGGAGTCAAAGGCACGCCGCGCCGCCATCACGGCGCGGTCGATGTCCTGCTCGGTGCAGGCGGTGACATGCGCCAGCACGTCGCCGGTGGCCGGATTGTATGCCGGGAAGGTGTCGCAGCCGGTGCTTTCGACATAGGCACCGTCGATGAAGGCACGCGTCTCGAAGGTCAGCGCTGCCGCGCGCTGCTGCCAGTCGGCATGGGTCAGTGGGGCGGCAGTGGTCGAAGCAGTGGCAGTGCTCATTGGGCGTTCTCCGCGGTCGTGGTGCTGGCGCTGTTGGCGAGAGAGCCGCGGCTGACGACACCGGCGCGCTTGAGCATCGCCAGCAGCAGGACGTTGGCACCGGCTTCGAGATCGGCAAGCTCGGCGTTCTCGCTCTCGTTGTGGCTGATGCCGTCCTCGCAGGGCACGAAGATCATTGCCACCGGATTGATGCCGGCGATCTGCACGGCGTCGTGACCGGCACCGGTTTCCATGTCGCGGAAGCTGAGGTTCAGCTCCTGACTTGCGCTACGCACCATCTCGATCAGTTCCGGCGCGAAGGGCGTCGGCGGAATGTGCTGCACTTCGATCAGTTCGACATCGACGCGCTGCTTGTCGCTCTGGTTGGCGGCGTGATGCTTGAGGCACAGCGCCTTGAGCTGGTCGTGCATTTCGGCCAGTACCGCCGGTTCCAGATGACGCAGGTCGACGCTGAAGCGCACCTGGCCCGGAATCACGTTGCGCGAATTGGGATGCACATTGAATTCGCCACAGGTGACGCGGCCATTGGGCTGGTAGGCATCGGCCAGTGTCAGGATATCGCTGACCAGCGCGCAGGCGGTCTTGAGCGCATCGCGACGGTAGGGCATCGGCGTCGGGCCAGCGTGGGCTTCCTGACCGCTGACCACCACGTCGAACCAGTGCAGACCCAGCGAGCCGGTGACGGCGCCGATGGTGATCTCTTCCTGCTCCAGCACCGGGCCCTGCTCGATGTGCGCCTCGAAATAGGCGCCGAAATCATGGCTGCCCACCGCCACGTCGCCGGCATAGCCGGTACGCGCCAGTGACGCGGCAACGCTGTCGCCGTCGCGGTCGGTGGCGGCCAGCGCCTTCTCCAGCGGGATCAATCCCGCATGCACGCCGGACCCCATCATCACCGGCACGAAGCGGCTGCCTTCCTCGTTGGTCCAGATCACCACTTCCAGCGGGGCTTCGGTCTCGATGCCGCGTTCATCCAGTACACGCATGACCTCAAGGCCAGCCAGCACGCCAAAGCAGCCGTCGAACTTGCCGCCGGTGGGCTGGGTGTCGATGTGGCTGCCGGTGGCGACCGGCGGCAGGCTGTCATCGCGGCCGGGACGACGGGCGAAGAGGTTGCCGATCTCGTCGACGCGCAGCGTCAGGCCAGCAGCCTCGAGCCAGCCGGTGACCAGCTCGCGGCCGGCGCGGTCTTCTTCGGTCAGGGCCAGACGGCAGTTGCCGCCCTTGGGCGTCGCGCCGATCTCGGCCAGTGTCATCAGTGCGTCCCACAGGCGCTTGCCATCGACGCGCAGGGCGAGGGAGTCCAGCACGTCTTGAGTCGCTTGAGTTGAGGATGTGCTCATGTCAGATACCTCCCTTGTCGTTGCGTGTCAGGGCGTCTTCGCGGATGCCGCTCAGCAGCTTGCCCGGGGCGATGCCGTCCGGGTCATAGCGCAGCTCGATCAGGGCCGGCAGACGCTCGCGGTCGGCGAATTCCAGCGCGCGCGTGAAGCTTTCCTCGAAGTCCTCGTCCTTCTCCACCACTTGACCCAGGCCGCCGTAGGCGGTGACCAGCGCGGCGAAGTCCGGATTGGTGAAGGTCAGGGCGATCTCGCGGCCCGGGAAGTCGTTTTCCTGGTGGGCGCGGATGGTGCCCCACATGCCGTTGTTGAACACCAGCACCACGATGCCGAGGCGATACTGCAGCGCCACGCCCAGTTCCTGCAGGTTCATCTGGAAGCAGCCATCACCGGCGTAGCAGACGGCTGGGCGTTCCGGGAACTCGAGCTTGCTGGAAATGGCGGCGGGCAGACCGTAGCCCATGGAACCGACGGTCGGGGCCAGCGAACTGCCCAGACCACGGAAGCGCACATAGCGGTGGGCGTAGAGCGCGTAGTTGCCGGCGCCGACGCTGATGCAGCCCTTGCCATCGAGAATGCGATCGACGGTCAGGCTGACCTTGTCCAGGCTCAGCGGGCCCGGCGACGGCTGCTCTTCCAGCGTGGCCAGATAGGCGGCGCGTGCCTCGCGGGTGATGTCAGACCAGCGCGGTGCGCTGTCCGGTGACAGGGTGGAGAGCGCCAGTGAGAAGCCGTTGACGTCGGTGTTGATGGCCAGCGTCGGCTGATAGACACGGCCCAGCTCTTCCGGGTCTGCATAGATGTGCACCAGCTTCTGGGTCGGCACCGGCGACTGGATCCAGCTGTAGCCTTCGCTGGTGGCTTCGCCGATACGGGTACCAACGGCGATCACCAGATCACTCTCGACCAGCTGCTGGCGCAGTGCGTCATGCATGCCCATGCCGACATGACCGGCGAATTGCGGCAGTTCCGCATCGACGCACTCCAGACGGCGCCAGGCGACACCGGTGGGAATATCGAAGCGCTGGGCGAAGCCTTCCAGCGCGACCTGGGCATCGCGGGTCCAGCCGCTGCCGCCGACCAGCAGGAAGGGGCGCTCGGCAGTCGCAAGCAGGCGCTTGAGCTCATCCAGCTGCGGCTGACCCGGGTAGGTGGCCAGACGCGGGTGTGGCTTGACGTCCGCGACCTGGGCCTCGCCCCACAGGGTGTCTTCGGGCAGTGCCAGCACCACCGGCCCCGGACGACCGCTGCGTGCCACCTGATAGGCACGCGCGATGTATTCCGGAATGCGCGAGGTGTCGTCGATCTGCGCGACCCACTTGGTCATCTCGCCGAACATGCGGCGGTAATCGATTTCCTGGAAGGCTTCGCGCTCGATGAAGTCGCCACCGACCTGACCGATGAACAGGATCATCGGCGTGGAATCCTGATAGGCGGTGTGCACGGCGATGGAGGCGTTGGTAGCGCCCGGGCCACGGGTGACGAAGCACACGCCCGGCTCGTTGGTCAGCTTGCCGTAGGCCTCGGCCATATAGCCCGCGCCACTTTCCTGGCGGCAGACGATGGGCTCGATGGCACCCTTGTGCTCATTGAGCGCATCGATGCACGGCAGGTAGCTTTCGCCCGGCACCAGGAAGACACGCTTGGTGCCGTGCAGACGGATCTGGTCGACGAGAATCTGCCCGCCATTGCGCAGCGGCAGAGTGGAAGCGGAGGTGGTGTTCGCGGCCTGAGTCATGGGAGTGCTCTCGTTGTTGTTGAGAATTCGATGTTGAGAAATTGGTGCTTTGAAGTGGCAATGAATTAGGTGCGGGGCTCGTCAGGGAAACCCTCAGTACTGAGACGCGTTGCTGTCGACAGGCATCAGGTCTGCGTCCCACCAGCGGGCATCGGGTCAGCGCCGCGAGCGGGCATAAGGTCATAGAGCGCTTCGAGCTGTTCGGGGTGGATGACGCAGCGTGCCTTGAACCCCTGATGGTTGGCCCAGTGCTGGTCGGTGCCCAGGCCGTGCTGCCAGCGCCATGGGCCATCGATGGCCAGTCGTTCGTGGCGCTGGCAGACCTTCGCCAGCCGCTCGCGCCACGGCTTGAGCGTCTCGGTGATGGTGGCGACGGGCAAATCCGGCATCAGGCCGAGATCCGCGGCCAGATCCCCGGTACCGATCAGCGCACCCAGCAGGCGTGGCGTGTCATCGCCCGGGGCAAGCAGTTCCTCGGCGGCCAGCAGTCCGGCCTGGCTTTCCAGCGTCGCGACGCTCTTCAGACTGCCCCGTGGCAGGCCATGCAGGTCTTCCTGCTCGGAGAGGGCATCATCCAGTGCTGCCAGCTGGGCGCGTTGCTCGACGGCGGGCAGGAAGATGGCGGCGGGAATCCCGGTAGAATCACCCAGGGCGGTGCTGATCAGTTCAGCCAGCTCGTCATGTCCGCCGTGCGTGAGCCGGTTGAGACGCACGCACGGCCATATCTCGAGGGCACGGGCGCGTCTGGCGAATTCGGCGAAGCGGCTGATGGCAAGCTCGCGTCCGACGGCCGGGGTGAACTCCTCGAGATCGACCACGATGGCATCGGCACCGCTGGTGAGCGCGGCTTCCAGTCGTGCAGCGTCATCGCCGGGCACGAACAGCCAGCGCTGGGGGAGGGGCTGAGTGGCAAGAGAGGTCATCGCTCAGCCCTCCATCAAGTTGGGCAGGAACAGTACGAGTTCCGGAATGAAGGTGATCAGCATCAGCACGGTCAGCATCGCGCCCAGCATCAGGCCCAGCGGACGCAGCGAGTCGCTGACGTTGATCCCGGCGATGCGACACGCGGCCATCAGGTCGATACCCAGCGGTGGCGTGTTGGCGCCGATGGCCAGATTGACGGTCAACAGCACCCCGAAGTGCACCGGGCTGATGCCGTATTGCGCCAGCAGCGGCATCACGATGGGCGTCACGATGATGATGATCGCCACGCTTTCCATGAAGGAACCCAGCACCAGCAGCACGGCGGTCAGCAGCAGCAGGACGCTGATGCGGCTGTCGGTGAATTCGCCGATCAGCTGGGCGATGGCCTGCGGTACCTGCTCGTAGGTCAGGCCCCAGGCGAACATGCCAGCCGCACCGATGATCAGCAGGATGGCGCCGGTGGTCTCGGCGGTCGCGCGGACACTGTCCAGAAAGCCCTGCCAAGTGAGGCTGCGATAGACACAGGTGCCGATGATGATGGCGTAGAGAATCGCGGAGGCGGCGGCCTCGGTGGGCGTGAAGACCCCGAAGCGGATACCGCCGATGATCATCACCGGCACCATCAGCGCCGGCATGGCACTGAGCAGCGCGCGGCGACGCTCGCCGGGCACACGGGCGGCGACACCGCCCGACCAGCCATGCTTGCGTGACATGTAGAGAGCGACGCCGACCAGCGCGACCGTCAGCATCAGGCCGGGGATGATGCCGCCCATGAACAGCTGGCCCACCGAGGTGTTGGAGGTGGTGCCGTAGACGATCATCACGATGCTGGGCGGAATCACGGTGCCGATGGAGCTGGCGGTACCGACCAGCGCACTGCTGAAGCCCTTGTCATAGCCATTGCGGGCCATGGTGGGCAGCAGCATGCTGCCGATGGCGATCACGTCCGCCACACCGGAACCCGACAGCGCGCCGAACATCATGCAGGCCAGCACCGCGACCACCGCCAGGCCGCCGCGGATGTCACCGACCATCGCCATGCACAGTCGTACCAGGCGCTCAGTGAGGCCAGCGCGGTTCATCAACTGGGCGGCGAGCACGAACAGCGGGATCGCCAGCAGGGTGAAGCTTTCCATTCCGGCCACGAATTGCTGCGCCGAGACCATCATGGGCGCGGCACCGAAGGCCAGCAGATAGAAGAGGGCCGACATCAACAGCGCGAAGGCGATGGGAATGTCGATGAGGATGCCGAGCGCGAATACGCCGAGCAGAGCCAGGGCGCCGAGAGTCATGGGGCATCTCCTTGGCGAGAGGAAGCGTTGTCAGGCGCAGTGGCATGCGTCTCGTGAGCCTCGGCTCCGATCGCTGAAGGGCTCAACAGATGCTCAAGCTGGACGAGTGCCATCGCGGTGCAGCACAGCGGCACGGACAGATAGACGATGCCGGCCGGAATCTGCAGCGCGGTGGTGGTCTGGCGCATGGTGATGGCACTCAGGTCCATGCCGGCCTTGGCCAGCAACACCAGCATGATCAGGATCATGGCGTCTGTGATGCGTCCGGTGATGCGCTGGACACGCACCGAGCGCACCAGCAGCGGCAGCAGGCCCGCACTCAGGTGAGTGCGGTTGCGGGTGCAGGACACCGCGGCCAGCAATGTCGTCCAGACCAGCACCAGCTGCGGCAATTCCTCTGCCCAGTGCGGCGGCTGCCCCATCACCCAGCGCATGAAGACGGTCCAGATCACCAATGCCGACAGGGCGGCCACGCCGCTGGCTGCCAGGGCCAGACAGCCCCGGCAGCTCCAACGTGAGAGGGTGATCATCAAGGTACGCACGGCATACAGCACTGCCAGCGGCTTGACGGAGGGAGAGGCGGAAGACATCGTCACTCGCCCTTGCGGTATTGCTCGACCAGGCCCATCAGCTCAGGCCCGAAGACGTCGGTGTACTCGGCCCATACACCCTGCACCTTGGCATTGAAGGGCGCGGTATCGACCTCGTTGACCTGCATGCCGGCTTCTTCCAGCTTGGCGACCAGTTCGGCGTCATCCTTCTGGGTCATCGCGCGCTGCTTGTCACGCCATTCGTCGGCGCTCTTCTGCACCGCGGCCTGATCCTGCTCGGAGAGCTGATTCCAGGTGAAGTTGGACATGGTCAGACACGCCGGTGCCCAGACGTGACCGGTGAGGGAGACGTAGTCCTGCACTTCGCTGAAGGAAGAGGAATAGATGATGGCCAGCGGGTTTTCCTGGGCATCGAATACGCCCTGCTGCAGCGCGGAGTAGAGCTCACCGAAGGACAGCGGTGCCGGGCTTGAACCCAGCGCGGTGAAGGTGTCCAGACGCATCTTGTCCGGCGTGACGCGAATCTTGAGGCCAGCGAGGTCTTCCGGGGTGGTGATGGGGCCGCGATTGTTGGTGACGTGACGGAAGCCGTTTTCCCACCAGGACAGGATCTTCATGTTGTGCTCGTCGGCGATGTCCTCGAGCGCATCGCCCAGTTTGCCGTCATAGGCGGCGTAGGCATGTTCGCGGTCCGGCCAGGAGTAGGGCAGTTCGACGATGCCGAAGCGCGCATCCAGCGGCTGGAAGGAACCACAGCCGATCACGCCGGCCGGCACGCTGCCGATCTGCATGCCTTCGACGACGGTCTTCTCGTTGCCGAGCTGACCACTGGGAAAGACCTGGAAATTGACGCGGCCATCAGTAGCCTCGGCGACATCCTTGGCGAAGCCTTCCGCCGCGATGTTCCAGCTATGGGTCGGCGCCAGCACGTGGCCGAGCTTGATATCCTGGGCCTGGGCGGCGCTCAGCGGCAGGGCGCAGGCCGCCGTGATGGCAGCGGTCAGCAGGGCAGGCTTCAGCGGGACGGATTTCATCGGGACACCTCTTGGAGTTGTTATCGTCGTGACAGGCGTCTCTGTGTACGCCTTGACCCAAGAGTGTGTTCTGCTCGTGTATTTCGGTAGTTGCGAATTCTTATTCTTGGTATTAACCAGATTTATGCTGGGTCTGGATGTCCCGTCCATTTGAAAGTCAGTTATGTATATACCGTTATCTTTTCGGTGCCCATTTCAGTTCTGGCAGGGCTGAGAGAAGCAGCAGTCATCGGGATACGCAATGCAGGGCACCCGCGAGCAATGCAAGGCGCCCGCGAAGAGGCGTGTCTTCGCGGGCGCTGATATGTCGCTGAGGCGGCCTGGTTGGCGCCTGAATGTCGCCTGACTGTCGTTCAAGAGCCGCGCTTGCGTCAGGCCACTGCCTTGTCCAGTGCCTGGCTGACATCGGCGATGATGTCGTCGATATGCTCGATCCCCACCGAGATGCGAATCAGGTCCGCCGAGACCCCGGCCTTGGCGAGTTCTTCCTCGTTGAGCTGGCGGTGGGTGGTGGAGGCCGGGTGGCAGGCCAGCGACTTGGCATCGCCGATATTCACCAGGCGCAGAATCATCTGCAGCGCATCGATGAACTTGCCGCCAGCGATGCGCCCGGCTTCGGCCTTGTCATCACCTGTCGCGTCCGTCTTGATGCCGAAGCTCACGATCCCGGAGGCCTTGCCGCCGGTGATCTTCTGGCAGGTGGCGTGATAGGGGCTATCCGGCAGGGCGCCGTAGTTGACCCAGCTGACACTCGGATGCTGCTGAAGGTATTCGGCCAGTGCGAGCGCATTGCTGCAGTGGCGTTCCATGCGCAGGGCGAGTGTCTCCAGCCCCTGCAGCAGCAGGAAGGCACTGTGCGGGGCGAGCGCGGCGCCGGTATTGCGCAGCGGCACCACGCGACAGCGACCGATATAGGCGGCCGGACCGAAGGCTTCGGTGTAGACGACGCCGTGATAGGAGGGGTCTGGCTCGTTGAGGATCGGGAAGCGCTTCTTGTTGGCCACCCAGTCGAACTTGCCGGAGTCGATGATGATCCCCCCCACGGTGGTGCCGTGGCCGCCGATGTACTTGGTCAGCGAGTGGATCACGATGTCGGCACCGTGATCGAAGGCACGACACAGCACTGGTGTGGCGACGGTGTTGTCGACGATCAGCGGCACGCCATGCCTGTGGGCGATCTCGGCCAGACGTTCGAGATCGACGATGTTGCCGGCAGGATTGCCGATGGACTCGCAGAACACGGCGCGGGTCTTGTCATCGATCAGCGCTTCGAGTGCGGCGAAATCATCAAAGGCCGCCATGCGCACCTCGACCCCCTGACGCGGCAGGCTGTGGGCGAACAGGTTGTAGGTACCGCCATACAACTGGCTGGTGCTGACGATGTTGTCGCCGACTTCCACCAGCGCCTGGATTGCATAGGTGATCGCCGCCATGCCGGAGGACACCGCCAGCGCCGCGATACCGCCTTCGACGGCGGCCATGCGCTGCTCCAGCACGTCATTGGTCGGATTCATGATGCGGGTATAGATGTTGCCCGGCACCTTGAGATCGAACAGATCTGCGCCGTGCTGGGTGTCATCGAAGGTGTAGGAGGTGGTCTGGTAGATCGGCACCGCCGCCGCCTTGGTGGTGGCTTCCGAGGTGTAACCGTGATGCAGGGCGAGGGATTCCAGCTTCATGTTGTCTACCGACATGACAGTGTCCTTGTGCGAGAGCGTGGCGAAATCTTGTTATGTGGTGCGGTTGTCGTGCGTGCTGTTGCCGTTCGTCCCTATGTGGCTGTGCTTTGCCTCCACCGCCAACTGGGGCGCATGCCGCGACGACGCTCAACATTAGCAACGGGACATCTGCAAGTCCAAGCGTCCCTCACGTAGTCACGACAGGTCGCTGACTGGGTGGCACGCCGAACTGACGACGAAAGGCGGTGGCGAAATTGGCGGCGCTGCGATACCCCGCCATCTCGGCGGCGGCCTCCACCGTGAGCTTGCGGTCCTGCAGCAGGTGAGCGGCACGGATCAACTGTCGCCGTCTCAGGTCCTGCGTCATGGTCTGGCCGTAGGCGTCGCGATAGCGGCGCTGCAACTGGCGCACGCTCATGCCCAGACGAGCGGCGATCTCCGCCTGACTCAGATAGGCGACTTCTCCATTGTGGATCCAGTCTTCCAGCGTCTCCTTCCAGTCTGCCGTCTCCTGCGGGGGATGCCGTGTCGTGTCATCCGTCTGGGTCGGTCTGGCCGCCAGGCATTCACTGATCACCTCCAGCGCCAGCGATTCGATTCCCAGACGCTGGGTCGGGGAGGTGGGCCGCTGTCGGCTGAAGGTGTCCAGTCGCTCCAGCAGACGAGGGGACGGCCACCAGTGGAAATGCGCCAGGTGGCGCATGTGTGACATCACCTCACTGGCACGGGAGACGTTCAGGTGCCATTTCAGCCAGGCCGGCGTCAGCGTCAGGATGGCGCTGTGTTCGTGGGCTCCCTTGAGACTGTTCAGCCGGAATTCGGTGGGCTCGTCGAGGGCGATGCACAGTGCACGTCCCGGCTTCAGCGCATGGCACTGTGGCCCGAAACTGACCCTGGGCTCCCCGCGCCACACCACGGCGATCTTCAGCGATGGCTCGACACTGGAGCGAATCATCAGATCCGCCCGCTTGCGCACGCGGTTGAGGCGCATGAACAGGCCCGGCTGCGCTTCCTGTAGATGCATGTTGCCGATCAAGGCGCCGTCAGCGGACTGGCCCTCGGCGGGCTGGCATTGGTGGTCGCTGGTCAGCGCTCGCGCCATGCGGTGCACGTGATCGAGCTCGATGATCCGGTGGCGCGCGCTTGCGGGATGGTGAGGGCTGGCGGGGGCAACTGGGGAGGCGGGCGAGATCGTGCCAGCCCGGCCCGAGGGGGGAGTAAGGCTCATCTTGTCGCACCTGCAAACATCAGGGAGGGTTCCGCAAAGGTTTTTGTCGTCATGGAGTGCCAAAATGCCCCGTCAGAACATCAAATGCAAATAATTATCATTAGTGGCGATAACCAGAGACACAAGAGGCAAGGGGACACGATGAAGAAGGTGAATGCACGAGGACGCGGTCTGTGTGGGGCAGGCACGCGTCGTCTGATGATCGGGGCAGGTGTGGCGCTGGTCAGTCTGCCGGCACAGGCGGAAGACGCGACGATGGTGCTGGATACCCAGCGGGTGACGGGGCTGCGCCTGTATGACATGGCGTCCAGTGAGCAGAGCGGCGGCTACAGCGTTGACGCTGCCACGGTGGGCTCCAAGGTGCCGGCCTCGCTGCGCGACATTCCGCAGTCGGTGAGCGTGGTGACCCATGACGCCATCGAGGACCAGAACTTCATCACCCTGGATCAGCTGGCGGCACGGACGCCCGGCGTGCGGGTGCTGAACAATGACAGCGGCCGCTCCTCGATCTTCGCGCGTGGCTATGAATACGATGCCTACAGCATCGATGGGCTGTCCGCGCCGATGTCGAGTCTGACGGGCTCGGTGCCATCCTTGACTGCCATCGACCGGGTCGAGGTCATGCGTGGGCCGTCCGGTCTGTTCAACAGCACCAGTGAGCTGGGCGGGGTCATCAATCTGGTGCGCAAGCGCCCGACCGATACCTTCCAGGGCTCCATCAGCGGCAGTGTCGGTACGCTGGAAGACCGAAGCGTCAGTGTCGATATCTCCGGGCCCATCGATGAACAGGGCCGTATCCGCGGTCGCCTGGTGACCCGCTCCACCGAGCAGGCGCAATGGGTGGATGACAACGACAACACGCTGAATGATTTCTATGGCGCGCTGGATATCGATCTCGACGAGAATACCGAGCTGTCACTGGGGGTGATCCACAATACCAAGGACATCACCGTCAATCAGGGTCAGCCGGTCGATGGTGACAATAACTTCACCTATGGCCGCCGTTCGGCATTCTACGGCGCGGACTGGAACAGCTTCGAGAGCGATTCCACCGATGTGATCGCCGAGCTGACTCACCGCTTCAGCTCACGTGGCTATGGCCGACTGGCGGCGCGTTACAGTGATCGCAATGCGGATTACAACTATGCCTACAGTGGCTCGGCACTGAGCGATACCGGCGACTTGAGCAGTGTCGCGGGCTATGCCGGTTTCACCGATGAGACCTCGGTAAGCGTGGATGCCAGCTACACCCAGGGCTTTGATGCCTTCGGCAACCAGAACGAATTCGTGGTCGGGGTCGATTACAAGACATCGGAATCGGATACTACCGCGGCGCGCACCAGCAACCTGACCGGCTCCAGCGCCACCATCAGTGAGCTGAACTCTCTGTCCTATGTCGACATTCTCGGCAATGCCCGTGATGGCGTGAGCGGTTACAGCCTGTCGCGCACCGAGACCACCCTGGAAGAGCAGGGCCTGTACGGCAAGGTGACGCTGCGTCCCGTGGCACCGCTGGCGGTGATACTGGGTGCGCGCGTCAGCCAGTTCTCGGCCGAGACCGAAGACAAGCTCAACGGCGGCAGCAGCGACATGCAGGACACCGCCGTCACGCCCTATGGCGGTATCGTCTATGACCTGGACGCCGACCACTCCCTCTATGCCAGCTACTCCAGAGTCTTCGAGCCGCAGACCCGCGAAGACGAGGATGGCGACCTGATCGACCCGCGCGAAGGCGAGCAATACGAGATCGGCATCAAGGGCAGCTATCTGGATGGTGCGCTGAATGCACGCATCAGTGGCTTCCAGCTGACCGACAGCCACCGTGCTGCCTCCTCGACCGACGGAAGCGTCAGTTACTCGGTGGATTCCGGCAAGATGCGCATCACCGGTGCGGAGCTTGAGCTGGCCGGCAACATCACGCCGCAGTGGGATGTCATCTTCGGCTACACCTACATGGATTCCGAGGTGCTGGAAGCCGGCAGCTCCGATGCGCTGCTGATGCTGATGCCCAACAACATGGTCAATCTGTGGACCCAGTATCGCTTCGAGGGCAACCTGCTGGATGGCGTGTCCGTCGGTGCCGGCATGACGGCGCTGAGCGATTTCGAAAGCACCCAGGGCACCATCCAGGCACCGGGCTATGCGGTGTTCGATGCCATGCTGGGCTATCAGTTCACGCCCAAACTCAGTGGCCAGCTCAACGTCTACAACCTGTTCGATCGTGAATATTACGTGCGTGCCGGTTCGGCCAGTGTCTTCAACTTCGTGGGACGTCCGGCCAGCGCCGTCGCGACCCTCAAGTACGAGTTCTGAGCATGACTAGCCTCTGCCCGACAACGGCAGTGAGGGAAGGACAGGGACGTCCTTCTCGCACTCGTCCACCGTTGCACGACCGATGGCACCACCGCCGATGGCACCACCGCTTGCACGACCGACTGCGAGGTTGGGGGCGCCGGTGGGTGATGGCAGGAGTGACGTCAGGCGTGCTGCTGTCATCAGGCCCCGTCATGAGCCACATGGGAGACGCCAGGGTGCTGCAGGGAACGACGACCGCATTCACGCAGCACTCATCCACCACGGGACATGACTACCTGATCCAGGTCGCGCTGCCGCAGGTCGCACCGCCCGAAGGCGGCTATCCGGTACTGCTGGTGCTGGATGGCAATCGTCACCTGGATCTGTTCACGGCAGCGCGCGACATATTGGGACGCCGTGGCTTTGACAAGGCGCCGTCAGATCTCGCCATCGTCGCGGTCGGTTATGCGGGCGCGACGGACGGGCAGGCAAAGGCGGCGCGTGACATCGTCACGAAGCAACGCTTCAAGGACTTCACGCCACCGCTCACCACCGGCACGGCCCCTGAGGGGACGGGCGGTGGCGAGGATTTTCTCGACTATCTGACCCAGTCTCTGCCGCCTGAACTGGCCTCACGCTATCCGCTCGATCTCAAGCGGCCTGCGCTGGTCGGCCACTCACTCGGCGGCCTGTTCGCGCTCCATGCCCAGCAGAAGGCGCCCGAGGCCTTCGGCGTCATCTTCGCGATCAGTCCGTCACTGTGGTGGCGGCAGGAGAATGATCAGGCCAACTGGCCGCTGCGTCTTGCCTGCTCCGAGGCGGCGGGTCCGGTGTACATCGCTGCTGGCGGACGCGAGCAATCGCCTCAGCCACAGCGCAATGACCCGGAGCGGGACAGGCTGCGTGTCCAGCGCGCGATGATCGACAACGCACATGAGCATGCACGCCAGTTGGGCGAGCGCTGCCCGCAGATCGAGGTGCAATGGAAGCTGTATGAGGGTGAAGATCATGGCAGCGTGATGTGGCCCGCCGCGCGCGCAGTGATGGAGCGATTGGTGAGACCGCGCTGATGCGACCGGCCGCCACGGTGTGGCCTGGGCAGTAAAGTGGACAGTCACATGGGCAGTAAACGCCACGACGGCGGCATCAGCGTGGGACATGTATTGTCCTGACTGATGCCGCCGTCGTCGTGTTTCGGCGCCACTTGTGTCTGAGCGGCTCATACCAGAGCGGTTTGTGTCATTGCCTCTCGTATCAGCGCGATGCTTACATCACTGCACGTACCGCGAGGAACAACACCGTCGGGGCGAGCAGGATGCCCAGGCCGGTGTAGAAGGTGGCGGTCATCGCGCCGTAGGGCACCAGGCGGGCATCGGTGGCGGCGAGGCCCGCCGCGACGCCGCTGGTGGTGCCGATCAGGCCACCGAAGATCATCGCGGAACGCGGATTGTCGAGCCCGATCAGACGCGCCGTCATCGGTGTGGCGACCATGGTCAGGATCGACTTCACCAGGCCGGCGGCGATCGACAGCGCGACCACTTCGGAACTTGCCCCGAGGGTTGCACCGGTGACCGGGCCGACGATGTAGGTAACCGCGCCCGCACCGATGGTGGTGATATCGACCGGATCGGTATAGCCGAAGGCGATGGCGACGCCACCACCGGCGACGAAGGAGATCAGCACGCCGACGAACAGCGCCACGACCCCGCGAAAGCCGGTCTGACGGATTTCCTTCAAGTTTACCCCGTAGGCGGTGGCGATGATCGCGAGATCACGCAGCATGCCGCCCCCCATCAGGCCCAGCCCCGAGAACAGCGTGACATCCGAGAGCCCCTTGCTGCCGCCGGTGGTTGCGCCCCCCACGTAGGCCAGCACCAGGCCGAGGATGATGGCGATGGCGGAGCCGTGCAGCTTGCCGCGTGTCAGGTTGTTGCTGATCCAGTAGGCGACATACATCGCCAGCCCGATCACGGCGAAGGCCGCGACCAGATGATACTTGTCGAACAGGTGGACGAGTGAATCGATCATGGGTCAGCCCTCAGTGTTTGTGCGCAGGAGTGGAGGAAGCGTGGCGGTTGCGATCCAGCACCGGGGCGCCTGTCGTCACTGAGGTTCTGGTCGGCGTGTAGCGGGTCTCGCCGGCGAGCGGGTCATCTTCCAGCGCACTCTCGGGACGCTTGCCGGTCAGCAGCGGCACGAGGGCCAGCCCCAGCACCACGGCCAGTACGCCCGCGACCAGCGCGACCATGCCGCCGCTGAAGGCCGCGACCACATTCTGGCTGGCGGCCATCGCGACCACGATGGGGATGTACATCGCGTTCCAGAAATTGATGCCGCTGGCGGTGCTGTCGGCCATCTTGCCGCGGTCCTTCAGCACGCCGGTGATGAAGATGAGCAGCAGCATGGCGATGCCGACACCGCCGAGGTTGGAATCGATATTGAGCATTTCTCCGAGCAGATCACCGATCACGAGACCGGCCATCATGCATCCTGCGAGCAGGGCAACTCCGTAGATCACCATGGCGTATTACCTTCTTGTTGTTGTGGTGAAGTGGTGGTGAATCAGTGTGGCGTCTTGTCGTCTATCTGATTTATTTAACTTCTCGTCCATCCAGGTTGGACAATCCAGGTTGGCTAGCCTGGCTATTGCGTGTCTTCTACAGGGTTTGAGGGTGAGTGAAACCACCGGCATGACGTGATGGCGTCACGCCATGCCGGTGGCACGAGGGTGTCAGGTGTCGGGCCTGACAGGGGTGGAAAAGGCGACAGGGCTGGCTCAGCCGTGTGAACGGGCCGGCTCAGGTGCGAACAGCTGTGCATATTCCTCGCGCAGCTGTTTCTTCTGCACCTTGCCCATCACGTTGCGTGGCAGGCCATCGATGAAGAACACGCGCTTGGGCTGCTTGTAGCGGGCGAGCTTGTCGCTGAGGGCGGTGAGTACCGCCGCTTCATCGAGACTGCCCTGGTGGCCGGCCTGCATGACCACCACCGCGCAGACGCCTTCGCCGAAGTCCAGGTGGGGCACGCCGAACACCGCCGATTCGTTGACGCCGGGCATGTCATCGATCAGCAGCTCCACCTCCTTCGGGTAGATGTTGTAACCGCCGGAGATGATAAGGTCCTTGTCACGGCCGCTGATGCACAGGTAGCCATCGGCATCGATATGACCGAGATCCCCGGTGATGAAGAAGCCATCCTCGCGGAACTCGCTGGCGGTCTTCTCCGGCATCTTCCAGTAGCCCTTGAAGACGTTGGCACCGCGCACCTCGATCAGCCCTGTCTCGCCACGCGGCAAGGTGGCACCTGTCTCGCGGTCGGTGATGCGGACTTCGCTGCCGGGCAGCGCCATGCCCACCGTGCCGGGACGCCGCTCGCCGTCGTAGGGGTTGGAGGTGTTCATGTTGGTTTCGGTCATCCCGTAGCGCTCGAGAATCGCGTGGCCGGTACGTGCGCTGAACTCGCTGTGGGTCTCGCTGAGCAGCGGCGCGGAGCCGGAGACGAACAGCCGCATGCCGGCGGTGGTCTCGCGATTGAGGCGCTCGGATTCCAGCAGGCGGGTGTAGAAGGTCGGCACGCCCATCAGCACGCTGGAGCGCGCCATCAGATCGAGAATCTGCTCGGCATCGAACCTTGGCAGGAAGGTCATCGAGGCGCCCACCGTCAGCACGATGTTGCAGGCCACGAACAGGCCGTGGGTGTGGAAGATTGGCAGGGCGTGGATCAGATGGTCATCACGGGTGAAGCGCCAGGTCTCGGCCAGCGCCTGACAGTTGGAGGCCAGATTGGCGTGGGTCAGCATCGCGCCCTTGCTGCGCCCGGTGGTGCCGGAGGTATAGAGGATGGCGGCGAGATCATCGGCGGCGCGTGGCTCGACTTCACTGCTTGCGCTGCACTGGCGGGCCTGCTCCATCAGGGTGCCGTCCTGCTCGGTGCCCAGACTCTCGACACGCGGCACATCACATTCCTTGCCCAGTGCGCGTGCCGTCTCCAACACCTTGGGCTGGCAGACGTACAGGTGCGGGCCGGCGTCGCCCAGGAAGTAGCGGATCTCCTCGCCGGTGTAGGCGGTATTCAGCGGCAGATAGACCGCGCCGACCTGCAGGCAGGCCAGATACAGGATGACGGTCTCGCAGCTCTTGTCGATCTGCACCGCGACGCGGTCGCCCGGTGTCACGCCCAGCTCGCGAAGCGCGGTGGCCATCTGACCGGCGGCGTTGCGTGCCTCGGCGAAGGTGTAGCCGTGGCCTTCGACGGTGTCGAGGAAGGTGGCATCCGGGCGCTCATCGAAGTTGCGCGCGAATTGCAGATAGAGGTTGTCGTGGTTGGCGTGAGACATCGTTGGCTCCAATGGCGTTGTTCTTGTCGTGAGTCGTTGTCTTGTCATGAGCCTTGTCTTGTCATGAGGCGTTGACGCAAGGCGACATTCTGATCAGGCGCGCTCCGGCAGATGGCGTGTCTGCCGGGCGGCTCATTTCTTGTGTGGCTCTTTCCTCGAGTGACTTATTCCTCGAGTGATGGCGTTGGCTTGCTGTCGCTGGCATCCGTGGCCGATCTGGTCGCGGGCGACTGCTCGGACGCTTTGGATGACAGAAGCTCACTTTCCTTCCTGGTCTCGCGCTTCGGCGCCTTGGCCAGCTCCTTGTTGGCTTTCGATTCCTTCTTGACCTCACTGCTGCACACCACGCTGTCGTTGCGGCTGAAGGCCTCGTGGTTCTGCTCGATGCGGTGTGGCTCATAGAGGTAATTGACCATCAGGCCGTGGGCCTGCTGGCGGCCATTGGGTGAGGTGTCACCCGGCCAGTTGAGGCGATGCAGGCTGGCACCGTTGCCGAGGTGGAAGCGGGCGACCGGGTCCATCGGCTGGCCGCTGCGGTGCTTGACGTTGACCAGGTAGTGGGCAGCGAGGGCGCGCAGTTCCGGCGCCATCTTCTGCTGGGCTTCCTCGTCATTCATCCAGTCATCGTGCTGCAGGTGATGGGCCAGCAGGTCGGAGACTTCCAGGCCTTCCTCGTCACGCGCGCGGGTCAGCCACTGGCTGAAACCGGGCACCGGCGAGAGGGTGACGAAGCGGCTGAGATTGGGCAGCTCGCGTTGCAGCTCCTGCACCACCTGCTTGATCAGGAAGTTGCCGAACGAGATGCCTTTCAGGCCCTTCTGACAATTGCTGATGCTGTAGAAGACGGCGGTGTCCGCCTCGCGTTCGGTGGTCTGGCCGCTGTTGGCGAGCAGATGCTGGATGTTGTTGGGCACGCCCTTGCACAGCGCCACCTCGACGAAGATCAGCGGCTCATCGCCGATGGCCGGGTGGAAGAAGGCGTAGCAGCGGCGGTCCTCGGGGTCGAGACGTCCGCGCAGGTCGCTCCAGTCCTGGATGGCATGAACCGCCTCGTAGCGGATGATCTTCTCCAGCACCGCGGCGGGGGTGTTCCAGTCGATGGCTTCCAGCATCAGGAAGCCGCGATTGAACCAGGAGGCGAACAGGTGCGCGAAGTCGGCATCCAGCGGTTTCAACTCCGGATGCTGCTTGATGAGCTGGAGCAGGTCGGCACGCATGCGCACGATTTCATAGGTGCCGCCGGGGCACAGGTTCAGGCGGCGCAGCAACGATTGGCGCCTGGGTTCACTGGCGGCGAACAGCGCACTGAGATTGGCGTTGTCCGGGGCGTCGCGATAGGCGGCGTAGGCAGCGTGGATACGGTCTTCATCGGCGGCGTAATGCTCGGCCAGCAGCTGGAAGAAGGCGAGGCGCTGCTCGTGATCCAGCTGCTGATAATCCTCCAGCGCCCGCTGGGCCATCATGATGCGCGAGGCTTCACCGCTGCTCTCGGTGAGGTTGTGGCAGCTCTCGGTCAGGCGGGCGAGGGCGGTGTCTTCATTGCCGGCGCCGGGTGAGAGGCCAACCTGCTGGCGGGCACGCTGGCCGACATGGGTCAGCAGATCCTGCAGAAAACTCAGATTTATGTTCATGGCGGTCTTCCTCAAGGCGCGAGACGCGAAGCTGTGATGATGGGGCATATCCATTGCTCAGTATGGCGTCTGAGACTTGAATATTTGGCTTCGTCTTGTTGTATACAACAGATAGGCGTCTGGTGTGTTAGCGTCAAGTCCTGGCATGCCAGACACGACTAAAGTCAGTTTCCTGCGCGGCCACTTCCCCTGTTCAATGAAGGCAAGGGGGCGAGGCAGCGACTGGCCTCATGGCCGGTTGGCATGTCTGCGAGAGGATTGAGGCGGAGGGCGACAGGGATTGGCGCCATTGTCAGCGCAACAGTCACCGCAACATGGCCGCAAGGCATCAGCATCAGTGCTCAGCACAAGTAAAAGGACGCCGCAGATGATCAAGATGTCCCACACCCAGCGCCTTCGTGATCTGCTCGAAGATGCCATCGTCGAAGGGCGCTTCCCGCCGGGCACCAAGCTCGACCCCGAAGCGCTGGGCCGCGAGTATCAGTGTTCCCGCACGCCGATCCGCGAGGCGCTGCAGCAGCTCGCCGCCTCCGGCATGGTGAAGGTGGTGCCCAAGCGCGGCACCTTCGTGACGCAGCTGGGCGTCTCGGAGCTGGTGGAACGCTTTGAAGTCATGGCGGAACTGGAAGCCATGTGCGGCCGACTCGCCGCGCGGCGCATCACCACGCAGGAGCTTTCGGAACTCAAGGACGCCCACGCCGCCTGCCGAGAACGCCTGGAAGCCGACGACGCCAATGGCTACTACTACGAGAACGGCCTCTTTCATCACTGTCTCTACCGCGCCAGCCACAATGCCTTCCTCACCGAAGAAGCCACGCGCCTGCACGCCATCCTCAAGCCCTATCGCCGCCTGCAACTTCACGTCCGCCACCGCATGCACAGCTCCTACGCCGAACACGAAGCCATCGTCGCCGCCATCGAAGCTGGCGACGCTGCTGCTGCAGAACAGGCACTGAAGGATCACGTGCATATCCAGGGGGAGAGGTTTACCGATCTAGTGGCGAATATTGAGCGGTTGCATGAGGTTGGGTGAAGTTGATTTTCAATATTACTAGTTTATTGGATTGTCGAGAAAAATTATGCATGATAAAGTTATTCTGGTAGCGCTAAATGATGAGCAAAAAGCTGAAGCCGTACAAGCGCAAAGTAGTCGCAAAAAAATAACCCATGCTGTTGTATGTGGGGATTATGGAACGATCTTTGGTACTGAAAAGTATTGTCTAAAATATTTTCATGCTTGGAGTTCTATTTTTCCTAATATATTTTCAGGAGGGGAGTTTTCTGATAGTTTTCAATTCGTCACCTATCAGCCTACATACGAGCTAGTCAATATTTTGATGGTAGCGAATGATGAGGCGAAAAAATCATCGCCCTAGTATTGAAGTGGCATTACTTAAAAGCAAGAGCGGCCATAGTATAGGTATGCTAATAAATATTAATGTCTATATATTTTTGTCATAGCTATTAATAATTTTCTGCTCTTTTCTAGTTTGGTTTTGATGTGTCAAGGATGATATTATGAAATATAAAATGGCGCTAGTTTTAACCTTATCTTTTGCTTCCTCTGAAGTGTTTGCTTTTGATAAAAATGATGCTGCATCTTTAGTGAAAAAGTTTACTGAAACTACCGCCTGCCAAGTCAGCGACCGTAATGAAGAAAATCCCTTGCAATTCAAAACAATTCAATTGAGAGAAGGCATGGATACTGTCGATGGCTTCGGAGTCCAATATGCAGTGTTTTGGAAAGGTGACTTAGGATGTTATGGGGGGCGAGGGGCTGACTCATCAAATGTAAGTATTGTTGAAAGAAGCGGCTTTGGTACTGCAGATCCAGTTATAAAAATAGATGATTATGAATTGCCTGATGCTATAGCAAGCATTGCTCATGTTACTGATTTTTATGGAAGTGACTTTAAAAAACAGTTTTACATCAAAGGGGTTAAGTATAACCCTGATGACCATCAAATAAGCCCCACGAGAGAAGTTAGTTATTTGGTGGAAGTGGATTATTTTGGCATGAAAATAATAGATTGATCAAGATTGATATCTGGGTTGGTAGCGAGCATCGATCTGTAACGGATCAGGTTGTTCCTGTAATTGAGAACACAGCAAGACCATAGTGGTCACCTTCTCCGGGGGTGACCGCCATGACTGGGCCGCCTATAAGATGGCGATCTTCGGGATATTGAAGAGTATCTTGTGGGCAGCTGCTTCTGATAGTAACCCATTCAACCCTTATACAACTGATTGAACCCTTTGACGCTGAACCCCTTCAAAAACTGATCACCAATCTTCACGACAGGCACGCTGCGAAAGCCGGTCTTGGCGAATTCCTTCTGTCCAGCAGGGGATCGGACATCCACCAGACGGAAGCCGATCTTCTGCTGCTCCAGATACTGCTTGGCTGTCTGGCAGTGTGGGCAGTTCGCCATGGTGAAGAGTGACACCCGTTTCATTGCAGTTGCTCCCGTGTTGATCGATCCCGCGCGTTGTAGGCACTTGGCCTGAGATGATGGCCTGAGACGTTGGCGGGCAATGATACCAGCCGTCGGTCTCTTCCTACATCAGCACTTCCCGCACAAGCTCCCCCAAAATGCCCCCCCCTTAAGATCAGCTTTTGCGCGGGATATGGCTCATCGCATGTTCCGCCAGTGCCGTGATGGTCAGGCTGGGATTGACGCCCAGGTTGGCGGCGAGCATCGAGCTGTCACAGATCAGCATGTTGCGGTAATGGAAGACGCGATTCTGCCCATCGCAGACGCCGTCCTCGGGGGAGGCCGCCATGGCCGCGCCGCCCATGCAGTGCGCCGTGGTCGGGATGTTGAAGAGTATCTCGGGGATGCTGCTACCGGGGATGGCGCCGATGGCCTTTGCACCACGCGTGACGAAGTCATTCGCCTCGGGGATGAAGGTGGGAATGCGCTTGCCCTCGGTGACCAGCGCCTTGCGAAATGGCCAGTACCACAGGCGTTTGAGCGTCATGTCGAGGTGGCCCTCCGCCGTCTGCATGCACAGAAAGATGATGGTCTCCTTCGCGAAGCCCCACGGCAGCTGGAATCTCAGCGCGCGCAGTGGATTGGCGAGGAAGAGCTTCGCCATCGCGCCCAGCCAGGAAAAAGGGCGTGTCCAGCCAGGCTTGCCCCTGGCCATCGCGGTGAACAGCAGCCCCATGAAATCGGAGCCCGCCGGATAGCGCGTGGCTTCGATATGGGTGTGCTCATCGATATGGATGCCGGAGCCGATGGCGATGCCCTTCGACATGTCATCGCGACTTCCCGGCATGCGACAGCTGATCAAGGACTCCGCATTGGTCCGCACCCGCTTGCCCAGTGCATCCGAGAGGTTCGGCAATGCGCCCTTGTCCTTGAGGCGGAACAGCAACTCCTGGGTGCCGAGCGACGAGCCAGCGAAGACGATGGACTGACAGGTGACACGACGTTTGCCCAGGCCAAGATAGAGCCCCGCGAAAGTGGAGGGCACCGTCGTCACCACATAGCCATCGGCACCATCCGTCTTGCCATTGAGCGGTACGACGTCGATCACCTTGGTCTCGGCGTGTACCTGGGCGCCGTGCTTCTCGGCCAGATACAGGTAGTTGCTGTCGAGTGTGTTCTTGGCACCATGTCGGCAACCCATCATGCAGCCGCCACAGCCGATGCAGCTTTTTCGTTCAGGCCCTTCGCCAGCGAAGTAGGGGTCTGGATGGGGGCTACCGGCGGCGGGCGTGCCGCTTTCGCCCTCGGGGCCGAAGAAGATGCCGACCTCGGTGGGGTACCAGGTGTCATCGCAGCCGGCGACTTCCGCCATGCGTTTCAGGGCGTCATCCGCCGGTGCGATGATCCGATTGGTCGTCACGCCGAGCATCTTCTGCGCCGTGGCGTAGTGCTCTGGCATCACCGCATGCCAGTCATTGAGCCCCGCCCACTGGCCGTTGTCCCAGATCTTGTCAGGCGGCACCAGCAGTGTCTGCGCATAGGTGATGGAGCCGCCGCCCACCGCGTTGCCATGCAACACGATGACGTGACGGAAGAAGCTCATGGTGAAGAAGCCGCGCAGGCCGAGCATCGGCCGCCACAGCCAGCGGCTCAGACGCCAGTTGGAGCGCGGCATGTTGTCCGGCGTCCAGCGCTTGCCCTGTTCCATGACCGCCACGCGATAGCCTTTCTCGGTCAGGCGATGCGCGCAGACGGAGCCGCCAAAGCCCGAGCCGACGATCAGGTAGTCGTAGTCGTAGTCGAAGCCATAGCCGTGCTCTTGTGGCGCAGTAGCACTGGCGTGGCGATCAGCGGTAGTCATCGATAGTCATTGATAGTGCTTGAGCTGTTGCGCGATCAGGTCAACGAAACCCTCGCGGTCAATATCGAACAGCACCCTGGCGTTGTGTGGCTTGCCGGTGAGCTGGTAACGGTCGACCACCGTCATGCCCTGGGTATGCTCGCCCTGTGTCTCGACCCCGACCCAGCACTCGACAGCGGTGAACAGCTCAGGCTTCAGCAGCCAGGCGATGGTGCAGGGGTCATGCAATGGCGCACCGCTGAAGCCCCACTTGGGGTCACGGTGGTAGATCATGAAGAAGTCGAGCAGCTCGGCGACACACTGGGCAACGGGATTGTCGATGGCGCGAATGCGCTCGATGTCCTCATCCATGATCTGCGCTTGATGGGTGACATCCAGCCCGCACATCACGATGGGCAGCCCGGACTTGAACACCATGTCAGCGGCTTCGGGGTCGACGAAGATGTTGAACTCGGCGGCGGGGGTCCAGTTGCCGACACCTGCCGCGCCCCCCATCAGCACGATGCTGTCGATCTTGTGGTGAAGCTCCGGATGGGCTGAGAGAAACAGCGCGATATTGGTCAGCGGGCCGGAGGGCACCAGCGTGACCTTCTGCTCACAGGCACGGACCTTCTCGGCCATCAGCTCGATGGCGCTCTGGGTGACGGGAGCGAAGGCGGGGTCCGGCAGCTTGGGGCCATCCAGGCCACTTTCGCCATGCACGTTGTCGGCGATGATCAGCTCACGCGCCAGCGGTTTCGGCGCGCCACCGGCGACCGGAATGTCATGCCGTCCCAGCAGGGTGAGCACGCGCAGCGCGTTGTTGAGGGTCTTGTCAGGCGTCTGATTGCCGGCGCTGGTGGTGACGGCCAGTACGTCGAGCGCGTCTGAACTCAGGGCCAGAATCAGCGAGATGGCATCGTCGTGGCCGGGATCACAATCGAGAATGATGGGGCGCGGCATGCAGCAGTCCTTGTCGTGAGTCGTATTGTTGTCGTGACTTGCCTCAATCAGCCTTTCCTTTATGCCTGAACGCAAAACGACACGCCATCCTTGCGAAGGGCGTGTCGTCTGTCCGTTCATGGCATTCGCGCTTGGTGTCAGCGCTTGGTAACAGTGCGTGGCAGATCAATCCGTCTGCTGGGCACGCGCCTCATTGAGCATCTGCACCAGCACTTCCACCGGCTGCGCGCCGGGCACGTAGTACTGACCGACGATGGTGCTGGGCACCGACTGGATGCCGGCATTGCGCAGCGCTTCCTGCTGGGCGGCGACTTCCTGCTCGCCCTCGCCGGATTCGAGGAAGGTCAGCGCCTGTTCGACGCTCAGATTCTCATCGTGCAGGCTTGCGATCTCGGCCAGCACCTGACGGTCTCCCACGTCCTTGCCATCGTGGAAGTAGGCGGTGAACAGTGCTTCCAGCAACGGGCGCTCCGCCAGACCCTCGGACTGCTGGCGCCAGACGATGCGCTGGGCATCGGTGGAGTTGGGCGTGCGCTCCATCAGGGCGTGGCGGAAGGTGATACCGCTCTGCGCGCCTGACTGGGCCACCTGGGCATCCAGCTCCGCGCCACGTTCGACACTGCCGAACTTCTGCGCGCGATAGTCGGCGCGCGCCATGCCTTCACGTGGCACCCATGGATTGAGCTGGAAGGGCAGGTAACTGACGCGCACCTCATCCTTGAAGTCGAGTTGCGCGATGGCGTCATCAAGATGACGCTTGCCGATCCAGCACCAGGGGCAGACCACGTCGTAGGCGACCTGGATATCGAGCTGTGACATGGGGATCTCCTGCTGATCTCTCACGCGCTCCTCAATGCAGCTTGAAGGCCGCTTTGAGAGCATGTTGGAATGATTTTGAGCAATCGCTCATCAGTGTCCTGCCATCCTAGAGATTTTGGGCCTGGGACGCTACCGAAAACGCCCTGTCCGATCATGTGATGTGACCGGACAGGGCGTTCGTGTTCAGCGCTAATGATTCAGTACTTGGAGTTCAGTGCTGCGTATTCACTGCGCCCGGCTAAGCAACTCAATCAACCCAGCGCCTTGCGCAGATCCGCCAGCGCGCGGATATCGTCCGGGCCGGTGCGGCAGCAGCCACCGATGGCCGTGGCACCTGCGGCCAGCCAGCGCGGTGTCCAGCCGGCGAGGTCATGATCGTGTTCAGAGCCGTGGTCAGAGCCGTGGCCATCGGCATCGACCGAGACGGCGCAGGCGGCGGACCAGGTCTTGGTGACCGGGTCATAGACCTCACCGGAGTTCGGGTAGATGACGATATCTTTATCTGTCTCACCGCGAATCTCGCGCACCAGCGATTCGATGTGCTCAAGCGCGGTGCAGTTGACGCCGATGGCGACCACCTGCTCGCAGTCGGCGATGGCGCGCACGGCCTCACGGATCGGCGTGCCGTCGCTCAATTCGGTGGCGTTGCACGCGCTGAAGGCGATCCAGGCACGCGCCGTGGGGAAGTCATCGCGCAGCAGGTCACACACGGCCTGGGCTTCCTCGGCACACGGCAGCGTCTCGACGGCGAGAATATCGGGTTTGGCATCGAGCAGCGTGGCGAGGCGGGCACGGTGGAAGTCGCGCAGACCGGCGCGGTCCAGCGCGTAGCCGCCACGGTATTCGCTGCCATCGGCGAGATATGCGCCATAGGGGCCGACCGAGGCCGCGACCAGCGGCGGGCAGTCCAGACGCTCCGGGTGCGCGGCCAGGTACTCGCTGCGGGCTTGGGAGGCCAGGGTGACAGAGCGCTGGATCAGCGCGCTGGCCTGGGTCTCGCTCAGGCTGCGCGCCATCAGGCCCTCGAGCGTGGCCTGATAGCTGGCGGTGGTGGCGACATCGGCACCGGCCTCGAAGTAGGCGCGGTGCACATCGACGATCGCCTGTGGCTCATCGGCCAGCACTCTGGCCGACCATAGCGAGTCGTTGAGATCGAATCCGGCACGCTCAAGCTCGGTGGCCAGGGCGCCATCGACGATCATGAAAGGCTGGCGCGCGGTGATGGCGCTCAGCGGATTGCGGATGGCATCAGCGGGCATCGAGGGCCTCCTGCGGGGTCGGAGTCGGGGAATTGGCGGCGTCGGTAGACGAGCGATGGGTCAGAGAGTGCACCAGATAGCACAGCGCCACGAAGGGCACGCCGAAGTAGAGCGCGATGCGCTGGTTGGGGTCAAAGGCGATGCCGATGCAGGCCAGTGCGCAGAACAGGAAGGCGGCAATCGGCACGATGGGGTACAGCGGTGCGCGGTAGGTCAGCTCGCTGGCGCTGTGGCCGGCCTTCAGCCATTGACGGCGAAAGCTGAACTGGCTGGCGGCGATCGCCATCCACACCAGCACCACGGCAAGCCCGGAAATCGACACCAGCGCCAGATACAGGGTGTCCTCGGCATAGACGCTCGAGAGCAGCGACAGCAGGCCGCCGAGCATGGTGATCAGCAGCGCGGGCACCGGAATGCCGCGCTGATTGACGCGACTGAACACGCGCGGCAGCGTCTTCTGGTCCGCCAGGGTCCACAGCATGCGCGAGGCGGCGTAGAGACCGGAATTGGCCGCCGACAGCAGTGCGGTGATGATCACGAAGTTCATGATATCCGCCGCGTAGGGGATGCCGGTGAGCTGGAAGACCGCCACGAAGGGGCTTTCCTTGAGACCGGCGCTGTCCTGGGGCAACAGGGCGGCGATGACGATGATGGTGCCGATGAAGAAGATGATCAGCCGCCACAGGGTGGCGCGGATCGCCAGGGGCACGTTCTTCTCGGGATTCTCGCTTTCGCCGGCGGCGATGCCGATCAACTCGGTGCCGGAGAAGGCGAAGCTGACGGCCAGCAGTGTCATCAGGATCGGCATCACGCCGTGATCGAACACCCCCTCCTGCAGGATGCGCGTGATGCCCGGCGCCTCGGTATTGCCCGAGAGTGACGTGAAACCGAACATGGCGGCGGCGCCCACCGCGATGAACACGATCACCGCGGCGACCTTGATCAACGACAGCCAGAATTCGGATTCGGCGAAGAAGCGTGCCGAGACGATGTTCATACCGAATACGATCAGCGAGAAGAGCCCGCACCAGATCCAGGGTTCGACACTGGGGAACCAGCGGCCCATGAACACGGCGGATGCGGTGAATTCCGAGCCCAGTGCCACCGCCCAGGTCAACCAGTAGAGCCAGGCGACGGTATAGCCGGTGGCCGGGCCAAGATAGCGGGTGGCATGGGCACTGAAGGCGCCGGGTTCCGGGTGGTGCACGGCCAGCTCGCCGAGACACATCATCACCAGATAGACCACCAGTCCGCCGATCAGATAGGCGAGCACCGCCCCCGCCGGACCGGCCTGTTGAATGGTATAGCCGGAGCTGAGAAACAGGCCGGTGCCGATGACACCGCCGAGGGACAACATCACCAGGTGGCGCTGCTGCATGCTGCGTTTGAAGTCGTGGGCGTTGCTGTCAGTCATGGTAGGGGTCACTCGAGGTGCTGCCGATGAGGGTCTCTCTCTGGCAGCCGTCGTTCACGATGGCGTGTGGCATGGCGAGAATCGGTCGGGAATACGCAGAAATGCAGCGAATATCATAATTTAATCAATTAGTTGCCACAAAAGGCTGCTTGGGTTGATTGGCTATATGGTTAGATGGGTAATGAGCTTGCGATTCATTTCTCGGCCCAGGGTTTCCCTCCAGCGAAGCGCGTGGCGCTGGAAACGACAACGGCCACCCGAAGGTGGCCGTTCTGTTACACGTGTGTCGGATAAGGCAACCGATCAGACGAGGCTTTCCAGCGCCTTCTCGACGATGTCGAGACCTTCTTCCAGCACTTCCGGCTCGACCGTCAGCGGCACCAGCACGCGGATGGAGTTGGAGTAGAAGCCACAGGACAGCAGGATCAGCCCCAGCTCCTTGGCCTTGGCACACACGGCTGCCGTCGCGGCGGGGTCCGGCTTGCCATCGGCATCCACCAGCTCGAAGGCCGCCATGGAACCCTGGTTGCGTGAGTGCGCGACATGCGCGAAGCGTTCTTCCCACTGGGCGAAACGCGCGGCCAGTTGCTCGCCCATCTGGGTGCTGCGCTCCAGGATGTTCTCTTCGCGGATGACGTCGATGACGGCCAGGGCCGCGGCGCAGGACAGCGGGTTGCCGCTGTAGGTGCCGCCCAGCGATCCCGGGCCGGAGGCATCCATCACCTCGGCGGTACCGACGACGGCCGACAGTGGCATGCCGTTGGCCAGACTCTTGGCCATGGTCATGATGTCGGCTTCGACGCCGCTGTGCTCCATCGCGAACAGCTTGCCGGTACGCGCGAAGCCGGATTGCACTTCATCGGCGATCAGCAGGATGCCGTGCTCGTCACACAGCTCACGCAGCGCGGTGAGGAAGCTCGGCGAGGCGATGTAGAAGCCGCCTTCGCCCTGCACCGGCTCGATGACGATGGCGGCGGTGCGGTGCGGTGCGATGTCAGTCTTGAACAGGGTGCGGATGGCGTTCAGGGACTGCTCTTCGCTGATGCCGTGAATCGGGTTCGGGTAGGGCGCACGGAAGATGTCACCCGGCATCGGGCCGAAGTCGTTCTTGTACGGCAGCACCTTGCCGGTCATCGCCAGGGTCATCATGGTGCGGCCGTGGAAGGCGCCGTCGAAGGTGATGACACCGCTGCGGCCGGTGGCGGCACGTGCGATCTTGATGGCGTTCTCGACGGCTTCGGCGCCGGAGTTGACCAGCAGGGTCTTGCGTTCCGGGCCGCGCACCGGCGTCAGCTCGGCCAGCTTCTGGCTCAGTTGCACGTACGGCGCGTAGGAGATGACGCCTGCGGCAGTGTGCATGACCTTGTCGAGCTGTGCCTTGACGGCGGCGACGACCTTCGGGTGACGGTGACCCAGGTTGAGCACGCCGATGCCGCCGGCGAAGTCGATCCAGCGGTTGCCGTCCGCATCCCAGATCTCGGCGTTCAGCGCGGTGTCGGCGAACTGCGGCGTGGCGGTGACGGCACCCTTGGCGACGTACTTGTGCTTGAGGACGTCGAGTTGTTCGTTGCTCAGCTGGGAGTGGCTCATGTCAGGTTCCTTTTCTTGTTGCCGGTGGCATGGCGCGGGCCATGCCACCGTTGTCCAGTAAATGTGGTGGGATAACGTTGTGAGACGTCCTCTCGAGGCATCGTCGCGAGGCGTCCTCACAAAAATCAGAGGCCGCCGATGCAGACGTACTTCAGCTCGGTGAACTCTTCCAGACCGTGGTGAGATCCTTCACGACCCAGACCGGACTCCTTGATGCCGCCGAAGGGCGCCAGCTCGGTGGAGATCAGGCCTTCATTGACCCCGACCATGCCGTATTCCAGCGCTTCCAGCGTGTGCCAGATGCGGCGGTAGTCGGTGGCATAGAAGTAGGCGGCCAGGCCGAAGGGCGTGTCATTGGCCATCGCGATGGCGTCTTCATCCTTGTGGAAGCGGAACACCGGTGCCAGCGGCCCGAAGGTCTCCTCATCCGCCACCACCATCTCGGTGGTGACATCGGCCAGCACGGTGGGCTCGAAGAAGCTGTGGCCCAGGGCGTGCGGCTTGCCACCGGTGACCAGGCGTGCCCCCTTGCCGATGGCGTCATCGACGTGACTCTGTACCTTGCTGACGGCAGCGTCATTGATCAGCGGACCGATGGTGTTGCCATCGACCAGCCCATCGCCGACCTGCATGGCGGCGACCCGCGCCGCGAGCTTCTCGACGAAGGCATCGTAGACGCCGTCCTGGACGAGGAAGCGGTTGGTGCACACGCAGGTCTGACCCGCATTGCGGAACTTGGAGGTGATGGCACCATCGACGGCGGCATCGACATCGGCGTCATCGAAGACGATGAACGGCGCGTTGCCGCCCAGCTCCATGGCGGTCTTCTTGACGGTGGAAGCACACTGCGCCATCAGCGTCTTGCCCACCGGGGTGGAGCCGGTGAAGGAGACCTTGCGGATGCGCGGGTCGGTGGTCAGCACCTCGCCGATGGCGATCGGCTTCATGGCGGTGACGACACTGATCAGACCTGCCGGCAGGCCGGCTTCCAGCGCCAGATCCGCCAGTGCCAGCGCGGTCAACGGGGTGGCTTCGGCCGGCTTGATGACCACGGCACAGCCTGCGGCGATCGCCGGCGCGCATTTGCGGGTGATCATCGCCAGCGGGAAGTTCCACGGCGTGATGGCCGCCACCACACCGATGGGTTCGCGCAGCACCATCAGGCGCTTGTCGGCACCGTGGGACGGCAGGGTCTCACCGGCCATGCGCTTGGCTTCTTCGGCGAAGAATTCGATGAAGGAGGCGCCATAGGTCACCTCGCCACGCGATTCCGCCAGCGGCTTGCCCTGTTCCAGGGTCATCAGCTGGGCGAGGTCTTCCCGGTGCTCAAGCACCAGGTCGAACCAGCGACGCAGCAGCGCAGAGCGCTCCTTCACCGGCACCTTCTTCCAGGCGTTGCCGGCGATCTCGGCGGCGGCGACGGCGTCACGGGTATCCTCGGCGCTGACTTCCGCGACACGGGCCAGTTGCTCGCCAGTCGCCGGATTGGTCACGTTGAAGGTGGTACCGGTCTCGCGGCGCTCGCTGCCGATCAAGGCCGGGGCGAAGACGTCGCGGCTGTTCTCCGAATTGACGTAGCGCTTCAGGAAGTCGCTGGTCGGGAGTGCAATACGGGACATGTGGAGCTCCTCTGGCGGTCTGGCGTGCAGTGCATTCATTGAGTGACAGCGCTTGCGAATCGCGCGGACTGTCCTGATATCGGCTCGCGGTAGTCGAGTCCGATGGGGCCGGGCAGGCGGACGGACCTGCCCGGCGGTCACATGACGAGGCCTTTGCTCAGTGAGCGGTGAAGGCCGGTGCCATGATGCGGTCGCTGTATTCACGGCCGAATTGCTTGAGGGCGATGGCGTACATCACCAGGCCCAGTGCCATCCAGGCGCCGAAGATCATCCACTCGGTGCCGGTCAGTGCGGACGGGCTGCCCGGCAGGTACAGACAGGCCATGGCGAAGGACAGCAGGATGGCCAGCACACCGCACAGCTTGCCGTGACGTACGCGGAACGGGCGCGGCATGTCCGGCTCGCGGATGCGCAGGATCAGGAACGAGATCGCGACGAACAGGTAGGCGATGACGATACCCAGCCCGCCGGCATCCACGATCCACACCAGTGCCGGACGACCGAAGAAGGGCGCGATGCAGGACAGCAGGCCGATCAGCAGTACGGCGTTGGTCGGTGTCTTGTGTTTCGGGTGCAGCTTGCCGAGGGCGGCCGGCAGCATGCCGGCATGCGCCAGGGCGTAGATGGCGCGCGAGCCACCGATGTAGAAGGCGTTCCAGCTGGTGATGATGCCGGCGATACCCGCCAGGATCATCAGCTTGCTGGCCCAGGGCGTGTTGAACAGTGCCTGCATGGCATCCGGCACGCTCAGTGAACTTGCCAGCAGGGAGTCGTGATCCAGTGCCAGGCTGGTGGCCAGGATGATCAGGGCATACCACACCACTGCCAGTACCACGGACATCATCAGCACCTTGCCGATGGCGTTGTAGGGCAGATTGATCTCCTCGGCGGCCTGGGGGATGACATCGAAGCCCACGAACAGGAAGGGCACCAGCACCAGTACCGCGATGATGCCGGCCGTCACGCCACCCTCAGACTGGGTGAACAGCGGCGTCATGTTGGCGACGTCCCCCTCGAACAGGGCGCCGGTCACGAAGAGGACACCGGCGATCAGGATCACCCCGGTCACGACCTTCTGCAGCAGCGCAGCCGTGGTGATGCCGACGTAGTTGATGGCCATCATCGCCAGAGACCCGCCGACACCGACGGCGACCCAGGTGGCCTTGACGTCCCAGCCGGCGATGGTCCACATGTGGCCGACGGCATAGCCGGGCGCGAGGTTCTCGATGACCGTGGGCAATGCCACCGCCTCGAAGGACACCACGCTCAGGTAGCCGAGAATGATGGTCCAGGTGCACAGGAAGGACGAGAAATGCCCCATGGCCCGGTAACTGTAGACGTGTTCGCCACCCACCTTGGGCATGGCGGCGGCCAGTTCGGCATAGGTCAGGCCGATCAGCACGACGGCGATGCCGCCGATGATGAAGGCGATGATGGCACCGATGCTGCCGGCATTCTGGATCATGCCGCCGGTCAGGACGATCCAGCCCCAGCCGACCATGGCACCGAAGGCGAGGGCCAGAACGTCGCCGCGGGCGAGGACTCTGACAAGTTGTTCTGCAGGGGGAGTTGTTTGGGTCATGGGGATGCGTCCGAGTCGATCTTGGAATTTGTTATATGGCGGTGCCGGACCTGCTGATGTCTTTCGTGTGCGTCTGCTGTCCTCTGCCGAACGTTCTGGCGGGTAGGCAGATGCAAGGTCAGTCCTGTCGCTGGCTGAGGCTTGTGGAAAAATTCGCTCCTGTCGACATCGCAGGAGCGATCCAGCCATCGTGGGCTGTGAGCATCAGTCAGTAGGCAGCGCCTGAGGGACACGCTATCAGCGCCCACTGTTCAGGCGAATAGACCAATTGAGCGTTTGACTGGACCAATCTTGTTGGGCTGCGGATAATCATGGCAGAACGCGTGGCATGTCCCGCCACTCCTCGCGTCTGCCGAGGCTCTTCGCCTTGTCACTGACTCGCCGCCTGGCATGAAGAGCGGCTTTCTGCCTGTCATGAAGAGAAGCGCTTGCTCCTCAATGCCAGACATTGCCCCTTCACCGGAGACAGACATGCAACAGGCCGCGCTTGAGCCGCTGATCGAATGTTATCGCCGCCAGTCAGAGACCCTGGGCAAGCAGGTGCGGCTGGAGCAGGCATTGCTCGAGATGATTCGTGAGCAATGGCCGGTGGGGGTACGGCTGCCTGCGCACCGCAAGCTGTGCGAGGCGCTGGGCGTGGCACGCAACACGCTGTCATTGGCCATCAAGTCGCTGATCGAGGAAGGCTATCTGCACACCGGGCAGGGACAGGGCACCTGGACGCGCCGCCCGCATGCCGCCAGACCCGGCAGCGTCTCACCCGAAGCACCTGCGCCACTGCCGCTCTCCACTCGCGCACGCCGGGTGCTGGGTGGGCAAGGGGCGAGTCTGATCCAGAGTGGCGCCTTCGTGCCGGGCATTCCGGATATCGCACGCTTTCCGATGCGCAAGTGGCGTCAGCTGTATGCCAGTGTGACGGTGCCCCACAATGCGCTGCTGCTGTCGTATTCCAGCGGTGGCTATGGCCCGCTCAAGCGGGAGATTCGGGATTTTCTGCGCCGCTGGCGCAACATCGATTGCGATACCCAGCAGATCATCATCACCGAGGGCACCCACCACGGCATCGAGCTGTGCGCGCTGGCGCTGGCGGACGCCGGGCAGCGGGTGGTGATGGAGTCGCCCTGCTACTGGGGGGCACGCAATGTCTTTCTGGCCGCCGGACTCGAGACCCAGCTGATTCCCTGGCGGCCCCGGGATGACACCGCCGATGCCCCGGGCCACGAGATCGCCCTGCTGGAGCGTCGTCCGGTGCAGATCGCCTATTTCACCGGCTCGCATCACTATCCCTTGAGTGTTCCTACCTCACGGCGTGACAAGCTGGCGCTCTGCGAGGCCTGTCAGCCCGCCTATATCCTCGAGGATGACTACGAGTTCAGTGGCGATGACCATGATCAGCTGCTGTTTGACCCGGACGCCGACAATCGCCTGCTGGTCGGCTCGTTCTCCAAGCTGATGTTTCCTGGCCTGCGGCTGGGCTACCTGGTGGTGCCGCGCGCGCTGGCCGGGCCGATGAATCGGCTGCGCAGCGAGGTGTTTCGCGAGGGGCGCATGCTGGATCAGGCAGTGCTGGCGCAGTTCATCGCCGATGGGGATCTCGATGCCTGGTATCAGCGCATCCAGCGCGATTATCTCGGCCGACAGCAGGTGGTGCATGACCAGCTGTGTCAGGTGAAGGGCGTGATCAGCGTCTCGCCGCCCTCGCGCGGCATCAGCCTGTGCGTGCAGTTCGCCCCCGAGATCGATGACAAGCGCGTCGCGCAACTGATGGTCAAGGAGCATCTGATCGTACGGCCACTGAGCATGGTCTGCAGCAGCGAGGATTCACGACGTGGGCTGGTGCTGGGGGTCGGCATGCTGGCGGGCGAGAGTCTGGTCAGTGAGGTGGCCCGGCTCAGACGCACGCTGGAGAGCATATTGACCATGCGCGACATCCGGTAGGGCGGCACTGAGCAGCGCCAGAACTGAAAACGCCTCCGCCCGGCAGGGCGAAGGCGTGGTATCGACATTGAACGCGAGTGCTACTTTGCCTGCTGCATGCGCTCGGTCAGCTTGCGGAATTCCTCACGCATGGCGCTGTTCTCGAAGCTGGTGGCGACCGGTACCTGCAGGCCGGCGAGGGTGTCGAAGGTCTTGACGCCCTGGCGGATCAGGTCGGCGACATGCGCGCTGAGCTTGACGGTGCGATAGGTATTGGTCGCCACTGCAAGCTCGCGCTGGCTCTTGGTGAGCGATGTCTTGACGCGGTCGCGTTGCTCGCTCACCAGCGAGCGATACAGATTGATCGTCTTGAGTGTCAGCGCATTGGCGCGGATGTTGTTCTCCAGACTTTCACGTGAGCCGCCTTGCTTGATCAGCGTGCGGGCTTCGCGCGTGGTGGCTTCGGCTTCGTCGGCGAACCCTTGCAGTTGCGGCAATACCTCGTCATCCACGCGGGCGATGAAGTCCTGCTGCATGGTGACGATCATGCGGTGGAGCATGACGACCATGCCGTAGTAGCGACGCGCGTACTCCAGATTCTCGCCACTGTCGCGGGTCAGCTCCGCGAGCTGCTGGGCCACCGACTTGATGCTGGCGAACACGACACTCATGGTCAACACGTCGTCGCCGACCACCGAGGACAGCCACACCTGGACCTGGTCCGGCGTCAGGGTGATGCCGATCTCCTCGAGCCGCGCGGCCAGCTTGCCTTCCAGCGTGGTCAGCTCGTCTTGATAGGCGGTGATGTTCTTCTCATGCGCGGCGATCAGCAGGTCATAATCGCCGCGTGTGCTGGCGGTGAATTCGCGCAGGGTATCGGTAGGCGTGAAGCGCGTCAGCGTAGAGACCTCGGTGTCGGGCGCCAGGATACGCTTCTCCTTCAGCTCGGAAATCTCACTGCGCGAATCACGAATCTTGTCCTCTACCTGTCGATAGGTGCTGCGCAGGGTCGAGAGTTGTGGCACGTCGAGGGCCTGCATGGCCTCCTCGATCATCTCGTCCATATCGCTGCGCGCGGAGGCCTGATCGCGGCTGATCCAGGCCTCTTCCGGCAAGGTGTCCATCTCATCGAAATAGCCGACCGCCTTCTTCAAGGTGGCGAAGGCTTCCGGCTGGTCGAAGTGCATGTCGTCGGCCGCCAGGGCGATGCCTGGCGTCAGGGTGGGCGCGAGCGCCAAGGACAGACTGAGCGCTGCCAGAAGGCGGATGACGGGGCGGCGAGACACTGGCGAACTACCTTGGGGCATCGGGGACACTCGGGTCGGCATGAGCATGGCAGCGCAGAGTAGCAAAATCGCTGACAGGCGTCTCCGAGTTCGCGTCGCGCCAGGCGTGCTCAGTGAGGCTCATAGGCCTCGGGTTTGCCGGTGGTGGGGTCGATGCGGTCCAGCGACGGGCCACGATAGTGGTCCATGATCAGCGCCACCGCGGCCGCGCCGTACTGCGCGAACCAGAAGTCGCCCATGCCCTTGAGGCGCTGGATATTGGTGACGCTGATGTCGTCCATCGCATCGTCAGGCGCCTTGGGCAATCCCGGTTGCGGGCGCATCTCGGCGTTGACGCGGATGTAGCTGCCCGGCGGAGAGATGGTGATGGCCTGATAGCCGACCACCTTCTCGTCGGAGAGCACGTCGATCAGACTGCCTTCCAGCATCCACTGCACCGCGCCCCAATGCTGGGAATCCGGGCCGTTGATCTTGCGCGTGCGCGTCCCGGTACCGATCGACAGCACGCGCCGGGTGTCATGCGGCCACAGTCGACAGGCCTCGGCGATGGCGCACATGGTCGGGTTGTTGGCGATCACGCCGCCATCGATCAGCCAGGTCTGCTCATTGTCCGTCCCGAGTTTCATGTCGCGGGTCGGGAAGTAGGTGGGCGCGGCGCTCGAGGCATCCGCCACCTGCCAGGCCAGCAACTTGTGATGCTCGCGCTTGCTGGACTTCAGCACATGCGGGCGGCGTCTCTCGATCCCGTAGGTGACGACGAGGACCTGCTTGCCGTCAGGGACATCCCGGAGCTTGGCCTGGCCGAGATGCTTCTTGAGCATCGCGCTCTTGCCCCGGGCCTCGTACCTGGGCGCATTGATGCCATCGAGTTCGAACCAGCCGCGGTTGTCGACGAAGATCTTCCTGGCATTGGTTGCGCTGTAGAGCCCGTTGATGTCCTCGAGGCTCATGTCGGTGGTAGCCAGCGCCAGCGCGATCAGGCTGCCGGTAGAGGTGCCTGCGTAGAAATCGACGCAGTCGCGCAGTGTGGTCTGGTGGTCGCGCTTGAGTGTCGCATCGACATGCATCAGAAACCGGGCGGTGGCTGCGCCACGTATGCCGCCACCATCCAGCGCGAGAATCAACTTGGACATGCAGGCCTCCTGCAGCGCGAGTGACGTTCCTTTCCTGCCCATGGCATTCCCAGGGCTGCTACCAGAATAGAGAGCTCAACACTGTTCAGCCGTCTGAAATGCCTGATACGGACCGACAGGAGGGCCTGATACTCGCAGGGAGAAGAGGTGATTCGAACGCGGCACAAGCGCTGAGACGCGGCACGCATTCCTTGAGCGGACCGCTATGGGAATGTGAAAAAGGCCACCCGGATCGGGTGGCCTTTGGTGTTGCTGCGTGGTGATCGTCTCATCGCTGGCCGGACAGTGATCACCAGCCGCTGGCGCAGTGAAGCGTTCAGGGACGCATCGTGATCAGGTATTGAGCACGACGCCACCATTGAGGTGGATCGTCTGTCCCGACATGTAGCTTGAATCGTCGCTGGCAAGATAGACGTAGGCCGGGCCCATCTCGCTGGGTTGCCCAGGGCGCTCCATCGGCACCTGCTTGCCGAATTCGGCGACCTTGTCGTCATCGAAGCTGGCGGGGATCAACGGTGTCCAGACCGGGCCGGGGGCTACGGCATTGACGCGGATGCCACGGTCCATCAGCGTGCCGGACAGCGAGCGCACCAGCCCCTGGATGGCGCCCTTTGTGGCGCTGTAATCGATCAGGCTGTCATTGCCCTTGAAGGCGTTGACGGACGAGGTGGCGATAATTGAGTCGCCCTTGGAAAGATGCGGGACGGCGGCCTTGATCAGATAGAAGTGACTGAAGAGATTGGTCTTGAAGGTGCGTTCGAGCTGCTCGTCATCTATCTCGGTCACGTCATTCCAGTCGTACTGCTCGGCGGCGTTGTTGACCAGGATGTTGAGCTTGCCGAATTCCTCCAGCGTGCCTTCTATCACCTTGCGGCAGAAGGCCGGGTCACCGATGTCACCGGCGATGCGGCTGGCCTTCTGACCTTCGGCCTCGATCAGCCGGATGGTTTCCTCGGCGTCCTTTTCCTCGCTGCCCACGTGGGTGATCATGCAGTCGGCCCCTTCACGCGCGAAGTGGACGGCGGCGGCGCGGCCGATACCGCTGTCGCCTCCGGTGATGACTGCCACCTTGCCCGTGAGCTTGCCACTGCCGCGATAGCTCTCGCGGATGTATTCGGGCTTGGGGTCCATGCGATGTTCATCGCCCGGTTGATGGTTCTGATGCTGTGGGGGCTGTTGCTGAGTCATGCCGTCACCTCCGGTTCGTTGATCGTGAATGCGCTATGCGCGTTCAGACGCTGAACGTCTACCCACAGATCTGTGGACGATCGCGACGGATTAAACCCTTCATGATGATTTTCTTGTTTAGCAATATTAAAACGCCCAGTTCCGCATGAACGGAACTGGGCGTCGGAGTGAAGCGTCATCAGCAGACCTGGCGGTTGTCAGGAGGCGATGTCCTCATGCTTGTCATGCATGGTAGCTGGCGTACTGGCACCCGCTGCCATGGTCTGCGCAAGCGGAATACGCGGCTCGCTTTCCTGGGTCTGTTCTATGCCATGCAGACTCGGCAGATTGGAAGGGTCATGCCCGGGGCCGGTTTCGAGGCTGGGCAGTGCCTTGCGAATGATGCTGGCGCACAGGCCTCGGTGTGCATGCAGTGTCAGACCTTCCCGTTCGAGGAATTGCAGCAACCGAGTGGCTGAGACCAACGCCACGATGGGATGGAGATCGCGAAAGTGTTCCTCGACCTGGCTGGCACTGATCGTCGCGAGTCGCTCCGGATGGGTATGCGGCATCGAAATATCCTCTTTTCGGGTTCCGATGAGTCGGAATCTTGAGTGATTCTCTAGGTGTCGGTGTCACTTTGCCTCGACGGCGGTGGGGGGCCATCTGCCTGCGTGCCCTTGCGCTTGTTTTGGCGCATCGGTCATCGGTCAACGTGACAGTTCTACTGAGAGTGTTCGTACTGAGATCTGTCGTACTGGGATCGTTCGCACTGTGACGGTGTTGCGTTCTTCAAAAGCTAGTATTAGAGAATTCGCGAATATCTTCCAGCCTTGATGCGCGCATGCTCTCATTTTTATCGTCAATTCGCGAAACTTCATGCCTTCGCGCAGGCGGATACCTGCCTGGTGTTCTGACTGTTAGACTAACGCTCCCCCATGTCGAACAGATGTCCGTCATGTTGAATATAGTCAGGATGGCCACGAAGCCACCTGACAGATGATTATTTTTCCTTCAATGGATGTGCCATGAAACGCTTTGTGCTGCTCGATACCGCGCCGATCCCCGGCACGACGGATTCGTTGTGTCTGTTCGAGTATGGCGAGGACTTCGTCATCAAGATCGAGAGCGGCAAGGGCGGGCAGCTGATGAATACCCGCATGCATGGATCGGAAGACGCCTTGGCTGAGATTCCTGCTGGCCTGCTCAAGAGTCGTGGTACGGCCTCGGCGCCGCAGCGTGTTCTGATCGGTGGTCTGGGCATGGGCTTCACGCTGGCCTCGGCGCTTGCGCACTTCAAGGCAGATGCCGAGGTGGTGGTCGCCGAGCTTGTGCCGGGCGTGATCACCTGGAATGACGGCCCGTTGGGGGCCAAGGCGGGGTATCCGATCCGCAATCCGCGCACGACCGTCGAGAATCGCGATGTGGCCGAGGTGCTGCGCGAAGCGCCTGCAGGCTTCGATGCCATCATGCTGGATGTGGACAATGGCCCGGAGGGGCTGACCGCTGACGACAATGATTGGCTCTACAGCGCGGAAGGGTTGGCGGTATGCGCCAAGGCGCTGCGACCTGCCGGCATTCTGGCAGTGTGGTCGGCCACGGCCGATGCGCGCTTCTCGCAGCGTCTATCGCGGGCCGGTTTCAAGGCCGAGGCGCGTCAGGTGTATGCCCATGGTACGTCCGGAGCCAAGCATACGATCTGGATCGCCCGCTATATCGGATGTTCCGCGCCCTCAAAGACCGGGTCAGGGGCGGGCAAGGGAGAGAAGAAGGGCAAGCGAACCGGTGGCACATTCAAGGGTGCCGGGGCGAAAGGCCGCCGCCGCCGGTAATGTCGTGCGGCTGGGCGTCAGCCTCTTTTGCTCAACTTCTCGACCACCATCAACGACAACGGGCTGGCCACATCATGTGGCCAGCCCGTTTCATTTCCTGCTTGGCCAATGTCGAGCGCCAGGCGTCAGGTGCTCGACATCAGGTGACGTATCAGGCCGCTTCGCGCGCCTTCATGTCCTTCAGGTACTCATCGGCGAGTTGCTGCTTGGTGGCGTCGTTGAAGACGCGACCGGCCAGCTGGAAGACTTCCTGCTCTTCCTCGTCCAGATGGTGAGTCACGAGATGCTCGAGCTGCTTGGCGGCGGCCAGCCAGCCGGGTGAGCTGTAGTCCGTGGTCTCGAGTTTCTCGACCAGCTCATCGATTTCATGGTGCTCGGCCACGCTGTGACGCGCCTTTTCCTGCGTCATGTCGTGTTCCATCATCGGGATATAGAGCGCACGCTCCTCAGCTCCCGCATGGTTGGTGAGCGATTCCTTGAGGCGCTTGAACAGGTCATCGCGCGGTTCGCTGTCACCTTCGGTCTTGAGCAGCATGTCCAGCAGGCGGCGTTGTTCGTCGTGGGTCTCACGCAGGGCTTCAAAGATGGTCATGTTCGGGCTCCTCATCAGCGTCAGCTTGTCGAGTGGCTGGGCGAGACGCGTGGCCTGTCTCTCTTCTTGCCGGACTCTCAGCTTCTACCTTCAAGCTTTTGGAGTGCCAGCTTTTCAGAAGAGGGCTCACGTCTGTCAGGGGCTCGCCGTGTCAGCGCATTTTCTCGAGCTCATTGTGTCAGGTATGTACAACTCTGGTGGCGGATCGAAAGAACTTCAAGGGCGCAACGCCGACTGCCCTTGAAAATCCCCCGCGCGAGAGCAAGAGATGAGGTATCGCTCATTTATTGTCTGCTGCCGCCTCATATGTCAGCAGGCGCTGCCCAGGAATCCTGACATGTCACACGATGCGACCACCTCCCGCTCCGACACCCCGGATACCTTCAGTCGCAAAGGCTCCCACGCCCCTGAGTTGTCTGCCGAGCTTTCCGGCAGCCAGCTGGATCGTCCACCGGGCGGCGGCTGGCCATCGCTCAAGGCAGTGGAGACCTTCATCTGGCAGGAGCATCTGCCCGTCAAGGGCCACCTCAGCCTGATGAAGATGAACAAGCCGGATGGCTTCATCTGTCCGAGCTGTGCCTGGCCGAATGGCGACAAGCCCAAGGGGGCCAATTTCTGTGAGAACGGTGCCAAGGCACTGGCATGGGAGGCGACGCGTGAGCGCGTCAGCGATGAACTCTTCGCTCAGAACACCGTGAGCCAGCTTCGCGAGTGGACGGATCATCATCTGGAGAAGGAAGGGCGCCTCACGCACCCGCTGCGTTACAACGCGGCTGAGGATCGCTATGAGGTCACCAGCTGGGAGGCGGCCTACGCCGAGATCGGTGAGCGTCTCAAGAGTTATGACGACCCGAACCAGGTCGAGTTCTACACCTCGGGGCGTACCTCCAACGAGGCGGCCTTCCTGTTCTCGCTGTTCGGGCGCATGTACGGTACCAACAACTTCCCCGACTGCTCGAACATGTGTCACGAGACCACCTCCCGGGCCTTGCCGGATTCCATCGGCATCGGCAAGGCGACGGTGAATCTCGAGGACTTCAAGCAGGCCGATGCCATCTTCATCTTCGGTCAGAACAGCGGCACCAACAGTCCCCGCATGCTGGGCGACCTCCACGAGGCACGTGGGCGCGGCGCCGAGGTGGTGAGCTTCAATCCACTGCGCGAGCGGGCGCTGGTGAGCTTTGCCGACCCGCAATCGCCCAGGGACATGCTGAGCGGCAAGGGCGTCGAGATCAGCACCCAGTACCATCAGCTGCGCATCGGCGGGGATCTCGCTGCCGTGCAGGCGATGTGCAAGTACGTGATCGAGGCCGACGATGCGCTGCGTGAGCGCAATCCGCATGCGGTGGGGCTGCTGGATCATGACTTCATCGCCCAGCATACCCACGGCTTCGAGGCCTTCGCTGATCACTGCCGCAAGCTCGACTGGCAGGATCTGGTCGAGATGTCCGGCCTGTCGCGCGAATCACTGGAGCAGGCGGCACAGACCTATCTGGAAGCCGAGCGCGTGATCTGTTGCTGGGGCATGGGCATCACCCAGCACGCCCGCGGCGGTGATACCATCCAGCAGATCGTCAATCTGTTGCTGTTGCGCGGCAATATCGGCAAGCCCGGCGCCGGGCCATGCCCAGTGCGCGGTCACTCCAATGTGCAGGGCGATCGTACCGTCGGTATCGAGAACCTGCCCAACGGCGCTATGCTGGATGCCTTCGATCGTGTCTTCAACATCCAGTGCCCGCGGGAAAACGGCCATGATGTCGCCGAATGCTGTGAAGCGATTCTGCGCGGTGAGACACGGGCCTTCATCGGCATGGGCGGCAACTTCTTCCGCGCGATTCCGGACCAGAAGCGCATCGTGGAAAAGGTGCACGAGCTGGACATGACGGTGCACGTCGCCACCAAGCTCAATCGCAGCCATCTGCATCCCGGCAAGCACGGCTGGGTATTGCCGACGTTGGGTCATAGCGAGCGCGACTTGCAGGCCGGCGCCGATGGCAAGGGCGCGGAGCAGACCACCAGTGTCGAGGACGGCATGTGCAATGTCTCGCCCTCGCGCGGCGTGATGGCGCCGGCGGATCCCAGCCTTCACTCCGAGATCGCCATCACCTGTCAGCTGGCCAAGGCCACACTGCCGGCACATCCCACGCTTGATTGGGACTGGTTGCAGGCGGATTACGCGCGCATTCGCGACCGTATCGAACAGGTCTTCCCGCAGATCTTCCCGGACTACAATGCCCGTCTGGCGCAGGGTGGCTTCCACATCCGCATCGCCCCGCGTGAGCGCATCTGGCACACCGACTCCGGGCGCGCCAACTTCCTGTTCCCCGAGGGACTTGGCACCGATGAGCAGGGTCTCGACAAGGTCACCCACGAGACGCTGGACATGGACAGTACCTTCCTGCTCAGCACCATGCGGGGCCATGATCAGTTCAATACCACCGTCTATTCCAATGACGATCGTTATCGTGATGTCTATGGCACGCGGATGGTGGTGATGATCAGCCCTGAGGATCTGGCAACGCTCGGCCTGTCCGAGGGCCAGCGCGTGCGTATGGAAACCGTGAGTGAGGATGGTGTCGAGCGCAGCATGGCCGGTTTCAAGCTCAAGGCCTACGATATCCCGAGCGGTTGTCTGGCAGCCTATTATCCGGAAACCAACGACCTGATTCCGCTGGATCACCGTGATGCACGCAGCAATACGCCGGCCTCGAAATCCGTGCCCGTCAGATTGCGTCTGATGGACAGCGAGGAGGTCAATGCCACGGAGGGTGTATTGGCGAGCAGTTGAAGGAGTCGCCAGCTGGGCCCGTGATCAAGGAAAAAGTGAAAAAACTCCATCCTGCTCATGCGGTCAGGTTATGTCGTCAGGGTGAGGAATAGTCCCAGCGCCACGCGTTGCACTCCTGAGGTGCAGCGCGTGGCGTTTTTGTATTCTCGCGTCGCAGGGCAGGCTTTCTCGGGCTATCGCTCACCAACGTCGTGCAATTTCAGGTAGGCATTTCTGTCACCGAGCATCACCTCATCAATGCCCATGGCGCGAGGGATCCTGTCGCTTCAGACAGCTTGCAGTGTTGCCAAGCGGTAGTGATTGTCATCAGCCATTTCGAGGGCTGGCGCGTTTCTTGCGTAGTGGTAGGGTAGCGTCCGCCACGCCCCGCCAGTCGCTTCCCGATGACATTTCCGCTCGCTGCCAGCTCTGTCAGCCAGGGCGTCAGGAAGGTGTCAGTCGCGGCAGGACGGCAAGGCATGGCGACGTCATTCCCGGCCAGTTCGGCCCAACACGAAGAGACTCGACACCTTGTACGAGTCCAAGGACATATCCCGCATGGCAGATGACCGCTCATCAACTTCGCAGACTGCACCGCTGGCCTCGGCTGTGGGCAATGACTATCCCTTGAGCGAAGTCCCCGCTTCGGCACGACGTGGGCTGCTCTCTACCTCGATGGTGCTGCTCGGCTTCACCTTCTTCACCGCCACCATGTGGGCCGGTGGGTCACTGGGCGCGGCCTTCGAACTCAATGAGCTGATGTGGATCATCGTGATCGGCAATCTGCTGCTGGGGAGCTATGCGGCGGCGCTGGCCTACATCGCCTGCAAGAGCGGCCTCAACTCGGTGTTGATGGGCCGCCTGTGCTTTGGCGAGAAGGGCAGCCGTCTGTCGGATTTCGTGCTCGGCTTCACCCAGATCGGCTGGTACGCCTGGGGCACCGCGACCATCGCCATCGTGCTGGTCAAGACGCTAGGCTTGCCGGAATGGCTGACCACGCCGCTGATGGTCATCTTCGGATTCGCCTTCTGTCTGACGGCGATGATCGGCTATCGTGGCCTGGACATGCTGTCACGGGTCGCCGTGCCGGCCATGCTGCTTTTCATCCTGTTCAGCCTCTACACCGGCATGGTCGATGTTGGCGGCATGGCAGGACTTGCGGCACTGACGCCGACGGATTCCATGAGCTGGACCGCCGCCATCACGGCGGTGATCGGTACCTTCATCAGTGGCGGCACCCAGGCGACCAACTGGAGTCGCTTCGCGCGCTCGCCGAAGATCGCCGTGATCGCCACGCTGGCGGCCTTCTTTGTCGGCAATGGCCTGATGGTTCTCACCGGTGCGCTCGGCGCGATGATCTATCAGCAGGCCGATATCGTCGATGTGATGATTGCCCAGGGGCTGGTCAGCCTCGCCGTGCTGATGCTGTTTCTGAATATCTGGACCACCCAGGACAACACCATCTACAACTTCGCGATCGCCGGCTGCAATCTGCTGCGCACGCCGCATCGTCAGCGTGTCACTCTGGGCGGCGCGGCCATCGGCACGGTGCTGGCGGTACTCGGCATGTATGAGTGGCTGATCCCGTTCCTGATTCTGCTCGGTACCTTCATTCCGCCGATCGGCGGCGTGATCATGGCCAACTTCTGGCTCGGCCACAAAGGGCTGTATCCGCGCCTCGCCGAGATGCCCAAGGTGGATTACCACTGGCCGGGCCTCGCCGCCTACGCCATCGCCTGCCTGTGTGCCTGGAGCTCCCCCTTCATGCCGCCCGTCGTGGGTGTCGTGGTGGCCTTCGTCGTCTACGGCGGGCTGATCAAGCTTGCCAAGGTCGAGCTGGCCAACAAGACAGCAGCGTGAGTCGCTGAGCGTCTGGTGTGAAGGCCAGAGGCATACGAAGCGCCCAACGAGTCCTGGACTCGTTGGGCGTTTTTCATGTGTGAAGAAGCGTCAGGGGAGAGCCACCTCAGGGGAGAGTCACTTGATGCACAACATGGTTGTGCATAGAATGAGGGAAAAAGGTGCTGCCATGGCGCTGGAATTCAGGGACGAGTGGCTCGAGAGCTTCTACGAGCAAGATGTTGGCCACCGCAGGATACCTGCGGCGCTCTCAAGTTCGCTCTATCGCAAGTTGCAGATTCTCGATGCCGCAAGCCAGGAGTCTGATTTGAGGATTCCGCCAGGCAATCGTTTCGAGCATCTACAGGGCAATCTCGCAGGTTATTGCTCCATTCGCGTCAACAGGCAGTATCGGCTCATCTTTCGATGGGAGGCAGGGATTGCCCATCAAACATATCTAGACCCGCATGCTTACAAGGGCTAGAGGAGGTAGCAGTGATGAGAAATACCCAGCGGCGCCCACTGACGGTAGGCGAGATGTTGGCGGCAGAGTTTCTGGAGCCGATGGACATCGACATCCGCACCCTGGCCGAGGCGATGGGAGTGCACAGAAATACCCTGAGTCGTATCGTGCATGACAAGGGCACCTTGACGGCCCCGATGGCCATCAAGCTGGCGGCTGCGTTAGGCAATACGCCGGAGTTCTGGCTCAACATCCAGCATGCCGTGGAGCTCTGGGATGTGCGTCATCGTGCCTACGCGCAGGATGCCAAGGGCGTGCGTCGCATAACACCACAGGTCGATGCCGCCGAGCTTGCCTCGCATTGACGTCACGCGCGCTTCACGGCGAGAGATCGGAATGGTGTGAGGCCGAGAGTTGATGTCCAGTAACACAGAAAGCCCCAGCCTGAGGATCAGGCTGGGGCTTTCTGTCATGCAGGCTTCAGTCATTCTTCAGGTCGTTTTCGGCTTCACCTGAATCACCAGGCAGACAGCGATCAGCACCATGCCGAGCCAGCCGAGCGGTGCGATATGTTCCCCGACGATGGTGACGGCGAGCAGGGCGGCGACCAGCGGCTCGAACAGCGTGAGCAGGGTGGCCTTGCTGGCGGCGACAGTCTTCAGGCCGAAGCCGAAGGCGATATAGCCGAGGAACATCGGCACCAGCGCCATATAGAGCGCGACCGCTGAATTGCCGGGGGTGGCAAACAAACGCGGATCTGCCACCAGCATGCTGAGACCAAGGCCTGCGATCAGCGCGAAACCGGCGACGCCGAACAGGCTGCCCATGGCAGCGCGGGCGTGGGTGCCGTGGTCCATCATGCGCCGGGCGATCAGCGAATAGGCGGCGTAAGTGGTTCCGGCGATGATGCCCAGTACGATACCGCCCAGACGTTGCCAGTCAGCGTCAGGCACGCTCCCAGTAACTGTTGTAGCTATCGGGTCTCCAGCGGCGCTGACCGTGGCAATGTCTCCGCCATGAGTGGCCGTTTCGCCCATCGCCATCATCACCACACCGGCAGTGCCCAGCGCGAGGCTGATGTACCAGCTCAGCGTGAGTCGGTGGTGGCCGAACAGGCGCTCCAGAATCGCCGCGGCCAGTGGCGCCGTGGCGATGGTGATGACCGTGCCGATGGCGACGCCGGCCAGATGCATCGAGGAGTAGAAGGCCAGCGGGTAGATGACGACACAGACGGCGCCAAGCAATACCCGGCCCTTCTGCGCCATCAAAAGGCCCAGGCAGCCCATGATATTGGGCCGTGCGATCACTGCCTGAAGCAGGCCGCCGACGCCCATGGCGAAGGCGCCGGTCGCCAGCGGACTGACATCCTGATTGAAGTGGGCCGCCGTCCCGGTGGTGCCCCACAGCAGCGCGGCAAACAGAACGGCCAGGCTGCCCATGTCGGCCGACCTTGAAGAGGCCGCGATATCGGCGCGAGTGGTTGTCATGGTGATGTCCTTGCGTGTCTTGCCAATCCCGTGGCCATTTTCAGTCGCGGCAAGAGTCCTGGAGAAAGTGTGCTGAAACCACTTTCGGCCAGGTGAGTCGTCACGCCAGCTGGCTGCCGCTCAGTGCGTCCAACGTGGCTTGCCATCAATTCTCTCAATACTCTCATTGCGGTCAGGCGTCGTGACGCTGCCATGGCGGCGATCCTTGGTCGTTATCGCTCCACAATTCACGCTCACCCCAACAGGCCGTGTCGCCTTGTGTCTCAACCAGAGCGTCGGAGGCGGTGTCGGGCGTCGTCCAGGCCGCGAGGTCTGCCTGCGGGCTGGCCATCGACGCCTGCGTTGCCTGCGGACGCAGTTGCAGCATCAGGCAGGTCATGATCAGCACCATGCCGATGGCCCCCATCAGCGTGAACTGCTCGCCGACGACGATTACGGCCAGCAGGCCCGCCACCAGTGGCTCGAACATTGTCAGAACCGTCACCCGGCTGATGGGCACGCTGGCGAGCCCGCGTCCGAAGATGAGGCTGGCCAGCAGCATCGGGATCAGCGCCATGTAGATGGCGACCGCCGAATTCATCGGCGTGGCGAACAGGCGCGGATCGAGGAACAGGCAGCTGATGGCCAGGCCGATCAACAACACGACGCCGGCACAGCCGAACATCGCCCCCATGGCCGCACGGCGATGGACGCCCAGCAGCATCATGCGTCTGGCAAGCAGCGAATAGGTGGCGTAGCTCGCGCCGGCCAGCACGCCCAGCCCGATACCGATGAGCTTGCGGCTCTCGCTGGCAACGCCGCTGGCAGTGGCGTGCGCCGCCGTATCTGCCAGACGTGTCTCGCCCATCGCCATCAGCCCCACGCCGGCCATGCCCAGTATCAGCGCCGCGTACCAGTGCGCACTGACGCGCTTGCGATCCAGCACATATTCCAGCACCGCCGCCGCCAACGGCGCCGTGGCGATGGTGATCACGGTGCCCATCGCGACGCCGGTGTATTCCATGGCCGAATAGAACGCCAGCGGGTAGATGATGATGAACAGCGCTGCCCACAGCACGAGTTGCTTGTGGACCAGCAGGGCGGCCAGTTCCTCATGAAGAATTCGTCGCGACAGCACGGCCTGCAGAATGCCGCCAAAGCCCATGGCGAAGGCGCCGGTGGCCAACGGGCTGACATCCTGATTGAAGTGGGCGGCGGTGCCGGTCGTGCCCCATAGCAGGGCGGCCGTGAGGACGGAAAGGTTGCCGATCTGGCGTTCCAGCGCTGGGCGGAAGGGCGTCCGGGAGAAGGAGTGCTGCATGGTGGATGGCTCGCAATGAAGTGTGTCTCGGTGTGCACGAGATTACGCCTCATCGCGAGAATATATTGTGCTGAAACTACGCTCTGTTCTGCCAGGAGAAGCAAAACGTCATGGACCGCCAGAGTGCGGTGATTGTCTGTCGGGTTCGGGGACTCAATCGGTTGTCCAGATGATCGAGTCAGTCGCTCATTCAGTCATTCGCGGGAGTGAGACTCGAATACTGGCGCGTCATCTCGCGCGGGGACTGGCCGAAGTAGCAGGAAAAGCGCCGCGAGAAGGCGGAAAGGTTCTGATAGCCGACGGCCTCGGCGACCTGCTGGACGCTGAGATCGGTATGGATCAACTGCGCCCGCGCGCGCTCCATGCGTCTCGCGGTCAGGTACTGTTTGACGCTGACGCCCAGATTGTCGCGGAACACCTTGTGAAACTGGGTCGGGCTCAGATGGGCGAGTCTGGCCAGTGATGCCACGTCGTGGGGCTGCTCAAGCTGCGCATTCATGATGTCGAGCACTCTGAGCAGACGACGATCGACACGTTGATCACAGGTCTGCTTCTCCAGCAGGCCGAGAAACAGTGCGATGGACAGCTGATCGATGTGCTTGTCGACCTCGCCCTGCAGCTGGGCTTCGAGAAACAGCAGGTAGTTCATCAGCAGGGTGCTGATCGAGAACACTACCCGTTGCGACGCCGCGAGATTGTCGGGCAGGTAGTCCAGATCTGCCACGATGAAACGCGCGGCGTCCTTGGCATGAAACAGGTGTGACTCTCCTGGGCGAATGATGACGCACTCGCCGGTGACCACGGTGCCGTGATGGCTGCCGACCTGGATATCGAGATGGCCGCGGATCGGCAGCACCAGCTGGTGGTGGTCGTGGTCGTGAACCGTGGCCTGCGGGGTATAGGCGCGCAGCGAAAGCGTCGTCATGGTGCGGTGGCCTTCATCCGGCGGTGCAAGGGCAGCAAGCAGAGCAAGAGGAACACGCAGGCCGTCAGCGGCTCAGCTCGATGTCGCGGGTCTGGCCACTGCCCACCTGCACCTGACTGAGAATCAGCGGGCTGCGTGTGCCGTCCGGCAACTGGATGACACCGGCGACGTAGAAGGTGCCGGAGGGCAGGCCAGTGGCAGTGAAGTAGCCATTGCTGTCAGTGCGCACGATGTGGGTGTAGGCCTGGGCACGCGGATCGGCGCGAGACGCCGTCTTGCCTGCCAGCGCCAGTTCCGCCGCTTCTGCGGAGTAGGTGGTGACCGGCGCGATCGAGATGCCTGCCCGGTTGGCGTAGATCGTCTGGCCCTGCCAGTCGTAGGACATGCGGCCCTTGATCACCGAGGTGCCGGTCTTGTCGAGCTTGGCGTACTCCGCCTCCGGGAAGGCGACGCTACGCTGGACGCGCTGCTCACCCTGTTCGGTCCGGGAGGAGGAGCCGAAGTCCGGCAGTGAAATGCTGTCAGCCATGCGCGAGGCGCTTTCACACCCGGCAAGAACGGCGGTACACATGAGCAGAGCGAGCGGAGTGCGCAAGTGACGAAGCATGGCGAGTCTTCCCTGAAGTCGAGTGATGGGCGGCGCAGGCGTCGGCTAGTGAGCGAGTCGGACTGGCGACACCGGCTGCCTTGCCCCACATCCTACTGCGCCGAGCACAGTCAGGGAACTGCCAGCGAGCACTGGGCAGGCGCGTGTGACTTTTACGTCAGCCATCGGCATCCGCTGGTAACTTTCGCGGTTTCCACCGACTCTTGTCAGTAGGCCAACAGGACGCGTTTGCCTGTGGACTGACTGGGTTGCGCAAAGCATGCCTCTGGAGTTGCTTAAAAAGGAACTCCTTGTTCATTATACGTTTGTCTATAACGTGATGGCGCTTGTTACCATGCGGCTCATCAAACCCTGTGCAAGGGCTGCTCAAGAGCTGTTCACAACCTCACTAGACTTGCCTGAGGGCTGTTCGAATGCAGCTCAGGTGGCATTACCGCCTTGCGCGCGCTGCGCTGGCGTCGGGTGAACCATTCATTGTCCGGGAGGGCCGCATGTCGACATCCCAGAGCGCTACTGATTCTTCACGTCGCCGGCTATTGAAGCTGGGGCTCGGTGGGGCAGGCATTGCCATGTTCGGCGGCCTGTCGCTTCAGGCCCTGGCCGAGACGGTGGCTGACGAGCAACAGACGCAGGATGACAGTGCCTTCGCGACGTTCATGGCCCTGTCGCGCTGGCTGCTCAGCGACAAGACGCTGGATGAGCGGCTGGGTCAGCGCTACTTCGAGGCGCTGGCGAAAATTCCGGCCGAGGGAGTGCCTGGCGTCGGCAGCTTGCCGGCCCTCAAGACCCGCCTGCTGGCCCTGGGCGAGTCGCGAGAGTACCTGAAAAAGGAAGACCTGAGCGACGGCGAGATGGCGCTGGTGCGACGTCTGTTGCAGGCCTGGATGCTGGGCACGGTTGGCAAGTCGATCAGTGACCCCGCCGCCGAGGTCATCGCCTTCGAACGCGCTGGCATGTATGCGGGACCGCGCGATGTGCAGGTGGTGCGTACCTATTGCCCCAATCGTCCGGGGTTCTGGGCAGAGGCACCCAAGGCCTGAGCGGCCACGCTTTTCCCCGGGCTTGCGCGTGGTGGATGGCCGGGCCTTGGGCCCGTACCTGGACCTCGGCTTCTGACATCGCTTGCCTGCCAGACCTTTCAGGGGCGTCCTGACCGCCCCGTTGCTGTTACCTTTTCCCGAGGAGAATCCTGCATGGCCGAGGAATCCCGTTCGTATGATGCCGACGTGATCGTGGTCGGGTCTGGTGTCGCCGGTGCCCTGATCGCACATCGCCTGGCCGAGGCCGGCAAGTCGGTCATCATGCTGGAAGCAGGCCCGCGCATGCAGCGCTGGCAGATTGTCGAGCGCTTCCGCAACCAGGCCAACAAGATGGACTTCATGGGGCCCTATCCTGCCAGCAAGGCAGCGCCCCATCCGATGCTCTACGGCGAGAATGCCGACTATCTGGTGCAGAAGGGCGAGCAGCCTTACGACGCCCAGTACATTCGTGCCGTCGGCGGTACCACCTGGCATTGGGCGGCCTCGGCCTGGCGCTTCCTGCCCAGCGATTTCCGTCTCAAGAGCGAGTATGGCGTCGGGCGCGACTGGCCGATCGGCTATGACGATCTGGAAGACTATTACTTCCGGGCCGAGGTGGCGCTGGGTGTCTGGGGGCCGAATGATGTCGATCTCGGCAGCCCGCGCAGCGCCGAGTATCCGATGGCGCCGCTGCCGCTGTCGTGGAACGAGCGGCGGGTCAGCGAGCGCATCAATCCCCACGGCTTCGACATGGTCACCGAGCCGGTGGCGCGCAACAGCCGCCCCTACGATGACCGGCCGACCTGCTGCGGCAACAACAACTGCATGCCCATCTGCCCGATCGGGGCGATGTATTCCGGCATCATCCATGTCGAGAAGGCGGAGCGCGCCGGTGCCCGGCTGATCGACAATGCCATCGTGCATCACCTGGAAAGCGATGCCAGCGGCAAGATTCGTGAAGTGCGCTATCTGGACCCCGACGGCAAGCAGCATCGCCTGAGTGCGTCGCGGGTGGTGCTGGCGGCCAATGGTATCGAGACGCCCAAGCTGATGCAGATGTCGGTCAATGCCCATACCCCCGATGGGGTGGGTAACCAGAACGACATGGTTGGCCGGCATCTTATGGACCATCCCGGCACCGGGGTAAGCTTCCTGGCCGATGAGCCGCTGTGGGCCGGGCGAGGCCCTCAGGAGATGACCTCGATCATCACCTGGCGCGACGGCGACTTCCGCAAGGACTTCGCGTCCAAGAAGCTGCATCTGTCCAATATTGCCCGCACGCAGCAGATGACCACGGAGGTGCTGTCGGAAACACCGCTCAGGCTCGGCGCGGAACTGCAGGCACAGATCGATAACCGCGCCAGCCGTTATGTGCAGTTCGACAGCTTCCACGAGCTGTTGCCGGAAGCTGCCAATCGCATCACGCCGTCAAAAAAACGTGACGCCCTCGGCCTGCCGCGCCCGGAATTCCGTTATGCTATCGATGATTACGTCAAACGCAGCGCCGCGCATACCCGTGAACAATATGCGCGTATCGCTCAGTTGATGGGAGGCACCGACATCGCGTTTCGTGATGAGTACTCCAACAACCAGCATATCTGCGGTACGACCCTGATGGGAGACAACCCCAAAGACTCCGTGGTGAATCGCGATTGCCGAGTGCATGGCCATGACAATCTGTTTGTCGCCAGCTCCGGCAGCATGCCCACCGTCGGGTCGGTCAATTGCACCCTGACCATCGCGGCGTTGTCTCTGCGTATTGCCGATCTGCTCGAACAGGAAATATAAGCATGGTTCCGCACGTCCGTACTGCTGGCACCCGTGATGCCATTGATGAGAAAGGTCGTGGTGCCCGCCCGATCCTTCGCCCCGCACGCCTGACTCGTGCCGTCCGTCTGGCCGCCATTGCGGGTACCAGCGCCTTGTTGCTCAGTGCCTGTGGCAGCGGCGAGGACGAGCACGCCAGGCAGGTGGAAGCCGACAAGGCCGCCACCCATGACCCCGCGCTAATCGAGAAGGGGCTGTACATGGCGCGCGCCAGTGATTGCGCGGCCTGTCACAGCACCGAGGACGGCGATGAATATGCCGGTGGCCTCGGCTTCGAGACCCCGGTGGGCGAGATCTACGCCACCAACATCACCCCGGATACCGAGCACGGCATCGGCAATTACACCCTCGAGGAGTACACCCGTGTGCTGCGCGAGGGCGAAGCTGCTGATGGCCACAACCTCTATCCGGCGATGCCGTTTCCGTCCTATGCCCGTCTGACGGATGAGGACATCAAGGCGCTCTACGCCTGGAACATGCATGACGTGATGCCGAGCAGCACGCCCAACCGCGAAAGCGAGATTCCGTTCCCGCTCAACATGCGTTGGCCGATGGCGCTGTGGGAAGAGATCTTCTCGCCGCTGGAGCCGTGGCAGGATGACCCCGAGAAGAGCGCCGACTGGAACCGTGGCGCCTATCTCGTCCAGGGGCCGGGCCACTGTGGCAGCTGTCATACCGAGCGCGGCGTCGCCTTCCAGGAGAAGGCACTGACCGGTGAGGAAGAAGGCTATCTGGGTGGGGCGATGATCGAAGGCTGGCGCGCCTTCAATCTGACACCTGATCACAAGGACGGATTGGGCAGCTGGAGCGAGCAGGATATCCAGACCTATCTGGCGACCGGCAACCTCAAGGGCAAGGCGCAGGCTGGCGGCCCGATGGCGGATGTGGTCGAGCACTCCATGCGTCACATGAGTGAAGATGACCTGCGCGCCATCGCGGTCTATCTGAAGTCGATACCGGCGGTGGATGGCAAGGGCGAGCAGGGCGAGGCAGTCAATGATGGCGATCGTGAGGCCGAAAGCGAGCCGCAGGTCGCCACACGCTTCAATCAGGGTGCACCGGCCGATGACGTGCTGTTGCTGCGCGGTCAGCCGCTGGACAAGCGCCCCGATGATGAAGACCTGATCGGTCAGCTGACCGACGCCACGCCGGGTGTGCGTCTGTATCTGGGCCACTGCGCCATGTGCCACGGCGCGGATGGCGCCGGCACTCAGGATGGCTACTACCCGTCCCTGTTCCACAACAGCGTGACCGGCAGTGTCTACCCGGACAATCTGGCTCAGGCGATCCTCAATGGCGTGCAGCGTGAGAACAATGGCCACAGTGTCTTCATGCCGGCTTTCGATGACAGCCTGACCGACGATGAGCTGATCAACCTGATGGACTATCTCGAGAATCGCTTCGGGGAAGGTCATCAGTCCGAAGCGCTGGCATCGCCCGACACGCGTCGTCAGCAGCTGAGCGACAAGCTCGAGGACTGGCGGAAGCACTGAGTCCAGGCACTGATGTCTCTGCTGACAGGCCTGAACAAGTGCTTTGTAACCGCGGAAAAGACAGTCCATGAAAACGGGCTGTCTTTTCCGTGATCTGCGCCATGGCGCCGAGAGTGTGGTTGCCGTGTGCGTTCAGTGCCGTCTCATCCAGCGCACAGTTTCATCCGAGACTGGATCATCCGTGACTGGCGATGTCACACAGTTGGGGTAATATTGCCCCATGCAGGACCCCGATTCACATTCATCCCGCTCGGGTTGCGCTCAAATGCAGCACAAACTGAAGAACTGCGGTAGAATGTGCGCCCAGACTTTAGCTCTTTATCAATTATTCGAGGCAACATAGCAGTATGACCGACGCTAATCTTGACGACCAGCTTGCATCCCTGTTTCAGGAGCAGGACACCAAGCAGGACCAGAACGCCCGCATCAAGGAGCTGGAGCGTCAGCTGCGTGAAGCCAGCAAGGAAGCCGACAAGCTCCGTAATGCCCGTGACAAGGCAAAGAAGGAAGTCGAAGACCTGCGTGCTCGCAACGAACGCCTGAGCGAGAAAGCCGCAGCTTCTGACAAGCACCGCAAGCAGGTCGAACACGAGTTCAACCAGAAGCTGGTGCAGTACAAGGCACGTCTGGCACGCGAACAGGCCATCGCCCAGTCTCGCATGATGCCGATGGGCGCAGCCGTCGAGGAAGCGACCGAAGAAGCCGACGCGGCCTCTCTGGAAGACCTCGGCCTCAACGCTGCCGCTATCCGTGCCCTGACTGACGCTGGCTATGACGACGTCGCCAAGGTTCGCAAGGCTCACGCTGATGGCGTGATCTCTGAAGTCAAGGGCATCGGCCCGAAGGCTCAGTCCCAGATCGCTGAAGCCCTCGACGCCTGATCGTTGCCGTTGATCGAAAAAACCCGCCAATCGGCGGGTTTTTTTGTGTCTGTGATTTGCCCTGTGGCAGGTGTGACTGGTGGGGCTACTGCCGGGTCTGCTTCTGAAGATCAGGCCAGCTGACCGCGGCCTGCTGCTCACCCAGCCAGTCCTTGAGGGCGGTGCGCATATCGGCGCTCGGGATCGAGCGCCCATTCAGCGCATGCACCACCCTGGGCAGGCTCGGCGCCTCACCGGCATCCGCCGGCCAGGCCTGCTTGAGCGTGAAGGCGAGCTTCATCGGCTCCTCACCGTGCAGGGTCTGCTGCATGCGGGCGTGCTCAACGGCCAGCGACTCGAGCTCGGCCTCAAGGCTCGCATCCTCGATATCGGCGCGACTCACCAGCAGCATGCGCGGCAGGTCGAGCATGTCGGCGCGTGGCAGCCAGTCCTTGGACAGCGGATGCAAGGCCACCAGACGCGTCGCGTCATCGCCGTTGAGGAAGGCAGCGTGCATCTTGCGGCTATTGATCAGCGCCTGGGGCGCATCCCCGACATATTCATCGCCTTCGAGCTCTTCCAGCGAGCGCGGGCTGACCAGCTGCATGCTGGAGCCGACCTTGACCTCGACCCACTGCCTCAAGGCCAGATGCGAGCGTGCATCGTCATCGCTCATCACCACTCGCACTGCACGCGTGGTGTCGTTGAGGAAGCGGATCAGCAGCTCCTGCGGCACGAACAGTTCGGTGTAGCGGATCAGCTCGTCACGCGCGACCAGGCTGACATCGTCGAGATCCGCGCCATCCAGCACTCGCAGTGACATGCCGCCTTCGGCCAGTGCCTTGAGCATCTGCGGTGTCAGGTAGGCGGCGTCGAGGCTACCGTCGCTCAGCCCTTGCTCCACGGCCTCGTGGCTCGAGAACTGCTTGAGCATCAGCGGGCTGCTCAGTTGGTCATCGAGGGTGCCCTCGGCTTCGAGCATCACGGCGGGGCTGATGCTGACACCGCCATCGGCAGGCATGCCGATCTCCAGCGCGCTGGCGTGCTGGGCGAGGGTCAGGCTGGCAGTGGTGAGCGACAGGGTGGCGAACATGCGCGCCAGACGCGGGCGAGATATCGGTAGCGATATTGTAAGACAGGACAGTGCAGGGGAAAGCAGGGACATCTGGCACTCCGGCAACGGTAACAGGGTGATGGCGTACGGCAGCAATGACAGCGCTCGCGCGTGGGCGCCAATGGTAGCCGTTTGGCCTGTGGGTGTCAGGCACGGCGCGGCGTCATGTCTCACCTCGCCGCCATGCCCGCCATCATGCAGCGCGATTGCGGACATGAAAAAGCCCCGCCTCCGAGAGGAGGCGGGGCTTTTGGTGATTGCCAGCACGTCTCGTATCAATCAAGAGGTGTCTGACTGACAGCGCGAACGGCCCAGCTCACGGCTGTGAGCGTGCCACCGGGGCTTCACCGGTCGCGGCATCCGGCTCCGGCGTGGCCACTACACCATCGCGGCGTGCGAAGTGATCGACCCACAGCGCGATCACGCCATCGCCGGTGACGTTGGTGGCGGTGCCGAAGCTGTCCTGGGCTAGATACAGAGCGATCATCAGGCCAAGTTCCGCCTCGCCGAAGCCAAGCATGCTGCCCAGCACGCCAAGCGCCGCCATCACCGCGCCACCCGGTGCCCCGGGTGCGGCGATCATGGTCAGGCCCAGCATGATCAAGAACGGAATCACTTCGCCGAGGCTTGCGAGTGCCAGGTTGTGGCTCATCATCATCACGGCAGTGGCGCAGGTGACGATGGTGATGGTGGAACCGGAAAGGTGGATGGTGGCGCACAGCGGCACGCTGAAGTTGGCCACTTCATCGCTGACGCCGTTGGCCTTGGTCTGACGCAGGCTGACCGGAATGGTCGCCGCCGACGACATGGTGCCCAGTGCCGTCAGGTAGGCCGGCAGCATGTTGCGCAACAGGCCCAGCGGCGAACGACGCTGGATCAGGCCAGTGATGAGGTAGGCCGTGCTCAGCCAGATCCAGTGCATCACGATGGCCAGCACCAGCACCTTCCAGAAGGTATCCAGTGTCGACAGCGCCTTGCCCTCGTAGGCCATCTCGGCAAAGGTGCCGGCGATGAACAGTGGCAGCAGCGGGATGATGACGCGATTGAGGAACACCTCGACCACTTCACGCGATTCGAAGACGGCACTTTTCAGGGTCGGCAGTTCGCGGCGGCTGATGACCACGCCGAACATGAAGGCCAGCACCAGGGCTGTCATCACCGGCAGTGCAGCGGGGATTTCGAGATCGAGAAAGGGAGTCAGGGCATCGCGGCCTTCAGCGACCGGCGCCATGCCGGACAGCATGCCGGGCAGCAGGTTGCTGGCCACCAGAAAGGCGAAGATGCCGGCCAGAATCGTCGACCCGTAGGCCATGCCGACGGTGCGACCCAGCATGGCGCCGGAATTCTTCGGCAGCGACGCGATGCCGCTCATGACGTAGAACAGGATGATCAACGGGATGGTGAAGTTGATCAGCTGGCCGATGATGACCTTGGCGGTCAGCGCGGCACGTACGAGGGCATCCGGGGCCATCAGGCCGATCAGCAGGCCGGCAATGATGCCGAGGATAAGTTTGACGATGAGCTTCATGTGGATCTCGAGGTTTGACGGGTTCTTGCCCCGATAACGGGTCGTGAATCGCGTACCACGTCGGCGACGCACCGAAATGGCGCGCAGAGTTTACCTGAATTGCGCCACCATTTCAGGCGCCTGGCCAGCTGCCGTGGCATGGGGTGTGATTGCCCATGACTCGACGTGCTGACCAGACGCCATCCCGGGCTCTCAGCCGTTCATCGCTTCGCTTTTATCACTTTCGCGCCTTCTCTCTTTCGCGCCTCACTTGCCCACCCAGCGCTTCGCTTGCGCTCTCGTCTCACTGCCTTGATCTCACTGTCTTCATCTTACTGTGTTGAAGAGACTGAGCGACGTTGCTTCACACCATGATGCACCAGCGCCACCGCTGCCAGTACCAGCCCGAATAGTGACATGCCCTGCCAGCCATACACGTTCATCATCTTGACGCCGATGGCGGAACCGGCTGCCGCGCCGAGGTAGTAGCACAGCATGTAGACGGCGTTCATGCGGCTCTGAGCCTTGGGGTCGATCGAGAACACGCGCACCTGGTTGGGAATCTGGGCCGCGAAGACGCCCAGGTCCAGCAGGATGATGCCGACGATCAGTCCGGCCAGGCTGTCACCCCAGAGGCCGAGCACCGCGAAGGACGCCGCCACCATCACCAGGGCGAAGCTGATCAGGCGCCCCGCGCCGACACGATTGACCAGCCGGCCCGCCGCCTTGGCACCGAAGATGCCTGCCAGCCCGATGATGCCGAACAGTCCCGCCTGCTGGACGCTGTAGTCAAACGGCGCATCGGTGACGTGAATGGCCAGCGTCGCCCACATGGCATTGAAGGCCGCGAACCACAGCGCGCCGGTCAGCGCGGATTCTCGCAGCAGGGCATGTTGCTTGAACAGCGTGCCCATCGAGGCGATCAGTCTGGGGTAGGCCATCTGCACGGCTGGCGCACGGCTGGGCAGGTGGCGATGCAGCAGCACACCGATGATGACGGTGATGATGGCGGCGACCAGGAAGACGCTGCGCCAGCCCCAGTATTCACCGATGCTGCCGCTCAGGGTGCGTGACAGCAGTATGCCGATGGTCAGGCCCGTCATCAGGGTGGCGATGTTCTTGCCGCGCGCCTCGGGGGTGGACAGCGAGGCGGTCAGCGGAATCAGCTGCTGGGTGATGTTGGCGCCCAGCCCGGCCACGAAGCTTGCCAGCAACAGCGGCCAGAAGCTGGGGGCCAGGAAGATGCCCAGTGAGGCCAGTGCCAGGGTGATGGACAGATTGCGGATCAGCTGGCGCCTGTCCATGGTGTCGCCCAGCGGCGAGATCAGCAGGATGGCGGCGGCGTAGCCGAATTGGGTCGCGGAGGGAATCAGGCCGATCATGCCCTGGCTCACACCCAGTGAGCTGGCCATCTCCGCCAGCAGCGGCTGGTTGTAGTACAGATTGGCGGCGGTCGCGGCGACCGCGATCGCCATCAGCAACAGCAAGCCGCGGCCAATGGCGGGCGTACTGTCTGCGTCTGGTGCCGATGTCGGCGTGTCAGTGTTCGGCTGGAGGCCGTCTGACCGGGCCGCGCCTGAGCGGGGAGGGTTGGAATGGGAAGGGTCGGTTGGGGAAGTGTTTGAAGGGGATGTGCCTGTCACCAGCGTGTCCTCATGTTCGTGCTGCCAGTCGTGGCAGCGGTGATTCATGAGGGGGAGAGTAGGCAGTGTTCACCTATAAGAGAAATGTTGTTGTTTGATATGTTTGATACTCATCCAGTATGGATGCTGTTCTCTATTCTGACCGCGCGACACTGTCGCGTTCCACCAGTCTCGGGGCCAGTTGGGTCTGGCCCGGGAAAGGAGTGCCCTCCAGGCGCGCGATCAGCTGATCGACTGCCGTGGTGCCCAGCGCATAGATCGGCTGGCGGATGGTGGTCAGCGCGGGTGAGAGGTAGGCACTGATCTCGATATCGTCGTAGCCGATGATCGAGAGTTGCTGCGGTACTTCAATGCCCAGGTCCTGGGCGGCGCGCAGACAGCCCAGCGCCAGCAGGTCATTGAAGGCGAAGATGGCATCGGGCCTGTCGGCCGGATTGGCCAGCAGCAGGTGGGCCGCGCGATGACCGTCGGCCAGCATCAATTGGGTCGCGATCTGCCAGTCCTCCGGTACGCCCAGGCCGGCAGCCTTGAGTGCCCCGAGTGCTCCGCTCAGGCGTTCTCGGGAACGGGCATGATCACGAGGCCCGGTCAGCAGGGCGATGCGCTCGATCCCGTGGCCCAGCAGATGCTCAATGGCAAGCCTGCCCCCCAGGCGTGAATCATCATTGACCACCGTCATGTCCCAGCCTGGCTGGGGTTCGGCGTCCATCATCACCGTGGGCAGTGGCAGGGCGCTGAGCGCCTCGAGAAAGCCGGCACCGTTCTCGGCAGTCATCACCACCAGGCCATCGATGCGGCGGTCCCGCAGCGTCTCGAGATAGCTGAGCTGCTTGGCATCGATATCGTCGCTGTTGCACAGAATCAGGCTGTAGCCCGCCTGGTAGCAACGGTCCTCGACGCCGCGGATCACTTCGGCGAAGAAGGGGTTGTGCGCGCTGGTGACGATCATCCCCAGGGTGCGACTGCGGTTGGATTTCAGGGCGCGGGCGACGCTGTCCGGTCGATAGCCGAGCGCGGCGATCGATTCGCGTACCCGGGCTTCGGTCGCACTGGCCACCGGGCGGGTGGCATTCACGACATGCGACACCGTGGTCACCGAAACTCCGGCGTGTGCCGCCACATCCTTGAGTCGAATCACTTTTCTATCCCTGGTGGTGAGCCTGATGGTGACAGTCGAGCGGGCGTCACTGGCCCTGCGAGGCGAACAAGATACGCCCTTGATGGAAAGACGCAAAAGACGGAAAAACGCCGGCCAGTGGCCGGCGTCCTGTTTCACGATGCAGGCGGCGTGAGCCGTGGGATCGCTTATTCGGTGATCAGCTTGAGCGGCACCGAGATGGTCTTCTCGACGTCTTCGCCCTTGAGCAGCTTGTCGGCGGTGTCGACGCCGAGGCTACCGATCAATGCCGGTTGCTGGGCGACGGTGGCATCCATCTTGCCGGCCTGCACGGCCTTGATGCCTTCATCGGTGCCATCGAAGCCGACCAGCAGGATGTCCTTGCCGGCGGCCTGCAGGGCACGCTGCGCCCCGAGCGCCATTTCATCGTTCTGGGCAAAGACGGCATTCACGCCCGGATGCGCCTGCAGCAGGTTCTCCATCACGTTCAGGCCCTGGGTACGGTTGAAGTTGGCCGGCTGGGTGGCCACCAGGCTGAGGCCTGACTGACCGTCGATGGCCTTCATGAAGCCCTCACCGCGATCACGCGTGGCCGAGGCGCCGGCGACGCCTTCCAGCTGCACGATCTCGCCCTTGCCTGCGAGTTTTTCGGCAATGAAATTGCCCGCCAGTTCGCCACCGGCGACGTTGTCGGAGGCGACGTGCGCCGCGACACGACCGCCATTGGCGCTGCGATCCAGTGTCACCACCGGCACATCTCGGCCATTGGCAGTGCGCACGCTGGAGACCACGGCATCGGAATCGGTCGGGTTGATCAGCAGCAGATCGACACCGCGGGACAGGGCGTCCTCCACGTTGGACAGCTCACGTGCGGCGTCATCGCCGGAATCCAGCACGATCAGCTCGTGGCCCAGTTCCTCGGCCTTGTCCTTGGCACCCTGCTGGAGGCTGACGAAGAACGGGTTGTTCAGCGTCGAGACCACCAGCGCGATCTTGTCGGCCATGGCGGATTGCACCGGCATCAAGCTCAGGCCTGCGGCAGTGATGGCGGTGGTCAGCGTGGAGGTGAGCAGTTTTCCGTTCTTCTTCATGGCGATGGTCCTTTCGTTGTTGTCGGCGACCCGCTGGAGGGCCCCCGTGGTTGGCGCACGGGGGCGAGGGTCTTCGATGCTGCCGGGAATGAAACCGTGTCGTGTCTTACTTACTTGCTCTTCTATTTCTGCGCGCGGCTGTCGATCAGTACCGCGAGCAGTATGACGGCGCCCTTGGCGATCATCTGGTAGTAGCTGGAAACGCCCATGATGTTCAGCGCATTGTTGAGCACGCCGATCACCAGTGCCCCGATCAAGGTGCCGAAGATGCGCCCACGGCCACCCATCAGGCTGGTGCCGCCGATGACGACTGCCGCGATGGCGTCCAGCTCGTAACCGGTGCCGGCATTCGGCTGTGCAGAGCCCAGACGCGCGGCGAGGATGGCACCGGCCAGTGCCGCGAAGGCACCCGCGATGGCATATACGCTGATCTTGATGCGATTGACGTTGATGCCGGACAGACGCGCGACCTTCTCACCACCGCCGACCGCATAGACGTGACGCCCGAAGCGGGTGTGGTGCAGCACGCCCCAGCACAGCACGTAGACGAAGAACATCATGTAGATCGGGATCGGCACGCCCAGCCAGTAGCCGCCACCCAGATTCCAGAAGCTGTCGGCGGCTTCGCTGACGCCGATGGAGACCGGACGGCCATCGGTGTAGACGAGCGTGGCGCCGCGCAGCACCGTCATCGCCACCAGCGTGACGATGAAGGCCTGGATACGACCGAAGGCGACGAACAGACCGGAAATGGCGCCCAGGCCGGCACCGGCGATGATGGTGCCCGGTACGCTCAGCCAGGGGGAGAGACCGGCGGCGGTCATCGAGGCCGCGAAGGCGCCGGTCAGCGCCAGTACCGCGCCGACGGACAGATCGATGCCCGCGGTGAGAATGACGAAGGTCACGCCCATGGCGATGATGGCATTGATGCTGGTCTGGCGGAGCACGTTGAGCAGGTTGTCGGACGACAGGAAGTTGTCGGACAGGCCGGCACTCACGGCGATCAACAGAGCCAGCGCGATCAGCGCCTTGTTGTCGACCAGCAGGCGCATGGCGTCGAGGCGGCGGCCGCTGGCGGCAGAGGAAGAAGGAGTAGACATCAGTTCGGCATCTCGTGGCGGGAAGCGGAGGAATCGGGTGTGGAAGACGGGCGGGCGGTATCGCGCGATGCAGCGTTGGTCGATGAAGTGCCGGCTCTTGAAGTGCTGTCACTGCTGAGGGGGCTCTCGAGGCCCGAGGCCGCGGTCATGATCGCTTCCTGGGTCGCGTTCTCACGGCTGAACTCGCCGGAGATGCGTCCATCGGCGACCACCAGAATGCGATCGGCCAGACCCAGCAGTTCGGGCATCTCGGAGGAGATCAGCAGCACGCACTTGCCCTGGCGCTTGAGCTCGTTGATCAGCAGGTAGATCTCGCGCTTGGCGCCGACATCCACGCCACGGGTCGGTTCGTCGAGAATCACCAGCTCCGGCGACGGCATCAGTGCCTTGGCCAGCGACACCTTCTGCTGGTTGCCGCCGGACAGGGTATCGACCGGTTGGTCGGTATTGCTGACCTTGATCTGCATGCTCTTGACGAAGCTTTCGACGGCGGCGGCTTCCTCGCCATGGCGAATGCGCCCGAACGCGCCACAGAAGCTCGGCAGGGCGCTCAACGACATGTTGCTGGCCACCGAGTGGGCCAGAATCAGGCCCGCCTGCTTGCGATCTTCCGGCACATACACCAGGCCCGCGGCCAATGCCTCGGCCGGCGAGGAAAACCGCACCGGCTGACCATGCAGCTGCACGCTGCCGGCGCTGATGCGGGTATCGCCGCACAGGGCGCGGGCCAGTTCGGTGCGCCCGGCGCCCATCAGGCCGCCAAAGCCGAGCACTTCTCCGCGGCGTGCCGAGAAGCTGATGCCCTTGACGCCCGGCGCCTCGAGATCCTTCACCTCGAGCATCACTTCGCCATCAGGGCTGGCGGGCGTGTAAGGGTAGCGTTCTGCCAGCTCGCGACCGACCATCAGGCGGATCAAGCCATCTTCATCCAGCTCTGCCGTCGGTCCCTGGTGGATCATCTGGCCATCGCGCAGCACGGCGACTTCATCGCACATGCTGAAGATCTCGTTCAGGCGATGGGTGATCAACACCAGCGAGCGACCTTCCGCGCGCAGCTCGGCCACGACCTCGGCGAGAATCTCGGTCTCGATGTCGGTCAGTGCATCGGTGGGCTCATCCATGATGATGATCTCGGCGTCCAGCGACAGGGCGCGGGCGATCTCGACCATCTGCTGCTGACCGATACTCAGCTCGCTGACGGCGGTGCGGGAGTCCAGCGATTGGCGCAGGCGATCCAGCAGCTGGCGGGCATCACGATGCAAGCGCTTCCAGTCGACGGTGCCGATTGCCGTACGCGGTTCGCGGCCGAGGAAGATGTTCTCGCCGGCGGACAGGCCCGGCACCAGATTGAGTTCCTGGTGGATGATGGCGATGCGACTGTCCATCGCCTGGCGCGGGGTGGTGAAGACCACTTCCTCGTCACGCAGCCACAGTGTGCCGGCGTCATAGCGATAGACGCCGGAGAGAATCTTCATCAGCGTCGACTTGCCCGCGCCATTCTCGCCGGCCAGCGCATGCACGCGCCCCGCGCGCAGGGTCAGGTCGACACCCTTGAGCACGCTGACCCCGGAGAAGCCCTTGTCGATGCCCTTGAGTGCCATCAGCACTCGCGGTTGTGCATGGCTCTGCATCAGAAGGGCACTCCACAGTGCAGGATCACGTTGGCATATGGCGTGCACTCGCCCGTGCGCACGATGACGCTCGCCTGAGGCAGTGCCGCCTTGAAGGCTTCATGACTGAGTTGATTGCGGACAATCGGCGTGAGTGACAGTCGATCGAGTGTGTCCAGACGTTCGATGATGGCGTCGTGGAAGGAGGGGCTCTTGACCGGCAGCTCCTCGGCCAGGGTCGTGGCCTCGATGCACAGCTCGGCCAGCAGGGCGTCCAGCACCGGCAGCATGGCGGGCAGGCCGGGGACCACCGCGAGATCGACACAGGGCACGCCCTCGGGAATCGGCAGTCCGGCGTCGGCGATCACCACGGTGTGGGTATGGCCGAGACGGGCGAGGTGGCCACTGAGAGGTCCGTTCAAAATGCCGTGTCGTTTCACGTCGCAGTCCTTGGGTAAAGCAGGAATGAGTCGATCCAGTGTCTGAATCCGCTGGTTCACAATGGCGCCAATTATGAACCGCAAACGTTTGCGGTGCGGTAAGCGATACGTCGTAGGCGCTGTAGGGTGACTACCTTTCTGTAGTCTGAGGTCTAGTGTGGGGCGCGCTCGGGGAGGGGCAAATCAAAGGTGATCGAAAAGGAGGCGATCGAAAAAGAAGGTGATCGAAAGATGAAGGTGCTCGAAAGATGAAGGTGCTCGAAAGATGAAGGTGCTCGAAAGATGAAGGTGCTCGAAAGATGAAGGTGCTCACATAGAAAACGTCTGAACAAGAAATCCCTCAAGTTCACGAATCCTGTGCCGATAGCCCCAACACTCAGACAGACAAATACGCCCGGTATGCGTGCTTTTTCGCCTGATGGCGGTCCAGCGGGCATGTGAGAATACCTTCACCCTATCGAGAGGTGCATATGGCGACGATTTCATCGCTGGGGATTGGCTCTGGGCTCGACCTCAACAGTCTGCTGACGGATCTGGAAACGGCAGAGCGTCAGAAGCTCACGCCAATCGAGAACCAGCAGGCAAGTTACGAGGCCGAGCTGTCGGCCTGGGGCACGATTCAAAGTCGCCTGGAATCGCTGGATACCGCCGCCGCTGCGCTGGCCGATGCCGAGACCTATGCCGGCATGACGACCACCGCCAGTGGCTCGGGTGTCAGTGCCACGGCAACCTCGGAAGTGAGTGCGGGCAGTTATTCGGTGGCTGTCACCCAACTGGCGCAGGCGCAGAGTCTGGCGACGGCTGGGCAGGCGAGTCGTGATGAGGCCATCGGTGATGGCACCGCGACCACGCTGACGCTGTCATTGGGCACGCTGGCCAGTGATGGCAGCTATGCGGCGGACGCCGAGCGCAGTGCCAGCATCGTCATCGACGAGAGCAACAACACCCTGGAAGGCATTCGCGATGCCATCAATGAGGCGGGCCTCGGGGTCACGGCCTCGATCGTCAATGATGGCTCCGATACGCCGTATCGCCTGGTGATGACCTCGGACGAGACGGGCAACGAGGCGGTGATGAGCCTCTCGACCAGTGGCGAGGTGGCAGAACTCGATAGCCTGCTCAGCCATGATCCGGCGAGCTACGCCACGACGAGCAGTGACCCGGCTGCCGGCGGGATGGAGCAAGTCGTCGCGGCGCGCAATGCCGAGTTCAGCGTCAATGGCATCAGCATGCAAGCCACCTCCAATGTCATCGATGATGCCGTGGACGGGCTGACCCTGACCCTGAGCGAGACGAACACGACAGCCAGCGTGGTCACCGTCAAGGAGAACGTCGAGTCGGTCAGCAAGGCGATGCAGACCTTCGTCAATGCCTACAACGATCTCCAGGACACCATCGACAATTACACCGCCTTCAATGCCGATGAAGGCACCGCGGGGGAACTGCTGGGCGATTCGACGCTGCGCACCATCGAGAGTCGTCTGACCTCGGCGCTGAATTTCACCAGTGAGGGCGATTTCTATGCGCTCTCCTCGCTGGGGGTGAGCCGTACCAACGATGGCAAGCTCGAATTCGACAGCGCCGTGATCGAGGCTGCCGACAGTGAGCAGCTGGCGGCGATGTCGGGGTTCTTCATCTCCGATGATGAGGCGGGCACCAGCGGCTTCGCCAGCCAGATGTCCAGTCTGCTGGAAGAGGTGGTCGGGGAAGACGGCACGCTGGAAAGCACCACGGAAGGCATCGAGGGGTCGCTTGAAAGTCTCGCCAGTCAGTATGAGCAGACCGAAGACACCATCGAGGCCACCATCGAGCGTTATCGGGAACAGTTCACGGAACTCGACATCCTGGTGGCCAACCTGACATCCACCAGTGACTACCTGACCAGTCAGCTGGAAACGCTGGAAAACAGCTGGGACATGACGGGCTGATCGGGGGGCTGAGGCCCTGAGACATTGGTCACTGACCTAGGCCCAGGCCCAGGCCCAGGCCCAGGCCCAGACCCAGGCCCAGACCCAGACCCAGACCATCCGCCATGCGCTTGCGAGATTCGATGCGTCCGGCGATGCCCGCAGTCGAAACGGCATGCCGACGACGGCTCCATATGTGACAGAGATACTGACAAACGCCATGAACAAGGGAACCCAATCACCATGAGTCGCTATCGTGGCGCCAATGCCTATGCCCGTGTCGGCGTGGAATCCGGTGTACTTTCCGCCAGCCCACACCAGTTGATCGTGATGTTGTTCGAGGGAGCGGACCGCGAGTTGGCCGCGGCGCGTCTGCAGATGGAAGCCGGCGACGTGGCCGCCAAGGGGCAGTCGCTGGCCAAGGCGACCAGCATCGTCACCGAAGGTCTGCGTGCCTGCCTGGATCATGAGCAGGGCAACGAGGTCGCGACCAATCTTGATCGCATGTATGACTACATCGCGCGCCTGATCATGCAGGCCAACCTGGGCAACAGCCCGGAAAAGCTCGACGAGGCGCGTCGTCTGCTCAACGAGCTGGGAGACGCCTGGCGTCAGATTGCCGTACACGACAAGGGAATGGGCTGACCATGGACAGCAATGCACTGCTCGCCGATGACACCTTCCAGCAATGCGATGAGCTGCTGGAGCAGATGAATGCCATGTTGCGCTCAGCACGCCTGGGTGACTGGCCCGCGGTACTTGGCGGGCAGGCCAGCTATATCGAGAAGATGCAGCAGCTGCGCATGCCGCGAGGTGGCAACGCCGAGACGCGCAAAGCGCTGGAACAACGCCTGCGTACGCTGACCACACTGGAGTCAGAGCTGACCGTCCAGCTCAAGGCGCGCCAGAGCCAGTTGCAGGAAGTGCTCGGGGACGTGAGTACGCGCCGCAAGCTGGCACGCAGCTATGGCCAGAATAGTTGTACTCAGGGCAGCTAGGGTCAGAACAGCTGAGGCCAGAATAGCCAGGGCCAATCAGGGAAGTCACGATCACGGCGGCTACGATCACTGCTGATACGGACAAGGCAGCAAGAGTCTTGATCGCACGCGCCGTGAGTCGAGTCTTCAAGACGTCGCGCATGACTGCCTGGCGGCCTCCTTGGCAATGAGGATTGCACGACATGAGCGGCATCAATCCCTTGATCGATAGTCTGCTCCATCAGGTGTTGGGGAGGGCGGCACAACGCCCGCCGCCGGCGGACTCCGGTGTCGTCTTCCCGACCTCCGCTCTCCAGTCGCGTCAGGGGCTGGGGGCGGAAGACGCCAAGGGCAGTGGCGGTCAGAATGGCGCCAACCCGCTATTCCAGACAGGCACGGGAACTGGAATAGGAGCAGGCGCAAGGCCTGCGGCCCCGTCATTGGATGCTGGCGCAGCGTTGCAGACAGCTTCGCAAGCCTCGACTTCTCCAACCGGCCCCCCCGCGTCACCTTCCTCTTTCCTCCCACCGTCCGGTGCTTCCGTCGAACTGACGACGCAGACACAGACGATGTCACGTCTGCTCGATGCCCTGTCGCAGCTGGTGGCCAGCGGCTCCGCGTCTGCGCGGGTCGGTTTGGCGCTGCCGGAGGGGCAGTCGCTGGCCTCTCTGCTGGCGCGCGGCCAGCCCTTGCCCGGTCTTCTGGCGCCCATGGCATTGTCCAGCGCATCACTTCTGAGTCTGTCGGCGGCCTTGAGTCAGCAGATCCACCAGAGTGGGCTTTTCTATGAAGCCGATCTGCTGGCCTGGGTCGAGAATCGCCTGGGCTTGGCCGACCTCGCCGGTCATCCGCAGCTCGCCAATGCCAGATTGGAGGCTCTGTTGGCCTGGCGACAATGGCCGGTGCTGGCGGAGGCGCGTTTCATCCCCTGGGAAGCGGCACGCGAGGACGCCTTTGTCTGGCGCATGCGAGACATGCGAGCAGAGCTGCGCCGTGAGGCACGCGCAGGCATCGCTCGCCCGAGCGGTGATAGCTTATTGCCGCCGGGTGGCATTGACGCGGCCCGACAGGGCGCTGGTTCCCGTGAAGCCAGTGCGTTGAGCGCCTATCGCGCCAACATGCAATTGGGCGTCGCACAACCTGCCGCCACTGAAGCGTCTCGCTCTGCGGATGACTCGGGCTCCCAGGTCAGCGGGCTGGTGCAGCAACAGCTGTTGTTGATACTGGGTCAGCCCTTCCATTGGCAGGGCCTGTTGATGCCCGGCCTGCATGTCTTCTTCAGCCTGTATTTCCCGGGGCCGCCTTATCGGCATCGCACGCGGGATGAGGATGAGCGGCGTGCAGCGTCATTGGCCGTGACACCCGTGGCTGAGCAGGACGCCACACCTGACAGTCGCCACAGTGATCACGCTGAAGCTCAGCAGTGGAAGATGTCGCTGACATTGGTGGCGGGCGATGGCGATGGCGATGGCGAGGAGGGTAACGATCGCAAGCCACAGGTGGCTTCCGAGTCGGAGGATCTTGCCGTCAAGGACAGTGCGGGGCAGGGCGAAGAGCAGACGCAAGCGCCAGTCAGTGCGGAAAGTGGGGATGGTGGAGATGAAGATGTTGAGAAAAGCAGGAGCCGTGAGAGCCGTGATGCTGCCGTGCGGGAAACGCTTGCAGTGAATCTGACCTGGTATCAGCTCGATGCGCCTGTGGCGTTGGTGGTCGAGATAGAGCGACTGACGCAACCTGCCAGCAACGCAGGCCAGCGTGATACGGCCCTGCGCGAGATGCAGCATGCGCTGGCGCAGGGCCTGGCCGGGATAGCGCCCAGGATCCACGTACGCCACGTCGATGCCGTGCGTGACCATGAGGCGCTCGCACATTCTGATGGCACACCTGTCGATGCCTCCCGGGCTACGGCAGGGCAAGCGACGGATTTCATGCATACCCAAGGGGAGAGACTGGGGCAGCGTATCCAGCAGCGGGCCAATTCGCTGGGGCTGAGCGTGCATGAAATGCCCGAACTGGTCGAAATGCTGGCTACCGGCTTGCCGGCACGCAATGAATTGCCCACAGCCTTGATGCTGGTCGTCGTCAAGATCGCCGAGCTATGGGCAGAGAGACATCGCTCATAGAGGAAGCCTTGCGAATGAAACCTCACGTGTCCTGTCCTGCAGGATGATGTTACATCCTTGTACGATTCTTGCTCATTGAGCCCTGGCGAATATTTTTTGGCATGCCTGGGCGCGGCGTCAGAGGGAGTGTGAAATGACACCTCAGGCGGCACGCCATATGGCATGACATTGATAAATATAATTTATTTATAATATTCAAATAAATTGCGAATTAATTGGACTGCTTGCGTGGAGACGGTAATGAAACTCCGCCGAGAGTTGCCCTCAAGATACGCCCCGATCCTGCATGCTGTTTGTGCCAGGAGCCTTATGTACAGTGCTTTATCCTGGTGAAGCACAGAGAAAAGTCCATTTTATGTGAGCTGCTGGCGGATCTTCTTGCTGCGTTGAAATAGCAGACACCCCAGCCTGGACAAGTCCTGACATCGTCTTGTCTCTCGCCTTTATGAATGGCTAATTTGCTGCCTGTTGTCGACCCGTTCGAGACGATTGCTCGATATTGTACAAGGTATGCTCTGGTGGCCAGGAAAGGGGCAGGGCTGCCTTTCACGAAAATGCAACACACTGTGCGCACCATCCGTTTGCTATTGCTTTGTATGACAAATCTGGTGCATCGTGATTATGCAAGTCGTCTTGAAGACAAGATTGAGGGCTTTTCTGGCGCAGATTGCTGCCATTTCGGCTGCTTGATGCAGATTTTGTGCATATAGCGTAGCGGTATGTAAAAAAATGTTGATGAAGAGTCTGGTCCATTACTTGATTAAGTATTAGACTTGCCATCTTAAAGTGGGTGGCTCATTTGGTCATGATGCCTCTAGCCCGCTCGGCGCCATTGGTCCGGCGCCGTTGAGTATTTCGTTTCATTACATCAAAACCATAAGGAATGACGGTCGAGCGCCAGGGTTGGCGGTAGCTCGGGACGATCAGACCACTCAGGGAATCATGATGTCCTCACTGCTCAATGATATACAGAGTGTCAATCTGTCGTATCTTCTGCTTGTGCAGCGCTTGTTGGTCGAAGATACGGAAATGGCGCTGGTGCGCCTGGGTCTCGATCAAGAGATGGCAGATCTATTGTCTGGCATGAGCGTCAGTCAGCTGGTGTCGTTGTCGTCCTGCAATCAACTGTTGTGCGAGCTGGCGTTGGACGATGCCTCGCAGCTGAAGGGGGTATTGCAGGGTGGACGCGACCAGGATTTCAGCGCGATGCACACTGCCATGCTGCTGAATGCGCGCCAGAACGATGCTGGACTTCGCCAGGGAGGAGTCAGCGGATGACCCAGAAAAGTCTCGTCGATGAGCTGCAACAGCTGCAGTTGGCAGTAGAGTTGATCGAACTGGGGGCGCGCTTGCAGGTGCTCGAGACGGAAACGGAGATCAGCCGCGCGCGTCTGGTCAAGCTGTACAAGGAAGTTCGGGGTGTCTCGCCGCCCAAGGGCATGCTGCCGTTTTCCACCGACTGGTTCATGACCTGGCAGCCCAATCTGCATGCATCGCTGTTCCACGGTTTCTATCGTCGTCTCAAGGCGCAGGGCGCGTCGCGCATGAATGCCTTCGTCAAGGCGTACCGTTTCTATCTGGAACATGTCGGCGAAGACGAGCCGGTGCTGGCGCTCACGCGCGCCTGGACGCTGGTACGTTTCTTCGAAAGTGACCTGCTGGAAGTGGCCAGCTGCAAGACCTGCAGTGGCCATTTCGTGGTGCACGCCCATACTCCATCACACGATTACGTGTGTGGCATCTGCCAGCCGCCATCGCGAGCCGGCAAGACGGCAGCCCGCCGCAAGGCCAGAGAAGAGCTGGCATTGGAGCAGTCGGCAGCCGTCGCTAGCCTCGGCTGATAGCTGTCTCGTATCAGTGAAGGCGCCAGAATTGCGCCCGGCGAACGAGCAAGACGAGCGTGCAAAGATCAGAAGGCTTGCCCATCTCCGGGCAAGCCTTCTTGCGTTCTGCCGCAGTGATCTGACGTCGGTCTCATTGCTGACTGTTTGACCATGGCTCTTTAAACAACGACTGTTTCGACCATGGCTCACTCGGCCATTGTGCTTTCCACAACGACTGCCTCAACGAATATTCCGCCGTGACCCTAAAGACATGCTCAGCGACGCCGATAGTCAGATTCATGCGACGTTGACCGAATGCCAAGGGGGTTATTGTGTTGTTGTTCATAGGCTATCTAGTGGTCATCGGGTCCACCCTGGGCGGGTATCTGATGGTGGGCGGGCACCTGGCGGTGCTGCTGCAGCCTGCGGAATTGCTCATCATCTGTGGCTCTGCCGTCGGCGCCTTTCTGGCCGGCAACAACGGCAAGGCCATCAAGGCTACCGGCAAGGCATTCTCGAAGTTGAAGCGTACGCGTGGCTACAACAAGTCTCTGTACATGGAAGTCATCGGGCTGCTGTATCTGCTGCTGTCGCGTGCCCGTCAGCAAGGCATGCTGGCGATCGAGCAGGACATCGACAACCCGCAGGAAAGCGCCTTGTTCGCCGAGTATCCTCGCCTGCTCTCCGACCCCATTCTGATGAACTTCATCACCGACTACCTGCGCCTGATGGTCAGCGGCAACATGGACCCCTTCGAGCTCGAATCACTGATGGAGCACGAGATCGAGACCTTCAAGCACGAGACCGAGATTCCGGTGCATTCCCTCTCGGCAGTGGCCGATGGTCTGCCGGCCTTCGGGATCGTTGCCGCCGTGATGGGGGTGGTGCATGCGCTGGCCTCGGCGGACCAGGGCGCCGCTCAGCTTGGCGTGTTGATCGCCAATGCCATGGTCGGCACCTTCCTCGGCATCCTGCTGGCCTATGGCTTCGTCACGCCGGTCGCCAACAAGATCCAGCACGAGGTGCATGAAGCCGTGAAGATGATGCAGTGCATCCGCGTCATCCTGATGGCCTCGCTCAATGGTTACGCCCCGCAGGTCGCGGTGGAATTCGGCCGCAAGGCGCTGTTCACCGCCGAGCGCCCCAGCTTCAACGAGCTGGAAGAGCATGTGCGCGAGATCAAGAACAAGGGTGCGGGCTGATATGGCGAAGCTGTCTTTCGCAACTGCTTCAGTCGCAAGTGCGTCAGTCGCAAGCGTGTCTGTCACCCGCATGTCAGCGACGCAGTTGTCGCTGGCGTTGGTGGTCGAGCCCGTGGGTGTCTGTGAGGTGAAGGCCGGAGGTCTCGATGAGTGAAGAGCGCAGACCCATCGTCATCAAGCGGCCGCGCATCGTCAAAGGCCATCATGGCGGTGGCTGGAAGATCGCCTACGCCGACTTCATGACCGCGATGATGGCTTTCTTCCTGGTGATGTGGGTGATCTCGAATGCCTCGGATGAGGACCTGCGGGAAATCTCCGATTACTTCGGTGCGCCGCTGGAAGTCTCGCTGCTGGGGGGCGATCGCAATTCGGCCTCCAGCAGTGCCATTCCCGGCGGCGGCTTCATGGCCGAGCAGACCCAGGGCGAGAAGGGCGCTGATCTGCAACGCCTGCAGCGCCAGGCGCTGGCCGATGATTCCCGCATGGCCGCCATTCGCGACGAGATCGATACCACCATGACGCAGCGCATGGCCGATGATGCGGACCTGGCCGAGCTGCGCGAGCAACTGCAGATCGAGCTGACCTCCGAAGGCTTGCGTATCCAGATCACCGATAGCGATCAGCACCCGATGTTCGCGCTGGGCAGCAAGCAACCCTCGCCACAGCTCTCGCAGCTGCTTGGCTTGCTGGCGCCGATTCTCAAGCGGCTGCCCAATCATCTGAGCATCACCGGGCATACCGACAATCGTCCCTTCGTCGGCGAAGGCGGCTATGGCAACTGGGAGCTCTCCACCGATCGCGCCAATGCTGCGCGCCGCGTGCTGGGCAACAGTGGGCTGCCCTATGAGCGCATCGTGCGTGTGGTCGGGATGGGCTCGCGCATCAGCCTCGACAGCCAGAACCCCGAGGCCGCCATCAATCGTCGCATCAGCCTGATGGTGCTCAGCCAGTCGGCCTATCGCGATATCACTGACAGCAACGGCGTCAATCCCCAGCCCGCCGAGGATATTGACAGCCTGCGCGAGCGTCTCGAGCAGCTGGCAAGCCCGGTGCGTGTGACGAATCCCGTCGCTGGCAGTCCCGTCACCGACAGCCCCGTCGCCTCCGGGCTGGACAGCTAAGTGCGCTCAAGGCGCCTCGCGTGAGAACTGAAGCGGCGCCACTTGCCGTGTGATAGCGCAATGACAGCCAGCGAGAACATGCATGGATATCAGTGAGTTTTATGACACCTTCTTCGAGGAGGCGCAGGAGCTGCTGGCCGAGATGGAGCGCCTGCTGCTGGCGCTGGATGTCGAGGCGCCGGATGCCGAGCGGCTCAATGCCATCTTTCGCGCGGCCCATTCCATCAAGGGCGGTGCCGCGACCTTCGGCTTCACGGTCTTGCAGGACACCACACACCACCTCGAGAACCTGCTGGATCGTGCCCGCCGTGGCGAGTTGCGGTTGAGCATTCAGCATATCGATCGCTTTCTGGAGACAAAGGACATGCTCGACGACCAGTTGGCGGCCTATCGCAATGCCCAGTCCCCCGACCCCGAGGCCTACGCGCATATCGTCGCGGTGCTCAAGCAGCTGGGCGAGGAGTCGTCGATGATTGATGCCTCGAGCGCATCAGTGCCATCTGACATTGATGGCCCGGACGCTCCAGGGCCGTCAGGCGGGCAGTCTGCGCCAGTCGACAGCGATATGGCCGCGCCGTCTGCGGTCGAGCCACAGCCCCGCGCCGACGCCAACCTGCCGCTGCTCTCGGTCACTCTGATGTTCGTCGCCGATCGCGAGCGTGAACTGCTGATCGAAGAGCTGGCCAACCTCGGGGAGGTCATCTCCAGCAGCGGTGACGAGCAGGTATGTCGCATCATCGTGAGTACCACGGTCAGCGCTGAGGATATCGAGGCGGTGCTGTGCTTCGTCATCGAGCCGGAGCAGATTCTGATCGAGCCAGCGACGTCTGCTCCATCAGCGGAGGTTGATGGCGAAGTTGGTGACACAGTGGGTGGCGTAGCGGATGGGCAGATTGAAGCGCTGACTGAAGAGCTGACTGAAAAGCAGGTCGAGGACGTCGCCGACGGCATGGTTGACGACGCAGCGGTCGAACTTGCTGGTATGCAGTCAGCGCCGGCTGAAGCGGCTGTCGATGCAGGCTCGTCGCCACGACTTTCCTCCGCTGGCGCGGCAGAGTCGCCCTCCACTGGCATGGAAGAGTCGTCCCCCGCTGGCGCGGCAGGGCCATCTGCCGCTGCCCCGGCGAGTGGCGAGCGGCGCAGCCAGCCGGGGCGGCGCGCCACTGATGCGCCTGCCGAACAGGGTTCCATCCGCGTCGGCGTCGACAAGGTCGATACCATCATCAACCTGGTCGGCGAGCTGATCATCACCCAGTCGATGCTGGAGCAGACGGCATCGGCGACCACGCCGCCGGATCAGGCGGCGCTGGTCAGTGGCATCAGTCAGCTGCAGCGCAATGCACGCGATCTGCAGGAAGCGGTGATGTCGGTGCGCATGATGCCGATGGACTACGTGTTCTCGCGGTTTCCGCGCCTGATTCGCGACCTTGCCTCGCGGCTGGGCAAGCAGGTCGAGCTGGTCAGCCAGGGGCATGACACCGAGCTGGACAAGAGCCTGATCGAACGCATCATCGATCCGCTGACCCATCTGGTACGCAACAGCCTCGATCATGGCATCGAATCGCCCAGCGAGCGTGTGGCCAGCGGCAAGAGCGCCCACGGCACCCTGACGCTGTCTGCCCGCCATCAGGGCGGCAATATCGTCATCGAGGTGATGGATGACGGCGCCGGCCTCGATCGCGCGCGTATTCTGGCCAAGGCGCGCAGCAACGGCCTGGCGGTCAGCGATGGCATGAGCGACGACGAGGTCTGGCAGCTGATCTTCGCCCCCGGCTTCTCGACGGCCGAGCAGGTAAGTGACGTCTCGGGGCGTGGAGTCGGCATGGACGTGGTCAAGCGCAACATCCAGGCGCTGGGGGGGCATGTGGAGCTTGCCTCCGTGACCGGGCAGGGCACCACCACGCGTATCGTGCTGCCGCTGACGCTGGCGATCCTCGAGGGCATGGCCATTCGCGTCGGCGAGGAAATCTACATCCTGCCGCTGTCGGTGGTGGTGGAGTCGTTGCAGCCGCAGGCCGACATGCTGTTCAGCATGGTCGGCAATGATCGCCTGCTGAAGGTGCGAGACGAATACCTGAGCCTGGTTGCCTTGCATGAGGTGTTCGCGGTGCCTGGTGCGAAGACGCAGCCCGAGCAGGGCATCGTGGTGGTAGTGCAGGGCAAGGGGCGCCACTACGCCCTGCTGGTGGATGAGCTGATCGGTCAGCAGCAGGTGGTGGTCAAGAATCTGGAAAGGAATTATCGCAAGGTGCCGGGCGTCTCTTCGGCGACGATCCTGGGCGATGGTCGGGTGTCGCTGATTCTGGATGTCTCGGACCTGCATCGTCTCGCCAATCAGATGCCAGTGAAGCAGAGGCAGCCAGAGGTCGTCGCTGAGTCCGCCATGCCCCAGGGCGCCATCATGCCCGAGGGCGCCGTTGTCAGCTGTGGCGATGGCCGTTGATCGGTCGCATCCTCGCCCCTTGCGCCTTGGCGCGAAGCTCCACCCCATCACAGACAGGAGATGAGCATGTCTCACACGCAAGTTGCCACGGCGCAGACGTCCAATGTCGGCCTGGCGCAGGACCACGCCTCCAAGGTCAATGACGGCGGCGAATACCTGGTATTCAGTCTCGGCGAGGAGCACTACGCCGTGGATATCCTCAAGGTGCAGGAGATTCGCGGTTACGAGAACGTCACGCGTATCGCCAATGCACCGGCCTTCATCAAGGGCGTGACCAACCTGCGTGGCGTCATCGTGCCGATCGTCGATCTGCGGCTGAAGTTCCAGCTGGGTCAGGCCGAATACACCGCGCAGACGGTGGTCATCGTGATCAATATCGGTGAGCGTGTGGTCGGCATCGTCGTCGATGGCGTCTCCGATGTCATCAGCCTCGCGGCCGATCAGGTGCTGCCGCCACCGGAATTCGGTGCGCGCATGAACAGTGACTTCCTGGCGGGGCTGGCGACCGTCAATGATCACATGCTGCTGATCATGGATATCGAGCACATGATGACCAGTGATGAAATGGCGCTGATGGAGCCCGCGGCACAGCCGGCATGACCGGCTGTCTCACGGCATGAGTCAGGTGCAATGCGCGACAAGTTGCCTGCGACGTGCGCTCGCCTGATCTCGCAAGCTTTTTCGCCCCTATCGTCTCGAGCGCCGCTGGCCTGCTGGTCAGCGGCGTTCTTGCATTCAAGAACTGCCGACAGCGGCCGATAAGGTGTGCACCACAAGGTCGTGGGCGGCTGTGCCGGGCAATGACGGTCATGCTGCCGGTCAGTGGTCTCGCCGGGTCAATGATGATCACGCTGTGACGAGTACGAGGCTAAGCAAGGGCAATGCGAAACAATCAGCCGGTGACGGCAAGGGAATACCCCATTGGTGAGCATGACTACCTGATCTCGCGTACCGATCTCAAGGGACGCATCACCTATGCAAACTCTGTCTTCATCGAGGTCAGTGGCTTTTCGCGTGATGCCTTGATCGGTGCGCCGCACAACCTGGTGCGCCATCCCGACATGCCAGAAGCCGCCTTCGAGAATCTGTGGTCGACGCTCAAGCAAGGCGAAAGCTGGCAGGGACTGGTCAAGAATCGACGCGAGAACGGTGACTATTACTGGGTCGACGCCTGTGTGACGCCGCTGATCGAGCAGGGCGAGGTGATGGGATTTGCCTCGGTGCGCGTCAAGGCCAGTCGCGAGCAGATCGTCCAGGCCGAGCAGGTCTACGCGGGCCTCAAGCAGGGCAAGCGGGACTATCGCTTGAGCAAGGGCCGTATCGTGCGTGCTGGCCTTGCCGGGACCTTCAAGAGCCTCACTCAGTGGCGCATGGCGCCGCGTATCGCGCTGCTGGCCGCATTGCCGCTGGTGGTCGGAGCCTTCGTGGGGGGTGAGCTGCTGCAGGTGCTGGCCGATAGCCAGGCGCATGCGCGTACCGTGCTGACCCAGCTTGCCGCCGAGCTACCCGCGTCGCAACTGGCGACGCTTGAGCAACGCCAGCAAGTGCTTGAGGCAAGCCACGCGCGCCTGCAGTGGGGGCTGTGGGCCGCCTTCGCTGGTGTGGGCGTGGTGTCGCTGTGGTTGGCGCTGCGTACCTACCGCAGTCTGGTTCGTCCGCTGCGCAGCACCCTGGATTTCGCGCGCCAGATCGCCGCGGGCAATCTTTCCCAGTCGATGACGCTGGCGGGCAATGACGAGATGGCGCGCCTGGTACGAGCGCTGGACAGCATGCGCAAGTCGCTGGTCGGTATCGTCAGCGAGGTCAATGCGGGCATCAATGTGGTCAGGCCTGCCGCTGGCGACATGGCGCACGGCAATCAGGAATTCTCGGCGCGGGTCGAGCAGCAGGCGGCATCGCTTGAGGAAACGGCGGCCAGCATGGAGCAGATGACCGGCACCGTGCGCCAGAATGCCGACAATGCCATCCAGGTCTCGCAACTGGCGGATCAGGCCACGCGCTCCTCCAACGAAGGTGGTGAGGCGATGCAGGCGGTAGTGGTGCGCATGCAGGGGATTACCGCCACCTCTGAAAAGATGGCCGACATCATCAAGGTGATCGACTCCATCGCCTTCCAGACCAACCTGCTGGCCCTCAATGCCTCGGTGGAGGCCGCACGCGCCGGTGAACATGGTCGCGGCTTTGCCGTGGTGGCCGGTGAAGTGCGCAATCTGGCCTCTCGTAGTGCCGAGGCGGCGCGCGAGATCAAGACCCTGATCGACACCACCCAGCGGGAAATCAGCGACGGCGGGGATCAGGTCGAGGCGGCACGCGGCACCATGGAGGCGATCGTGACCGGCATCTCGCGGGTCAATGATCTGATCGCCGAGATTTCCTCGGCCTCGCGTGAGCAGAGCGGTGGTATCGAGCAGATCAATACCGCCATCAACGAGATGGAGCAGGCCACCCAGCAGAACGCCCAGCGTGTGATGAGCAGTGCCCATCTGGCGCAGGATCTCGAGCGTTCGGTCGCGGGACTGTCGCACGCGGTCAATGTCTTCCGCTTTGGCGGCGAAGGTCCGGAGCAGATTCCCGCGCGCCTGCCGGGGGATCCAGCAGCCGAGCAGTCTTCTTCTGAGCCCGCGAAGGCTGCGATCCGAACGCATGTGCCTGGTGTCACCCAGGGTCCGCGACGGTGACAGGGCTCACGCCGCCACCCGCCTGGGCCGCCCCGTTACCGGCCTCCCATTCCCTCGGGCGGGACCTGGTGATGACCGATGACGACTTCGAGCGCATCGCGCGACTCATCTATCAGCGCGCGGGTATCGTGCTGGCGCGTCACAAGCGTGAGATGGTCTACAGCCGTCTGTCACGCCGGCTAAGAGTGCATGGTCTGACGCGTTTCCATGACTATCTGACCATGCTGGAGGCCAGCCTGAGCCGCAGTGATCACGACGAGTGGCCTGCCTTCATCAATGCGCTGACCACCAATCTGACCGCGTTCTTTCGCGAGCCTCATCACTTCGTGATGCTCGAGAACTTCCTGCGCGAGCGCCTGCAGCGCCAGGCGTCGGGGCAGCGAGCGCCGCTGCGTATCTGGTGCGCGGCTGCCTCGACCGGGGAAGAGCCCTATTCCATCGCGATGGTGCTGCACGAGGTGCTTGGGGCCGCGGCCAATCAGGTCGAGTTGATCGCCACCGACATCGATACGGATGCGCTGCGGGAAGCCGAACTCGGCATCTACCCCTTTGAGCGTATCGTCAAACTGGGTGAGCAGCGCTGCAAGCGCTTCATGCTGCGTGGCAGCGGCAGTCGCCAGGGACTGGTGAGGGTGCGCCCGGAGCTCAAGCAGCTGGTGCGCTTTCGCCACCTGAATCTGCTGGATAGCCACTGGGACCTCGGTAGCGGCTTTGACGTGATCTTCTGTCGCAACGTGATGATCTATTTCGACAAGCAGACCCAGTCACGCCTGCTGGACCGCTTCGCACTGATGCTCAAGCCCGATGGACTGCTGTTTGCCGGTCATTCCGAGAATTTCTCATGGCTCAATGATGCCTTCACGCTGCGCGGCCAGACGGTCTATACCCTGTCTCGCCCCCAGGGACAGGGTCTGATGCGTCGTGATGACCGGTGATGATTCCCTTTCCTTTACCCACTCTCCAGGAGTGTCTGGATGCCTACCCCCGCTTCATCGTCATGCTCGGTCTCAAGGTCAAATGCTGGTTCAAGGTCAGGTTCGAACTCAAGTGCAGCTGCTGGCGCAGGCATGCCCCGGGGCGGGGCGGGGCGCATGATCCGTGTGCTGTGTGTCGATGACTCCGCACTGATTCGTGAGTTGATGGTCGAGATCATCAATGCCCAGCCTGACATGCAGGTCGTGGCCACCGCGCCGGACCCGCTGGTCGCGCGAGACCTGATCAAGCGTCACGATCCGGATGTGCTGACGCTGGATGTGGAAATGCCGCGCATGGATGGACTGGATTTCCTCGAGCGCCTGATGCGTCTGCGGCCGATGCCGGTGGTGATGGTGTCTTCGCTGACCGAGCGCGGCGGGGAAATCACGCTGCGTGCGCTGGAGCTGGGCGCGGTGGATTTCGTCTCCAAGCCGCGCCTGGGCATACGTGGCGGCATGCTCGAGTATGCCGAGACGATTGCCGACAAGATTCGCGCCGCCGCGCGGGCCCGTATCCGGCCTGCGGGGCGCGCCGTGACGTCGCCATCGGCTGGCGGTGCACAGGCCGGCCCGGCTCATTCCACTTCGGCCCTGTCCACTTCGGCCCTGTCCACTTCGGCCCTGTCCACTTCGGTCCAGTCCAGTCAGGCCCTGTCCAATCCGGCTCAGTCCAGCCTGTCTCAGTCCAATTCAGCTCAGTTCAATCCGTATTCATCCAGTCTGGCAGACAGGTCAGTCGACGTTTCGGTCAGTCACGACACGGTCAGTCACGACACGGTCGGTCAGGATACGGTCAGTCAAGACACGGTCAGTCCGCCTGCGGCCGCTGTGGCCAGCCGCCGGCCATTGCTGTCGAGCGAGAAGTTGATCGCGGTGGGGGCCTCGACCGGCGGGACAGAGGCGATACGTGCGGTATTGCAGTCATTGCCGGCGGATGCGCCGGCCATTCTGGTGACTCAGCACATGCCGCCTGGCTTCACGCGCTCGTTCGCCGAGCGCCTCAACGGGCTGTGTCGTATCGCCGTCAAGGAAGCCGCACACGGTGAGCGTATCCTGCCGGGGCACGCCTATATCGCGCCTGGCGACGCCCACCTGACGTTGTCGCGCAGCGGGGCCAACTATGTGGTCACCCTCGATCAGCGTCCGCCGATCAATCGTCACCGTCCATCGGTGGATGTGCTGTTCGATTCCGTGGCGCGGGTGGCCGGTCGCAACGCCGTGGGTGTGATCCTGACCGGCATGGGCCGCGATGGCGCGCGGGGGTTGTTGCAGATGCGCGAAGCCGGCGCCCACACCATCGCCCAGGACGAGCAAAGCTGCGTGGTCTACGGCATGCCGCGAGAAGCCGTCGAACTCGGGGCTGCGGAAAGCGTGCTGCCGTTGAGTCGCATCAGTGGACATCTGCTCCACCAGGTTCAGCTGGCCGGGCGTTCGCAACGCGTCTAGACCGCCTCGATCCGCCAGAGCGCGGGTGTGAGTCGCCGACAACGAGAAGAAGGGCGCAGAGGGTAAAGTCTGCCGGCTTGTGGCCGATAACCTCCTCACAAGGCTGGAATTTTCAGCCGTTCCCTCATGTGATTCTGGAAGAGAGCCCGACCGCTGATGGCCGACAAGAACCTGCGAATCCTCGTCGTCGACGACTTTCCCACCATGCGTCGGATCGTGCGCAACCTGCTCAAGGAGCTCGGCTTCACCAATGTGGAGGAAGCCGAAGATGGGCAACAAGCCCTGGAGTTCCTGAATCAGGGCAGCTTCGAGCTGGTGATCTCCGACTGGAACATGCCCAACCTCGATGGGCTCGAGATGCTCAGGCGCGTGCGTGCCAATCCCGCCACGGCCACGTTGCCGGTGCTGATGGTCACCGCGGAGGCCAAGAAGGAAAACATCATCGCCGCCGCCCAGGCCGGTGCCAGTGGCTATGTGGTCAAGCCCTTCACGGCGGCGGTGCTGGAAGAGAAGCTGGGCAAGGTCTTCGAGAAACACGGCCTCTGAGCCATCGGGCCACGCTGGCCGCGCCACGCTGGCCGCGTGGTTGGTCACATCAAGGAGGGTGTCATGAGTCAACTGGAATCATCATCTGAACCCCAGTCATCTTCGGGCGCTGATCCTGGTGTGATGGCGCGTGATGGGACAGCCAGCCTCGCCAGGTCGGGGGATAGCAGCGAAGACCTGATTCGGCGTATCGGCCAGCTGACACGCATGCTGCGCGACAACATGCGTGAGCTGGGGCTGGATCGGGAGATCGAACGTGCTGCCGAGGCGATTCCCGATGCTCGTGATCGCCTCAATTACGTGGCCAGCAAGACGGAACAGGCGGCAGATCGTGCCCTCAATGCCTGTGAGCGGGCTCAGCCGCTGCAGGATGCTCTGGCCAGTGAGGCGACGTCGCTCAGCGGGCGCTGGGATGCCTGGTTCGCCGAGCCGGTGGCCCTGGATCAGGCGCGTGAACTGGTGATCGATACGCGTGCCTATCTGGCCGTGGTGCCTGATCAGACCAGCGCCACCAACAGTGAATTGCTCGAGATCATGATGGCGCAGGACTTCCAGGACCTTACCGGTCAGGTGATCAAGCGCATGATGGATGTCATCCAGCAGATCGAGATGCAGCTGTTGCAGTTGCTGCTCGACAATGTCCCCGAGGGTCATGCACGTTCGGCGATGGCGTCTTCCGGGCAGGCTACCACCACGGCGGCCGCTGCGGGGCTTTCGGCAGTAGAGCTTTCACCCTCGGCGCTGGATGAGCAGGCAACCCCCGGCGCCGGGGACGCCCAGTCTGGCGCCTTGCTCAATGGCCCCCAGGTGCGAGCCGATGCCCCGGGGGTGGTGGCCAGTCAGGATGAGGTCGATGACCTGCTGGACAGCCTCGGCTTCTAGCGCCTTTCTTGTTGGTGGCATCTGATGGGCCTTGCACTTAATCTCCTTGCCCTTCAACTCTTGTCCTTCATGCCCTTGCCCGTCACGCCCTGCGTGGCGGGCAAGGACGTTTTTGGGCGCTATTCCGCGCTTTGATCCCTGCTGTGCTTGGCACAATGAGGCCCATTCTCGGCATGATGCGTTCGCCGTGCGCGCCAGTATGAGCGAGAGTCATGCTCCTCGGCCGGTCCAGGTAGATGCGATCAGATGCGATCAGAGGCAAGCGGAGTAGCCGGTGGCTGACGAGCAGAGCAGCGACGACAAGACGGAAGAGGCCACGCCCCACCGGATACAAAAGGCCCGCGAGGAAGGGCAGGTGCCCCGCTCGCGAGAGCTGGCGACCTTTCTGTTGCTCGGCGGAGGCGCGGCAGGCCTGTGGCTGTTGGCCGGGCCGCTTGGCGATACCCTGGAGCGTGTGCTGGGCGCCTCGTTCGGCTTTGATCGTGCTCAGGCACTCGACAGTCGCGTGATGCTCGCCAACGCCTTGATGCTGGGCCAGGAGGCCTTGCTGGCACTGTTGCCGTTGTTCGCTCTGTTGATGGTGCTGGCGCTGGTCGGCCCGGTGCTGTTGGGCGGCTGGATGTTCTCCACCAAGTCGCTGGCGCCGTCGCTGGGCAAGCTCAATCCCGTCAAGGGGCTGGGCCGGATGGTGTCCTCCCAGGCGCTGGCCGAACTGCTCAAGACCATTGCCAAGTCGATACTGGTCGGTGGCGTGGTGGTGATGTATCTGCATGCCCAGCGCCAGGAATTGATGGCGTTGATGATGATGCCGCTGGGCAACGCCATGGCGGATGCACTGGCGATCGTGGCGCGCTGCACGGCGCTGGCGATACTGATGCTGATCGTGCCGACGCTGATGGATGTGCCCTATCAGTTATGGAGCCACGCCAAGAAGCTGCGCATGAGCCTCGAGGAGATCAAACGCGAGCACAAGGAGACGGATGGCGACCCGCAGATCAAGGCGCGCATTCGTCAGCAGCAGCAGGCGATGGCGCGCGCGCGCATGATGAGCGCCGTGCCCACTGCCGATGTCATCGTCAACAACCCGACACACTACTCGGTGGCGCTGGTCTATCACGAGGGCGACATGCGCGCACCGCGGGTGGTGGCCAAGGGCCGTGATGAGGTGGCGCTGCGCATTCGCGAAGTGGGCGAGGCGAACGGCGTGCCGATGCTGAGTGCGCCGCCCCTGGCGCGTGCCCTGCACACCCATGTCGATCTGGAGCAGGAAATTCCCATTGCGCTCTATCAGGTGATCGCCGAGGTGCTGGCCTGGGCGATGCGACTCAAGCGGGCCCGCAACCAGGGTGGCCTGCGCCCGAGCCTGCCGGAAGATCTGTCCGTTCCCGATGAGTATCAGGTGCCCGAGGAGGCGCAAGGGACGGCCGAGGAGGCTGGTCTGCCAGGCGCCATGCGTGATGGCGGGAAGCCGGCAGCTGAACTTGAGGTTTCAGCCGCAGGCGCGCCGTCCTCTGACGCAATGTCTTCTGATCATGATTCTGATGATGCCGATGCCGGGGCGGTCTTCCAGCCCAGCGCCAAGCCTGAACCGGACGCTGACGCGACGACGGATCCTCGTGCCGGAAGTTGATGACCGATGTGGCTGATCGAAGTTGATGACCGCAGTTGATGACCGAAGCGGATGAACGAAGTTGAGGCCCGAACTTGATAACCGTCCTGCTGCCCGATGCTGCCAACCGAACCCCATGACCGACCGCCATTTCCGCTCCCCAAGCCCGGGCCGCTGCGCAGCACGCGCAACGCCCTCCACGATCGATGAGCCGCTTGCATGAATACCTTGCTGACACTGTTTGACCGCGTGGGGCTCAACACCTCCAGCCAGCTGAAGGTGCTGGCCGGACCGCTGCTGATCATGATGATCCTGTCGATGATGGTGTTGCCGCTGGCGCCCTTCATCCTCGACCTGCTGTTCACCTTCAATATCGCGCTGTCGATCATGATCCTGATGGTCAGCATGTTTGCGCAGAAGCCGCTGGATTTCTCGGCCTTCCCCGCGGTGCTGCTGTTCTCGACCTTGCTGCGCCTGTCGCTCAATGTCGCCTCGACGCGGGTGGTGCTGATGGAGGGTCACAACGGCGGTGACTCGGCGGGCAAGGTCATCGAGGCCTTCGGGCAGTTTCTGGTCGGCGGCAACTTCGCCGTCGGTCTGGTGGTGTTCTCGATTCTGGTCATCATCAACTTCATGGTCATCACCAAGGGTGCCGGGCGTATCGCCGAGGTCGGCGCACGCTTCACGCTGGACGCCATGCCCGGCAAGCAGATGGCGATCGATGCCGACCTCAACGCCGGCCTGATCGGCGAGGACCAAGCGCGCGAGCGCCGCCGGGAAGTGTCGCAGGAATCCGATTTCTTCGGCTCGATGGACGGTGCCAGCAAGTTCGTGCGCGGCGATGCGGTGGCGGGGCTGGTGATCATGGTGGTCAATATCATCGGCGGGCTGATCATCGGGGTCGGTCAGCACGACCTGAGCATGTCCGATGCGGCGCGTACCTATACGCTGCTGACCATCGGCGATGGTCTGGTGGCCCAGATTCCGTCGCTGGTCATTTCGACCGCCGCGGGCGTAATGGTGTCGCGGGTCAATACCAATGAAGACGTCGGTCAGCAGATGATCGGCCAGCTGTTCAAGAGCTCGCAGGTGCTGTGGTTGGCGGCTGGCGTCATGGGGCTGCTGGGTCTGGTGCCGGGCATGCCCAACATGGTCTTCATTCTCTTCACCTTGCTGCTGGCGGGGCTTGGGTGGTGGGCCGCCCAGCGCGAGAAGGAGGTCAGCAGCGAGACGAAGGAAGAGGCGGCGCCCGCGCCTGCCGCGGCCGTACAGGAAGTCAGTGAGGCCAGCTGGGATGACGTGCGACTGGTGGAGCCGCTGGCGATGGAGGTCGGTCATCGCCTGATCGCGATGGTCGACATGCGTCAGGGCGGTGAGTTGCTGGCGCGCATCAAGGGAGTGCGTCGCAAGTACGCCCAGGAGATCGGATTCCTGCCGCCGGTGGTACACATCCGCGACAACCTCGAACTTGGGCCCAATCAGTATGTCATCAGCCTCAAGGGTGCCGAGGTCGGGCGGGGCGAGGCCTATCCGGGCCGCTGGCTGGCGATCAATCCGGGCAAGGTGTCCGGCAAGCTGCCGGGCGTGGCTACCACCGAGCCGGCCTTCGGCCTGGCCGCCACCTGGATCGAGCCGGAAACCCGCGAGCAGGCACAGGTCTATGGCTACACGGTGGTCGACACCCCGACCGTGATCACGACCCACCTCAATCATCTGATGACCCGCCATGCCGATCAGCTGCTCGGGCGCAGTGAGGTCAGCAAGCTGCTCGAGAAGCTGGGTCCGCAGGATGGCGGCCTGGTGGAGGAAGTGGTGCCGGCCTTGATCAGTCAGGGCACCCTGCAGCGCATCCTGCACAACCTGCTGGATGAGGAGGTCTCGATCCGTGACATGCGTACCATCCTCGAGGCGCTTGCAGAGCATGCCCCGCACAGCAAGGACCCCAATGACCTGACCGCCATGGTGCGCGTCGCGCTTGGACGCGCCATCACCCAGTACTGGTTCGGCGCCGAACGCGTCCTGCGCGTGATCGGCCTGGAAGCGCAGCTTGAGCAGGTGCTGATGCAGGCCTTGAGCAGTGGCAATGCGCTGGAGCCCGGTCTTGCCGATACCTTGATGCAGCATGCCGAGAATGCCGTCGCCGCGCAGGATGCCAATGGCGAGCCCAGCGTACTGGTGGTCGGGCATGCGCTTCGACCCTTGGTGGGGCGTTTCCTGCGTCGTCGCTTCAAGAGTCTGGCGGTGTTGTCCCAGGCAGAGATTCCCGATGACCGCGAGCTGCGGGTCACCCAGATGATCGGGGGTCGTGCGGCGTGACGCCAGCACGGCTCACCACCGAGCAAGACAACAACATGCCGCAAAGGCAGACAAGTGCGACAGGGAGGGCGCCGGCAAGGGGAGTGTCGAGCGTCTGCAGCAAGATGGATCTGAAGGAGTCAGCGGTGCAGAGAAGAACGCGAGTGGTGACAGGGTGGAGGACGCTCAGGGCGGGAATAGTGTCGAGAGCGAAGCTGAGTGCGGAGCCTGGAAGCAGGACAGCACCGATGGCGGCCTTGATGACAGCAGCAGCGCTGGGGGCAGCGGCGCTGTCCACGCCGGCGCAGGCAGCCAGCGCGGCGGTGATGATGTCCGTCGAGTCGCTGACCATCGCTCAGCGGGGGCATTGGTACATGCGCCCTCTGGCAGTGGCAGATGCCGTGCGTGATTCCGGGCTGATGGCGCCAGACAGGACGCGCGTCACGGCGATTCACTGGCGCTATTCGCTCACGCGGGCGCCGGGGGAGTGGCAGGTCATGCTCTGCCTGGAGGAGCGCTGCGCCATGCTCGCGGCGCGGCGTGGCAAGTTGACCCTGCCCACCCGGGAGCTGGCGACGGCGCCTTTCTCGTTGAAGGTCTATCGCAATGGGCGTGGCGTACTCAAGCCGGCGGCACATCTGGATGACATCCAGCTGGTGATCGATGTCGAGAGTCTGGCAGGCGCATGACAGGTAGTCGTTGGCAGCGAAAGGGGAATGGCTTTGGCTGGCTGGCGATGAATGACTGGTATGAGGCGCTGAATATCGCTGGCTGATTGGCTGGCGAGTGGCATGAATCAGCAGTCTCTGGAGGCTCGGCAGAATGCCGGGCCTCGCGTGTTTCTGGGTCAATAAAGGGAAAGGCAGACGAGGTGTGCAGCCCGCGGGCCTCACGCCTTGGATATTCAAGTCAGGACGCTCAGGCCAAGACAGTCTGGTCAGGACAGTCTGGTCGAGACGTTCAGGCCGAGACGTTCAGGCGTGAGCCTCCCGCTGCCGGACGTCCATCGGCGCCGTAATGATTGGGCGCACGTTGATGCAGGCTGTCGAGAATCTTGCTGTGCAGGGCCATGCGCTGATCGATCAACTCGCCATTCAGGCGATTGCGTGCCTGGGCGCGGCGCGTCAGCGTTACCAGATGCCACCACTGGGTGGCCAGTAGCGGCTGGCTGGCGAGCACCGTGTGCAGCTCCAGTGGGTCATTGCTGAGCCCTGCGCTGCTCAGCCAGCCGCGCCGGCGGCTCTCCAGCGCTTCCAGGCGGGCGGCGTTGGCCAGCTTGGCTTCCCGCGAGGCGTCAAGATCTGCCGCGCTCGGCAGGCGCTGGCCCAGCAGACGCTGTTCTTCCTCGAGCAGGGCGATGAAGTCATTCAGCTCCTGCTCGAGGCCGGAAAAGATCTCGCCCAGCAAGGCCGTCGAGGCGTCATCGAGTGTCATGCGTCACCTTCGAAGGCATCGATCAGTCCCTGTGCGATGCGGTCGACATCGATCTTGATGCTGCCATCGGCAATGGCCTGCTTGAGGCTGTCGACGCGCGCCTGGTCGATGTCCTGGCCTGCATCGATCGCGCTGCTGGAAAGCTCGACCTGGGTGGAGTCGGCCGTGGAGGTCGCCGCCGTGGTGGCGGTGGTGTCCTTGGCCGTCTCGGGGCGCAGTTCGCGCGGGGCTTGAGTGTCGCTGCGCTGTATCGGGCCGCCATGTTCAATCTTCATTGACTGTCCTCTCTGGCCGTCGGGCCGGGCTCGACGACGAGCCTGTCATGGATGGGTTGCGTGCGTCATCTGCGCGCTTGAATCGACTATCGGCCATGCCGGCACAAGCTTTACCCCACACAGGCAATATGGTCCCTCAGGAATGAGGTATCTGGTGCGGGTGGCGGCTTGTCAGTAGCAGGCATTTCGGCCTTCGAGCGTCAGCGTCTCGTTCCGGTGCATCAGCGTGTCGTGGCTGGGCGTGCACAGTCAACAGGATGACTCGGGTTGGCCCGGCGCGGATCAGCTCGGCTCATCTCATCTCAACTGAAGACATCATGGCGCTACCCGCCGTGGCCCGATGACGCGAGCGCGCACCCAGTCGCCCGGAGCGAGTTCGATACGGATGCGCTCATCGAGCCCCCCGGCCTCCAGTGCCCGTGCACTGCGCTGCATGCTGAAACCCGTGCCGTTGACCTGATAGGTCACGGTATCGCCGAAGTTTACCAGCGGGATAGCGCGCACGCTGTTGCGGGTGATGACCTCGCCGGCGCGCAGGCGACGGCGTACCTCGAAGCCTGACAGTGCCGCGGCGCTCTCGAAACCATTGCCACGCAGCTTGCCCAGGGCTGTCAGTACCGGCGTCAATCTCGCGGGTGCCAGCGGGGTGCCGCTCGCAAGCAGCTGTGGCGTGCTCAAACGCCAGGCGTAGCGTTCCATGCGAACGCTGATGATATGTTGCTGGCCGTTGGCGCACAGTAGCTGCAGGCGTTTGAGGCCCGGTGTATGGCGGTCACTGCGCGCGGCATTGAGGCTCAGCTGGGGTGCCGAGCAATCTTTCAGGCGGGCGGGCAGGCGACGCAGCTCGAGTTGTACTGAGGCCTCGCCGGGCGCGCTCAGTGGCGGCTCGCCGGGCATGCGCACCCTGACGGGGCCGCTGTCCTCGGCGGTGAAGAAGTCGCTCAATTGCCAGCGCAGGGTCTCGACGGCGCGTGTCTGCGCGTCTTTGTCTGAAGGTGCTGTTGTTGAGGCTGATGCCTGGGCGGCAGACGGCTGAATGGCAGAGCCGATCGCGTCTGAGGTGTTGGCATGCACAGCGGCGCCCACGGGCAGCAGGACCAACAGCCCGGTGCTGGCGATGGTGCGCCACAGGGCTGTTGCCGTCGTCAGGCCTTTTGTCACAAACAGTTCTCTTGCAACAGACAGTCCTCTAGCCACAGACAGGCCCTTCGCTACGCTGATTTTCGGCATGCTGTCTCTCATCGCGAGTGGCGTCCGGGGCGGAAGGCGGGGTCAAGCGCCCCGATTCAGGGCGCTGGTTCAGTGCCGCGAGAGATTGTAAGCCGCCCCTGATACCGGCATGGCCAGAAATAGCCGCGATAAAGTGGCTTGTTCTTACCTTCATCCTGGCGCTGGCTGACTATTCTCAGTCCTGCTTTCCGTCATGCTCCCCTACGCGTGAGCTGATCGATGGATGTTCCCTCGCTCACATCAGGGCGAGGGGCCGACAGCGGGGCACTTCCATGTTTGATCGACTTGATTCCCTCATGAGCTTTCACCAGCAGGCGCTGGGCCTTCGTGCCGAGCGTCAGCAGGTGCTGGCCACCAATATCGCCAATGCCGATACGCCGGGCTACCTGGCGCGCGATATCGACTTCTCCGCCACCCTGGCCAAGGCGACGGCGGGCAATGCCGCGCCGGGGCCGCTTGCCCTGAACACGACCCAGGCTGGCCACCAGGCTGCCAGCGGGGCGGGGCTCTCGCTGGGCGCGGACCTGCTCTATCGCGTGCCGACACAGCCGAGTCTGGACGGCAATACCGTCGACATGGATGTGGAGCGGGTCAATTTCGCGGACAACAGTCTGCATTACGAGACCAGCCTTGAGCTTCTGACCGGCAAGATCCAGGGCCTGCGTCTGGCCATGCAATCGGAGAACAGCTGATGGCAGCGTTCAGTATCTTCAATGTCGCGGGTTCCGCGATGGCGGCCCAGTCGCAGCGCATCAATGCCGTGGCCAGCAACATGGCCAACGCCGACAGCGTGGCGGGCCCGGATGGCAAGCCCTATCAGGCGCGTCAGGTGGTGTTCGAGTACGCGCCCCTCGCACGTCAGGCCAATGCGTCGCTTGCGACGGCCAACCTGACCGGTGGCGGTCTGGCGACACAGATGGCGTCACGCAGTGCAGGCCTCGGGGGTGTCAGGGTCAGCTCGGTGGAGCTGAGCGATGCCCCGGCGCGCCAGGAGTATCGCCCCGATCATCCCCTCGCCGACGAGCAGGGCTATGTGACCTTCTCCAATGTCGATCCGGTCGCCGAGATGGTCGACATGATCGCGGCTTCCAAGTCCTACGAGGCCAATGTCGAGGTCTTCAATACCTCCAAGTCCCTGTTGCGCAAGACACTGACGCTGGGGGAATGACCCTCGCTCAGGGCCTTGGCCTCATGACCGCTTCTTCTGATTTCGGGTAACCGCATGGCGACGCTAGACACCAGTGTGCTCAACAGCATCAACCAGACCACCACGACCTCCGGCGTCACCGACAGCACGCAGTCGGTGAGCAGTACCGAGGAGCTCAATGATCAGTTCATGACCCTGCTGGTGGCGCAGATGCAGAACCAGGACCCGATGGACCCGGTGTCGAATTCCGACCTGACCGCACAGCTGGCCCAGATCAGCACCGTCAGTGGTATCGAAGAACTCAACACCACGCTTGAGGGCATCACGGCGCAGATTTCCAGCAGTGAAGCGCTGCAGGCGGCCAGTCTGCTCAATCAGGGCGTGCTGGTCGGCGGCAATGCGGTGCTGGTGGGCAACGCGACCTCGACACCCTTCGGCCTTGAGCTGGCCGATGACGTCGACAGCGCCACCGTCGAGGTGCTGGGCGCGGATGGCAGTGTGGTCAAGACCTTCGAGTTGGGCGCATTGGAGGCGGGTATTCATGGCTTCGTCTGGGACGGTTTGCTGGATGATGGCACTGAAGCCGCCGATGGTTCCTACCAGCTGGCCGTGACGGCCGAGCGGGCAGGCGAGCGCTATGACGACCTGCAGACGCTTAGCTATGGCGTGGTCAGTGGCGTCAATCAGACCGACAGCGGCGCTCAGCTGGACCTGGGCCCGGTGTTGGGCGTCGTCAGTCTGGACGCCGTGCGTCAGGTGCTTTGAGCTGACCCCATGGCGCCGGGATAGCGCCAGCGAGCCCGCCGGACGGGCCACCAGTTTCAGGCCGTTTGGCCGCCCCCGAGCTCGCTGACAGGTCTCGGGCTTTCATCTTCATCGCGATCAAAGGGACAGACCATGGCGTTTTCACAGGCATTGAGCGGTTTGAGTGCGGCGGCAACCAATCTGGATGTGATCGGCAACAACATCGCCAACTCGGAAACGGTGGGCTTCAAGTCCTCCGAGACCCAGTTCGCGGATCTTTACGCCAGTTCCCAGGCGGCGGGTATCGGGGTCCAGGTTGCCTCCATCTCCCAGGACTTCTCGACCGGTTCGCTGGAAACCACCGGGCGGGATCTCGACATCGCGATTTCCGGCGAAGGCTTCCTGCGCTTTGCCGATAGCACCGGTCAGGTGGTCTATTCGCGCAATGGCCAGCTCAATGTCGATGCCGATGGTTACATCGTCAATACACAGGGTGCCCAGCTGACGGGCTATGCCGGTGAACGGGTCACTGGCGAACCCGTCGTGCTGCAGGTGCCGACCGCGCCCCTGGCGGCCAGTCAGACCCAGGACAACCTTGCCAACAGCATCTATGGCGCGCAGATATCCATCAATCTGGATTCCGAAGCCGAGCCGACCACCACGACCTTCGATCCGATGGATCCGACCAGCTATGACTACGCGTCGTCGATGACCGTCTATGACAGCCTGGGCAGCGAACATGTCGTGACATCGTTCTATACCAAGACCGGCAGCAACACCTGGGATGTTCAGCACGTGATGGACTTCGCCGGCAAGTCGGCCGAATACCAGTCGGATGTGAATGCCGGTATCACCCCGACGGTGGATTTCGATGTCCAGGCGGAGCAGATCAGCTTCGGCACCAATGGCCAGCTGAGCAGTGACTATACCCAGTCAGCCAAGACCTACGCCCTCACGAACGGTGCCGAAGACATGACCTTCAGCATCGATCTGACAGGCAGCACCCAGTACGCCAACGACTACGAAGTCACCTCGCTATCCCAGAACGGCTACACCTCGGGCAGCCTGGTGGGCATCTCCATCGATGGTGACGGGCGGGTGATCGGCAGCTACTCCAATGAACTGACCCAGACGCTGGGCACCATTTCGCTGGCCAACTTCGCCAATGATCAGGGCCTCAAGCCTAACGGCGACAACAGCTGGCTGGCGACCGCGGAATCCGGTGAGCCGCTGGTCGGCGTGCCGGGTGAGGGAGTGTTCGGTGACGTGGTCTCGGGGGCGGTGGAAGCCTCCAACGTCGACCTGACCACTGAGCTGGTCGATCTGATCATTGCCCAGCGCAACTACCAGTCGAATGCCCAGACCATCTCGGTACAGGACGAAGTCCAGCAGACCGTGATCAACCTGCGTTGATCCGGGCTGACATGATGCCATGTCGCCTGACAGTGCCATCGTTGCACGCGTTATCTGACCAGATTGGAGTCGGCTGATGGACAGAATGCTCTACACCGCCATGAGCGGCGCCCAGCGCAGCCTGGCGGCTCAGGATGTCGCCAGTCATAACCTGGCCAATCTCTCGACCACCGGCTTTCGCGAGATGCTGACGCTGTCGCGGGCGGTGGATGTGCAGGGCGAAGGGCTGGCGACACGCGTCTCCAACCAGCTGACTACCGCGGGGGCCTCGATGGCCCAGGGCACGATCCAGACCACGGATCGCGCCCTGGATGTCGCACTCGACGGCCCCGGCATGCTGGCCGTGCAGGGCGCGAATGGCGAGGAGCTCTACACCCGCAACGGCGCGTTGCGGATCGATGCCGATGGTGTCCTGACCTCCGGCGGCTTGCCGGTGCTGGGCGATGGCGGGCCGATCGAGCTGCCGCTCAACGCTATCGTGCATATCTCCGCCGATGGCAGCGTGAGTGCGCGCTCGGCGGCGGATGCACCTGACACCATGGTGCTGCAGGCCCAGCTCAAGCTGGTCAATCCCGAGGTCATTCCCGGCAGCCCGGCGCTTGTGCGCGGCGAGGACGGCTATTTCCGTCAGCCGCCGACTGCGGCGGGAGAGGCCGCGCCACCGCTGGCTGCCGACCCGCTGGTGCGGGTCGTCTCCGGCGCCCTGGAGAGCAGCAACGTCTCGGCGACCGACGCGATGGTCGCCATGATCAACAACGCGCGCAGTTTCGAGATGCAGATGAAGAGCATCGATACGGCAGAGCGCATGGCCGAGCGTGGCAACAGCCTGCTTGGTACCGACTGACCCCGTAATCACGGCGGAGCCCCCTGATGATTCGTGCCCTATGGACAGCCAAGAGCGGCCTTGAAGCTCAGCAGATGCAGATGGACGTCACGGCCAACAACCTGGCCAACGTCTCGACCAATGGTTTCAAGCAGTCGCGCGCGGTGTTTGAAGATCTGCTCTACCAGAACATGCGCCAGCCCGGCGCTGCCTCCTCTGCCACCACCGAGCTGCCCTCGGGGCTGCAGGTGGGCACCGGGGTGCGCACCGTGGCCACCGAGCGTCTGCACATCCAGGGCAATCTGGAGCAGACCGAGAACTCCAAGGATGTCGCGATCAATGGTCAGGGCTTCTTCGCGGTGATGCTGCCGGATGGCACCAATGCCTATACCCGCGATGGTTCCTTCCAGCTCGACAGTACCGGCCAGATGGTCACCGCCAGTGGCTACCCGCTGGACCCGGCGATCGTCATTCCGGCCAATGCCCTGAGTGTCGATATCGCCTCCGATGGCGTGGTCAGCGTCACCCAGCCCGGCTCCACCAACAGCACCGAGGTGGGTCAGCTGCAGCTGTCCACCTTCATCAACCCGACGGGCCTGTTCAGTCGCGGCGAGAATCTGTATTCCGAGACCGATGCCTCGGGACCGCGCAGTGACAACGTGCCCGGGTTCAATGGTGCGGGCACTCTCTATCAGGGCTTCGTCGAGACCTCCAACGTCAACGTGGTGGAAGAGATGGTGGGCATGATCCAGAACCAGCGTGCCTACGAGATCAATTCCAAGGCCGTGACCACCACCGATCAGATGCTGGAGCGTCTGGTCCAGATGTAAGGGTTGTCGCATGTCGCTTTCACGTGATCTCCCGGTGGTGGCATTGCCATCCCCGTCAGCTGTCTGCCCACGCCAGAATGGCTTGAAGTTGCCTGGCTTGACATTGCCTGGCTGGCGCCGCGCGCTGGCCGGGTTGGCGATGCTGGCCATGACGCTGGCAGGGGCCGGGTGTGCCCATATCCCCAGCGAGCCGCTGGTCGATACCACGCCAATGGAATCGACGATGCAGCCGCGTCCGGAACCGATGGCCAATGGCGCCATCTTCCAGCCGCTGTATGGTAACCAGCCGCTGTTCGAGGATCGCCGTCCGCGTGCCATCGGCGACATCATCACCATCCTGCTCGACGAGAATGTCAGCGCCAGCAAGAGCTCGGCCAGCAATGCCAGTCGTGACGGCAGCCTCGGTTTCTCGCTGACCGCCATCCCCGATTTCATGACGGGGCTGCTGGATGGCACCGATGCCGATATCGAGGGCGAGAATGACTTCACCGGCAGTGGTGGCTCGAATGCCAACAACAGTTTCACCGGCACCATCACCGTGACGGTCAGTCAGGTGCAACCGAACGGCAATCTGGAGGTGCGCGGCGAGAAGCGCATCGCGATCAATCAGGGCACCGAGTCGATTCGCTTCTCCGGGGTGGTCAATCCGCGCACGATTTCCTCGGCCAATACAGTGCAATCCACCCAGGTGGCCAGTGCACGCATCGAATATGTCGGTGATGGCTATATCAACGAGGCGCAGAACATGGGCTGGATGCAGCGCTTCTTCCTCAATCTGGCGCCGTTCTGAGTCTGGTGTGCTGATTGCTGCGGCCTGTTCTGCAGAAGATTGCCTCGCCCTGAATGGCTCGTCCCGATTTCTCACCATGCTGTCCCATCATGAGTCGCTATCCGATGCTTGAGATGCTCCCCAATCCCCGCTGGCGCGCTGCGCTGGCCGCCTGTCTGATGCTGGTGAGCTGCCTGACCTTGACGCTGCAGTCGGCGCAGGCCGATCGCATCAAGGACCTCGCCCAGGTGCGCGGCGTGCGCGACAACCCGCTGGTCGGCTACGGCCTGGTGGTGGGGCTGGATGGCAGTGGGGACCAGACCACCCAGGCGCCGTTTACCGGCCAGAGTCTGACCAACATGCTCTCCCAGCTGGGTGTGACGGTGCCGTCGGGCACCAACATGCAGCTCAAGAACGTGGCGGCGGTCATGGTCACCGCCAGCCTGCCGGCCTTTGCAAGCTCCGGTCAGCCCATCGATGTCGTGGTGTCGTCGCTGGGCAATGCCAAGAGTCTGCGCGGTGGCACCCTGTTGATGACGCCGCTCAAGGGCGTGGATGGCCAGGTCTATGCGCTGGCGCAGGGCAATCTGATCATCGGTGGTGCCGGTGCCCAGGCCGGCGGTTCCAGCGTGCAGGTCAACCAGCTGACCGCCGGTCGCATCCCCAGTGGCGCGACGGTGGAACGTGGCGTGCCGACGCGTCTCGGGGATAAGAATGGCGTGATCCATCTCGATCTGTTCGAGGGCGATTTCAATCATGCCCAGAACGTCGCCAGCGCCATCAATCGCAACTTCGGCGGCTCGCTGGCCTCGCCGCTCAGCAGCCGCGATATCGTGGTGCAGGCGCCGCGTGACCTCAGTCAGCGTGTCGGGTTCATCGCCAGGCTCGAGAACATCGAGGTCGCCCTGGGCGTGCCGCGCGCGCGTGTGGTGGTCAATGCGCGGACCGGCTCGGTGGTGATGAATTCCGAAGTGCGCCTGGCGCGCGCGGCGGTCACCCACGGCAACCTGTCGGTGGTGATCGACGCCAATCCGGTGATCAGTCAGCCTGCGCCGCTGTCCCAGGGGCAGACGGCAGTGGTCAACGACCCCGATATCAGCGTGAACCAGCAGGGCGGTGCACTGCGCATGGTCGAGGGGACTGCCAGTCTGCAGGAGGTCGTCGATGGCCTGAATGCGCTGGGTGCCTCGCCGCAGGACCTGGTCTCGATTCTGGAAGCGCTCAAGGCAGCCGGTGCGCTGCGTGCTGATCTCGAGGTGATCTGATGAGTGTGCTTGGTAGCGGTGCCAATGTGGATGCCGGTCGGCTGGCCTTCGACACCCAGGGACTGGCGAGCCTCAAGGGGGCGGCCACCAGTGGTGGCGAGCGGCAGCAGGAGGCGCTGGAGGAGAGTGCGCGCCAATTCGAGGCCTTGATGCTCAACATGATGCTCAAGCAGATGCGCTCGGCCACCGAGAATTCAGCGCTGACCGGCTCGCAGCAGCAAGAGATGATGACCTCGATGCTGGACCAGCAGCTCTCCCAGCAACTGGCCAGTGTCGGCGACGGTATCGGCCTGTCGAAGATCCTGATTCAGCAGTTGTCTTCGAGCACCAGCAGTGTTGCCTCGACAAGCGCAGCGTCACTCGTGCCGACTTCTTCCGCGACAGTTGCAAGCCCCACGAACTCTATTGAGAAGCAGGATGACTGGCTATCGGCCGCGCAGGTAGCACCCGCACAGGACTGGCATGCCTCAGTGGAGGCACTTCCCGAGAATGAGGATACGGGCTTCATAGCGATGCTTGATGCGGTCGCGGCCAGTGGAGAGGTCCAGGGCGTCTATGCCGAAATCCCTCAGACGATGGCAGGGCCAGGAGCGAGCGCGCCCGATAGCGGCGTACAGGGTTCAGTGACGGGTACAGCGATGCTCAGTGAGCCACTACGTCGTCAGCCGGAGAATGTGCAGCGCTTCGTGGCGGAATTCGGCCCCGCCGCACAGGCGGCCAGCCGTGAAAGCGGGCTGCCCGCAGAATTGATTCTGGCCCAGGCCGCGCTGGAAACGGGCTGGGGTGAGCGCCGCATTCACACCGAGGCCGGCACCGACAGCCATAACCTGTTCGGCATCAAGGCCGGCGGCAGCTGGCAGGGCGACAGCACCACGGTGCTGACCACCGAATACCGCGACGGGCGCCGCATGCGTCTCGAAGACAGTTTCCGCGTCTATCCCGATCAGGCCAGCGCGCTGCGTGATCATGCCGCGCTGCTGACCGGCGCCCAGCGTTATGCCCACGTGACCCGGTCGCCGGACGCCGAGAGTGCGGCGCGCGCCTTGCAGGCGGCGGGCTACGCCACTGACCCGCACTATGCCGACAAGCTGATCTCGATCATGAGTCGTGTCGGCCCGCTGGAGGCCAGCGGACCGCTCGAGACACCGGAAACCCGCCTGGCGTCACGCGATGCCATGCCCGCTGCAGCGTCCGTCGCAACCGCCGACTCAAGCTCAAATTTCAACTCCCCGCGCGGGCTGCTTGATGACTCAGCGCCGCTGTTTGCCCTCGATGCGCGTGATGCTGAGCCGCTGGTTCAGATGGCATCTGCGACGGATATGGCGTCTGCGACGAATAAAGAGATCGGTGCTGGCAGTGAAAGTGCTGCATCAGGCGCCATCCAGCTGGCGATGGGGCGTTCAGAGCCGCTGTTCCGCTGAGCTGCTGATCCGCTGATGATTCACTGTTGATGAACTGCTGTAACAAGCCGACAACGATTGCGGTTTACGGCCTCAAGTTGGCGTCTGGTACGCCGATAATCACAGCATCTGTACGCCGGTGTGGCGTCATTCACCTTCTCCCTCTATCCATTGTTCCTTTCAGGTAAACGCCATGGCCAGCAGCATGTTGAGTATCGGTGTCAGTGGTCTGCAAGCCGCCCAGACGGCGCTTGCTACCAACAGCAACAACATCGCCAACGTCTACACGCCGGGTTATAGCCGTGAAACGGTCGAACTGAGTGGCAGCAGCAGTGGTGGCGGTGTCAGCGTGGCGTCGATCAGCCGTCAGACCGACAGCTATCTCTCGGCGCAGCTGGACAGCGCCATGAGCGCCAGCACGGCGCTTGAGACCCATGAAGCCAATATCAGCCAGATCGACAATCTGCTCGCCGATGACGAGGCGGGCCTGGCGCCGTTGATGCAGGAGTTCTTCGGCGCCATCGAAGGCGTGGCCAGTCAGCCGAGTGATCCGGCGGCGCGCGAGAGCCTGCTGGGCAGCGCCGAGAGCCTGGCCGGGCAGTTCAATGCCTTCTCCGCGTATCTGGATGACATGGACTCTGCGGTCAATTCACGGCTCGGGGATGTGGTCGGCGACATCAACACTGCTACCAGCCAGATCGCCTCGCTCAACGAGCAGATCTCCCTGACGCGTGCGCGTACCGGCGAAGAGCCACTGGGCCTGCTCGATCAGCGCGATCAGGCGGTCACCGACCTGCAGACGCTGGTCGGCGTCGAGGTGCAGGAGCAGGATGGTCGACTGAGCGTCAGTCTCGGCAATGGCCAGCTGCTGGTCAACGGCAGCAGCAATCACGAACTGGCCGTGGAGCCAGACCCGCAGGACATGAGCCGTTCGGTGGTCACCTACAGCGTGGCACCGGGCGTGACCAGTGCCATCGATGAGGGGCAGCTCGAAGGCGGCACCCTGGGCGGGCTGTTGAGCTTCCGCGCCGACAGCCTAGAGCCGACCCAGAATCAGCTCGGCCAGTTGGCCGCGGGTCTGGCGTTGACCTTCAATGCCCAGCACGCCGACGGTGTCGACGCCAATGGCAACGTGGGGGGCGACTTCTTCACCCTCGGCGATCCGGAAGTGCTGCCGGCCAGCGGCAATGCCGCCGGAGCGGACCTTGAGGTGACATTCGCCCCCGCCACCCAGCAGGAAGGTGACGACTTCTACAGCGTCGCGTTGACCGGTGATGACTACCGCCTGAGTCTTGAGGGTGGCACCTACCAGCTGGAAAACCTCAGCAGCGGCGCCGTGCAGACCCTGACCCCGGACAGCGAAGGCGTGATGCGCCAGGACGGCCTGGTGTTCACCGCCACCGGCATGGCGGACGGTGACAGCTTCACCATCCAGCCGACGCGCAATATTGCTGACACCTTCGGGGTCGCGATCGACGAGGGCGCCGAGATCGCCGCGGGTTCCAGTGACGCCAGCCTCGACAACCGCAACATTCTCGCCCTGCAGTCGCTGCAGAGCAGCGACGCGCTGGGTAGCGCCGGCAGCTTCAATGATCACTACGCGTCACTGGTCAGTCAGGTCGGCAACCAGACCCGTCAGGTGCAGGTCAACCTGGAGGCTCAGCAGGGCCTGACCGAGCAGCTGTCAGCGGCAGACCAGTCGATCTCGGGGGTCAATCTGGATGAAGAAGCCGCGGACCTGATCCGTTATCAGCAGTATTACCAGGCCAACGCCCAGGTCATCCAGACCGCGTCGACGGTGCTGGATACCATTCTGAACATCCGCTAACGAGGCCGTGATGCGCATCAGTACCCAAACCCTCTATGCCCAGGGCGTCACCTCGATGCTGGATCAGCAGGCGGCGTTCTCCAAGGTGTCCGAGCAGCTGGCCACCGGCAAGCGCGTGGTCAATCCCTCGGATGACCCGAGTGCGGCCAGCCAGGCGGTGACGATCTCGCAGTCCCAGGCCGTCAATGAGCAGTTCAGTGACAGCCGCACCACGGCGCGCAACAACCTCTCCATCGAGGAAAGCGCGCTCAATCAGGTCACCGACACCATCACGCGAGTCCAGAGCCTGATCGTGCAGGCGGGCAACGGCACCCTCAGTGACAGCGACCGTGATGCGCTGGCCACCGAGATTGAAGGCAGTCGCGAAGTGTTGCTGGGACTGGCCAACAGCACCGACGGCAATGGCAACTATCTGTTCGGTGGCATGAGCGGTGACACGGCGCCCTTTGGCGAGGATGGCAGCTATCGCGGCGATGATCAGCAGCGCCAGCAACGCGTCGACAGCTCCCGCCTGATGGAGGTCAATCATACCGGCAGCCAGATCTTTGGCGGCGTGGCATCCGGCAATCAGCAGCTTGCCCGCCAGACCAGCGAGAGCGAGTCGTCACTGCCGATCACCTTCAAGGGGCCGGAAGTCATCGACGCCTCGGCGCGGGTCGATGGCGCGGGCTATAGCATCAGCATCGAAGCCGCCGGCGTCACGATCAGCGGCACCGATGCCGAAGGTAATGATCTCCCTATCCTCGACGACGAAGGCGAGCCGCTGCCATCGCCTGTGGCGTTCAGCGATGGCATGACCCTTGCGTTCAATGGCCTGTCGATGACGCTGTCCGGTGATGAGCAACAGGTCGCTGAGGCTCAGGCAGAAGGCAAGGCAACGCAGCTGGTGGTCGAGGAGGGCGAGGCCAGTGCCGATGTGTTCGCCAATCTGGATGGGCTGATCACTGCGCTGAGCACGCCGATCGAGAGCGAGGCCGATCAGGCCGCCTTCAACAACGCCATCTCGACCGCCAGTCGCCAGTTCAGCAACAGTCTGGACAATGTGCTGACGGTGCGTGCCGATGTCGGCACCAAGCTCAACGAGCTGGATTCACTGGATATCATCGGGGATGACCGTGAGCTCAACTATGCCTCGACCCGCTCGGACCTGATCGATCTGGATTACAACGAGGCGATCTCCGACTACTCGCTGACCCAGGTGGGACTGCAGGCCTCACAGCAGGCGTTCTCGGATATCTCGGGCATGTCGCTGTTCGACTATCTGCGCTGAGTGATGGCGTGACCGCGTTCGAGGAATGATGAAAAAGCCGCACTGGATACTCGCTCTCGCGATGGCATCCGGTGCGGCTCTTGCGTTCTGGTCGTTGCTTTTCAGATCTTTGCTTTTCAGATCTTTGCTTTTCAGGTCTTTGCTTTTCAGGTCTTTGCTTTTCAGGTCTTTGCTTTTCAGGTCACTGCTTGCATGTCATGGCATCGTGCCCAGGCCTTCATGCACGGCCTGGAAGGCGCCCAGCGCCTGACGGAACAGCAGCGATAGCCAGTCCGTCATGCCCGGCATCATCAGCCACAGCATCGCGATACCCAGCAACAGGGTCAGCGGGAAGCCGATCGAGAACACCGACAGCTGCGGCGCCGAGCGGTTGAGTACGCCCATCGCGAGGTTGATCGCCAGCAGCGAGGCAACCAGCGGCAAGGCCAGCAGCAGGCCGGCGCTGAACAGGCTGGCACTCCACAGCAACAGATTCTCGAGCCCGACAGGCCCCATGCGGCGCAGGTCGAGGGGAATCTCGTGGAAGTGGGTGACCAGGATTTCCAGCACCAGCAGATGGCCATTGAAGGCCAGAAACAGCAGCATGGCCAGCATGCCCAGCAGACGCGACAGCACCTGGGTATTGGTGCCGGTGTCAGCCGAGAAGAAGCTGGCGAAGGCCAGCCCCATCTGCAAGCCGATGAATTCTCCCGCTGCCTCGACGATGGCGAAGGTGATACGCATCACCAGGCCCAGTGCCAGACCGACCCCCATCTGCAAGGCCAGCTGCCAGACGACGGCCGGGCCGAGCACATCTACAGGCGGCGGGCTATCGACCAGCGGCGCGATGATCAGCGCCAGGCCAAAGGCCATCAACAGGCGCACCGGCGTGGGCAGGCTGCGGTGACCGAACAGCGGCGCGCTGATCATGAACCCGGACAGGCGCGCGAAGGGCCACATCACACTCAGCAGCAGGGCCTGGAGGTGTTCGGGGGACAGCAGGTCATCCGGCAAGGGGGCGACCTCTCGCGGGGGAAGCGTCAGGCTTCATGGTGACTTGCATCGCTCATCCGATCAGGTGCGGGAAGCCGGTGAAGACGCTGCGCGTGAAGTCGATCAGCGTCTCCAGCAACCAGGGGCCGGCCAGTACCAGGGTGCCGAACACGCCGAGAATCTTGGGGATGAAGGACAGGGTCATCTCGTTGATCTGGGTCGCGGCCTGGAACAGGCTGACGATCAGGCCGATGAACAGAGCGCTGGCCAGCAGCGGACTTGCCACCAACAGGGTGATGTACATGGCATGCGAGGCCAGGCTGGTGATGACTTCAGGGGTCATGGCGGCGCGTTCTCGATGGGAAGATGGGCAGATATGAGCTGTCGAGGCTAGCAATACCCGGTGGCTCGGTACGGTTGCGCGTCACGACTGGAAAGTCTGGTGACGGCGTGACGACAGGGCCTGGCTCAGTAGATGCTCTCTCAGTAGAAGCTTTCTCAATAGAAGCTCTCGGCCAGCGACCCCAGCAGCAGCTGCCAGCCATCGACCATCACGAACAGCATCAACTTGAAGGGCAGCGAGATGGTGGCGGGTGGCACCATCATCATCCCCAGCGCCATCAGCACACTGGCGACCACCAGATCGATGATCAGGAAGGGCACGAACAGGCTGAAGCCGATCTGGAAGGCGGTCTTCAGCTCGCTGGTGACGAAGGCCGGCAGCAGCACCCGCCACGGCACGTCCTGCGGGGTCTGGATTTCCTCGACCTTGGCCAGGCGCGCGAACAGGGCGATATCCGGCTCACGCACCTGACCGAGCATGAAGTCGCGCAGCGGATCGCCGCCGCGTTCGATGGCTTCCTGCAGGCTGATGGCCTGGCTGTCATAGGGTTGCCAGGCCTCGTCGTAGATACGCTCCAGCACCGGCGACATCACGAAGAAGGTCAGAAACAGCGCGATGCCGACCAGCACCTGATTGGGCGGCGCAGACGCGGTGCCCAGCGCGGTGCGCAGCAGGCCCAGCACGATGATGATGCGGGTAAAGGCACTCATCATCAGCAAGGCCGCCGGCAGCAGGGCGAGGCCACTGAGCAGGATCAGCGTCTGGATATTCAGCGACCAGGACTCGCCGCCGTCCGGCAGTGGCTGGCTGGTCAGGCCGCTGAGCACATCGGCGTGTGCTGCCTGGCTGGTCAGCAGACATGCCGACAATACGATCAAGAGTCCTGTCAGCAGGCCTCCTGTCTTCAGCCCGCGAGCTCTCATGATCGGTGACAACCTCACCAGCCCCGTCATGAGCGAGGCTCCGCGTCATCTGTCTTGTCTGAGGTGGCAGTTTGCGTCACATCAGAGGGTATCGTGGCAGATGTAGCAGCCGGCGAGCGTCTAGCGAGGCGGTCGCGCAGCAGCTCGGCAAAGCCCGCCGCGGCGCCGCTACTGCCAGTTGCGGAGGCAGGCGAGGCCAGCGATACGTCGTTCGGAGTGCTGCCAGCGTCTGCGGGTACCAGGCCGCCATTCTCGGCCGTCAGCTCACCGAGGGAGGTGATGCCCGCCGGCCCGACGCCCAGCAGCAATTGCTGGTTGCCTACCGCTACCACCACCAGGCTCTGCTTGTGGCCCAGCGCCAGACGCGCCAGCGGACGCAGGGCAATGCGATTGCCGCGCAGTGTCTGGGCACCCCCGAGTGTCTTCATCAGCCAGGCGAGCAGCAGGATCACGCCGATCACGCCGGCAAGTGCCAGCCCGGTATTGACCAGGCTGGCCGCGCCCAGCGGTGAGCTGTGGCCTGTGTCGGCAGTCAGGTTTGCGTCGCTACCGAGAAAAGCCGGTGACGGCGCCTGGGTGCTGGCGTTGGTGCTGGTGTTGGTGCTGGCAGCGCTCAAGGGCGCTGTCTCGGCATCCGGCAGCAGGATCGCGCCGTCAGGGGCATCGGAGGTCATGACAGGAACAGCCTTAGCGGTTGAGCTTCTGTACCCGCTCATTGGGGGTGATGATTTCCGTGATGCGGATACCGTACTTGTCCTCGACCACGACCACCTCGCCCTGGGCGATCAGGTAACCGTTGATCAGGATGTCCATCGGCTCACCGGCCAGACCATCCAGCTCGATCACCGAGCCCTGCGACAGCTCCAGCAGCTGCTTGATGGTCAGGCGCGTGCGTCCCAGCTCCACGGTCATCTTGACCGGGATGTCCATGATCATGTCCAGCTCGCGCGGGCGTGCGCCGCCACTGCTGCCATCGAGGGGCTCGAAGATGTCGCCGCCCTGGGGGGCAGCCTCGCTCTGCTGTTCTTCCAGCGCCTTGGCCCACTCGTCGCCCATCTGCTCGGTCATCGCATCGGCCCAGGGGTCGTCAGTGCCGGATGTCGGGGAATTCGGGGTGGCCTTGGGCGCGGGCGCGTCTGGCGAATTGGGCTCACTCATCGCCGCTGTCCTCGCTGGCAGTGTTGATCGGATGATTGATGATGCGGGTCACGCGCAGGGCGCGGTGGCCATTGGCGCGACCGAAACCGGCTTCTAGCACCGGCACGTTGTTGACGTAGGCGTTGACGCGCTCGGGCTTCTCGATGGGCAGCACATCGCCCACGGCAAGTTCGGCCAAGGCGCCCAGCGTGGTGGTGATGCTGGCAAAGTCGGCGTGCAGCTCGACATCGGTGGCGCGCACTTCCTTGCGCAGGCGCTCGCCCCAGCGGCTGTCACCCTCGGCGCTGGTTTCCTGCAGCGGGCTCGAGAGCAGCTCGCGGTGCGGCTCGATCATCGAGTAGGGCAGGCAGATCTGGAAGTCACTGCTGTGATTGCCGACCTCCAGATGGAAGCTGGTGCACACCACGATCTCGTTGGGAGAGCTGGTGATATTGGCGAACTTGACCTGCATCTCGCTGCGCAGGTAGTCGGCTTCCACGGCGTAGACCGCCGACCAGGCGTCGCGGTAGGCATTCAAGGCCAGCTGCATCAGGCGCTGGATGACGCGTTGTTCGGTGCGCGTGAATTCCCGTCCCTCTGACTTGGTCACGAAGCGACCATCACCGCCGAACAGGCTGTCGACGACCATGAACACGAGGCTGGGCGGAAATACCAGCATCGAGGTACCGCGCAGCGGTTTCATGGTGAACAGGTTGATGTTGGTCGGCACCGGCACGTTGCGGGAAAATTCGTTGTAGCTCAGGAACTGCACCGGCCCGGCAGTGATATCGGCGCCGCGGCGGATCAGGTTGAACAGCCCCATGCGGAACTGACGGCTGAAGCGCGAGTTGATGATATCCAGGGCATGCAGGCGATCCCGGATGATGCGGTGCTGGCGTGCCGGGTCGAAGGGACGAATGCGCGCTTCGGCGGGCGTGCTCGAGGCGTCAGCCGTCGCACCGCCATCACCGTTCACGCCGGAGAGCAGAGCATCGATTTCGTCCTGTGACAGCAGATCGTCTTGAGCCATGGCCAGTTATTGCACGATGAAGTCGTTGTACAGCACGCCGGAGATGGCCAGTGGCTGGCCGCCTTCACTGTAGGGGCGCGAAAGCTCCTCGGTCAGGGTGCCTTGCAGCGCCTGCTTGCCGGCCTGGGTGATCAGCTCATCCGGGCTCTGGCCTGACAGCAACAGCAGCAGGCGGCTCTTGAGTTCGGGCTTGAGTTCTTCCACGCGCGCCACCGCGTCCTGATCGGCCATCTTGAGCGTGATGCCGATATAGAGCAGGCGATTGCCGCGCGGGCTTTCCAGGTTGACCGTGAAGGGCGCCAGCGGCATGAAGACCGGCGGTGGCACGACCACGACTTCCGGCTCGTCGTCCTGTGCGGCCTTCTGATCACTGAGCATCGGCAGTGCGAAATAGACGGCCACTAGCGCCGCGATCACGGCACTCATCAGGCTGATGACCCCGATCAGCAGCCAGGAGCGACGCTGACTGGCGGGGGTGGTGATAATCGTTGACATCGTGGTGCGGTGTCCCTGGAGTCGGTGGCGGGGCCAGTATGACCTAAGGCGTGGTTATCGAACGGCGGAATAACGCCACGTGCGAGCGCTTACTTGAATGATGACGCGCCAGGCGGGCTTATCTGACAGCTACCTGACGGGAGCCGCTGACAGAAGCACCTGGTAAAAGCATTTTGTAAAACACCCGGCCCGTCATGCCTGCCATTCACGTCGTCCCCAGGTTATCTGGGGTGCACTTGTGAGCTCGCCTGTGAGGTTGCTCGCGGCGAGGCTTCCCTCCATGGCGTCAGCGCTGGTGCTGGCGCCACTCGCCGGCTGACCCTCGAGGCGCTGGGCGAACTGACCCTGATTGGCCGAGTTGTCCGGCGTCTCGTCCCGAGGATCGTCCTGCTGCATGTCGTCCTGACTGCTGAAACTGATCGCCGTCAGCTCGTGTCCCTGAGATTCCAGCGCCTGACGCAGCTCGCTCAGGGATGACTCGACCGCCGAGCGCACCTGCTGGTGGCCCGCGACGAAGTGCGCGCTGGTGCCCTGCTCACCAATGTTGAGGCGAATGGTCAGCTTGCCCAGATTGGCTGGATTGAGCGCGATCTCGGCCTGTGGCGACTTGCTCAGCTGCATGCGTACCACCTGCTCGCTGAGTGCCTGTTGCCAAGCCTGAGTGCCGACGCTCGCGGGAATCAAGGCTCCCGCCTGTGATGTCATGCCCGTTGGATTGCCGGCAGCATTGCCCGTGCCATTGAGCAAGGCGCCGCTGCCTGCAGCGCTCGAACTCGATGCGCCGGCTGACACGCCAGCTGTTGACGCACCCGAGAGCTGGGACTGATCGGCACCGGCGCGTGAGCCGTTGGCATCAAGCAAAGCGCCGTCGGCCTTGGCGGTGACGCCTTCAATGGCCTCATCGGTCAGCGGACCCAGTGCGCCGTCCGTCAGCGAGGAGGGCGCATCCGCGCTCAGGCTGCCTGCCGCTGCCGCGGAGCTCTTGCTGCTGGGCGCCTGATCCGCAATGGCGCCATCCAGTCCAGCCGCCGCTGGGTTGCGCAGCGCGGCCAGCCAGTCTCCTTGCAGCGCCGTGTTGTTTACCGTGTTGACCGCTGACGTGGCAATTGTTGCAGCAGTTGTCGTGTTCAATGCTGCCTCGTCACTGCCAGAAGTGCCTTGGCCGCCTTGCGTGAGCTGCTGCAATTGTTGCATGCGCGAGATGCCGCGCTCGACGCTGCTATCCAGTCGTGAGACCTCGAGTGACTGCGCTGAGGGCTGTCCTGCTGTCTGGCTTGCCGATGAGGGCTGAGCAGGCGGGAGGTTGCCGCTCTGAAGGGCGGCAGCGGCCGGGTCCGCAGTGGACGATGTCTCTGACGACGCTGTCTGAGCCTGTTCGAGGTGCTGCGCATGCTTGTCTTCGGCGGCCTCGCGACGCTCGACACGCTGTTGCTGTGCCTCTTGCGCCTGCGTCTGCATCGCTTGCCTATCCTGCTGGCGATCCTCGCGCTGCGCGCGGGACAGATGTGCCTCGAAGGCGCTCTCTGCGGAAGCCGAGCCGACGTCGTCGCGCGAGCGAGTCGCCTCGGAGGAGACCTGGGCGCTGGTCGGTGCTCTTGTTGGCGAGATGGTTGGCGAGGTGGCCGACAACATCGAGATGCGTGCAGTGTCCGTCATGGTGTCACTCCTCTGACTGGCCGTCTTCAGCCATTGGCACGGCGTAACCAGGCCTGGGTGGCTTGTTCATCACTCTGGCGTTGCTCGGCGGTGCGCGCCTGCAGCGCGGCGCTCAGGCTGGCGCGATCCGCCAGGCCCTGCCAGGCCGCGTGGGTCTGCTGTTCCTTCACCAGCCGCTGATGCTGATGGTGCGTCTGGGTCTGCTCCTGGGCTACCCGTGCGCGACATTGGGCAATCGCCTTGTCCAGCGAGGCGATGAAGGCCTGATAGTTGTGCCAGCTGGCCGGGTCCAGCCCCTGCGTCAGGCGTGCCTGCATCTGCTGGCAGTAGTCGAGACGGTACTGCTCGAGGGTGACCAGTTGCTGGGCGGCGGTTTCCTGACGCTGACGCTGGCTGGTGAGCTGGCGCGCAGCGCCATCACGCCGGCGCTCGCTCAGCTGGGTCAGGGTGTCGAAACGTGACGTTGAGATGGCCATTCAGTGAGGGTTCCCGATCAATGACAGGTGAAGGCGGCCATCATGGCTGGGCCAGCAATTGTTCGAGCATGTTCGTACTATCGGCAAGACTTGCGTGCTGTGTAGTGCCTTGTTGCAGGAAGCGTCCCATCGGCTCGTGCAGGCGCACCGCGGCGTCGAGCACCTTGTCGTTGCCGGGCTGGTAGGCGCCGATGGCGATCAGGTCCTGATTGCGCTGATAACTGGAATAGAACTGCTTGAAGCGACGGGCGCGGGTGAGCTGCCGCTCCGGCGCCACCGCCGACATGGCGCGGCTGATCGAGGCTTCGATATCGATGGCCGGGTAGTGGCCGCTTTCCGCGATGCGCCGCGACAGCACGATATGCCCATCCAGAATCGCGCGGGCACTGTCGGCGATGGGGTCCTGCTGGTCATCGCCTTCGGTCAGCACGGTATAGAAGGCGGTGATCGACCCGCCACCACGCCGGCCGTTGCCGGTGCGTTCCACCAGCGCCGGTAGCTTGGCGAATACCGAAGGCGGATAGCCCTTGGTGGCCGGTGGCTCACCGATGGCCAGGGCGATCTCGCGCTGGGCCATCGCGTAGCGGGTCAGCGAATCCATGATCAGCAGCACATTCTGGCCCTTGTCGCGCAGGGACTCGGCGATGCGCGTCGCGTAGCTGGCGCCCTTGAGGCGATGCAGCGGAGTCATGTCGGCTGGCGTGGCCACGACCACGGCACGCTTGAGGCCTTGTTCGCCGAGAATGTTCTCGATGAATTCCTGCACCTCACGCCCACGCTCGCCGATCAGGCCGACCACGATCACATCGGCATCGGTGAAGCGCGCCATCATGCCCAGCAGCACACTCTTGCCGACGCCAGAACCGGCGAACAGCCCCATGCGCTGACCACGGCCGACGCTGAGCAGGGCATTGATGGCGCGTATGCCGACATCCAGCGGCGTGTCGATGGGCGCGCGCTCCAGCGGATTGAGCGGACGGCTCTCCAGCGGCGCATGTTCGACATCTTCCAGCGGTCCGAGGCCATCCAGCGGGCGACCCACGCCATCGACGACCCGCCCGAGCAGCGCTTCGCCGACCGGATAGCGTCGCTCGCCGACATTGCCATGCCCGAGCGGAAATACCCGCGCGCCCGGTGCGACGCCGCTGAGCGGGTCGATGGGCATCAGGTAGAGGGTCTGATCGGCGAAGCCGACCACCTCGGCCTCGGCCGGCGGCAGGTTCGCGCCCAGCTCGACCAGACAACTGGCACCCACCGGCAGGCGCAGGCCGACCGCTTCCAGCACCAGGCCGGTCGCGCGCACCAGGCGGCCATTGCTGCGCTGGGGCTCGAGGCTCTCGACGCGCTCACGAATGGCGCCCAGCGCGCTGCGCCATTGCTGTGCGGAAGAGGGGCTCATGGCGTGTCACTCATGTGCGATCTCCTGCCAGCTCAGTGCGTGCCTGCTCTGGCTGTGCATGTCCTGACGCCTGGCGTTGCACGATGCGCGAGCCGCTGGCCTCGTCCTTGCCATGCAGGCTGCCATCGGCGCTGCCGCGATGGCGCAGCTGGCGTGACAGCATGTCCAGGCGGCTCTCGAGGCTGGCATCGTGACAGCCGCTGTCGGCCTCGGCGCGACACCCGCCTAAGCTCAGGCTGGCGTCCGGCAGACATTGCCAGCCCAGCCTGGTGAGCTGTTCGCCCATTGCCTGCTCGACGCGCGGCAGGTCGTCCGGATTCAGATACAGGCGCGGGCGGCCGATCAGCGGCGGATCAGCCGCCAGCAGGCTGCGCACGCTGGCGATGATGTGCTCCGGGTGAGCACGAAATGCCTCGCGGGCCAGATGCTGGCCGACGCTGATGGCCAGTGCCGCCAGCTCATCGCTGATCTGCTCATCCAGGCACGCCAGCGATTGCTGCAGGTTCTCGATCAGCGGTGCCAGCTGGGCGGCCTGCTGTTCGAGTGCCAGCTGGGCGGCCTCGGTCTGACGCGCCGCCTGCTCGGCGGCTTCCTGCCTTGCACGCGCCAGACCCGCTTCATAACCGGCTTTCTCACCCGCGGCATAGCCTTCGTCACGTGCTGCCTGTTGCTGCTCTAGCGTCTCCTGCTCGAAGGTCGAGCGAGCACGCTGTGCCATGCGCCGGATCAGGCCGACATCCGGCGCCGCAGTGTGCGGCATGCCAGCTTGAAAGCCGCCACCCGACTGAGACGCTGTGGCCTTGCCATCCAGCGCGTCGAGTTCCAGCGGCTGCCATTGATGCATGTCGTCGCTGCTCGCCACGTCGCGCTCGGTCCACGGCTCAGGCGTGTCATGATGCGGGTCAGAACTGGACATGGTCTTCATTAGGCACAGTCCTCACTACACATGGCGCTCACTAGACATAATCCTCGCCACCGCTGTTGATCACGATCTCGCCGCTGTCGGCCAGTCGACGTACCGTCTGCAGGATGCTCTTCTGTTCGGCCTCGACCTGGCTGACACGCACCGGGCCACGCGCCTCCATGTCATCACGCAGCATTTCGGCGGCACGTTGCGACATGTTCTGCAGGAATTTCTGGATGATCGCCTCGGGAGAGCCCTTGAGCGCCGTGACCAGCGTCTCGTTGTCGATTTCCTTGAGCAGCAGCTGGATGGAACGGTCCTCGAGCCCGACCAGATTCTCGAACACGAACATCTCGTCGATGATCTGCTGCGCCAGACTCTCGTCGTGGTGGCGCATCGCCTCGAGCACCTGCTCTTCCTGCTGCCCCGGCATCAGGTTGAGTATCTCGGCCGCGGTACGAATGCCGCCCATCTTGCTGCGCTTGAGGTTCTGGCCACTGAGCATGTTGCTCAGCACTTCGGTCAGTTCCTGCAGGGCTGCCGGCTGCACGCCACTGAAGGTGGCGATACGCAGCAGCACATCGTTGCGCAGGGTGTCGGAGAAGTGCTCGAGAATCTGCGAGGCCTGATGGCGCTCCAGGTGCACCATGATGGTGGCGATGATCTGCGGGTGCTCGTCGCGGATCATCTCGGCCACCAGCGGCGGCTCCATCAGGTTCAGCGTCTCGATGCCATTGTTCTGACCGGAGCTCTCGTAGATGTCTTCGAGCAGCGAGCTGGCACGCTCCTGACCCAGCGCCTTCACCAGCACCGAGCGGATATGGTCGGTGGAGAGCAGATTGACGGCGCTGAACTGCTCGCTGTCGGCGTGGAATGCCTCCAGCGTCTTCGCCATCTGCTCCTGGGTGACCTGCGGCATGTTGGTCATCGTCGCGCTGAGCTGTTGGATCTCCTGGGCAGACAGGAACTTGAAGACCTCTGCGGCGCTGTCCTCGTCAAGGCTCATGATCAGGGCAGCGCTGCGTTCCATGTTCGTCAGTGTCTTACTCATGGTGACTCATCCAGTTCTTGAGGATCATGGCGACCATGCGCGGGTCATCGCGGGCCATGTCACGTGCATCCTTGAGGTTCTGCTGATAGGTGGTCGGCGTGCGCGGGCCACTGGCCAGTGCTGTCTGGCTCGCCATCATGCTGCCCAGCTCACCATTGGCCGTCGCCAGGCCAGACTCCATGCCGCCGATGCCACCCGCTGCCTGAGTGCCGGGCGGCTGACCGATGGTCTGGTAAGCCTCCTGCGGACGCAGCAGCGGGCGCAGCAACTTGCGATACAGCAGCCAGGCGATGAAACCGATGATCAGGTAGCGGCCAAGCTCGATGGCCAGCGCCTGCATCTCGGGATTGTTCAGCCACTTCTCCCACCACTGCTGCGGCGGGCCGGCGTTCTGCTGCTCGGCGGTCATGAAGGGCGCATTGATCACGCTCAGGCTGTCGCCACGTTCGGCATTGAAGCCCATCGCCTCGCGCACCAGCGAATCGATCTGTGCCAGCTGGTCAGCAGCGAGCGGCTCGCTGATCGGGTTGCCGTCACTGTCCATGCTGCGACGGTGATTGATCACCACCGCCACCGAGAGATTGTCGAGGCGACCCAGGCGCGCACGGGTGTGGCGCACGCGCTTGTTGACTTCATAGTTGATAGTGCTGCTGCGCTGATAGTTGCTCAGGCCGCTGGCTGCGTCGTCTGTCTGTGTGCTGCCATCATTCGCCGCGTCATCGGCATTGATGGGCGAGGCGGCAATTCCCGGAGGGGTGTTTGAGAGGGCGCCCGGCACGCCGCCGATGCCGAGCATCTCGCCGGCGCCGGTGTTGTTGAGCTGTTCACTGCGCACCGCTGCGCTGCCCGGTTGCTGGTTGGGCGTGTAGAGCTCTTCGGTCTCTTCGGCGTGGGAGAAATCGAGCTGGGCGCTGACCTCGGCGCGGAAGTTGTCGCGTCCCACCAGTGGCGTCAGCAGGGCATTGATGCGCGATTGATAGCTGCGCTCCAGTGCCTGGGCATATTCCAGCGCACTGCCATCGAGGTTGAGCGCATCGCCCGCCGGGCGCGACAGCGGGTTGCCGTCCTGATCGACGACGGTGATGTCTTCGCTTGCCAGGCCTTGCACGCTGCCGGCCACCAGATGCTGGATGGCCTGGATCTGACGTGCCTTGAGCTGCTGGCCGCCCTTTAGTTCGACCACGACAGAGGCTGTCGCTGGGCGGCGCTCGCGCACGAAGACGGAATCTTCCGGCAGCGCCAGGTGCACACGGGCGCTGGACACCGGCTCGAGGCTGGCGATGGTGCGTGACAGCTCGCCGGACAGGGCGCGCTGGTAATTGACGTGTTCGGTGAACTGGCTGATGCCGAAGGCCTGGGTATCCATCAGCTCGAAGCCGGAACCGCCCTGGCTGGGCAGGCCCTGCTGGGCAAGTGCCAGACGCAGGCGATAGACATCCTCCTTGGGGACCTCGACGGTGGCGCCTTCATTGCTCAGTCGATAGGGCACGCCGGTCTGTTCCAGTTGCGCGACGATCTCGCCGCCTTCGCTGGCGGGCAGATCACGATAGAGCACACTCCACTGGGTGCCAGCGCCCCACAGCAACAACGCGACAATGACGGCCACGCTGAAGGCGGCCGCCATGATGAGCGGCAGGCGTGGCAATGCCGCCAGGCGCGCCAGCAAGGGATTGGCTGGCTTTTCCGGTGATGATGACGTCGTCGAGGTGCCCGACTGGGGCGCTGTCTGGCTGGGTGTACTCATGCAGATGTCCGATAAGCGCCGTGGTCTGAACTCGCAGCGGGTGATTCCAGCAAGCAGGGCGAGACGTGAAAGCGAAGGGCCAACAACCTCGCGTTTCGCATCGCCTTTTGCGTAGGCTGGCCATTATCGAAGCTGGGCGCACATCCAATCAGACGAATAGCGTCGCAAAACAGGGGTATTAGTCACCTTCAGCCACTCGACTGACTGGTAGTCTGAGCCCCACTGAAAGCGGCAGATGAATGGCGCGCGTTGAGAAAGGAGAGACGAGATGGCGATTGAGGCAGTCGGCGCGGCGATGTCGTCCGCGATGACGGGCAGTCTGCAGCAGCTCGATCAGATGGCGGCGCAGGCGGCCGGGAGCAACGCTCAGCCGGTAGGCGCAGTGTCAGAGGCCAGCGGCACTGATGCGCAGGGCTTTGCCGGCATGCTCAAGGATTCGCTGGCGCGCGTCAGCCAGTCACAGCAGGTCGCGGCGGGGCAGGCCAGGGCCTTCGAGCTGGGCAGCCCGGATGTCAGCCTTGATCAGGTCATGGTGGCAGGCCAGAAAGCCTCACTGGAATTCGAGATGACCGTGCAGGTGCGCAACAAATTGCTGAGTGCCTACAAGGAAATCATGAATATGGCGGTGTGATTCCTATCCGCATTCCAAACAAAAAGGGCAGACGCGATGCGTCTGCCCTTTTTGTTTGCTGCTGCTGGATATCGCTGGCGGAGGTTGAAATGCAAGAGCGCTGTTGGCTAAAAGGACCCATATCAACAAGGCCACTATCTTCTGCCAGCGACGGGCCTGCCACTCTTGCGGAGTGACAGACCTATGCAGCACGCGAGCCAGAGATCAGCCCAGCAGGGACAGCACGTTCTGCGGCACCTGGTTGGCTTGGGTCAGCATGGAAGTCCCCGCCTGCTGCAGAATCTGTGCAGTGGTCATGCTGGAGACTTCTTCTGCGTAATCGGCATCCTGAATACGCGACTGGGCAGAGGCCAGGTTGGTTTCAGTCGTCGCCAGGTTGGTGATGGCGGAATCGAAACGGTTCTGCACGGCACCGAGGTCGGAACGCATGCTGTCTACTTGTTTGAGGGCTGCATCAATCGTATCAAGTGGGTTTGCAGTTGCCGTCAATCCAGTGCTGGCGGCTGTATCGTAATTATCCTTTGCTGCCTGAAGACCTGCAGCATCTGTGAAATCATGGGTTACTGTACCATCAGCAGCGACATCTGAAGCAGCAATTTCATACATGTTTCCCTGTTCATCTTGGATAGCGTAGTTGGCGTATTTACCATCTGTGGCGGTGTAATCTCCATACCCATGTAATGTGATTTCACCAGCGGGACCATTAGTAACTCCACTGAGGTCAACTTCTACTGAAGTTGTATTTCCAGCTCCATCATCAGTTTTTATCTCACTTAAGGAGCCCGAAAGGCCACCGACATTAAAACCAGCCATATCTAGGGTGTCTGAATTGATTTGCTTAAGGTCGATGTCTATTGTTTCACCGTCATTGGCGCCTACCTGAATAGTAAGCGACTGGTTGCTGTCCAGTACTTTAACGCCATTAAAGTCTGTTTGAGAAGATATTCTATCAATCTCTTCCATCCTCAAGGTGATTTCGTCCTGAATCGACTGCAAATCATCTGTATTGTTGGTCCCATTCTGCGCCTGAACAGTCAGTTCACGGACGCGCTGCAGGTTATCGTTGACCTGATTCAAAGCACCTTCAGCGGTCTGGGCGACAGAGATGCCGTCGTTGGCGTTACGCTGCGCCTGGGACAGGCCGGTGATCTGGGAGTCCATGCGGTTGGCGATGGCCTGGCCGGCGGCGTCGTCCTTGGCGCTGTTGATACGCATGCCGGAGGACAGGCGTTCCATGGAGGTGTTCAGGGCGTTCTGGGACTGATTCAGGTTCTGCTGAGTCACCATGGAAAGGGTGTTGGTATTGATCACTGAAGCCATGTGTCACTTCCTGTCGTAATGGGGAGATAGATGGCGTGTCGCCAGTAACGACTCCTGTGCCGTTGCTTCAGTTATCGTCGCGGCGCGGCAGAACTTTAGAAATTTTTTGCGGCCTTTCGACGTTTCTCATTCCGGCTGTCCCTCTGGCTTTCCTTGCGCGCTCTTCTTGCGGGCGCTCCTCGTGACATCCTCGCTCCACTCTCGCTTCACCCTCCAGACATTCTGTCGACCGGCTGGTGGGCGTTGTGGGTGTCTCGCGCTAACTCACTGTCTCTTCCTTTGTGTCTTCATTTCCGCCTCCCCGAGGCGGAGTTGCGACGTAAGGCAGGAAAGCCGTCGCTGAGAGTAGCTATTCGAGCGAATGGTTTGTGGCAGGGGCGCGACAATACGCTGGGAACAGGAGTCCCGAGGATGGGGGCATGACCCTGAGTCAAACCACCCCGAGGGATGCAAGCGAGGACCAGGACGCCGATGTATACCGCCAATGGGCGCATGGCCCAGCAGGATATCTACACCGAATATCAGCCGCTGGTGCGCCGGATCGCGCTGCAGTTGCAGGTGCGCTTGCCAGCGAGTGTCGATCTCGAGGATCTGATTCAGGCCGGCATGTTGGGGTTGTGCGAATGCGTGGGCCGCTATGAGCAGGGCTACGGTGCCAGCTTTGCCACCTATGCCAGTCAGCGCATCCGGGGTGCGATGCTCGATGAGCTGCGCTCGCGTGACTGGTTGCCGCGCAGTGTGCGCCGGGCCGGGCGCGAGCTTGAGAGCGTGATCCAGCAGCTTGAGCAGAGCCTGGGCTATCCGCCCGAGGAGACCCAGATCGCCGCCGCCATGGGGCTTGAGCTGGAGGACTATCGACGCCTGCTGCTGGACACCAACAACGGCATGGTGATGTCGCTGGACGAGATGATGGATGAGGAAGGCGGGCTAGTGGGCGGTCATGCCTCGCCCGAGGTGACGCCCTTCACCACGCCGTTTGCCTTGCCGCATGACGCCCTGGAAGAGGCCGATACGCGGCGGGCCTTGAATGAGGCCATCGCGCGGCTACCGGAGCGCGAGAAGCTGTTGATGGCGCTCTATTATCAGGAGAAGCTCAACCTCAAGGAGATCGGCGCGGTACTCGATGTCACCGAGTCGCGTGTCTCGCAGCTGCATTCCCAGGCCGTGCGTCGGCTGCAGGGTGTGCTGGCACCGCATCTGGTGGCGCGGGCGGGCAAGCGTCGTCGCTGAGTCTCTATCCTGAGCCTCTATCGTTTTGAGCCTTCTTCGTTTCCCCGAGCGTTATCCTCTCGCTGTACCGTCTTGCTGTTACGCCTGCCTTGTTTCTGCTGTCTCAGTTTCTCCTGTCCCTGTTTCGCCCGCCCCAACCAAGAACACCGCCCCGAGAGGCGGTGTTCTTGTCTATCACTCGAGCATGTCATCAGATGTGTTCAGTAGCTCTCACGCTCCGGTTCCGACTTGACGCGACGTTCCTCTTCGCTGAGGTGCTGTGCCTGCTCATCGATATGGCCATCCAGATGCCAGTCGTCTTCCATGCCGGTGACGCGGTCGTTCATCACGCCTTCCTCATTGTCGACCTGCTGCACGACGCCTTCTTCTGCTTCAGAGGCCGCTTCCTGTTGCTGGGCGGCGAGTTCTTCCTCGCTCGGCTCCGGCTCAGGTTCGGCATCGAAGTCGAATTCCAGCTGACCGGTTTCCGGCTCGGTGATGGCTTCCTCGACCCAGGCGGCACTCAGCGGACTGGTGGTGGAGGGCGCCACCACATAGTGACCGGGGTGATCGCCTTCCTCGGCATCCAGCACCTGTCGCGGCTTGCTGGTGACGCTGGCGGCGAGAATCACGATCAGTACGTGAATGGCGGTCAGGGTATAGAGGAAGCCGACGGCCCCGAAGCGTTCCATCAGCAGACCCGCGGTAAGCGGACCCAGAATCGCGCCCGCGCCATGCATCAGTACCAGCGTGCCGCTGGCGGAGATGATCTGTGGCGTGGTCAGCAGGTTGTTGGCCGCCGCCAGAAACAGCGAGTACTGGGTCAGGATCAGCCCGCCGAGCCCCGCCCCCAGCAGCGCCATGGTCAGCATGCTGCCACCACTGAATGGCACGCCGCCGATGGACAGCGCGATCGCCCCGAGACTGCAACCCAGAATCACCTTCTTGGCCGAGAGCTTGTCGGAGAGCTTGCCCAGCGGCCATTGCAGCAGGGCGGCCCCCAGAATGAAGGCGCCCATGAACCAGGAGACTTCCTGCACCGGCAAGCCGGCGCGGTCGGCATACACCGCGCCCATCCCAAAGACGGTGCCGTTGGCGATACCGGTGGCGAAGCCGCCCAGAGTGCCCAGCGGCGCCAGACGCAGCAGGCGCACCAGCCCCATAGCCTCCGGCTGTGCGCCTTCCGGTTGCGGTGAGGCGGACAGCAGCATTGGCACCAGCGCCAAGGACATGATCACCGAGACCAGGATGAACAGCAGATAGGTATTCGGGTTGGCGACGTTGAGCAGCAACTGGCCGCCGCCCATGCCCAGATAGGTGATCACCATGTAGATGGCCAGCAGGCGGCCCCGCATCTGGTTGGTCGCCTGGCTGTTGAGCCAGCTTTCTGCCACCACGTAGAGACCGGCGAAGGCGAAACCGGTGATGAAGCGCATCGCGATCCACACCTCGGGCACTACATAGAGTGCGTGGATCAGGATGCACACCGAGGTGATGGAGGCCAGCGCCGCGAAGGTGCGCACATGGCCGACCCGACGCAGCTTGCGCGGTGCAAGTGTCGAGCCCAGCAGGAAGCCGGCGAAATACGCCGACATGATGATGCCCGTCATGGTGTTGCTGAAGCCTTCCGAGGAAGCACGAATCCCCAACAGACTGCCTTGCAGCCCGTTGGCCAGCATCAGCATCCCCATTCCCAGCAGCAGCGACCACAGAACGACCGCTGCGCCGAGACTGCTGGTCGGCTGCAGTCGTTTGGGCGACGTGTCGAGCGGCTCGGTCTCGAAGGTGGGAGTGGGTACGGCTTCCTGCTGGGGGTGCGGCATGGAAGGGGCCTCATCGGTCAGGGTCGGGACCGTTCAAGCGGTGCCGACGAGATGTCAGGTACGGCACTTGCGTGCGTGGTGGTGGTCAGTCGTTGTCGGTCCTTGCGGGAACGGCACTCAGTCTACCGACCGAATCCGCAGTCTGCGACCCGTGGCGCGCCATTGCGTGGATGAAAGGCGACATATCGTGAAATTTGTCTCAAGAATGTAATGGGGTGGATAAATATACAGTTCCTCATGAAACCATGACCCGACACGGACTCGGGACACGCTGGCGTTGTAAAAGGCACGGCATCATGCAAAGGGGAATATCGTCAAACTCCCTGTTGGCGGGGCCTGCACCAAGGTTGGTCCTCTTGAATCGCTGGATGCACTCCTTGGCAATACACGCTGATGACACCCCATGGTCGAGCGTTTCGTACGCAAGAGGTCTTGGAAAACCCGAGGGGGTGGATGAATATACAGTAGTCGGTAATGCAGCGAGATGGCATGTGAGCGTCGAAAAGCGCCGATCTGTCGCATGGTCGAATGGTCAGCGACCAAAGTAGATGCGAATCTGCCTCTGGACACACTCAACAACATCATAATCAAGAGGTTATTCATGACCCTGACCGCTACACACGCCAACGCTGGCCCCGCCTCTCGTCATCTGCATCACCGCTCTTCAGATCATTCTGCGGCTTGTTCTCACAGCCAGAGCGCGCGCCCGCGTGTCGCTGCCACGGGTCGCTCTGCCCTGATGGCGGGCGTGCTTGGTCTGGCCTTGCTGTCACCGCTGATGGCCAGTGATGCCGAGGCACGTGAACTGTCGGTTTCCACCGTGCTGTCGGATGCCTTCCCGTGGGGGCAGGCGGCCGAGAAGTGGGCGGAGCTGGTAGAGGAGCGCTCCGGTGGCGAGCTTACCCTGCGCGTCTATCCCAATGCCCAGCTGGTGGCGGGGGACCAGACCAAGGAATTCTCGGCCATGCGTCAGGGGCTGATCGATCTCGCGGTGGGCTCGACCATCAACTGGTCGCCCCAGGTGCCGGAGCTCAACCTGTTCTCGCTGCCGTTCCTGATGCCGGACCACGCCGCCATCGATGCGCTGACTCAAGGCGAGTCGGGCAAGCAGGTCTTCGCCGCCATCGAGTCCAAGGGCATCAAGCCGCTGGCATGGGGCGAGAACGGCTTCCGTGAGGTGTCCAATTCCTCGAGATCGATCACTACGCCGGATGACTTGAAAGGCCTGAAGATTCGTGTTGTGGGCTCGCCGCTGTTCCAGGACACCTTCACGGCGCTGGGCGCCAACCCGACCCAGATGAGCTGGGCGGATGCCAAGCCGGCCCTGACCACCGGCGCGGTGGATGGACAGGAGAATCCGCTGTCGGTGTTCGATGTCGCACGCATCGACCAGGTCGGTCAGACCCACCTGACCCTCTGGCACTACATGGCGGACCCGCTGATCTTCGCCGCCAACCAGCGTGTCTGGAAGTCGCTCAGCGAGGAAGAGCGCACTCTGCTGACCGAGACCGCCAAGGAAGCAGGTGCCTGGGAGATCGCCATGAGTCGTGAGGGCAATGCCCAGCGGCTGGCGGATATCGAGGCGCGTGGCGTGAATGTCGTCAAGCTCGATGAAGATGCGATGCAGGCCTTCCGTGACGCCACCCAGTCGGTCTACGAGAGCTGGACACCGAAGATCGGTGAGGCACTGGTCGAGACGGCGCGTGCCGAGGTGGAGGCCTCGCGCTGAGTCTGGCCATGATCGCCGCTGCTCATGGAGCAGATGACATCGGGAATAATGCGGTCTATGCGCGTTATTGAGTGAAGAACCACGCCGGGGCCTGACAGCCTCGGCGTTCGTGTGGATCGCGTGTCATGTCGCAAAAGTCGCAACAATCGTCTCAACAACCGTCTCAACAAGCCTTACATCAAACTGGCACCAGCGCAGCGCCTGCCCCCGTGGACAGGCCACCGCCACGCGTGCGGCTGGAATCCTGGCTGGCGGCGTTGGCGCTGGGGCTTATCGGCATCATCAGTCTGGCCAACGTGGTGGTGCGTTACGCCACCGATGCCTCCTTTGCCTTTACCGAGGAATTCTCGGTCTTCCTGCTGGTGTTGCTGACGCTGGCGGGCGCCTCGGTGGCGATTCGCCGTCAGGCACATATTCGTATCGCGCTGCTGGAAGACGTGTTGCCGTTGCCGCTGTGGCGACTGGTGGTGGTATTGCAGACTCTGGCGGTGCTGGTCGTGCTCGGATTGGTCATCTGGTTTGGTGGCACCTTCGCGCTGGAGGAGTATCAGTGGGACTCGCTGTCACCGGGACTGGGCCTGCCCAACTGGTGGTACGTGATCTGGCTGCCGATATTGGCGCTGGCGATGGCCTGGCGTCAGCTGCAGCAGTGTGTCGAGCGTCTTGCGCAAGGGCCTGGGCAGGGACCCGCACAGAATGCGTCGCCGGAGCACAAGGAGTCAGATCATGAGTCCTGATCTCTGGTTGCTCGCAAGTTTCGCCGCCCTGTTGATTCTCGGCGTGCCAGTCGCCTTCGCGCTGGGGCTGTCGGGTGCGGTAGGTATCGTCGCGGGGCTGCCGGTCAGCATGTTGGCCACCCTCGGCACCAACACCTACAACAGCATCGCCAAGTATCCGCTGATCGCCATTCCGCTGTTCATCCTCACTGGTCTGGTATTCGAGCGTGCCGGTGTGGCGGCGCGGCTGGTGCGCTTCGCCCAGGCGCTGATCGGGCCGCGTCACGGTGGTCTCGCGCTGGTGGCGGTGCTGGTGTGTCTGATCATGGGCGGCATGAGTGGTTCCGGTCCGGCGGATGCCGCCGCGGTGGCGATGGTGATGATTCCCAGCATGACACGGGCGGGCTATCCCAAGGCGTTCTCGGCGACGCTGATTGCGGCCTCGGCCTCCACGGCGATCCTGATCCCGCCGTCCATCGCGTTGATCCTCTATTCCATCGTGGTGCCGGGGGTGGATCTGCGTGCGCTGTTTGCCGCGGGCCTGATTCCCGGGCTGCTGGTAGGCGTAGCCTTGCTGCTGCCGGCCTGGTTCCTCTCGCGGCGCTATCGCTGGGAAGACCCGACCCAGGTCGAGCGTATCGCGCTGGGTCCGGCGTTCCGCGCAGCGATTCCGGCGCTGCTGGCCCCGGTGATCATCCTCGGCGGGCTGCGCTCAGGCCTCTTCACGCCCACGGAAGCGGCAGTGGTCGCGGCCGCCTACGGGCTGTGTGTCGGGCTCTTCATCACCCGTGAGCTCAAGCTCTCTCAGGTGTGGGAACTGCTCAGGGAAGCAGCGGTGATCTCGGGGGTGGTGATGCTGATCATCGCGCTGGCGGGCATATTCGCCTGGGCGGGCACCATGCTGGGTACCTTCCGCCATCTGGCCGAATGGCTGATCACGCTGTCGGATAGCGGAACGACGCTGCTGATTCTGGTGATGGTGGCGGTGCTGATCGCCGGGATGCTGCTGGATGCGGTGTCGATCTATCTGATCCTGATGCCGGTGCTGATTCCGGTAATGCAGCACTTTGGCTGGCATCCGGTGTGGTTCGGTATCCTGCTGGCGATGAATATCGCGATCGGGCAGTTCACTCCGCCAGTGGCGGTCAATCTGATGGTGACCAGTAGCGTGGCCGGGGTACGGCTCGAGAAGACGGTCGGTTGGGCGATGGTCTTCGTGGTGGCGATGTTGGCGGCGTTGGCGGTGGTGATGCTGTTCCCTGAGCTCGCCTTGTGGCTGCCACGCGTGCTTGGTTACGCGGTGTAGTCGACCCTCACGATCACCGCTTGTGGTCTTCACTATGCAAAACAAACGGCTTGCCTTCTGGGCAAGCCGTTTTGCGTTTCAGGCCACCTTGACTACTGCTACCACCTGAATGCCTGGTGTTCATGCCGGTTGTGCCGATTAGCGCTTGGCCAAATGGAGAGCGGATTCTGGTAGCGCGCTGTGCTGGGAATGGGGTGATTCTTCTGACGCAACGGTGCGCGGCGCGGAAAAATGTTAGCCTGCATATATTCTCAGCGATGACGCTGCCCACAAAGTTCGCCTGGTGGAACAGTTCACCCGCGGGCCTTGAATGCATGCCAGGCAGCCACCATCGTTGAACGCTGATTGCACGCATGGCCGTCGGATCCATATCAGTCGGGAATCAGCTCTCGCACAACGCAAGTCAAGGACATCTCGATGAAGGAAATCGCCGCAGGCAACGATGTTGGGTCTGGCTTCAATGCGCTGCATGAAATGGTGGTCGGGGAATTCCTGATCAGCCCGATGCTGGTCTATGCCCTGGTCGCCTTGCTGGCGGCGGGGCTCATTCGTACGCTGCTGCATCGTCTGCTGGCCAATCACGAGCTCTGGTTCGAGGCCTGGTTCGATATCTCGCTGTTTGTCATCTGTCTGGCGGCGGTGGTAGCCCTCGTGACGTGACGTACGTCATGCCTTCAGCGTTTCGCCATTCGTCACCCTGATGTCCCCGCGAATCCTTTCGTGGCACCCATTTCCTCCAGTTCCTCTATCCCCCAAGGAAACCGCATGCGCAACCTGCGACACAAAGCCGTCAAATGGATCATTACTCTATGTCTGGTGGCGGCTGCAGCCTGGTGTGCCGTGTGGCTGTGGAATACCTACATGTACAGTCCCTGGACGCGTGACGCTCGGGTACGCGCCGAGGTGATCACGCTGAGTCCGGATGTCTCCGGCTGGGTGCGTGAGCTGAACGTGGCGGATACCACGCGCGTCAAGGAAGGGGACGTCATCCTTCAGGTCGATCGTGCGCGCTACGAGGCCGCGCTTGCCAAGGCCAAGGCCAGTCTGGCCAGTGCCAAGGCGACCCTGAGCCTGAAGGAGCATGAGGCCAATCGTCGTGGTCGCTTGACCAATCGTGCCATCAGTGAGGAAGAACGCGACAGTGCGCGCCTGGAAGCCGAGGTCGCCCGCGCTGATGTGCAACAGGCCGAGGCCGCGGTGCAATCCGCGCAGCTGGATCTCGATCGCACGCGTGTGGTGGCACCCGCCGACGGTAGCATCCTCAACATGCACCTCAGTCAGGGAAATTACGTCACGGCAGGCACGGCGGTGATGGCGCTGATCAAGGATGACTCCTTCTACCTGAGCGCCTACTTCCAGGAGACCAAGCTGCAGCATGTGCGTCCGGGCGATCCGGTCCAGATCACGCTGATGAGCGGCAATGAAGACTTCAAGGGGCGGGTCGTGGGGATCGGTCAAGGCATCGCCGATGACAACACCGCGACCAATGCCCAGCAGCTGCCTCAGGTCAGCGCCACCTTCAGTTGGGTGCGTCTGGCGCAGCGCATTCCGGTGCGGGTGGAGTTCGATGATATCGAGGCGGTGCGTGCCTCAGGTGTCAATCTTGCCGCCGGCATGACGGCGAGTGTCAGGCTGATCGCTGCTGAGGACGGCAATGATGAGGTGACGCATGACAAGGCGGAATCTGCTGCCCAGTCAGTTCAGACCGTTCAAGACGCTGACGGGAAGCACTGATCCATGTCTCCCGCTCTGGCCGCCTTCATCAGGCCTTCGCCGTTCGCGCTCAAGTTTGCTACCAAGGGTGTGCTGGCGATGGCGCTGGCCCTTTACGCTGCCTTCTTCTTCGATCTCGATCGACCCTATTGGGCGCTGATCTCGGCAGCGTTTCTGCAGACACGTCCCATGTCGGGCATGGTGGTAGAGAAGGGTATCTGTCAGGTCACGGGTACCTTCGTCGGTACCTGTGTGGCGGTGGTGATCATGGGATGCTTTGCCCAGGTGCCCGAACTGGCGCTGGGCTCTGTCACGCTGTGGATCGGGCTATGCATCTATGGCGCCTCGCTGACACACAACAATCTGTCCTATGGCTGTGTGATGGCGGCGGTGGCCTGCATGATCATCGTGGTGCTGACGTCCTCGGCGCCGGACGACTTCTTCTCGGTAGCGCTGGCACGTCTCAGTGAGCTGAGTCTTGGTGCGTTGTGTGCTGTCGTCGTGAGTGCGCTGGTCTGGCCGATCCGCGTGCGTGATCATCTCGGCAAGCTGTCGGATACGGCGGTGAACGCCACCTTCCGCTATATGGCGCTGGCCTTCTCGATGCCGTTAGAGGGAGGCAAGACTACTGGAGGGCAAAAGGATCAGCATCAGGAACGTATGGCGATGCTCGAGCAGATGATGACCGGGTTGGATGCGCTCAACAATCTCGAGATCGATGCCCACTCGGCACGTTATGAAGGCCCTCAGGGCAAGGGGCGCATTCGCGGCGTACACCTGCTGACGCGGCGTAGCATGCGTCTCTACGCGACCCTCAAGGCCCTGCACCAGCTGCGGCATCCCGAGTTCTTCGTGCCTTCACAGCGCGATGACGGTGAGAAAAGCGCAGAACCTGGTGAGCTTGACCAGACCCGGAGACAGGAAGCCGAACGCTTCAGCCAGCCGACGCAGGACCTGATGCAACGCCTGGGTGCGGCCTTTCAGAGCATGGCAGACAACCAGGGCACGGCTCAGGCCCGCAAGACGCTCAAGGAGCTGCGCGGGGAATGTCTGCGTCTGTCACGCGGTCAGCGAAGCATTACCGCGCTGGAGGCTCGGCTGCTGTTCAGTCTGCGTGAGGTACTCGGGCATGCGTTGGTCATCCTGCAGGCCCGTGAGGTCATCAATCATCCCGGGCGTCATCAGCTGCGTCAGCCAAGCATGAGTTGGCACCGCGATCATGGTCGTGCCGCCATCGATGCGCTGCGTGCGATGACCATCTTCAGTGCCACGGCGATCTTCTGGCTTGCGACGGCATGGGACAACGGTGCGGTGGCCATGCTGCTGGGCACGCTGTTCTCGGGCATCTTCGTCAGTCGCGGTGATCCGGCGCCGATCATTCCGATGGTGCTCAAGGGCCTGTTGCTGGCGGTCCCGAGCGTATTGCTGTTCGGCAATGTCATGCTCAGTCACGCCCAGCATTTCGTGCCCTTCGTGATCATTTTCAGTATTCCCCTGTTCCTCGGCCTGATGGGCTCCGTCGTGCCGGCGCTGGCGGGGATCGCCTTGCCCTTCGTGGTATTCAATATTCTGCTGGTGATGCCGGACAACGGCATGACCTTCGATGTCGCCTATACCCTCAATCGGAGTCTGGCAGCCGGGATAGGTCTGATCGTGACCATCATCGGATTCCGCCTGATCCCCGTGCCGGGAGCGGGTTGGGACAAGCGCCAGCTGATTCGCGCCACGGCGAGTGATATTCGTGAGCTGGCGGAGCGCTCCACCGAGCGCCTGGACAGCTGGTTCGGCGGCCGTATGGGCGACAGGCTGCTGCGCCTGGCCCGACATGAACAGACTCGCAGCCGTGAACAGGAAGCGCGCCGCAGTGGCGAAACTGCAAACGGCCAGCCCGATGCTGCGCAGGAGCAAGTGCTCGGCATGCCGCTACTGACGCTGGGCCTGACAGGGATGGATATCGGACGCGGCATAGGCTTCGTGCGGCGGGAATTGGGCAACGATGTGCCGCGCCCGGTACAGCACGCCTTGCGCGAATTGATCCATGCGCTGGCGGATGACTATCAGCGCTGTGCCCGAGGGGAGAGCCCTACCAGAATGCGTGCGGCCGGCGATCGATTATGCGAAGTGATCGAGCAACATCGCACCATGAGTCGGCACAAGCAGGCGCTGCTGGCGGGCTGGCTGACACGAGTTCAGCTAACCTTGCAGAGTGATGCGCTACGCCAACGCCACAGCTGATAGTGCGTTAATGAGAGTCACTTGCAGATTTTAACAAAATGTTCTTATAAACCGGCCCGCAGCATATCTTCTGCGCTATGATAATAAGGTCAGCTCAAAAATGAGCGAAATGTATTAGCGCCTTACTGTAGGAGAGAGCCATGGCTTTCATGAACGATATCAGCAATAGTGGGCGCAATGTTCCCGAGCGTTTTCGGCGCGTGACCTTCACGACGCAATATCTGCATGAGTTGAATCTCTATGTACTGCCGGCAAGCGAGGTATTGTTGCGTATCTCCCAGGCGGGCGAGGACCTGATGCTGCTGCAGTTCGACGATGAGTTTCATGCCGAATTCATTGCCTCGCGTATCGTGGAGTGGGTCGCCGAGAATCCCGGCACCGACCGCGATGACCTGACGCTATGGATCAAGACGCGGGCACGTCATGAGACGCTGGACCCGCAGCGGGTTCACCACGTCTACTGAGATGTCAGCGCGTTGCTGACTAGCATGATTGTTCAACAAGAAGGCCACCCGAATGGGTGGCCTTCTTGTCATTGGCCTTCTTGTCATTAGCCTGGCGTCATCTTGCTCCACTCATGTTCGAATACTTCCAACAGTTGTGGCGCTGATAGGGCTTAGAAGCTGCCGACCAGGCTGCCCAGAGTCACGACGGCAATCAGGGCTAGCATCGGGAAGGCGACCGTCATCATGAACATCTGGCCGTAGGACTGGCGGTGAGTGAGCTTGCAGATCGCCAGCAGGGTAATGACCGCGCCGGAGTGCGGCAAGGTGTCCATGCTGCCCGCCGCCAGCGCGGCCACGCGGTGCATCAGTTCCAGGTCGATGCCCGCATTGACGGCCATCTCGCGGTAGGTCTCGCCCAATGTTGACAGCGCGATGCTCATGCCGCCGGATGACGAGCCGGTGATGCCGGCCAGCACATTGACCGCCACCGCCTCCGAGATCAGCGGGTTGGTCGGATAGAGGCCGAGCACCGCCTCCTTGACCAGTGCGAAACCAGCCAGGCTGGCGATCACCGCGCCATATCCCACCTCTGAGGCGGTATTGAAGACCGGCAGCATGGCGCCGAAGCAGCCATTGTTGACGGTGGTCTTCAGGTCGGCCCACTGTTTCCAGCGTGAGATGACCAGCCAGGTGGAGGCGAAGGCCAGCGCGATCAGGATCGACCACATGCCGGTGGCACCCGCCTGATCAAGCGCAGGATAGGCCTCGCTCAGGTAGGAAAAATCGATGCGCGGGAAAACCAGGTAGGTCAGCAGGGCGTTGAGGCCGATGACCATCACCAGCGGAATCAGCGCCGTGATCATGCCCATCTGTGCGGCGGGCGCCGGGGATTCCTCCAGCGCTTCATCCTTGTGGACCCCATAGCCTTCGCCCTGTGCCTGAGCCTTGCTGGCACGCCCTTTCAGCCACCAGGTACCCAGCCCCAGCATGATCAGGCCCGCGATGATGCCCAGGCCTGGCGCTGCAAAGCTGTTGGTCTGGAAGTAGGGAATCGGGATGGCATTCTGGATGGCCGGCGTACCCGGGAGTGCCGTCATGGTGAAGGTGAAGGAGCCGAGTGCGATGGCCGCGGGCAGCAGTCGCTTGGGTGTGCCGGTGCGCTGGAAGAGCTGGGCACCAATCGGATAGACCGCGAATGCGACCACGAACAGCGAGACGCCCCCATAGGTGAGCAGTGCACAGGCCAGGACCACGGTCAGGATCACATGGCGTGTTCCCAGGCGTTTGACCAGGCCTTCGGAGATGGCATGCGCGGCCCCGGAATCGGCCATCAACTGGCCGAACAGGGCACCGAGGATGAACAGCGGGAAGAACTTGGCCAGATAGCCGCCCAGCTGACTCATGAAGGTCACGGTGTAGCTGGGCAGCAGGGCGGCGGCATCTCCTGACAGGACGACGGCGAGGGCGGCCATCAGAGGGGCAAGCAAGAGAACGGTGATACCGCGGTAGGCCAGGAACATCAGCAGCCCGAGCGATATCAGAATGGCAAGAATACTCATGGGGGTATCTCGTAGTTGGCGTTATCGTAGTCGTGGGTCGTCTGCCATTGACGACGCTTGTCCTGTTTACAGGTGCGTGGCCTGTTGTTTTTGCTATTTGTTGGCTTATATACAGAGACATCCAGCACACTAGAGATTGTCTGACATGAGAACAATGCGCCTTAAGTGGCAGCGCTGTGCGGTCAGCGAGCACTCAAGGGCCAACTCCATCTGGCCTTGCGCAGCGAAAAGAGAGGTCGTTCTACATTGAATTATATACCGTTACCTTGTGTCTGCTTTGTTCCGAAGAAGTAGCAATCTAAGTCGACCGGTAAGCAGGGAGTTGTGTCAGCACGCTGTTGTCGTCACTCATGAAGCCTGGGCAGGGGACATGGATACCCAGAATAGTTGTCCAAGAAATCAGTTAAAAAAAGCAGTCCAAAAAAAGCGGCGCCCGAAGGCGCCGCGGCAAGTGATCGAACAGTCTGCCGGTCGCGAAATCCGAGAGATGTCCTGCATTCAAGCAAAGTCGATTTTCGCGTTGAAGGAGTGGGCAGCAGTCGCCGCACTCAGGGGCGCTTTTCGTCACTGATCCAGATACAGACGTCAGCGGGGGCCAATACCCTACTACCAATCAGCAGCCCGCTGTCATTGACGAGGCCTTCGGGCAGCCAGCGCGGCTCGGGCGCATAGTTGAAGGCGAAGCTAAGCGGCCCGCGCCGCCGTAGGCGTACACCGTCGGGCAGGGCATGAGTGGTGATGCCGCAGGCCTGACACTCCGCCTGCAGAATCGCCACCAGGCTGTCTTCACTCAACCAGGCGGTCAGATAGCTGACGCCGCGATGCTGCAGGATGGCGGGTTCGCCATCCTCGAAGCGCGTTACCACCTGTGCACTGGTGCGCTGATGATCGAGCAGGTCGCGCCAGCGCAGGGCGTAACCGCGGGCGCCGTTGCTCAGGGTGACGGCCGGCTCGGCGCCCGGGCGCAGGCCATCGACGCGGTCGACCGTGACGCCCGTCAGCTCGCTGAGTGCGCCGGGAGCCAGCTGCGCGGGTATCTGGAATTCCGGCGTACGCGAGCCGGAGCGTGCACCGATCACCACGCGACTGCCTGAATCGCGCGCCGCGCTCAGACGCGCTGCCAGTGCCTCATCGGCGATCACCTGGCAGGGCAGCACAATCAACGAATAGCCACTGAGCGCATCACGCGGTGAAACGATATCGACATCCAACCCGAGTCGCCGCAGTGCGCTGTACCAGCTCAGGTACAGCTCGAGCGGGTTGAAATTCTCGGCGTGGGGCTGGATCTGACAGGCCCAGATGGAGGCGTAATCGAACATCAGGGCGACGGGCGCCTGCTGGGCAGGCGTCGTGTCATGTTCCGCGAGTGCCGCCAGCTCATCGCGCACCTGCAAAAGCTCCGGCCAGGCCGAGGCGGGTGAGCCGTCCGGGCGCAGCAGGCCAGCGTGCATCTGCTCCTGGGCGAAGGGCGCCTGACGCCAGCGGAAGTAGGAGACGACTTCGGCGCCATGCGCGAAGGCTTCGTGACTCCACAGTCGCACCATGCCGGGCAAGGGCGCGGCGTTGCTGATCGCCCAGTTGACCGGGCCCGGCTGCTGCTCCATCACCCACCAGCGGCCCTTGCACATGGCGCGGTAGAGGTCGTGATGAAAGCCGGCAAAGTCCGGATGACCTTGCTGACGATAATGGGCCTTGGTGGCCTCGTCGTGGGCACCGCGCTCCAGAAAGCCCAGCGGGTAGCTGTCCCAGCTGGCGATATCCAGATCACGAGCGACATCGAAGTGATCGAATTCGGTGAACAGGCCCATGAAGTTGTGCACGATATCGCCGCTGACGCCCGCGGCACGCAGGGTGTCGACCTGCAGGCGGTTGTATTCGACCACCATGTCGGAGCAGAAGCGTCGATAATCGAGCACGATGGCCGGATGCGGTTCGGTCACGGTGCCGACGGGCGCCTCGACCTGGGAGAACTCGCTGACTTCCATGCTCCAGAACACCGTGCCCCAGGCCTCGTTGAGGGCCTCGACCGTGCCATAACGGGCCTCGAGCCATGCGGGGAAGCGGGCACGAGCGGCCGCCGAATAGCTGAGGATGGTGTCATGGCAGCCGTACTCGTTGTCGGTCTGCCAGGCGATGATCGCGTGATGATGTGCGTAGCGCTCGCCCATCAGGCGCACGATGCGCTCGCTCAAGGTACGAAACGTCGGCGAAGAGAAGCAGTAATGACGACGCGAGCCATAGCCACGCGTGTCGCCATTCTCATCGACGGCCAGAATTTCCGGGTGGGCATCCACCAGCCACTTGGGCGGTGTCGCCGTGGGAGTGCCCATCACGATCTTGAGACCAGCCGCCGCCAGCACCTCGACGGCCTCATCCAGCCACTCGAAGCGCAGGTCACCCGCGCTGGGTTCCAGGCGACTCCAGGCGAATTCACCGATACGCACGACACGAATGCCGGCTTCCATCATGTCGCGAGCATCCTGCGGCCAGCGTTCACGTGGCCAGTGTTCCGGGTAGTAACAGACACCGAGCTGCATGGGATTCATCCTTGAAACTGAAAAATGGAAGCGTGCGATGCAGGCGCAATAACGGCCTGCGCGGCACGTCTCATGGCGCAACCGCCTGAAGGTGAATCAGGATCGCCTGGTCGGGGTCCAGCACCGGCAGGGCAAGGCCTTCACGCATCAGATATTCGCCTGACACGACCACCGGCTCGCCGGCCTGTTGTCGGCTGATCCAGGCGGGTAGCTGCTTCATGCGTCGCTCCGGGTGCTCCGGCAATTCCAGCAGCTCGAGCCGGTAGGCCGTGTCGGCTTGCAGGCCGGTCAGCGGCTGGGCGGCAGGCACGGCATGACGTGGCATGGCCAGCTGGCTGATACTGAAAAGGGCCTGCTGGCCATCCTGACTGACTACGCCATGGGCATGCTGATGGTCATCCAGGCAATCCAGCCGCCAGCTGACACCGTTGTGCAGCAGGCCACGCAGCGCCTTGTAACGCTCGATCCAGCCGCGCAGCTCGCTGCGTTCTGCCTGATCGAGCTGACTGACATCCAGCTCCAGCCCCAGATGCCCGAAGAGAGCCGTGGAGGCGCGGAAGGCCAACGTCGTGCGCCGCGAGGTGGTATGAGCGTGTTCTGGCCCGATATGGGCGCCCAGCAACTCCGGTGGCAATACTCGACTGGCACCACGCTGGATATGAGTGCGTTCGTGCGGATCGTTGCAGTCGGACGTCCAGACGCGATGGGTGTGTCGCAGAATGCCGTGATCGGTGCGCGCGCCACCCGAGGCACAGCTCTCGATCTCGACGCCGGGATGCGCCTTTCGCAGGCGGGCGAGCAGTGAGTAGAGCGCGCTGACCTGAGCATGGGCGGCAGGTTTGCCGCGGCCTTCATCCGACTGGCCGCCCGCGTGGGTCAGATCGCGATTCATGTCCCATTTCAGATACTGGATCGGGTATTCACTGAGCAGTGCATCGAGGCGTGCAAACAGGTAGTCACAGACCTCGCGGCGGGTCAGGTCCAGCACGCATTGATAGCGCCCCAGCGGCTGCTCACGACCCTCCAGCCCAAGAATCCACTCGGGATGAGTGCGGAAGAGTTCACTGTCCGGATTGACCATCTCGGGCTCGACCCACAGGCCGAATTCCATGCCGTGCGAATGTACGGACTCGATCAGCGGCCCCAGCCCCTGCGGGTATTTGCCGGTATCCAGATACCAGTCGCCGAGGGCGGCGCGTTCGCCATCCCGGCCGACGAACCAGCCATCATCGAGCACGAAACGCTCGGCACCTACCTCACCGGCGGCAACGACCAACTCCTCGAGTCGCGTCGCATCGTGATCGAAGTAGAGTGCTTCCCAGGTGTTGACGTGTACCGGACGTGGCTTGTCAGCCACCGGCCAGTCAAGGCGGGCGCGCAGGGTACGATGCATGCGCTGGCTGGCGCCATTGATGCCCGTATCCGACCACGCCATCACCACTTCCGGGGTGGTCAGGCTGTCGCCGGCAGCCAGCATCTGCTCGCCGGGCAGCAGCAGGGCGCCCATCTGCAATTGGGTGCTGCCATCGAACTGGCGCTCGATCAGGGCACGATGGTTGCCACTCCACGCCAGATGCGCGGTGATGACTTCGCCACGCTGCTCGCTGAAGCCTGGCGTACCGGTGATCAGCGTCGGCACGCGTTGATGCGAGCTGCGCCCACGACGGTTCTCGAGCGTGAAGGTGCCTTCGCTGAGACGATGACGCGTCTCGGTGAATTCCTGCACCCAGCGGCCCCCGAAGCTCAGACATTCCTCGAAACGTACAGGCAGCGGCAGGCAGGCAGCCGCCAGCCATTCGAGTCGGTAGGGCGCATGTGAGTGATTGGTCAGGGTCGTCTGCTGACGCAATACGCCCTCGCGGGTGATGGTCAGCGCCAGCCGCACTTCCAGCTCACTGAGGCTGTCTCGAAGCGTCAGGCGCGCATGGGCGCCGGTGGCATCCGTCGAGCAAGCCACATCGCTCAGGCGCATCGCCGTCAGCCAGTCGCGGCCTTCGCGATCACCGATCAGCGCGGGATAGCCGGCAAAGCCGAGTCCGGCATCATTGAACAGAGTGTTGGGCGGCAGCTGATCGAGACTGGCCTGGGGCGTGGCGGCAGCGCTCATCAGACGGTGCTGATCCGGGTTGATCGGCACAGTGCGCCCGAAATGGGCCAGCTTGAGCAGGCCATCGGCGAGATCCAGCTGCAGCTGGATGCCATCGGCACTCAGGCTCAACCACTGCTGATCACTTGACCAGGTTGCGTCAGGCGCAGCCGAAGGTCGGGAGGATGGGGCGTCTGCGGTCATCATGAAGGGTCCAGAAATAAAGAAAGATCAGAGGCGGAATGGCAGTGTCAGCCTAGTACCTGTCAGCCCAGTACCAGCGGTGGCTCTGCGAGTCCCTTGAAGCCATGTGCTGACAGATCCAACGCGAAGAGGTCACCGTCACCCGCCGCATGATCCGGCGTGGCCATGCCTTCATGCGCCGTGGTGATGTACAGCGTGCTCAGCCCCTCGCCACCGAACAGCGGGCACGATGGCTGGCTGACCGGCAGCGCCACATGGGCGATTTCCTTGCCGTCGTGGTCCAGCCTTGCCACGCGGCCGGCACCCCAGAGCGCGATCCACATGTGGCCGTCGGCATCGATCACGGCGCCGTCCGGGCCACCACCACAATCGCGCAGGTCGGCCCAGACCTCAGGGGCGTTGTATTCACCTGCTGAGGTCAATGGCCAGCCATCGGCGTCCAGCTGCCAGCGCATCACCTGACCGGTGACGGTATCGGTGAAATAGGCGAAGCGGCCATCCGGCGAGAAGCACAGCGCATTGGGGATGGTCAGCCCCTGGAGAACGCGAGTCAGCTGCCCCCGATGCAGGCGATAGAGGCTGCCTGCGCCGGTTTCGGCGTTCAGGCCGATGCTGGAAAGCCACAGACTGCCGTGGCGATCGACCCGCGCGTCATTGCTACGCGTGGTCGGCGTCGTGTCCGCCTCGAAGGGCATGACATCTTCCACGGCGCCGGTCTCGGGGTTGAAGCGCGAGAGCATCCCCTGGCCGACCAGCAGGTAATCGCCGTCTTGGGTAACGGCTGCGTAGGAGGTGCGGCGCGCAAGCTGAGTGATGACGTGATCACTGCCGTCCGCGGCCGCGTGATGCAGCTCACCGGCGAGGATGTTCAGCCAGCGCACGCGCGCAGGCAGGATGTCCGTGGCGGGCGACCAGCCCGGTCCTTCGCCCAGCTCGCAGCCACTGGCGACGAGGCGCCTGGCAGTGCCAAGGCATGGTGATGACGTCATCTGCTGCTCCTTGCGATATCCGTGAGCTCTTTTCGCTGTCTCGTCACTCTTGCGGTGGCGTGGCTCGTCGCTATCAGTCGGCCGCCTGCCATGCCGCGACCAGGGTGCGGGCGCGTTCGCCCACCTCGGCGGCGCTCAGGCCCGGCGTATAGATGGCCGTGCCGAGGCCAGCGCCGTGGACACCCGCGGCGCGCCATTCGGCGAAGTTGTCACTGCCGATACCGCCGACGGCGTAAAGCTCGGTGTCCTTGGGCAGCACGGCCAGCATCGCTTTCATGTTGACGATGCCGACCTGAGTCGCCGGGAACAGCTTGAGGCCAGAGGCGCCGGCAGCGAGAGCCGCGAAGGCTTCCGTCGGAGTGACGATGCCCGGCAGGGAGACCATTTCCAGGCGGCGACTTTCACGAATGACATCGACATCGGCATTGGGCGAGACGATCAGACGGCCGCCGGCAGCGTGCACGTCGCGCACCTGCTGCGGGGTCAGCACGGTACCGGCGCCGATCAGGATCTCGCCGCCATGCGCGCGCTCGCAGTGTTCGACAAGCGCGGCGATGCTCTCCAGCGGTTGAGGGGAGTTGAGCGGGACTTCGATGCGGGTGATGCCGGCGGCGATGATCTCGTCGGCGATGGCGATGATGTCTTGCGGCGTGACACCGCGCAGAATGGCGACCAGAGGCAGGCTCATGGCGATCTCCAGAAAAATGGGTATGTCATGGGGTCAATGACAATGGATCAGTAGCAATGCGTCACTGGGGTGGAAGCGGATAACGACGTGTGAGCCGACTGCCGCGCACGTTGGATGTGTCCGAGCCCTGCCAGAATCATGTCGGCGTTGGCCGCGGTGGTGACCTGATAGCCCAGATGCTCCAGCGCGACCTGATAGCGCTGGCACAGCACGGTGTCGCCGATCAGGGTGATGGTGGTGTGATCCGAAAGCTCCGCAGTGGCGCCCGCCAGCTCTAGCCCCAGCACCAGGCCTGACAGGCGTGCACCGAGCAGCACCTTGCGAGCGTCCCCCTGGGGCAGAGTCGTGTCGAGCAGATCGCGGGCACGAATGCCGAACAGCTGCGCGGTGGTGCGCTCCGGGGCGGCAAGCGCCGTGTCGATGCCCGCCAGATAGGCATCGCGCTGGGCGTCGTCGCTGAGATCCCCCGCGGCGACGGAGTGCTTGAGCACCGAGTCTTGGCTGAGCAGCTTGTAGAGCTCGCCGCTCATGAAGGTGCTGAAGCCTGTGATCGCGCCATTGGCGAGATGCGCCCACTTGGCGTGGGTGCCGGGCAGGCACACCGCACCGCTGTAGTCGGGCTGGGCGGCGACCAGGCCCGCCAGTTGGGTCTCCTCGCCACGCATGACGTCAAAGGCAGGCTGCTGCTGACAGAGGCCCGGCACGATGGCGACGGCAAGACGGTTGTCGCGGGTCGCGACATGGGTCAGCCGCTCACCGAGGGCGGCAAGTACATCATGGGCAGGCGTCTTCTTCGTGGGCAGTGGCAGGTAAGCCGCCTCCTGCCAACCCTGACGCGCGCCGGCCATGCCACAGATCAGCACCGGCATGGGAGCCGCCGCATCCTCTGGCAGCCAGTCATTGATCAGCACGCGCAGCACATCCTCGAACTCATCTGCCGCCAGCCCCATCATGCCGCGGGCACTGCTGGCCTGGGCGATGACTGCATCGTCGCCATTGACGGCCCAGGCGCGCAGATTGCTGGAGCCCCAGTCGACGGCGATCCAGGCCGGCGTGACGCTGACGGCGCTCACACTCGGCCTCCGTCTACCACCATCGGCTGGCCGGTCATCATGCGCGAGGCGCTGGAGGCCAGGAACAGGCACGGATTGATCATGTCCTCGACCGGAATGGCCTCTTTCAGACACTGCTGATCAATGCACTCGTTCAAGTCCTTGTCGTTGACCCACAGCTCGCGCTGACGCTCCGTCATCACCCAGCCCGGAATCAGGCAGTTGACGCGTATGGCGTCCGGGCCCAGCTCGCGCGCCAGTGCCTTGGTCATGCCCATGATGCCAGCCTTGGCGGTGACGTAGGTCGGATAGCCGCTCAGGCCCAGCATGTAGCTGTTGGAGGACAGATTGATGATGGCGCCGCCACCCAGCGCGCGCATGTCGGGGGCGACTGCCTGGGCGGTGAAGAATTGCGGGCGCAGATTGGTCGCGATGGATTCATCCCACTGTTCTACCGTCCACTCATCCAGCGTATGTCGGGTATCACGCGCGGCGTTGTTGACCAGCACGTTGATCAGGCCGTGGGCCTCGCGCGCCTGCGCGACGGCGGCCTGCAGCGCCTCGATATCCTGGATGTTGCAGGGGATGAACAGCGGACGATTGGCGTAGCGAGCTTCCATGGCGTCACAGAATTCGCTGGCATCGGACAGGCCGACGAAGGCGACCTTGGCGCCCTGGGCGAGGAAGCCTTCGGTCAGCGCGGCGCCGATGCCGGAGCCACCGCCGGTGATGAAGACGCTGGCGCCTTCGAGGTCCGGGTAGCGAAAGTCGGCGAAGGCGGGGCGTTCGGATGATGCGGTACGAGTCATGTCGGATCCTTCCTTGAGCGTGACAGGCCTTCGGCGGAAGGCCTGTCCTGGCATGGCGTCTGTGTTGTCAGTGTGTGCGTTGCGGCTTGCTCGGCATTACCACTCGGCGACGGAGCCGTCTTCGTGGGTCCAGAGTGGGTTGCGCCAACGATGGCCGACCTTGGCACGCTCCTCGACGAAGGCTTCATCGATCTCGACGCCCAGCCCCGGGCCCTGCGGAATGGCGCAGAAGCCGTCCTTGATCGCCAGCGCATCCTTGTCGACCAGGTAGTCCAGTACGTCATTGTCCTTGTTGTAGTGGATGCCCATGCTCTGCTCCTGGATGAAAGCGTTGTGGCATACCGCGTCCAGTTGCAGCGAGGCCGCCAGCGTCAGCGGGCCGAGCGGGCAGTGCGGGGCGAGCGCCACATCGTAGGCCGAGGCCAGGGTGGCGATCTTCAGGCCCTCGCTGATGCCGCCACAGTGGGAGAGATCCGGCTGGATGATGTCGACCATGCCGTCCGCCAGCAGATCGCGGAACTGGAAGCGGGTGTGCAGGCGCTCGCCGGTGGCGATGGGCGTCGCGATGCCTTCCGCGATGTGCTTGAGCGACGGCAGGTGCTCAGGCGCAACCGGCTCCTCGATGAACATCGGGTGGAATTGCTCCAGCTCACGCAGCAACGCCTTGGCCATCGGGCGGTGCACGCGACCATGGAAGTCGATGCCGATTCCCACGTCAGGGCCGACCGCATCACGGGCCTCGGCGATACGTGCCACGGCGTCATCGATCTTCTTGTGGGAATCGACGATCTGCATCTCCGGCGTGCCGTTCATCTTGAAGGCGGTGAAGCCTTGATCGACCAGTGCCTTGGCGCCTGCGCCGACATCTGACGGGCGGTCACCGCCGGTCCAGGCGTACATGCGCATCTTGTCGCGTACCGGGCCGCCGAGCAGCTGGTGCACGGGTACTCCCAGATCACGGCCCTTCAGGTCCCACAGCGCCTGATCGATGCCAGCGATGGCAGACATCAGGATCGGGCCACCACGATAGAAGCCCGCACGGTACATCACGTTCCACAGGTGCTCGATATTGCGCGGGTCCTGACCGACCAGATAATCGGACAGCTCGTGCACGGCGGCCTCGACGGTCGCGGCGCGGCCCTCGATGACCGGCTCGCCCCAGCCATAGCAGCCTTCATCGGTCTCGATCTTGAGGAACAGCCAGCGCGGCGGAACTTGCCAGGTCTTGAGTCGGGTGATTTTCACGGATGCATCCTTATGAGAATGGGCGTTTGAACGAAGGTCAGCGTCAGGCGAAGCAGGATGTGGGGTCGGCCGTCATCCGCTGACGCCGATCAGCATCAGAAGCGGCGATGCCCCAGCTGCGGGTGGTCCTGGGAGAAGCCGAGATCGCGCGCTGCGGTCTCCAGTACCCGCTCGGCACAGGTGCGTGCCATCTCGGGCTGGCGCAGGCGAATGGCCTCCATCACCGCGCGGTGACGATCGAGGCTGGCGCGATGATGGCTGTGATCATGCTGCTGCGCGGACTGCTGGGTACTGTGGATCAGTTGGCTGATGGAAGGGCGCAGCAAACTGCCAAGCTGTGTCCACACCAGATTGTGCGTGGCGTGGTAGATGGCTTCGTGAAAGGCGACATCGTGCTCGGCATGCGCCTCGCGTGAGCTGTCATTGGCGGTATTGACCATGCCTTCAAAGGCGCGCTCCAGACGCGCGAGGTCCTGGGCGTTGGCCTTCATTGCGGCCAGCGCACTGACATAGGGCTCGACGGAGAGGCGGAAGGCGTAGATCTCGCGCATCAGGTCCGGGTTGATACCGTCGAGACCACTGACCCAATGGCTCATCAGCGGGTCCAGCAGCTGCCACTCGCTCATCTCGCGCACGATGGTGCCACGCCCGGCGGTGCGCTCCAGCAGCCCGGCGCTCACCAGCTGTGCCAGGGCATTGCGAACACGGTTGCGGCTGGCGTCGAAGCGCTGGCAGAGATCCAGTTCACGCGGAAAGCTGTCACCGGGGCCGAGGCTGCCCGCGAGGATTTCCCGCGCCATGCAGGTGGCGATGGCTTCCATGCTATGCGGGGTCGCGTCGTCCGCCGAGGCGCTGTCAGTGGCGAGCGAGGCTGTCGCCAGAGAGTCGGTCATTGAGTGGCCTGTCATGAGGGGATGGTCAGGAGAGTCACTGCATCGCACCGTCTTGAAGCGCGGCGCTGACGCATGAGAATCCGAGCATCAGAATAAATGTCTGAACACACATTAATAAATGTCGGACATTTCAACAAGGCACAGACACTTCAACTTTGGTCGCGCGAGAAGTTCGCCCGGCACAGCTGCCAAGGACGCAGCTAACAACTCGGCGGGTAACAAGGGAGGTACTAAAAAGGAGTGCGTCCACAACGAACGGGGCCAGACGCAATGTCTGGCCCCTGCCGTGCCTGGGAAGGCGGGTCACATGCAAAGCGCCATGACCGGGTCAAGCAGATGACGGGTAGCGAGCCAGGTGGCCATTGAGGGCCAATTGCCATTCCTTGAGTGTCTGGGCACAGGAGAGATCGAGCAGCGTGATCTCCAGCGTCGCGGTGTCCTCCAGCGATGACAGCAGTGAAACGAGGGAGTCGGCGGTGGGCGGCGAGGCAGTGCCATTGGCTGGCGCCTCGAACAGAGGCTCATTGCCTTCAGGGCGGCGGGCTACTTTGTGCGCAGGCGCGATATCCCGACATTGGTGCCCCATCACGATGAAGTTGCCCTCGCTGACGCGGAAGACACGCAACGGGTAGAAGCAGGCATTCAGGTGCGGCCCAAGCTGGGCATCGAGTGGCGAAAGCCGTTTGTCGCCTGCGTCGCGTCGTGATTCACCCTTGCGGCTCAAGCGAAGATGGCACAGCGTGATGTGCTGCCCCATGGCGTCCTGACACTCACGGGACAGCGCTTCGAGAGCGGCATCCAGCAGTGCACGGGTGAAGCAGCCACTGTGGCTGTCGCGCCACCGGTTAGGGTCACGTTCTACCTGCTGCGGGCAGAGTCGATGCAGGGTGGGCGCCGGCGGTATCGGTTGCTCCGTCAGCACTTCACGCGCCGCCTGCAGCAACTCTGGTGGCAGATGGCCAAGTCGGTGTTCGATATCGCATAGCGCCTGGGCCTCACTGAAACCGGTATGTCGCACCAGCTCGATGACCTGCACGACCAGCGCCAGAGTGCTGGCAGCGAGGGACGTCTCGCCATGAGAGATCGCTGCAGTATCGGGTGAGGCTTGCTCAGCCTGCAGGATGTCTGCATGAGGAGGCGTAGAAGTAGACTCGGACGAAGACGCAGCAGGAGGTGTTGCAGAGGTTTGCGACAGCTGCGATGACGCGTCAGCGTTGCCGTTTGCATGCGGCGACAACCCGCTGCAGGCACCCAGCATGAACTGCTGGCTGGCACGCAACAGGTCAGCTTCGGCGGGCGCCATCAGAGCGTCTTCCATCATGCGTTCACCGATCTCGACATGACGACGCAGCAAGTGATACTGATCGAAATGCAGTTCATCGCGTGGCCTCAGCAGTGAGTCGGGCAGTGCCAGCTTGCCGATATCATGCAGCATGGCAACGCGCTCCAGCGTGGCGGTTTCCTGACGGTCCATCCCGAGTCGTGACGCGATGGCGCTGACAAGATTGGCAGCCAACAGGTCTTCTCCTGAGCGCTCGGGGCAGCGTTCCTCCCGGATCATGCGCATCACCGATCCGAGCCTGTCTTCGCCGCGCTGCTCAAGCTCATGCTCCAGTTGATTCATGCGCTGGCGCATCTGGAGCTGTCGCTCACGATATTGGCGCAGAAAGGCGTAGCCAAAGGCGAGGCAGAGCATCAAGGTCACCAGCAGCGTGATCAGGAAATGCCAACGCTCCAGTGCGTGTTTCTTGTTCATCAAGTCTTCGTGCGCCTGGAAGGCGGCTTCACTGATGTCATCGAGATAGACACCACTGGCGATGATCCACTGGAAGGGGGGATACAGGGCGGCGTAGGCGGTCTTGTCGACCTGCTCGGCGCCCGGGCGCTTGGGGAAGCGGTAATCGAAGTAGATGCCACTGCCGTTCAAGACACCCTCGAGCTCGGTGCGATACGGGAAGCGGCCACTGCTGTCCTGATACTCGGTCGACAGCAACTGGCCTTCGGTAGCCGGCAGTAAAGGATGGATCAAGCGGCGTGCATAACCCTCACCGCCGGCCGGGTCGAGGATCTCGTTGATCCAGACATAGCGGCTTTCCTCGCGCTCGAGACTCGCATGCAGAGACTGTCTCAGCTCATTGGCGACCAGAAAGGCCACCATCTTCGGGTCGATATGCACCAGCGCCCAGGGGGCAGGTTGCTGTCGACGATCAAGGCGCACGGCGCCGAGGCTGTCTTCTTCTTGCCCTAGAGGCACGGCAAACACCAGTCCGGCATCCGTACCGCGCAGGAATTGTGCCTTGCGCATGCCCGCATCGAGGCGCTGATTCAACTCCTGATCCCACCAGTCAGGGTGGAGCGTAGTGGGAAGCTGCATGATGTCGATCCAGTCCGGGTTGATGCGCAGGTCCGGGAACTGGCGCAACAGTTCAGTACTGACGAAGGAACGATCGCGACCACTCAGATGGCTGATACCCAGCGACGGGGAACGCATGGTGGTGATCAGAAGACGTTGCAGGCGGTGCTCGTAATCGCGATGTCGCGAGGCGATCATGCCCAGCGTCTGCTCCACCATGAGGCTGGCCTGTTGACGTCGCTCCCTGGCGACCAGCATCTGTGTCGCCTGGGCTTGCATGATGTCCTGCTCGCGACTCTGCGATTCCTGAAATACCAGCAGGCCGCCAAGCGAGAGACAGGAGAGTGCGGTCAACCCCAGCCACAGGCGCAAGGGTTTGCCGAACGGACGCTGTCTGTCCGGGGAGCGAAGATCGGGCGGGCCGGTATCTGGCCCATGTCGAGAGAGATCACTATCCTTGATCATCGAGTCACGTCATCCATGAGTGATGCGGTGGCGCTGCGAAGGGCGATGATGGCACTGTTTCGAGCATAGCGGCTAGCGCAACACCCAGGAGATGTCGTTTCAGGCCTCGATGTCATTCAGCCAACGTTACGATGTTGCCGTCCAGATGCCAAGTGAGGGCGCTCAACACTCCGTGAGGCCCCAGTTCAGGGCACCTGCGCACTTGACGTAGCGTGCGATGTCTTGCGAGCAGGCGTTGAAAGGGGCATGATGAAGCTAGTTTTCTGTATGGCTTTCAAGAAGATATCTGTCATTTGTCAATGGCTGTCCAGAAGAGGCTCGCTAACATCTTGATTTGAGGCGCGCCGATCGAGTGTTGAAGGTGTCGTGCATAAGCTGCAAGTCAAATTGTCGCTCATCGTCCTGCAGTGAACTCATAGCGTTGTCTTCTTGTTGTCGACAAGATCAAAAGTGGAAAATCGTGCATGAACCGACATGATGAAAAGATCATTGCCAGTGCTCGCAAGCAGCGTGCTCTCTTTGATGAGCTCGAAAAAGCGTTGGCGGAAGAGCTGAATGCGCTGGATCGCTCTTCTCAGCCTGCGCCCGCCGCTGAGTCGAACCACGACGCCGACGACGCGCGCGCTCAACAGCGTGAAGCGGAGTTCTTGGCGCGGCTCGAGAGCCTGATCGCGGAATTCGATCTCGATCGCGAGGCCGCCCAGACATGGCTGCGTGAGCTTGAGGCCTTCAAGGGAGACGCGGATTCAGAGGAGTCAGCGTAAGCCCTCGTCTCGCCTGACGTTGCCTGCACTACGCCTTGGACTCCTTCTGGAATACGCCCTGAGCCAGGTCCTGAGCCATCATTTGAGCTAAGTCCTGAGCGACGCAGATAAGTCTTTGCGCGTCGCGATGGTCTGAACAGGCCTGCAAGCTTGTAATATACAGCGCCCAGCACTTCTTCCTGAAGGCTGGGCGCTGTGCGTTTCTCGCATGGCTCATCTTGATCCGATGGATTATCAGGTCCGATGGATTTTCTGATGTCTTTTTATTGGCTTATTGGCTTATTGGCTTATCTACGAGACCGCTTGCCTGTTTGACGGCAAGCTCCATTCGGCAAGGTTCCCACCAGTTCTCGGCCGACGACTGTGGCCTAGATCTCCTCCCAGATGGCTTCCTTCAATTCATCTGTCAGCCCTTGCAGGCGCTGCAAGCGCTTGACGGTATGTTCCTGCACATCACTGACAATGTCCGTCAGGCACTCCTTCGACTCCTGCGGGTCAACGAACCCGGTCGATAGCAGGCACTGGCCCATTTCCATGCTCTTGGTCTGCCACATGCGAATAAACTCGATTTCCTGCTCATATGCCTTGAGGCTAAGGGTCCACCATACCTGCTGGCACCGCATCAAGGGGGCGAGGGGATGCACGAGATCGTCTGGTCGATTCATCCAGGGCAGTGGGGTACTGAACATGGCAGCGAAAGGCTGCATCGGTTGATTGGCGACTGGCATTCTGGACTCCTGTCTCATGGTATCTGATAGCTGATAAGAGCAAGTCTTGGAGGAAATACCTGCGGGGCGGCTGGTGTTTGGCGTTATTGTGACCAATAGTGATAGTGGCTGGTCTTGTGGCAGAGGCTTCGCAACCTGAGCTGAGTTGAGCATAGCTCCCTCTGCTGGAACGCGCGCGAGCATCCTGTGCTGTCCCCAGTCAATCCTTTCCTCAACAACCCTGTCCTCAGACAACCCTGTGCCCAGATGATGAATTGCGTGAGGTCACCGACAAGGAGGCGATCATGATCAATGAAGTCAAATCCGTACTGGCAGCATTCTTTGGTGTCCAGAAGGAGGCCAATCGCAAGCGAGATTTCGAGCACGGCCATGCGCTGGACTTTCTGGTGGTGGGGCTGGTGATGGCCGCACTGCTGGTGGGAGGGATGGCACTGCTGTCCACGGTCGTCGCTGGCTGATGCCCCGCTCAGGCGACAGAGCCGAAACATTGGACAAGACACTTCAGGCACGAAATATTCGGCACGAAAAAGCCCCCGCTCAGGTGACCATCCTGGACGGGGGCTTTCGCTTGATTCACTTGGCTGCGATTGCCTTCTATCCCGCGTCTGTTCGCAGGCAGCAACAGTGAGTGATCAAGAGCGGGCGATCAACGACGCGCGAACAGCGGCGTCTTCTGATCGACGCCGGTCTGGTAGCTGACGCTGAACGAGCTCAGCGCATGCAAGGCATCTTCCACGTATTGATCATCACGCAGGGCAAAGGCACTGATGCCGCAACGACTCATGTAGTGGAGTTGATCCACCAGCACGTCACCGATGGCGCGAATCTCACCCTGGTAGCCGAAGCGCTCGCGCATCAGGCGGGCGATGGTGTAACCGCGGCCATCATTGAAGTTCGGGAAGTCGACCGCCAGCAGCGGTGCGTCCGCCAGTGCCTTGCCCAGTTCCGGCGTAAGCTCGGTGTCACTGGCAAGCCAGGGCGCCAGATGATCAGAGCCTTCGCCGGCGGCGACCAGCGCCTGCCATTCTGCCAGCGGCAGCAGGGCGGGTTGCTGATAACTCGGCAGATTACCGTCTTCATCCAGACGCACGACCTGCCAGGCATCTTCGCTCACCAGCTGATTCTGACGGATGACGCCACCCTGGCGCTGATCGGTCAATTCACGTGCTGATGTCATTTCTGCAGTCACCTCAGGCATAGACCCGCTCCTTGAACGGCTTCATGCCGATGCGGTGGTAGGTATCGACGAAGACTTCATCTTCCAGACGCTGCTCGACGTACACCTGCAGCACCTTGTCGATGACGTTCGGCATGTCTTCGGCATTGAAGGACGGGCCGAGGATCTTGCCGATCGTGGCGCTGTCGTCACTGCGTCCGCCCAGCGAGACCTGGTAGAACTCCTGGCCTTTCTTGTCGACACCGAGGATGCCGATGTTGCCGACGTGGTGATGGCCACAGGCGTTCATGCAGCCCGAGATGTTCAGGTCCAGCGGGCCGAGATCGTACAGGAAATCGAGATCTTCGAAGCGGTCCTGCAGTGCCTGCGCGATGGGAATCGACTTGGCATTGGCCAGCGAGCAGAAATCACCGCCCGGGCAGCAGATCATGTCGGCCAACGTACCCACGGTCGGGTTGGCCATGCCGAGTGCTTCCAGCGCTTTCCAGAGTGCCTCGAGTTCATCGACCGGCACATCTGACAGCACCAGGTTCTGCTCGTGAGTCACGCGCAGCTCACCGAAGCCATATTGCTCCGCGAGGTCCGCCACGGCGTCCATCTGGTCGGCAGTGACGTCACCCGGCGCCAGTTCACGACGCTTGAGCGAGAGAGTGACGGCCTTGTAACCCGGTACCTTGTGGCCGACGACATTGTTGGTCACGAAGCGCGCGAAGGCACGGTTCTCGCGGCGCAATGTCTCATAGGCCTCGATGGCCTCGGCGCTGACTTCACGGCGCTCAGGCTCGGGGAAGTAGCTGGTCGCCTTGGTGACGGCGGAGTCGGTCAGGGTTTCCGGGCCATCCTTGAGGTGGGCCCACTCTTCCTCGACGCGACGACGGAATTCCTCGATTCCCAGTGCCTTGACCAGGATCTTGATGCGCGCCTTGTACTTGTTGTCGCGACGGCCCCACTGGTTGTAGACACGCACGATGGCGTCCAGATAGGTCAGCAGGTGCTGCCAGTCGAGGTCTTCGCGCACGATGTCGCCGACCATCGGCGTACGGCCGAGACCGCCACCCGCCAGGATGGTGGCCTTGACGCTGCCATCCTCGGCGCGGTTGAGGCGAATGCCGATATCGTGCACCTGGATGGCAGCACGGTCGGCGCTGGCACCGGTGACGGCGATCTTGAACTTGCGCGGCAGATAGGCAAATTCCGGATGAAGCGTGGACCACTGACGGATCAGCTCACACCACGGACGCGGATCGACGGTCTCGTCTTCCGCGATACCGGCGAACTGGTCAGTCGTGGTATTGCGGATGCAGTTGCCGCTGGTCTGGATCGCATGCATCTCGACCTGAGCCAGTTCGGCGAGAATTGCCGGGACATCTTCCAGCTTCGGCCAGTTCAGCTGCAGGTTCTGGCGAGTGGTGAAGTGTCCATAGGAACGGTCATAACGACGACTGATGGCCGCCATGGCGCGCAGCTGGACAGCGCTCAACATGCCGTAAGGAATGGCGATACGCAGCATCGGTGCATGACGCTGGATGTAGAGGCCGTTCTGCAGGCGCAGAGGGCGGAATTCTTCATCTCCCAGACGGCCTGCCAGATAGCGATCCATCTGGTCCTTGAACTGAGCTACCCGCTCGTCGACCAGTGTCTGGTCGTAGGTGTCATAGCGATACATGTCAGGGGTGTCCTGCGGTCGGGCATCAGATGATCGTCCACTGATGCGAATCTTGTTGATGCTGAAGCCACCATACCCTCTATTCTTTATTCTTTAAAAGAATAAATCCTCATAGTTTTCGATGATGACGTTATTAAGAAGGGCGCGTTGAGTTTGCCTACCAGCAGCGGAAAAGAAAAGACCAGCCGCCTGAGGATAGGCGTCTGGCCATGTTTCCTGGAGTTTCTCGACAGGCGCGGATCTGCCGCATACCGAGCTTGCGCTGAACCGACAACGACATGAGTCCGACGATATCAGTTCAGGTCATTGCCTTTGCCTGGTGCGCTCCTGACAGGTTTGAGCAGACTGACCCGCGCATCCGCATTGACGTGAAAGCGTCTCTCGAAGGCCTGCTGCGGCATCGGGCGGCCGAAGAGATAGCCCTGGAAGGCGTGGACGCCCATGTCCTGGAAGATCCTGGCTTGTTCCCGGTCTTCGACCCCTTCGACAACGATTTGCATGCCGAGTGATTGGCCCATCGCGACAATGACCCGTGCAAGCTCCCTGTCCCGGCGGCTGGTCTCGACATTCATGACGAAGGAGCGATCAACCTTCAGAATGCCGAAAGGCAGATCATGCAGGTAGGAGAGGCATGAAAAGCCTGTCCCGAAATCATCCAGCGAGAGGTTGACGCCCAGTCTGCGTATGGCCTGCAGTTGATAGCGCAGGCTGTCTTTGCTGTCGAGCATCAGGTTCTCGGTAACCTCGATCACCAGCTGCGAGGGACGAATCGGGTAGCGCTCGAGTAGTGACTCGAGCTGGTGCAGCATGCCTTGATCCCTGAACTGGATGACGGAGGCATTGACGGACAGATAGCGCTCCTCGATCCCGAGCCGTCGCCATTCGCATAGAATGACGGCAGCCTCTTCCAATACCCAGTTGCCGATCTCGACGATCTGTCCTGTCTTCTCTGCCGCTCCAATGAACTCATCGGGTGGCACCTGGCCGAGCTCTGGGTGCTCAAGGCGTATCAGTGCCTCTGCGCCCAGCAGTTCCGGAGCCTCCAGATCTGCGCTGTCCGCTCGGAAAATGGGCTGTAGATAAAGGCGGAACCAGCCCATGGTCAAGGCTTCACGAATCATGCGTTCCTTCAGGAACAACGGCTCACCGTCTTCCAGCGCGCTATCACGGACACAGGTACGGTATTGATTGCCTCCCTTGTGCTTGATTTCCACCACGGTAAGTTCCAGCAGACGCATCAGGCGGCTGGGGCTCTCGTCATCTGCCTGTGCCTTAAGACCCGCCATGCTCAGGCTGAGATGGATGGGTTCGCCAGCCTTGAGCAACGGCTGGGAGAAAGCGATTTGAATCCGATGGACGAGTGGACGCAAATCATTGATATCACAGGTCATGACGAATTCATCACCCCCCGTACGTCCGATCCAGCCGGGGTCACATTCCTTGAGTCGTGCGCCAACCTCTTTCAACAGCAGGTCGCCGTCCATCGGCCCCAGATGGTGATTGATGCTATGGAACCGATCGATATTGACCAGCAGCAAACCAAAGACAGCGTCACGAGCGATCAACTGCTGTACATGCTGATTGAGTGACAGTCGGTTGGGTAACTGGGTCAAGGGGTCAATCAGCTCATGCTCCAACAGCCGCTGCTGGGTTCTGGTCAGTTCGGTGATGTCCGTCAGCAACATCATCGTGCCCCGTGATTGGCTGCCATTGGCGGCCGGAATGACCACCTGGACCTGACGGTCTTCCTGATGTTGGCAGTTCAATGTCATCACCAGGTCGTTGCAGGCATTGCCCAGTCGCAAGGCCGTGCTGATGCGATTGATGTACTTGCCATTCTCACTGCTGATGAGAGTGTGGAAGGGCATGCCGACAAGATGTTCACGCGCCCAGCCGGTCACCTCCAGCATTTGCTCGCTGACATCCTGCACAGTGCCCTTGTCGTCGATCACCAGCAGCAACGCAGGGGTATCACGATAGAAGTGTTGATAGCGCTCTTCGTTGTTCCGCAGCGCTTCCATCATGTTGAAGATTCGCTCTCCCAGCTTGTTCAGTTCCACGATGACCTTGTTGATCTCACGCGAGTGAACGGGGGGGATTCGTTGGAAGGTGGCATGCTGGCCCTCCAGCTGCCGCATGCGCCTCACGGCCTTGCTCAAGGGATCCATCACACAGCGCTTCAACTGCCAGGAAAGCATCAGCAGGATCGACAGAATGATGGTCAGGGCGATCCCGAACAGCACAGCTCCACCCTGGTAACGGGTGGCAAGCAACGGGGCGTTGGTGCTCTCCAGTTCAAGCCTGCCAACGGCCTGCTTGACCAGTGAGTTCTGATAGACAAGTGGCTTCGAATGCGTGACGGGATCCAATGCTGTGCCGCTCTTGGCAATCTCCTCGACAAGCTCCCCCTCATGATTGAAGTAGCGCACGGCATGAACACTGGCGTGGTGACTGAGAGTCTCGAGGTAGGCATGGATTCTCTCATCGTCGAAGTTCCATATGGCGTCCGGCATCGACAGCGCCACGATATCCATCATTTCCTGATGGTCATCATGCATGTGCTCGACGGCCTCGCTGGCATACAGGTAATAACTCACGGCTCCACTGATGGCACAGATGGTGAATACCAGCGGTGCAAGTATCCGCAGTATTCGCCACCTGAGTGGTGACGCATGCTCGCCATCACTCTCGGGCGCCGTACCGGGGGGCTTGGCGAGTTTCTGACCATCATTGATCACGCTGTTCTCCCTCGGTGGCGATGGACGTTGCCCTGCGAGCTCTCCTTGCGCCTCCTCATTGAGGGGTGTCCATGAGCGCGCTGGAACGTGCAGTCTTCTTCTGGGTGACGGGAGCCTGAGGGGGCAATCCGGATGCCGGGGCCTGGTGACCAAGCATCTGCGTCAATATCCTCATCGGATCAAACTCATAGTCATCCCGCGATGCCTGCAAGCCGAAGGCGGCGAAATCTGCAGCTTCCCAGTCAGGGGTTTCCAGAAGTGGACCGTATCGCGCCACATTGTCATGCGTAATGGCGCTCATCGGGAAGTTGACGGTTCTGGGGGCCCAGTCCTCGATATCGGCATGGTCTCTTGCCATCACCATCGCCCAGGCTCCGGCCATGAAATGACCGCCGTCCGTCAACAGCATGCGCTGGTCCTTCACCATGCTGATCCCCTCCGGTGACCAGTTGAGCCCTGCCACCAGCACGTCCACGCCGGGCGTGAGGCCCGCTGACTCGAGCGCAAGAATGGCTCCCTCGGCCATGGCATCATTCGCCGCCCAGATCAGATCATTCTGACCGCTTGAGCGGCTGACCCACTTGAGATATTGCGCAGTAAGATGTTCGGCATCCCGAGTATTCCAGCGCGCCTCGAGTATGCGGTCTATCTGGACATCCTGGTCCTGGGAAAAGCCGGCCACCATGCCGGTATTGCGGGCAATCGAGGCAGGGGTTCGGGTATCGCCGATCAAGGCGAGTCCATGCAGTTGGCCGGTGGGCGAGCCTTCTCGAGCCACCTTGATCAACTGGGTCGCCATGCGTTTGCCCGCAGTGTGGTTGTCCGGGATGACGCTGCCGATCCAGGAGGGGTGGAGGGACCCCGGGGTGCCATGGGCCAGCGCCTCTTCGCGGGTCAGTCCGTTCAATAGCATCACGACATGGGTGTCGTGGCCATCCGCAATCGTCAACAACTCGGATGCCGCCTGCTCTTCATTGACCAGCAGGAGGTAATCCGGAGCGGCAGGGCTTTCCAAAGCCTGAATCGCAAGTTTCTTGAGCAGGTAGGGATTGCGCTCGGCGTAGACGACTTCCAGTGAGATATTCAGGTCCAGGGCGGCTGCTTGCATGGTGTCGGTCACCATGTCCCAGAATCGTTCGCCACGAAGCCCGGGGTTCACGAAGGTGGCGGTCAGCGTGCGTCCCGGGATCGCCTCCTGTGCACCACGCTCTCTCGACTGACCTGAAGGGTAGGCTGAGGTTTGAGTGTTTTCGGAGGCCCGAGACGTGAGATCGGAGGAGGAAGAGTAAGAAGATGAAGAGTAAAAAGGTGAGGCGTTGACCAGCCCGCTGAGGGCAAGGCAACCACACAGGGCGATAAGCCTTGGCAAGCCGAGTCGTGGTTGTCCTGTCCTGATGGTGGTATCGGACATGGCGTTCTCCCTATTACTTTAACTTGCAATTCCATCAGGATACGCGACTGGGCAAGCCATCAATCGATTTCATCAAGGTTGCCATTTACCAAGCTTCAACGATTGAACGACATATATCACTATCTCTTGATGTCTTCCATGGGCTATGGGCGCGAGTGGCAGCAGAGGTTGCTGGCGTGCTGCGCCAGTAAACACTCTCAAAGGCGCAAGGCTTGCCATGCTCTGCGTTGCCAGATAAGCCCGAAGACGAGCGAGTTGAGCAGGCGATAGGTGAGCTGTATCGCCCAGATGGTGACGAGGCCGCCTTCCTGATGGACGCCCCACCACCAGGCCGCGGGCAGAAAGATCAGCCACTGCAGGCTCAAGGTGGCAAGCATCACGGTGCGATGGGCGCCGGCGCCCAGCAGTGCCTGGGCCAGCACGATGGCGGTGCAGTCGAGCACGATCATGGCGGCTGTCATCTGCAGCGGCAGCAGGCCCAGTTCGATCAATTGCGGGCGATGCAGGAACAGCCCGAGTACGCTCTGGGGCGCGACCCACAGTGGCAAGCCCAGCAGCAACAGACACGGCAGTGCCACGCGCACGGTGTCCCACCCCCAGCGATGGGCCTCTTCATGCTCACCGCTGCCCAGGGCCTGACCCACCAGACTCATGGCGGCCAGTCCAAGCCCGACCCCGGGCAATATCAGCAGCAGGGAAAGGTTCACCAGCACATGGCCGACCGCGACACTGGCCGCATCGATCTGACCGAGTATCCAGAACAGCATCGCGTAGCCCGCCGCGAACCATAGCTGCTGAAAGGAATGGGGCACCGCCAGCTTGAGCAGCGTCAGGTAATGCGTCATCGGCGGCCAGGCATGCAGGACACCGTGCAGACTGCGCTCGCCCAGCGTCGCCTTGATCCACAATGCCAGTGCGACCAGCAGGGACAGTGTCGTACCGGCCCCGGCACCATCGGCGCCCATCTGCGGGGCGCCGAACAGACCGTGGATCAGAATGATGCTGAGCACGACATTGACCGCCTGGGTGATCAGCATGATGCGCAGATAGATGCCGGTGCGCTGCAGGCCATTCCAGAAGCCTCTGAAGCAGAACGCCATGGCGACCGGTATCAGCCCCAACACTCGCCATTGGAAATACGAGGCGGCCGTTTCATGCACGCCGGGTTGATCATTGATCAGTGACAGCAGCGGCTCTGCCCAGTGATGGCAGGCGAGGGTGACGGGAATGCCGATCGACAGCGCCAGCACCAGACCGGCATTCAGGCCTTCGCCACATCGCTCTGGCGCTTCCTCGCCCAGCCGGCGCGAGGTCTGTGCCTGGACGGCGGAAGACAGCCCGAAGATCAAGGCCGTGACCATGAACATGGCATAGCCACCGATCCCCACACCCGCCAGCGCCGTCTCGCCCAGACTGCCGACCAGTGCCGCATCGATGAGGTTGAGCAGGCTCTGCGACAGCATCGCCCCGATGATCGGCAGCGCCAGCTTCAGAATTCGTGTGTTGCGCGCAAGATCTCCCAGCATCAGACGCTCCCACGCGGGGAGTTGGAATGGTGAGAGGAATGGGGGGAGTGGGAGGAATCCAAAGCCTCGAAGGCGGCTGACAAACGGGGCACCAGTGAACTGGGCTGCGATGAACAGAACAGCGATAAACCGAGCAGAGACCAATAGGAGAGTAATAAACAAAGCAGTGACAACGGCAGCACGGGCGACTCACGACAGCGGACAAGGAAGAGCGACATGATAGCGCGCTCCGCAAACTGAAGACATCGCCTCTCAGACGACAGCGCGCCCCACCTTTTGTGAGGTGAAGCGCGCGGAGCTGACGTTGGCTCCATCAGCAGTCGAGGAGTCTCAAGTAGCGGATCAATCGGCGCCGGGATCGTAGCTCAGCACCGGTGACAGCCAGCGTTCCATCTCGGAAAGCTCCATTGCCTTGCGGCTTGCCAGGGACTGCACCTGATCGCGGGTGATCTTGCCCGTGGAGAAGTACTTCGACTCCGGGTGCGCGAAGTACCAGCCAGAGACGGCGGCCGCCGGCCACATGGCAAAGCTCTCGGTCAGCACCATGCCGGCATGCTTTTCCGGTTCGAGCATGCGAAACAGCGTAGCCTTCTCGGTATGGTCCGGGCAGGCCGGATAGCCGGGCGCCGGACGAATGCCGCGATACTTCTCGGCGATCAACGCCTCATTGTCAAGCACTTCCTCGCGATCGTAGCCCCAGAACTCCTTGCGCACGCGCTCGTGCAGGCGCTCGGCAAAGGCTTCGGCGAGACGGTCCGCCAGCGCCTTGACCATGATGGCGTTGTAATCATCGCCCGCCGCCTCGTACTCCCCGGCCAGTTCATCCGCGCCATGTCCGGTGGTCACGGCGAAGCCACCGATCCAGTCCGGCTTGCCACTGTCGCGCGGGGCGATGAAGTCGGCGAGACTGTGACAGACGCCATCACGATTCTTGGTCATCTGCTGACGGATGTGATGCAGGCGCTCGACCACCCGGGTACGTGACTCATCGGCGTAGACTTCCAGGGTATCGTCGTCGACACAGTTGGCCGGCCAGAAGCCGATCACGCCACGCGCCAATAGCACCTTGTCATCGATCAGCTTGCGCAGCATCACTCTGGCATCGGCAAACAGCGAACGCGCCGCTTCCCCGACCGTCTCATCCTGCAGAATCTTCGGGTACTTGCCCGCCAGCTGCCAGCTCATGAAGAAGGGCGTCCAGTCGATGCGCTCGACCAGTTCATTCAGATCGTAGTCATCGAAGACCTTGAGGCCGGTGAAGCTGGGGGCCGGCGGGGTGTAATGCTCCCAGTCCGGCTGAAAACGGCGCTTGCGCGCCTCGTAGTAGTCGAGGTCCGCGGCCTTGGGGCGGCGCTTGGCATTGCGCTCGCGCACCACGGCGTACTCGGTGCGAATCTGATCGACATAGGCTGCCTTGAGTTCCGGCGACAGCAGTCGCGAGGCGACACCCACCGCACGCGAGGCGTCGGTGACATAGATGACCGGCTGCTCATACTGCGGGTCGATCTTGACGGCGGTGTGTGCCTTGGACGTGGTCGCACCACCGATCAGCAGCGGCAATTCCAACCCTCGGCGCTGCATTTCCCTGGCCACATTGACCATCTCGTCCAGCGACGGCGTGATCAGCCCGGAAAGCCCGATGATGTCGGCCTTCTCATCGATGGCGGTCTGCAGGATCTTCTCCGCCGGCACCATCACGCCCAGGTCGATCACCTCATAGTTGTTGCACTGAAGCACCACGCCGACGATGTTCTTGCCGATGTCGTGGACATCGCCCTTGACGGTGGCCATGACGATCTTGCCCTTGGCCTGGGTCTCGCCGCTCTTCTCGGCCTCGATGAAGGGGATCAGGTGGGCGACCGCCTGCTTCATGACGCGCGCCGACTTCACCACCTGGGGCAGGAACATCTTGCCCGCACCGAACAGGTCGCCGACCACGTTCATGCCGTCCATCAACGGCCCTTCGATGACTTCGATGGGGCGGGCTGCCTGCAGGCGTGCCTCCTCGGTATCTTCCTCGATATGGACGGTGATGCCCTTGACCAGCGCGTGCTCGATGCGCTTGTTGACCGACCAGCTGCGCCATTCGAGGTCTTCCTTCTTCTCGCCGCTGCTGCCATCGCCCTTGTACTTGTCGGCGATGTCGAGAAGACGCTCGGTACTGTCAGCGCGGCGGTTGAGCACCACGTCCTCGACTGCGTCGCGCAGCTCGCGGGGCAGGTCATCGTAGAGCGCCAGCTGGCCGGCGTTGACGATGCCCATGCTCAGGCCCGCCTGGATGGCGTGATAGAGGAATACCGAGTGGATCGCTTCGCGGACCGGATTGTTGCCGCGGAACGAGAAGGACACGTTGGAGACGCCACCGGAAATCATCGCGTGGGGCAGGTTGTCATGAATCCAGCGCGTGGCCTCGATGAAATCGACCCCGTAGTTGTTGTGCTCCTCGATGCCGGTGGCGATGGCAAAGATGTTGGGGTCGAAGATGATGTCTTCGGCCGGGAAGCCGATGTCATCGACCAGCATCCGGTAGGCGCGCTCGCAGATCTCTATCTTGCGCTGATAGGTATCGGCCTGGCCAACATCATCGAACGCCATGACTACCACGGCGGCGCCATGGCGCCGACAGATCTGCGCCTGCTCGCGGAAACTTTCCTCGCCTTCCTTGAGCGAGATGGAATTGACTACCGCCTTGCCTTGGATGCATTTGAGGCCCGCCTCGATGATGTCCCACTTCGAGGAGTCGACCATGATCGGCACGCGGGAGATGTCAGGCTCCGAGGCGATCAGGTTCAGAAAGCGCACCATGGCCTCCTTCGATTCCAACATGCCTTCATCCATGTTGACGTCGATCACCTGCGCGCCGTTCTCGACCTGCTCCAGTGCCACCTCAAGCGCGGTGGTGTAGTCCTCTTCCTTGATCAGGCGACGGAAGCGCGCAGAGCCGGTGACGTTGGTACGCTCACCGACATTGACGAACAGCGAGTCCGGCTGGATGTTGAAGGGCTCAAGACCCGACAGGCGGCAGGCCGGCGCGATGGCCGGCACCTTGCGCGGCGGGTACTGGGCCACCACGCGCTTGACCGCCTGGATGTGCTGGGGAGTAGAGCCACAGCAACCGCCGATGATGTTGAGCAGACCATCAGCGGCGAAGGTGCCGATGATCTCGGCCATCTCGTCCGGGGTCTGGTCGTACTCGCCGAATTCGTTGGGTAAGCCGGCGTTGGGGTGCGCGGAGACGAAGGTATCGGCCTTCTCGGACAGCTCGCGCAGATAGGGGCGTAGCTCCTCGGCGCCCAGCGCGCAGTTGAGGCCGATGCTCAGCGGGCGCGCATGACGCACCGAGTTCCAGAAGGCTTCGGTAGTCTGGCCGGACAACGTGCGTCCCGAGGCATCGGTGATGGTGCCGGAAATCATCACCGGCAGGCGCGGATGACCTTCGTCGAACAGCTCCTCGAGAGCGTAGATCGCCGCCTTGGCATTCAGGGTGTCGAAGATGGTCTCGATCAGGATGAGATCCACTCCGCCCTCGAAGAGCGCCAATGCGGCCTCACGATAGTTGTCGCGCAGAATATCGAAGGTGACGTTGCGCTTGGCGGGGTCATTCACGTCCGGCGAGATGGAACAGGTGCGGCTGGTCGGGCCGAGTACCCCGGCGACGAAGCGCGGGATGCCGGTCTCGGCGGCCACGGCATCCGCCGTCTTGCGCGCCAGGCGTGCCGATTCGAGATTGATCTCGTGAACCAGCGCCTGCATGCCGTAATCGGACTGCGATAGCTGAGTGGCATTGAAGGTGTTGGTCTCGACGATATCGGCGCCGGCCTCGAAGTAGGCGCGGTGGATCGCCTCGACGATGTCTGGCCGGGTCAGCGCCAGCAGATCGTTGTTGCCCTTGATGTCCCTGGGCCAGTCGGCGAAGCGCTCGCCACGGAAGTCTTCCTCCTCCAGCCCGTAGCTCTGCAACATGGTGCCCATGCCGCCATCGAGGATCAGGATACGCTCCTGCAATGCCTGGCTCAGCGCGTCGGGCAGGGGCAGATAATAGGGAACAGGGGATAGGGCTTGCGCCATGACGGACTCCAGCGTGCGTGACCTGTCGCGTTGTCTCCCGAACGTGTAACTCTCTTTACCAGGCCAGTACTTTGCCAAGCCAGTACCTACTGAGCCAGTACCTTGCCGAGAAAGTCACACGCCACAGGCGCGAACTCATTGCTATTGAGAGGCGCTGGCGAGGGATCCGCTCACGAAATCCCTGCCTGGCCAGATGGCGCTATCGTATCAGACTGCAGAATCGTCACGATGAGCATGATTCATGCGCAACATGAGTCAGTCAGGAGTGCCCACCGCGCGCAGGGCACCAAACCCGAGTGATTTGCTCAGGATTGCGAGTGCAGCAGGTTTTCCTTAACATGGAGCCATTAGTCACCTGACATCAAGAGAGTCTCTGCGCCATGAGTGAGAGCATCCAGATTACCGATAGCGCCCAGGAGTATCTTGCCGAGCTGCTCGAGAAGCAGAACGTCGAAGGTATCGGCGTGCGCATCTTCATCACCCAGCCGGGCACGCCGTATGCCGAGACCTGTCTCGCCTACTGCCGCCCGGGCGAGGAAGAGCCGACGGATGAGATCCTGGATCTGCCGAAGCTGAAGGTCTATCTCGACACGCACAGCGTGCCGTTCCTGGAAGAAGCGACCGTCGACTTCAATGCCGATCGCATGGGCGGGCAGCTGACCATCAAGGCGCCGAACGCCAAGATGCCCAAGGTCAACGCCAACAGCCCGTTGGAAGACCGCATCAACTACTTGCTCTACAGCGAGATCAATCCGGGTCTGGCGGCTCACGGTGGCGAGATCAAGTTGGTGCAGCTGACCGAAGAGCAGGTCGCCGTGTTGCAGTTCGGTGGCGGTTGCCAGGGGTGTTCCGCAGTTGATCTGACGCTGAAGGATGGTGTCGAGAAGACGCTGATGGAGCGTATCCCGGAACTGACCGGTGTGCGTGACGTCACCGATCACACCGACACGACCAACGCCTACTACAGCTGAGGTCGGGCCTGGCTTCAGGTCCGTGGCCAGGGCCAATTCAGGTAAAGGTCAGAAACACAATCTCCCATCGATTTTCGGTGGGAGATTTTTTTTGTGGGTGCGGCGCCAGACTCTCATGGTATGAAACGACCTGACGCGGGTCTGGGACATCCAGGCCAGGGCGTCTGGCGTATAGAGGGTGCTCAGTGAAGTTGCTGAGTAAAGTATTAGATTTATCTGGTATCGTGGCAGTAGCTTTTTCATGCTGTCAGCGCCCCTCAGCTGGCCGGCATGACGCGTTTTTCCATCGAACGTTTCCTCCCATCGTCAAGAGATAGCCTTCATGAGTCTGGCCAACCTGCGCTTTCGCACCATCAACATCATCATCTGTGCGCTTTCCGCCTTGGCGGGTCTGGTGTTGCTGGTCGTGTTGGCATTCATTACCCGCAACGTGTCCGACCTGCAGCGTGATTGGCAGGAATATCAGCAGGCGCGCTCTGACAAGCCGCGCCTGGAAGGTCAGCTGACCAAGGCCCTGGGCTATGGCGGCATGGTGCATGACTTCAAGAATCTCGTGCTGCGTCAGGACCTCGAGCTGATCGGCGAGGTGCAGAACGAGATCGGTGCCGCTCGCAGCGCTCTGAGCCGTTACCAGAACCTTGGATTGACCCAAGGGGAGGAAAATGCGGTAGCGGGTCTGCGTGCCACTATCAATCGCTATGAGTTGATGGTGCCCAGAATACGCACGATGATCGAGCAAGGGCGTTCGAGTGCCGATATCGACAAGGTGGTTCAGATCGATGATTTCCAGGCCGTCTCGGGGCTGGATACCCTGCGGCGTATCTCCATCGCGGAACTGCGTGACAATGACAATCCGCTCGAGAACGGCATGGGCAAGGCTCGCCTGGTGGCCAACCTGCGCCGGGATCTCGGCTATGGCGAGATGATCCACCACTTCAAGAATTACGTGCTGCGCAGTGACGCCATCTACGGTCAGCAGGCGGCGCAGGATATCGAATCGCTGCGCGCCACCCTGGCGGCATATCGTGCGCTGGGCATGAACACCGCCGAGCAACGTGCCATCCGCGATATCGCCGATGTCATCCAGTCCTACAGTGACCGCTTGAATAAGGTCAACCAGCTGCATGACGAACAGGCGGATCTTTCACCGAGTGAGATCGATCAGCGGGTCAAGGTCAATGATGCGCCGGCGCTTGACGCACTGGCGGTGCTGGATCACGAAAGCCGCATGCGGATCGGGGCCACCTCTGCCGCGGTCGGCAAGACGCTCAAGCTGCTGGCCACGGTAGCCCCGGTGGTCAATGGCCTCGCGCTGGCGATGATCGTGGTACTGATCGGCATCTCCATGTGGCTGTTCGGGCGTTATGTGCTGGTGCCGATACGTCGTCTGACCCAGACCATGAATACCCTGGCCAATGACGATGTCAGCGTGGTGATCGACAGCACCCAGCACACCAATGAAGTGGGCCAGATGGCGCGGGCGCTGCAGAAGTTCAAGTACAACATCATCGAGAGCAACAACTACAAGAAGCGCATCACGCAACTGGCGATGCATGACTCTCTGACGGGACTGCCCAATCGACAGCATTTCTATGAGCGTGTCGAGCATTGGCTCGAAAGCGTCAATGACGAGGGCGGTCAGATGGCATGTCTGATGCTGGACATCGACAAGTTCAAGCCCATCAATGACACCCATGGCCATGCTGCAGGAGATGTGGCGCTCAAGGTGATCGCGGAGCGGCTCAATCAGGTGGTGCGCAAGGGCGATTTCGTCGCGCGTCTGGGAGGCGATGAGTTCGTGGTGCTGGTCCACAATGCCGATATCCAGGCGAACCTGGGTCGCCACGGCGAACTCGCCCAGCTGGCCCAGCGCATCATTGACAGTCTGGGCAAGCCATTCCTGTATGAAGAACACAAGCTGGAAGTGGGCTGCAGCATCGGGATTGCCATCGCCCCTCAGCATGGCAGTGGGCGTGAACAGCTATCCCACAATGCGGATATGGCGCTCTATGCCGCCAAGAATGAGGGCCGCAATTGCGCGGTGCAATTCAGCCGCCATGATGAGCTTGGCCAGATTGTCGCTATTGCCAGCAAGAAGCGTGAGGGGCACAAACAGCAGTGACGGAAGCTCAGGGGTTCTAGCCCTGGGGTTCTAGCACTATAGAGTTCAAGCACCAGAGCAGAAGCCGCCTCAGTGGCAATGGAAATGGCAGCGGCAGTGGCAGTGACAGCGACAGCAAGGCCTGATGCCGCATGAGCAAGCAAATAGACGGCGCCCCGAGGGGCGCCGTCTTGCGTCTAAGGGATCCAAACCACCAGCGGGCGGTGGGCGAGGGCGAGGGCGAGTGTTGCCCGGTACTGGTACTGGCCCCAGCCCCCGCCCGGGCCTGCACGCTTACCGGTACGGGGCTTGGGATAATTCTACGTTATCCATACGCTTTACGAGAATAATTTATGGTTTGCGACATCCATAACGGTTTGTTATGGTTTATAGCGAATTCGCCAACTGCGAAATATTTTATGAAAACCATGACAATGACTTCCACGATTCAGGGCCTGGCCCACCACACCCACGATGCCGTGATCAACCGCGCCAGCGCGCCGTTGTTCATTCGTCAGCCGACTACCGATGATGGTTGGGGCATCTATGAGCTGGTCAAGGCCTGCCCGCCGCTGGACCTCAATTCAGGGTATTCGTACGTTTTGCTGGCCACGCAGTTCCGTGACAGCTGCGCCATCGCGACAGATGAGGAAGGTGAGGTCGTCGGCTTCGTTTCCGGTTACACCCGCAACGACGCCCCTCAGACCTTCTTCCTGTGGCAGATCGCCGTCGGTGAGAAGGCGCGTGGGACTGGCCTGGCACGCCGCTTGATCGAAGCCGTGATGAAGCGTCCCGAAATGGCGCACGTGCGTCATCTCGAGACCACCATCACGCCGGACAACGAGGCGTCCTGGGCATTGTTCACTCGTCTCGCCGAGCGCTGGCAGGTGCCGCTGCACTCACGTGAGTACTTCTCCTCAGACCAGCTGGGTGGCGAGCACCTTGCCGAAAACCTGGTGCGCATCGGCCCGTTCCTGCCGAGCGATATCTGAGTGCCCGACGCGCTCAAGGCGCTTGTTCAGCCAAAGCCCATATGCAGCACGGGCGAATAGCAAGTTGCATGAAGTCTCGGACGGGACGCCGTCATGATTCTTGTGTCGGTCGTCGAGAAGAATCACGCCCCGTCCGGCAGATGTTCACGACAGGAAGGTTGTGACATCTCCTGCTGACCCCATGTGTGAGTGAGGTAGGGTCAGTGTCATTCGTTGGATCGTCTTTACATTCTGGTATGGCCACTTCAGTACGCGGCCATCCATCACCAGGGAGGTGACAGCATGAATACGCAGATTCTCGAACAGATGGAATCCGAGGTACGCACCTATTCGCGTTCTTTCCCGACCGTTTTCACCAAGGCGCAGAATGCCCACCTGTTCACCGAGGACGGCAAGCGCTACATCGATTTCCTCGCCGGTGCCGGTGTGCTCAACTACGGGCATAATCATCCGGTACTCAAGAAGGCACTGGTCGATTACATCAGCAATGATGGCATCATCCACGGCCTGGATATGTGGACTTCCGCCAAGCGCGATTTCCTTGAAGCGCTGGAGGAAGTGATCCTCAAGCCGCGTGGTCTGGACTACAAGGTCCACTTCCCGGGGCCGACCGGCACCAACGCGGTGGAAGCTGCCATTCGTCTGGCGCGCAAGGTCTCCGGCCGCCACAACATCGTGTCGTTCACCAACGGCTTCCATGGTGTGACCATGGGTGCGCTGGCCACCACCGGTAACGCCAAGTTCCGTGATGCGGCAGGCCTGCCGGCGCAGGGTGCGCAATTCGTGCCTTACGATGGCTACATGGGTGAGGGTATCGACACCGTTGCCTACCTCGACAAGCTGCTCAAGGATTCCTCCAGCGGTCTGGATCGCCCGGCAGCAGTGCTGGTCGAGACCGTGCAGGGTGAGGGCGGGATCAACCCGGCCTCCATCGAATGGCTCCAGCGTCTGGATGCCTTGTGCAAGGAGCACAAGATCCTGCTGATCGTCGATGATATACAGGCGGGTTGTGGCCGTACCGGCAAGTTCTTCAGCTTCGAGCACGCCAACATCGTGCCGGACATCGTCTGCAATTCGAAGTCGCTGTCTGCCTCCGGTGTGCCGTTCGCGATGGTGATGATGCGTCCCGAGCTGGACCAGTGGAAGCCGAGCCAGTACAACGGCACCTTCCGTGGCCACGCCCTGGCCTTTGTGACCGGCGCCGCCGCGCTACGCCACTTCTGGAGCGATGACAAGTTCGAGCGCGATATACAGCGCAAGGGCCGTATCGTCGAAGACCGCTTCCAGAAGATTGCCGCCAAGGCCCGTGAGAACGGCTTCGAAGCGCACGAGAAGGGCCGTGGCCTGATGCGCGGTATCGATGTCCGTGACGGTGAGCTGGCCGATGCCATCACCTCACGCTGCTTCGAGCAGGGCTTGATCATCGAGACCAGTGGTCACTCCGGTCAGGTCGTCAAGTGCCTGTGCCCGCTGACCATCCGCGACGAAGACCTGCTGGAAGCCCTCGATATCATCGAGGAAAACGCTGCCGCTGTGCTGTCCAAGTAACGCTGTCTTCCCGCGGGGTGCCCGGTCATCGGCGCCCCGCGGGTCGTTGGTGAGCCTCTGGCTTGCCATTTCCACCGATTGCCCATCCAGGTCACCCCTTCGTTACGGTAATCGCCATCTGTCAGCTGTCGATGTCAGGCAGCCTAGTGAGGAAAACACATGATCGTTCGCAATCTCGAAGAAGCCCGCAGCACCGATCGTCTGGTCAAGGCCGAGAATGGCAACTGGGATAGCACGCGCCTGCTGCTCGATGAAGATGGTGGCAAGTGTTCGTTCCACATCACCCGCATCTTTGAAGGCACCGAGACCCACATCCATTACAAGCATCACTATGAAGTGGTGTATTGCATGGAAGGTGAGGGTGAAGTCGAAACACTGGCTGATGGCAAGATCTGGCCGATCAAGCCGGGCGACATCTATATCCTCAACGAGCACGATGATCACCTGCTGCGTGCGACCAAGACCATGCACCTGGCCTGCGTGTTCACCCCGGGCCTGACCGGCAAGGAAGTCCATCGTGAAGATGGCTCCTATGCACCTGCCGAAGCCTGAGATCCTGTCTCGACGTGAGTAAGGCGCGAAGCGTCTGACCTCATAAAGACAAGCGTCATCCAGAAAGCCCCGTAGCCTTGCTGCGGGGCTTTCTGCGTCGTGGTGGTGAGAAACCGCTCCGTGAGGTTGCCGCGCAGCAGAACGTGTAGGGGTTTCCACGCTCAATTATCGTTAATGGTGCGCAGCTTGCCGGCTCTGCCAGTCAACAGTCGAGACGAGTATGCTCAAGTACGAACATGCGGTTATATCTCCTGGAAATTCCAACGAGGCAGTAGGCCATGGCAGATTCCACCCCAAAGACGACCCTCGCGCCGGGTGGCCGGCCCGGCTTCAGGCCGGCGGCACCTCATCCGCGCGAAGAAGAGCGTCTCAATAGCCTGCATTCTCTGCATGTCTTGGATAGTGACCATGAAAAGCGCTATGACGATCTGACGCGCCTGGTCGCTGATATCTTTGATGTGCCCATCTGCCTTGTGTCGCTGGTGGATGAAGACCGCCAGTGGTTCAAGGCCCATTGCGGGCTGGATGCACGGCAGACGGGCAGGGATCTCGCCTTCTGCGCCCACGCGCTGCATGAAGAGCGCGTTCTGGTCATCAATGATGCGCGCCAGGATGAACGCTTCTTTGATAACGCCCTGGTGACGGGGCCACCGCATGTCTGCTTCTACGCGGGTGCCGTGCTGCGTGACAGCAGCGGCCTGCCGCTGGGGACTCTGTGCCTGATCGACCACAAGCCCCGTCAACTGGATACGGCCCAGCTGGAGCGGCTGGAGCGCTGTGCACTGCTGGTCGAGAACGAGCTCATCCAGCGTGATGCGCTGCTGGCAGAGCGCGCACGCGCCACCCTGCAAGCCAATATCGACCCGATCACCGGCTACAGTCTGCGTCGCCGCTACCTGCAGAGAATGACGGCCTGGCTGCAGGAGCGCGCCAGTCAGGGGGCGCTGCAGGTCATTCTGGTCAAGCTGCAGAATGCCGAAAGGCTGCGCAAGCAGCAGGGCGTCGACTTCTACGAAGGCGTGCTGCAATCCCTGTCCCACCAGCTCAATGAAAACTTCGATGACGATGGCCTGCTCAAGGGGCGCGTCAGTCACGACACCCTGATGATCCTGTTGCCGCGTGACCAGGCATTGCACGGCATGCGCTGGCATCGCTTCGTGGAGCAACCCTGGCTGCTGCATCTCTCCGCCAACAGCCGGCCTGATCTGTTGATCGGAGCGGGCACCTTCGTAAGCGATAGCATGTCAGCGGCGGAACTGGTCGAGGTTCTAGAAGAGGAGCTTGTCTGTGCCAGTGAATGGGCACCGAAAGAGAAGGGCGTGCAGTTCGCGGATCTCACGGACAACCTCAACCTGCGCCTCGAGATGAACAACCGCTTTGCCCAGGCACTACGTGACAATGAACTGCGCATCCATCTGCAGCCCATCGTCACTGCGGATCGTCAAAGCCTTAGCGGGCAGGAAGTGCTTCTGCGCTGGCAGGACAAGAATCGCTGGATCACGCCCCATCAGATGTTGCGTATCGCCAGACACGCCGGATTGGATGAGGAGCTCGATATCTGGGTGCTACGCAGAGGCTGCGCCTTGCTGAGTCATTGGCTGGCGACAAGGAAGAGCAACGACACCTGGCTGCCACTGTCGCTGAACATCACGGCGTCGCGCCTTATCGAAAGCGAGTATATGGATGCCCTGCGCCGTGTCCTGCGCCTCTACAGGCTAAAGGGAGATTGCCTGCGCCTCGATGTCAGCGGGATCGAGAGTTTCGTCGCGACGCCTGAGCCATTGATCATGGCGATGAAGTCGCTGGCCAATGACGGCATCAGCTTCTGTGTCGATCGCTTCGGCCCTGAGCATGACAGCCTGCGTCTGCTGAGCATGCTGCCCATCACCAGCGTGAAACTGCATCCGCGCTGGATCAGTATGTTGCAGACCGATCCGCGTCAGGCGCGCCTGTTGAAAGCCTGGACAGCGGCCTTGCATGCGCTGGAGATCTCCGCCGTGGCGGTCGGCATCGAACACGCACGCCAGCGCCAGACCATGATGGATCTGGGCTTTGACCAGTTGCAGGGCTACGCCTTCGGAGAGCCCATGGCGCCAGAAGAGGATTACGGCAAGTGGCTGTCCAAGGTGGAGTCATCGCTCGAGCAACATGCGGGTGACTCCGCCGCCTCATGAGGGTATGGGCTGTCAGGCGCTGGAACTGACAAAGGCTGGCGCTATCAAGGGGTGAAGTCCCCTGGCAAGGCTTGAAGCCATCAGGGTCTCACATGAGTGCCGCGCACGAGCGTCATTTCGGCTCAGCTGCCGGTGCATCACAGGGACAGCGCTGAAATGCCAGGGTGATATTGGCGGCTTCGAGGCCCAGTTTGCGCATCGAGGTCCGGTTCAGGATGCGACCATCCGGTTGCAGGTACATCCAGTCATCCATGCTGAACTCCCAGGTACTGTCGTCGATCGGCACCTGGAGCACATAGTTCATCCGCAAGGCGTTACCGCGGGTCGTCGCCGTCGCTTCGCCCGTCACATCTGCCGCTCGCCCAGTCCATTGGCGATCACCCGCCGGGGTAAAGGTCCAGCGGCGATGTTGTGTCTCGCCATCGGCGTAGACGAAGTCTTCCTCCAGAATCAGCTGGTCGCCTTGCATGCTGCCGATGACATCGACCACGAACCGCCGCGTCACCTCGCCACGGTAATTCTGCACCATGCCCCAGCCACGCGTGTGGCCCAGGAAGTAGTCATCAATGCGAAGCTCAGGGCCGCTGTCCGCGTAATCCTCTATCTGAGGGCCGCTACAGGCTGACAGTCCCGCTGCCATGATCAACACGGCTGTGCGGCCGCTGATGCGCTTAAGGCGTCGAAAGCCGCTATGCAGGAATCCAGCGTTAGCTGACCGGCAGGACGAGAAGAAGGGCATCGCTGACTCCGCTTCGCGCCGACCCGTGAGTCATCACGGCGCGTGGCAAGGTTGAGTGACAAGGTGCGCGGTGTGGATCACACGCAGTACGATTTATTCTACAATACTTGTGCGTAAATTCTACCAAGGATAAGTTTGTTCGCGCTCTTGGGCAAGCGGGCTGTTTGACATCTGGATCGTGAACCTGGCCGTTGCTGTGCAAGGTGACAGGTTTCACTCGCTGGGTCTGGCCCGACGGACTCGACCTGATGGATCTTGCTTGATGAACCTTGCCTGATAAACCAAAGCAGCTGGCCATGCGGGCGCTCAGGATCACATACAAAGCCTGTAGGTTATGGTTCGTATAATATATATTATGTTAAATACGATGTTTCGTGACGGCGCTCAAGCCATGTCCGTCGATGCTATGTGCATGGATTCTGCGTGCCTGGATGCTTGGGCCTCGATCGCCAGGCACCAGACCTCCTGACCTGGCTGGGATAGATCCTGGCTGGCTTGGCGTCAATGCCAGCCCCTGAGTCAGCAAGCGGATATCATTGAATTTGCTGATGTCATCTCTTTTGGCATGCCTTGTCAGTTTGGCGACAGTCTGACTCGCCGTGTCGGCGTGCTCTCGACCGAGATCGTATGGCTCCCATGCTGTTGACCCGTCGCTGCTGATCCAGTGACATCCTGAACAATGCGCAAACAGTGAGGTCTGGCTGTGCAAACTGCCGCAGAGGCTGCTTCTGCCTGGAGGGTGAATTCGATCAAGGTTTTCGTCACCTGGAGGCGACGCAAGCCAAGCTGGCGTGATACCTCCAGTCAGCTGACGGCGGCCATAGGCCACGCCTGGTGGCAGCTTGTATGCTCTGTCCTCGACTGGCGACAGAAAGTGATCGCTACGTTGGTGAATCGCAGGAAATGGCTCGGCGTCAGGTGTTGAAACATGGACAGTCACCATTCGGGCTACGTATGATCGCCCCAAGTAACGCTTAGGTGCTAGAACGCCCAAGCTATACAAGGGAATACCCGGGCATCGTCGTGTCAGTGTGCTAACTGACTGACGATGGACAAGAATTATGTCTGCCGTTCACACAGGTTGTAGAGCGGCAGCAAGGCTGAACAGGAACCTTCTCCCCTATGCTGATCCGCAAGCTGCTATTGCCTGTTACCTTGACCAGTGTCGTCGTCATGGCCGGCTGCGTCCCGGCACAACCGCAACCGCAGAAACCGGTATTGACGCCAGATGCCTTCTCGCAGCGCATCGACGCCCTGCAGGAACAGCTGGCAGGCCAATGCAACGTCCAACAGCAGCAACTTGCCGACCAGCAGGCGTTGAGCCGCTCTCTACGTCGTGACGTGCGAGAAGTCGGCAGTCAGCTACGCCAGATCCATGCCGAGATGGAACGGCCCGCACAGCCACAGGCCGTGGAAGCCTGCAAGGCCGTGACCGACAACCCCATCCTCGACAAGACCCTGCTTGGGCGTGTCGAGTGGGTCGGCTTCCCGACCATCAGCAGCTACTTCAAGGCACGTATCGACACCGGGGCCAACACCTCGTCGCTGTCGGCGCGTGATATCACCGAATTCGAGCGCGACGGCGCCAAGTGGGTCAAGTTCAAGCTCGCGCTGCGGGATGACGGCAAGTATTTCGTGTCAGGCGATCGTGACAAGTGGGTCGAAGCCCAGGTCAGCCGCACGGTGACCATCATCCAGGCCTCCGGTCGCGAAGAGCGTCCCGTCGTCAGCCTGCTGATGACGCTGGGTGACATCAAGCAGAAGGTCGAGTTCACCCTCAATGATCGTCGTGATCTCACCTATCCGGTATTGCTGGGCCGTCGCTTCATGATGGACATCGCTGCGGTGGACGTCAGCCGTACCTTCATCAATGCACGTCCGGAATACCCGGGCAGTGCACCCAGTAACGAAGCGGCCAAGGACGAGGACCCGAACGAAGGCAACCGCGACTGAGTGGCAAGCGCCCTCCTGTCTCCTCTGCCCGGCTTCGCTGCCTGACATGGCTCGGTGCTCCGCCGAGCCATCATGACTGCTCCAGACATTTCAAGGACTCCCATGTCGCGTTTTGCTTTCTATCTCCTGGTCGGCCTGTTGATGCTGATCGGTGTGGGCCTGACCGCCTATCGCCATATTTCGTTTGATGTGCCCTGGGTGCCCGGTGCACAACAGAAAGTGTGGGATATCGAAGCTCAGGTGGCCTTCACGGCCACTGGCGGTCCGGTCAAGGCGTCGTTGGCGCTGCCGGAAAACCAGAAAGGCTACAGCGTTCTGACCGAGAACACGGCCTCCTCGGGCTTCGGGCTGTCCTATCTGGATGACCTGCCGGGCCGTCGTGCCGAATGGTCGATCCGTGAAGCGGCAGGCTCGCAACTGCTGTATTACACCGTGACCATGCTGGAGTCCGACAACGCGACCCCTGCGGCCATCAAGCGCCTTCCGGCCCCTCAGGAAGTCTCCTGGGAGCGTCCCTACGATACCGCCGCGGCTCAGGTCATCGATCAGGCTCGTGAGCGCAGTGCCGATTCGTTCACCTTCGCACGCGAGTTGATCAAGCAGTTCGACAATCAGCGTCAAGGCGAGAATGCGCGCCTGCTGCTGACCCAGTTCGAGCGGCCCGAGCTGATGCTGCGCCTGCTCAATGAGGCCGGTGTCAGTGCGCGTCTGGTCAGCGGTCTGAGCCTGGAAGACGGTCGTCGTCGCCAGACTGTCTCGTCCTGGTTGCAGGTCTTCGCCGAAACGCCGCAGGGCAACGAGGCGGTGGATGTCGATGCCGCCGATGGCGAAGAGATCAACACCGACTGGGTGCTGATCAACCCGGAAACCGGCAAGCAAGGTGAGCCGGACAACCTGCTGCTGTGGGAAGGTCGTGGCGCGCCGATGCTGGAAGTCGAAGGTGGCGTGAATTCCCGTGTCAGCTTCTCGATGATCCGTCACAACGAGCCGGCGGCCGTCGCGGTGCGCAACAAGCTGGCCAATGACGAGCTGCTCAACTTCTCGATCCACTCCCTGCCGCTGGAAGAGCAGGCGCTGTTCAAGACCATCCTGCTGATCCCGATCGGCGCGCTGGTCGTGGTGCTGCTGCGTGTACTGGTCGGTCTCAAGACCTCCGGTACCTTCATGCCGGTATTGATCGCCCTCGCCTTCATCCAGACAAGTCTGGTGACCGGCTTGATCGGCTTCCTGCTGATCGTCGCGACGGGCCTGGTGATCCGCAGTTACCTGTCGCGGCTCAATCTGCTGCTGGTGGCGAGGGTCTCGGTGGTGATCATCACGGTGATCGCGATCATTTCCATCTTCTCGGTACTCGCCTACCGCTTCGGCCTGAACGCCGGCCTGACCATCACCTTCTTCCCGATGATCATCCTGTCGTGGACCGTCGAGCGCATGTCGATCCTGTGGGAAGAGGAAGGTCCCAAGGAAGTGCTCAAGCAAGGTGGTGGTAGCCTTCTGACCGCCGTGCTGGCCTATCTGGCGATGAACAATCCGTGGGTGCGTCACCTGACCTTCAACTTCCTCGGTCTGCAATTGGTGCTGATGGCCTTCATCCTGCTGCTCGGCAACTACACCGGCTATCGTCTGCTGGAATTGCGCCGCTTCAAGCCGCTGACGGAGGATTGAGATGCTCTCGTCATGGCTGAATCGCTGGTCGCGCAACTGGACCACGCCGGGCGCCTTGCGCGCCCGGGGGGTTGTCGGCATGAATCGCCGCAACATCGGGTATATCTCGAAATACAATGACCGCCGTCTCTACCCGCTGGTCGATGACAAGCTGCAGACCAAGCTGTTGTGTCAGAAATATGGCCTGGCCTCGCCGGAGATGATCGGCAAGGTCGCCAGTCAGTTCGAGGTCGAGCGTGTCGTCGACATGGTGCGCGATCACGCTGGTTTCGTGATCAAGCCGGCCAAGGGCTCAGGCGGCAAGGGGATTCTCGTCATCGAGCACCATGATGGCGAAGAGTATGTGAAGCCCAGCGGCGCGCGTATCACGCGTGCCGACATGGAGCGCCACGTTTCCAACATCCTGTCAGGGCTTTATTCGCTGGGCGGCTCACCGGATGTGGCGCTGGTCGAAGGCTTGATCTCCTTCGATCAAGCCTTCGCCGAGTTCACCTATGAAGGGGTGCCGGACATTCGCGTCATCGTCTTCAAGGGCTATCCCGTGATGGCGATGATGCGCCTGTCGACAGCGGCTTCGGATGGCAAGGCCAACCTCCACCAGGGGGCGGTCGGTGTCGGGCTGGATATCGGCAGTGGCTGGGCGGTACGCGGCGTGCAGTACGATCGTCCGCAGTTCGCGCACCCCGATACCGGGCACGATATCTTCTCGCTCAAGGTGCCGCAGTGGGACACCCTGCTCGAGCTGGCTGCCGGCTGTTACGAGATGACGGGGCTGGGGTATCTGGGCACGGACATGGTGCTGGATCGTCGCCATGGCCCGATGCTTCTGGAGCTCAACGCCCGCCCGGGGCTGGCCATCCAGATGGCCAATGGCGAGGGCCTGCGCAAGCGGCTCGAGCTTATCGAGCGTCAGCCCGATGGTGTGCCGGTTGCCGAGCGTGTCGCCTTTGCGCGCAAGCACTTCTCGCGCAGCAAGGAAGATGTCGCCAATGTCGGCATGGCGCCCATCGCTGACTGATATCGGTCCTGAAGGTCTGCTGAATGAATGATCAGGCAGTATGACCACCCGCAAACAAGAACACCCCGCCTTGGCGGGGTGTTCTTGTTTGCGGACTCACCTGGCCTCAGCTCAGCCGGGGTCCATGCTCAACATCAGGCGACTACCCTTGGGCACCACCGGTGAGCGATGGATCAGCCCTCGTCCTTCGTTGCCCGGCCAGCACTCTCCCTTGAGCAACGCCAGGCTACCCGGGCGCAGCTCATGTATCTCGCCGGGGGCCAGGCAAATGTCCTGATGACCAGGTTGGCCGTGGCCCAGCGCCAATCTGTCGGCAGCATGTTCCGGCAGCCACTGGGTGCCCGGGCCATCATAGGTCGTCACCAATCTGACCGGGATGCGGTCGACATGAAAGCGCGGGCACATGGCGCTTTGGGTCATCTCCAGCCGTATACCGATATCCTTGACCTCGAAGAGCTCGCCCATGGCCTCACCCAGCACACAGATATCCTCTATCAGCGCAGCCCCGGCATCCGGTGCGGGAAGGTAACGCTCCAGCGCCTCACGCAGGTCATTGATAGGCCCGCGCCAGCGCATGCGCAGCGGGTAGGCACCCGAGGACTGAGCCTTGACCGCCATTTTCAATGCCGCATCGATGCGGCGCTGCATCACGGCAAGGCTGATGTCGGGTTCGAAGATCGCCCCCAGGTCCTGTGCTTCGTGCCCGATATGCCAATGGGTCGCGGGCCTTGGCGCTGATGTGTGAGCCGAAGGTGACGGACTGGCTGCCAGGCGTGGCTCGGGCCGTGTGGAAAGGGGGGGGGGCAGCGCCTCGAACTGGGCCATGAAATCCTCCTGTCAGGGATGGTCGCGGGTCTACCACCGCGACCAAGAAAGCAATAATTGTTATGTTATATCATATTGATCGCTTGTCCACGATTTCATGTCGGCCCCCACCGTGCGTTGCCTTTGAGTGACTCACGCAGCCCCGATGCCTTTGCCGGTGGCCCGTCATGGCCCATTTGCCCTAGAATAAGCATCTGGTCATTCAGGCTGCGCGCTGACGGACTTGCCCTCATCGCGCTTGACGCCTTTTGACATCCGGGATTCACGACACTCAGGATTCTTCATGCCAGAGCCACTTTCGCTGATCGACCAGGCTGAACGTCAATGTCTGGCGCGCGGTGTGCGATTTACGCCGATTCGGCGACGTGTACTGGAAATGATCGCGACCAGTCATGGCGCACTCAAGGCGTATGACCTGCTGGATCAGCTCGCCAAGGAACATGGCGCTGCCCGCCCTCCCACGATCTATCGTGCGCTGGACTTCCTGCTCGAACAGGGGCTCGTCCATCGCATCGAATCACTCAATGCCTACCTTGCCTGCCACTGCCCGGAACATCAGCACGGATTTCAGCTGTTGATCTGCCGCGGCTGCGGTCGTGTCGAGGAAATGCATGATGACGATCTCGGCACCCGGCTCGTCGCCAGCGCCGATCGCCATGGTTTCTCGATCGAACGCCAGACCATCGAACTCGAGGGGCGTTGCCAGGATTGCACCTCTCAAGGAGCTGTCATGGCAGAAAACGCTCAGTGAACGGCGCTTGCGAGCGCTTTTGATACGATATAACATTTGCTTCCCACGGAGGACGTCACATGCTGGACATCCGCATCTCACAGGCGCAAGTCGTCAATGAAGGCACCATTTCCACTCAGGATGTGGGCATCAAGGACGGGCGTATTCACGCCATCGGCAGCGACCTGTCTCACCTCGATGCACGTGAAGTGATTGATGCCGCTGGCCGCCATCTGCTGCCGGGCATGATCGATGATCAGGTGCACTTCCGTGAGCCGGGCCTGACCGCCAAGGGCAACATCGCCACCGAGTCTGCTGCTGCCGTGGCCGGGGGGATTACCACCTTCTTCGACATGCCCAACGTCAAGCCAGCGACCTTGGACAGCGATGCTCTGGAGGCCAAGTTCGCCGTGGCGGCCGGTCGTGCCCATGCCAACCATGCCTTCTATCTGGGTGCTAGCAACGACAACCTGGAAGCGATCAAGACGCTGGATCCGAATCAGACCTGCGGCATCAAGATCTTCATGGGCGCCTCTACCGGCAACATGCTGGTCGATGATCCGGAGATTCTCGAAGGCATCTTCAAGCATGCCCCGACGCCCATCGTCACGCATTGCGAAGACACGCCGATGATTCTGGAGAACGAGGCGCGCTGGCGTGAGCGTTTCGGGGAAGATGTGCCCTTCTCCGAACACGGTTTGATCCGCTCGCGCGAAGCCTGCATCAAGAGCTCGCGTCTGGCGATCGATCTGGCGACCCGCAACGGTACCCAGCTGCATGTCCTGCACCTGACCACCGCCGAGGAAATGGCGCTGTTCAAGGCCGGCCCGATGAAGGGCAAGCAGATCACCGCCGAAGTCTGCGCGCATCACCTGTGGTTCAGCGACGCCGATTACGACACCCGTGGCAGCCTGATCAAGTGCAACCCGGCAGTAAAGACCGCCGAAGACCGCGCCGCCCTGCGCGCTGCCGTGATGGATGGCCGTATCGACATCATCGCCACTGACCACGCGCCGCATACCTGGGAAGAGAAGCAGAATCCGTACTTCAAGGCGCCTTCCGGCCTGCCGCTGGTGCAGCATGCCCTGCTGTCACTGCTCGATCAGGTCCAGGACGGCATCTACGACCTGGAAACTCTGGTGCAGAAGACCAGCCACAACGTGGCGGATCGCTTCTCCATCGTCGATCGCGGTTATATCCGTGAAGGGGCCTTCGCTGACCTCGTGCTGGTCGACCTGAATGGCGAGACCAGCGTCACGCGTGACAACGTGCTCTACAAGTGTGGCTGGAGCCCCTTCGATGGCGTGACCTTCAAGGCGCGTATCGATGCGACCTTCGTCAACGGCGTGAAAGCCTATGACGGCAAGACCGTCAACCCGGTGGCCAACGGCCAGCGTCTCTCGTTCAACCGCGGCTGATGGCGGTCATGGCGTGTCGATTCTCGGCACGCCTTGCCCGCATCATGCCGTGATCACTAACAAAGGAAGTGGTGTCATGAGTATGCATGCGGGCTCTCCCCTGGCCTCTCGCCAGGTGTTCTGCGAAAAGCTGCTGTCCCGGGTCCAGCGCACGCTGGGTTCGCGGGCCGCGCGTAGCCTGCCCCTGAGCGTGCTGGGTGCGCTTGCCGTTCTGGCGGCCCCCAACGCGCAAGCCGAAGACAGTGCGCCACTGCATGTCGCCGTCAGCGTGCCACCCGTCGAGTGGATGGTCGATCAGCTGGCCGGGGATCATGTCGCGATCACCACGCTGGTCAAGCCGGGCAACAGCCCGCACACCTATGACCCGACCCCCCGCCAGGTGGCCGAGTTGTCGACGGTTCCCCTCTATCTCGCCATCGGCGTACCCTTCGAGCAGGTCTGGTTGCCGCGTCTCGAGAAGAACAATGCCGAGATGCAGGTGGTGCATCTTGAGGAGGGCCTCAACACACGCCACTTCGGCAGTGGCGAGGCACATGCTCATGGTCATGATGAAGCGCATGGTCATGAGCACAACGCGCATCACGATGATGATCACTCCGACGATCATGCCGATCATGATGAGCATGAAGGTCACGACGAGCACCACCACGATGAGCACGAAGAGCATCATGACGAGCACGCAGGTCATGACGCCCATCATGACGAGGATGAGGGTCTCGGCGAAGCCGATCCTCACCTCTGGCTGGATCCGCAGCGCATGCAGACCGTCGTCGAGCGTGCCGCCGAAGTGCTCGAGGCTCGCCTGCCGCAGCATGCCAGCGAGATCGATGCCAATGAGCAGCGTCTGCTCAAGACCTTGAGTGAACTGGATGAGCAGATCGCTCAGACGCTGGCCCCCTACAAGGGCCGCAACTTCCTGATCTTCCATCCCAGTTTCGGCTACTTCGCGGACCGCTACTCGCTCGAGCAGCATGCCATTGAAGTCAGTGGCCGAGAGCCCACGCCGCGCGAGATGGCCATGCTGATCACGCGTGCCAAGGATGAGAACATCGGCACCATCTTCGTCTCGGGGCAGTTCTCCCAGACGGCGGCCAAGCGGATCGCAAGCTCTCTGGAGGCCGAAGTGGCAGTGCTGGACCCGCTGGCAGAGGACTATCTCGACAACCTGAAGCACGCCACCGAAGCGCTGAAGGCAGGTTTCGAGCTGACTGACAGCCAGTAATTGCCGGCCGGGTATTGCGCATGGCGTCTGATCTTGCACAATGCCTGCCCCATCGAAAAGTCAGACGGGCGCTCATGCGCCCGTCTGCGTTGCAACGAGGTACCTTACGACATGGTCAGCCCCATCTCCGTCGCGCGCCCGCGCACGGACAGCCATCCGGAGGCGTCAGCCACCGGGCGCAGTGTCGGACCGGTCTTTCGCCCGGTGCCGGCAGATGCACCGGATGCCATTGATATTCGCGGTGTGACCTTCCGGTATGGTGAGCAGGTCATTCTCGACGATGTCGACTTCCAGGTCGGCGCGCGCGAGATCGTGGGACTGATCGGGCCCAACGGTGGCGGCAAGAGCACGTTGCTCAAGCTGATACTCGGTCTTCACAAGCCAGCGGCTGGCTGTGTCCGGGTGCTGGGGCGCACGCCTCAGACTGCTGCGCGCCATATCGGCTATGTGCCGCAGTTTGCCAACTTCGTGAAGCGCTTCCCCATCCGCGTGGAAGATGTCGTGCTGATGGGGCGTCAAGGGCGTCGTCGCCAGTGGGGCCCGTGGCCACGCGCTGACCGTGAGGCGATCGGTGCAGTGCTGGAAGAAGTCGGCATCAGTCATCTGCGCCGCCGGCATATCGATGCCCTCTCCGGCGGTCAGCTGCAGCGTGTGCTGATCGCTCGCGCCCTGGCGGCCGAGCCTCAGTTGCTGCTGCTGGATGAGCCCACCGCGAGTGTCGACAGCGACGGCGAGCGCTCGCTGTTCGAGCTGTTCAATCGTCTGGCCAACCGCATGAGCGTGGTGGTGATCAGTCACGATCTCGGCTTCATCAGTGACTACGTCGATCGAGTGGCCTGCCTCAACCGCAAGATGATCGTCCATGACACCGAGACGCTCACCGCCGAATCGATCGAGCGGCTCTATGGCGAACACGTCCAGATGATCCATCACCATCACTGATGTCGCGGCCGGTGACTGCCCGTCTGGCCTGTTTCACTTCCTTCACGTCGCCCGCTCTACGCTCTAGGCTTACACTACATGAATTTCATCACCGCCCTGGGCAGCCAGGATTTTCTCCAGAACGCCCTCTTCGCCGGCCTGCTGGCCAGTCTTGCGGCCGGTCTGGTCGGCCCCTATGTCGTGGTACGCCGCATCGGCTATCTGGCCGGGGGGATCGCCCATACCGTGCTTGCCGGCATGGGGATCGCCTACTTCATGGGCGCAAGCCCTTTGGTCGGCGCCTTCATCAGTGCCATCCTCGCCGCCTTGCTGATCGGCTACATCAGTCTCAAGGGTTTTGATCAGGAAGACACCGTCATCGGTGCGTTGTGGGCCATCGGCATGGCCACCGGCATTCTGTTCATCAGTCAGACCCCGGGTTACAAGGTCGACCTGATGAGCTACCTGTTCGGCAACCTGCTGCTGGTGCCCGCGGATGCCATCGGTACCCTTGCCTGGATGGTGGGAGGTCTGGCGCTGGTGTTGTTGCTGGTACATCGCCCGCTGACTGCGGTGATCTTCGATGAAGAGTTCGCGCGTCTGCGGGGCGTGCCGGTCAAGACGCTCTATCTGCTGCTGCTGGTGATGGTGGCGATCACCGTCGTGTTGCTGCTGCAGGCCGTGGGCTTGATCATGGTGTTGGCCTTGTTGTCCTTGCCTGCCGCGCTTGCCGGCCATCATGCCCGCTCACTGGGCATGATGATCGTGATCGCGAGCCTGGCGGCCATGGCCTTCACTACAGGTGGGCTGGCGCTCTCGTGGCAGTTCGACCTGCCCGCCGGCGCGACCATCGTGCTGGTGGCCGGTGTCGCCTACCTGTTGTCGCTCATCTGGCGCAGTGCCCGTGGCGGGCTGCGTCGCTGATTCGCGGCTTGTGATACTGAATACTGCGTGAGCCTCTGCCGGCGTGACATGACACTGGCAGGGGCTTCGATATGGACTCTGCAAGGAAACACCCTCAATGGCACAGGATGGATTACTGAAGTCGCTGGAGACTGCCGATGTCGGCGAGAAGGTCGCGCTGGATGCGCTGATCGCCGCCTTGCCTTGGAATGGCGACGGCCTGATTCCCGCCGTCGCGCAGCAGCACGACAGTGGTGAGGTATTGATGATGGCGTGGATGAACGCCGAAGCCCTGCGCGAGACGCTCTCCACTGGTCGCGTGTGCTACTTCTCACGCTCGCGCAGCAAGCTGTGGCGCAAGGGCGAGAGTTCGGGCCAACAGCAGAAGCTGATCAGTACGTATCTGGACTGCGATGGTGACACCCTGCTGGTCAAGGTCGATCAGACAGGCCCTGCCTGCCATACCGGTCGCAAGAGCTGCTTCTACTGGCGCCTGGATGCTGAAGGTGCCGAGATTACCGATGCACCGATCATTGATCCGAACACCCTGTATGGCAACGCCTAAGCATCGCCACTCTCTCAGGCGCGGCGTGACGTCGGTCATGACGCGCCTGCTGACCGGCTTGCTGCGCGGCTATCAGCTGGTGCTCAGCCCGCTGCTGGGGCCGCGCTGTCGCTTCTACCCTTCCTGCTCCAGTTATGGACTTGAGGCCATCAAGGTGCATGGGCCCCTCAAGGGGTGCTGGCTCACGGCCAGGCGTCTGTCGCGCTGCCACCCACTGGGTGGGCCGGGTGGCGTGGACCCCGTGCCACCGCGCAAGGATCACGCCTCGTCTGCCAGCTGCTGTGATGCGCATGATAAGGACGACGCGCCCAGGTCTTGATGACGCATGATAGCGTCTTGCATCGTGGACGCTCGTACGCATGTGAAGAAATTATGTGTTATCATTCACATGTGTACGGTGTCAGCTGTGACGCCATCGTCAGTCAGCAGGAGAATGTCATGTCTACCGCAGCCGCCCTCGATCGTGTGTCCCCGACCAGTCCCAGTGCGGGCCGCGTTGCTCTCAAATCCTTCTTCAACATCATGGAGAAGTGGCAGTGCAGCGCGGCGGATCAGCGTGTGCTGCTGGGGGGTATCGGCACCACTACCTACCACAAGTACCGCAAGCTGCCGGAAGTGCGCCTGCCCAACGACACCCTGGAGCGTATCTCCTACGTGATGGGGATCCACAAGGCTCTGCGCATCCTGTTCAGCAATACTCCCGAGATGGCCCATGAATGGGTACGCCGTCCCAATCGTGCGGCGCCCTTCAATGGCCAGAGTGCGCTGGACTACATGCTGGCCGGCCAGGTGGTCTCGCTGGCCGACACTCGCCGTTATCTCGACGGAGTGCGTGGATGAGCGAATGGACGAGCGAAGGCGAGCCTGTCGATGACTCCGCTCTGCCCGCGCTGACGCTGCCGAACTGGCAGAGCGCCTGGCGCGTGATTTCCAGCGCCTTCCCGCCCATTTCGGTATTCGAGGACATTCTCGAGCCTGATGAGCTGGAGATGGCGTTTGCCATCGAGGCGTTGACCAATGATCGCCTGCGTGAAGAGGCCGGTGAGCTGAGTCGTGTCGCGCCGCAAGACCGCATCAGTGGGCCGGGTTCCACGCCGGTGATGGCGGCCTTCACGCACATCGGGCGTGCCTCGCGCTTCACCGATGGCAGTTTCGGGGTCTATTACTGCGCCAGTACGCTGGATACCGCGATCAGCGAGACCCGCTTCCACATGGCGCGCTTTCTGGCCGATACCGCGCAGCCCAGCCAGGAAATGACCATGCGCAGCTACGTCAATCGCGTGACGCAGCCACTGCATGACATTCGCGAGGGCCATGACGCCCTCTGTCAGCCAGATATGGCCAGCTACCCTGCCGGCCAGGCCTTTGCCGCCAGGTTGCGAGAGGCTGGCAGCTTTGGCCTGCTCTATCCGAGTGTGCGCCACGCCCAGGTGGATGCAGGCGCCGAGTGCGCCGCCATTCTGCGTCCGCCGGCGGTCAGTATCCCCATTCAGGGGCCGCACCTGCGTTATGTCTGGGATGGGCAGCATCAGGCGATGACGCATGTGCTGGAGGTGCGCGAGCATCGCTGAGGGTGTGAAAACGCCCTGCTGAACGACCTGAGAAAGCCCTGAGAAATTCTTGAAAAAAACCAAAAAAAGACGCCCGCCATTCCAGTCTCGAGATTTCGAGCGGAATGGCGGGCGTCTTGCGTTGCTCGGGTCGGCCCAGACCTGAATCATCAGGCCTGAAGCCTCAGAGCGAAAACGCCAGGCCTCAGGCGTTGGCGTGAAGCTCGGCTACGCCGTAGATACGCTTGAGCATCGCATGCAAGCCGTTGGAGCGCGTCGGCGACAGGTGCTTGTCGAGGCCGAGCTCATTGAGGAAGGTCGGCTGTGTAGCGACGATTTCCTGCGGCGTTCGGTCGTTGTAGATGCGCAGCACCACGGCGATCAGGCCAGCCACGATGGCGGCGTCCGAGGTCGCCTGGAAATGCAGGCGCTGCTCGCTGCCTTCGCCACGCACTTCGGGATGGATCCAGACGTTGGACTGGCAGCCATCGATCTTGGTCTCAGGGCCTTTGAGTGCCTCCGGGTATTCCGGCAGCGCCTTGCCCATGTCGATGATGTACTGATAGCGGTCCATCCAGTTGTCGAAGAAGCTGAATTCCTCGACCAGTTCCGCCTGCGCTTGTTGCGCGTCGCTCATGCTGACTCCCGATGATGTCACTGCAAAGTGTCTGAAGATACGCTGTCGCCATGATAACGCCTGACTCGGGCGGACGCACGGTGCCTTCGGGCCTGAGCGCCCAGGACAACGCTCATGGGTCGTGTTCTGACGCCTCAGGCGGATAGCCTGGCGTCGCCAGCGAATGCCTGGCCATCTGTTGCTGCCACTCGCTGTCCTCGGCGTGCAGGTAGCGCGATGTCGTATCCAGTCGCGAGTGTCTGGCGGAGCGTGACAGAAAGCGCAGCTCTACCCCGGCCTGTGCCTGATGGGTGATCGCGGTGTGGCGCAGCCAGTGAGGGCTTGCCTGATCGAGGGTGCGTGCCATCAGCTCGCTGGCATCGCCGGGGCGCTGGATGCGCTGGCGCATGTCATGGGCAGCTTGGGCAAAAGTCTGCTTGATCAAGCGGTAGAGCTGGTTGTCGCCGAGCGGTGTCGTGCCATCCAGGCGCGCCAGCAGCGGCAGCGACTCATCGGCGGGCAGTGCCTGCGGCAGATCATTGAGCCCGCGCAGGCGTCGCCAGCGAACCAGCGCCTCGAGCATCGGCGGCGGCAATGGAATCTCGGCCAGCTTGGCGCCCTTGCCTATCACGCGCCACCACCACTGGCCTTCTCGCTTGACGATATCCCCCATCCTTGCGGCGGCCATTTCCGCAATGCGGGGCGCCATCAGATAGGCGAACGCGAACAGAAAGCGCTGGCGCTCGGCCACGAAGCGCTCGCGGGACACCTCGTCTTCAGGTGAAGCACCGACCGGTGTCAGCTCCTCGCAATGCGCTTCGATACGCCTCCACAACCAGTCCCATAACGGGCGCTCAAGATAGCGTTCGATGCGCAGCGTGCGGTTGTCCATGCGGCGCTTGTCGCGCATCAGACGGAACGGATTGCGTGACAGGTAGCCGGCCTCGATCAGCCATGCATACATGCCCTGCAGGATCACTAGGCTCTGACGGCGGCTGGCGGGGGCTAGCGGGCCGCGAAAGGGTCGCCACTGCGGATGCTTGCGGGCGCGCACGCTGCCGATCCAGACCTCTGCAGGCTGAGGGTCGGCCAGAAACGCCTCGAAGTGCTCGAGTCGTTCGCGATCCAGGCTGGCCAGGGCGGATTCTCTACCCTGCTCCCCCTCGGCCTTTAGCCATAGCAGCAGGCGCTCCGCCTCCTTGCGATAGGCACGCAGCGTCTGAGCGCTGTGGCGATATTCGTTGAGCCAGGCGGCCACGGCCTCGACATCCGTGTGGGCGCGAATCAGTGCGCGATCATCAGCGGCCGTCAGCTGGGCATGCTGCTGCACTCTGGATAGCTCGCCCTCCAAGTGACCGACCAGCGCCGTGATGCTGTCATGCCTGCTTTCTTCCACCGATCAACTCCCGTTGCTGCTCTTGGCTGTAGATCGCCCGTCTGGCGCGTCATATCAGGCGTGCGCCGCGCTTTGGCGCCCCTGTCATTCACTTGTCTGCCCTTTCCTGCTCTACCTATCCCTGTTCTGACCAGGCTTGCCCTGACCTCGAGGCTGATTGTGACGATATGACCATGATAATTCAAGATAAGGCGCGTAATCATGAATTTGTAGAGCTTGATGTATCGTAAATTACGTATTACGTAATATGTAATTATCTTTATCTTGTGAGAAAACATCGCTAAGATGGGCACCAGACTGGCGGCAGGCCGATGGCACAATAAGGTGAGCGACATCACGGCAATGCTCTCGTCAGATGGCGTGGCCCATCAGCTGTCAGCACGTGCTTGCAGAGTGCACGTTTGAGAGTGGTAGTTGGTCGCGCTTCGTGGCGTAATGGCGGCCAGGCAGCAAAGACTTGCGACGAATCAATGACAGACTATGTATCAATGACGGACTACGGACGGAGATTCCCATGGCGCGCACTGGCGTCCAGTACGAGGATGTACAACGAGCCATCGAGTCACTGATGGCACGGGGCGAGGCCCCGAGCGTGCAGAAGATTCGTGAAGTGCTGGGGACCGGCAGCTTCACCACTATCAGCGATCATCTGCGTGATTGGCGCCAGCGGCGCGCCGAGAAGCGTGATGAGCCGCTGAGCCAGGCCATGCCTGACAGTCTCACCGAGACCCTGGCCACGGTCTGGAAGGAGGCGCAGTCACTGGCCAATGAAAGCCTGGTGCACTATCGCCAGGAAGCGGACAAGCAGACCGTCGAGGCGCGTGAGGCCCAAGCGCAGGCACAGCGCCGCGCGGAAGATGCCGAACAGCGTCTCAGCGCCCTGTCCGAGCAATTGGCTCAGGTGCAGGCGCGCCTCGAAGAGCGCGTGCAGGCCTTGGCGACATTGACCAATGAGCAGGAACATTGGCAACAGCTGCAGGACAAGCTCGAAAAGCGTCTGACCTTGGCCCAGGAAGACATCGCGGCCATGGAGCGCACGCGCGAAGTGGACCATGAGCGTCATCAGCAGGCGATTCAAGCGCAGGAAAGCGAGTGGAAGGAGCGCCTCGCGCAGGAAGAGGCGCGTCATGAAGCCAGTGAAACGCGCCTGATGAAGATGCTGGATGATGCACGTCTCGAGAAAAGCGAGCTCGACAAACAGCATCGACGTCGTCAGGAGCAGCTCGAGAAGCGCGTCGAGCGTCTCGATGCCCAGGCGGCCGAGCAACGCAAGCAGCTGCAGGAAGAAGAGCGTCGCCGCTTTGAGGAGGTCTCGGCTCGCCAGCAGCGCGAGACGGAGCTCAAGGACATGCGCGCGCAGCTGGAGCACTCCTCGGCGGAATACTCACGCCTGGAGGCTCAGCTTGGGCAGCTGACGCATGAAAACAAGTTGCTCAAGGAGCGTCTGGCCTTTGCGCCCTTGCCGCCCTTCGTATGCTGAAGGCCTTGTCGAGTGATCGCCACGCACTTGCAGCGTGACCGACATGACGCAGTGCACACGAAAACGCCGCCCATCAGGGCGGCGTTTTTTGTCAGTGCTGTCGTGTTCTCTATCTCGTGATACCAGGCTCGTGATATCAGAGCCGTCAGTGTCGTGATGGCGACGCCATCGAGTGGATAGCAAGTTGTCGAAGATGCAGCGAATCCCTCACAGCAGCTCTTCCGCGACCAGCGCCAGGCGTGAGCGCTCGACGCACTTGAGTGTCACGTGACTGGCATGCGGCCACGAGCTGAAGCGCTGCACTGCCACCGCAAGGCCACAGGTGTTGGCGGTCAGATAGGGAGTGTCTATCTGGCCCACATTGCCCAGCAGTACTACCTTGGTGTTGGCGCCCGCCCGTGTCAGCAACCCCTTGAGCTGCTTGGGTGTCAGGTTCTGGGCTTCATCGATGATCAGGAAGGTATCGCTCAACGTGCGGCCACGCATGAAGGACGGGGAACGAATCTGGACGCGATTGCCGATCCAGGCGCGCGTGGCCTCCTCGTTCCAGGCGCTGGTGCCTTCTCCCTCCTTGCGCAGCAGGTTGTCCATGTTGTCGTGGAAGGCGCCCATCCACGGTGACATCTTCTCTTCTTCGGTACCGGGCAGAAAGCCGATCTCTTCGCCCATCGCGATCGGCGCGCGGGTGAAGATGATGCGTTCGAAACGCTTCTTCTCCAGTGTCTGCTCGAACGCGGCAGCCAGCGTCATGTAGGTCTTGCCGGTACCGGCACTGCCCGCGATCGACACCATGTCGACGCTGTCGTCCATCAGCAGGTTGAGTGCAAAGTTCTGGCGACTGTCATGGGCGTTCACTCCCCAGGCGCTGCGTTCGTTGCGATAGTTCTGCAGCACTTCCAGACGTGCATAGTCGTGCTCCAGCTCGCGCACGATGGCCTCGAAGCTGGCGCCATCATCCCCATCGCAATCCGCGATCAGCATGCCAGGGTACCAGTCCTTGGGCATCTGGCCTGACAGCTCATAGAAGGTGCGATGGTGCTCGCGCGTGACGGTGACATCGACCTGCATGTCGTCCCAGACGCCCTGGCCGTCGTGGCCGGCCTCGTGAAAGAGCTTGACGCCCTCGATCATGGCGTCGCTGTCGGTGAAGGCGCGGTCCGTCAGATAGTCTTCCACCGCCATGCCCAGGGCGGCGGCCTTGATACGTAGATTGATGTCCTTGGTCACCAGGATGACCGAGGCGTCCTGACAGCGTGCAGACAGGCTGCGAGTCTCGGCAAGAATGCGATTGTCGGCGCAGGCGTCGCTCTGATCGACATGGCCGGAGAGGAAGTGAAGGTTGCCCGCGCCATTCATGGAGGGCGGGAGCGGAATTCCACGCAGGATTTCCTGAGGTGTGACATCCGCGGTGAGATCGGACAGCGTACGGCTGATCTGGCGGGCGGTATGGGCAATCTCCTTGTTGCCATTCTTGTGCTTGTCCAGCTCCTCCAGCACCGTCATCGGTATGACGACATCATGCTCGTCAAACTGGAACAGGGCTGAGGGGTCGTGAATCAGCACGTTGGTATCGAGGACATACAGACGACGGGACTGCTTCTCGACTCTTACCATTGGCGACATGCCTTCCGTTGGAGTGTGCCCCTTGAAGCTAGCATGATGAATATGTCGATCGTGTTGCAAAAACGCGTTCAGATTTCACGCAAGCCTTGCAGACAGGTCACGCAAGGCAGGCGCATACTGTCGCTCCCTCATGAAATGCCCTCTTGCCAGGAGCCTGACAGCATCATGCTGAGCAGTCCCAACCTGTAGCAGAGAGAGCCAGCCGCGCCGCACGCAAAGTCAGCGCCTCAGGTATAAGACAGCGCCGCAGGCATGAAAAAGCCGCCCACCGAGCATCTCGGGGGCGGCTTTTGTTTATCCCCTCACGGCATCAGCCGTGAGGATTGGCGCTCAAACGCTATCTTGTCGAGTGGATAGCGCTTAGGCGTCAGGCAACGGCGGGTTGCTGACGACGTCGACGTACCTGCAGGAAGCCGATCAACCACAGCAACGCCAGTGCCGGCAGCATGGCGATTTCCTTCGGCGGACGCTCAGCCGTCTGCTGGATGCCATCGATGGTGAAGTCGAAGTCGATGCCGGCCTGCTGTGCCACGCTGCCGTACTCGATCATGCTGACCAGCACCTGCTCGTCGCTGATGTCCAGCGTCAGGCCGACATCGGTCAGACGGGCTTCGCCACTCTCGGCGTCAGAGACCGGCAGCAACACGGTCTTGGAAACCTCGTCGCCATCCAGGTTGATGCCCGAGACGTGAATCGGCAGCTTGCTGTCCACCGGCGCTTCGGCGATCAGCGTCTCGATCTGCTGCGGTGCGGCCATGGTGGTGGGCGGATAGATCATGTCCCACCAGTAGCCCGGACGGAACAGCGTAAAGGTGATCAGCAGCAGACCGATGGTCTCGTACCAGCGCGTGCGGGTCAGCCAGTAGCCTTGGGTCGCCGCTGCGAAGACCAGCATCGCCGCGACGGCCGAGGCCACCGTGATCGCCAGGTGCCAGTAGCTGTCGATGTTCATCAGCAGCAGGTTGGTATTGAAGATGAACATGAACGGCAGGATCGCGGTGCGGATATCGTAGGTGAAGCCCTGGATACCGGTCTTGATCGGGTCTGCCTTGGCGATCGCGGCCGCCGCGAAGGCGGCTAGACCCACCGGTGGCGTGTCATCAGCCAATATCCCGAAGTAGAACACGAACAGGTGCACGGCGATCAGCGGCACGATCAGGCCGTTTTCCGCGCCCAGATTGACGATGACCGGTGCCATCAGCGTCGAGACGACGATGTAGTTGGCGGTCGTCGGCAGGCCCATGCCCAGGATCAGGCTGATCACGGCGGTGAAGAGCAGGATCAGCATCAGGTTGCCGGCCGAGATGAACTCGACGAAGGCAGTCATCTTGAGGCCCAGTCCGGTCAGGGTCACGGTGCCAACGACGATACCTGCCGCCGCAGTCGCCACGCCGATACCGATCATGTTCTTGGCGCCGATCACCAGGCCATGGAAGAGGTCTTCGCCACCGCGTTGTGCGGCGCCGCCGACATTGCCTTCCTTGCGGAAGATGGCCACCAGCGGACGCTGGGTCACGGTGATGAAGATCATGAACAGTACGGCCCAGAAAGCCGATAGCCCCGGTGACATGCGTTCAACCGTCAGGCACCACACCAGTACCACGACCGGCAGCAGGAAGTAGAGACCGACCTTGACGGTCGGACCGACCGGCGGCAGTTCATCGATATCGCCTTCCCCAAGCTCCGGGAAGCGTGCCGAGTAGGCGATCAGTGCCACATAGGAGGCCAGCAGCAGCGGCAGCACGATCCAGACCGCGCCGTCACCCGCCAGGGTCTTGATCCAGCCGATGCCGTAGTAGACGACCAGAGTGAGTATCCCCATGCCGATGAAGACGGTCAGGAAGGTCAGCAAGGTCGCGATCATGCTGGTCTTCTGGGTGCGCTTGAGGCCTTCCATGCCGGCCTTGCACGCTTCCAGGTGCACGATGTAGATCAGGGCGATGTAGGAAATCAATGCCGGCAGCAAGGCATGCTTGATGACGTCAAGGTAAGGAATGCCGACGTATTCGACCATCAGGAAGGCTGCGGCACCCATGATCGGCGGCGTCAGCTGACCATTGGTGGACGCTGCCACTTCCACGGCGCCCGCCTTGGTGGCCGGGAAGCCGACCTTCTTCATCAGCGGGATGGTGAAGGTGCCGGTAGTGACGACGTTGGCGATGGAGGAGCCGGAGATGATGCCGGACAGGCCAGAGGCGACGACGGCGGCCTTGGCCGGTCCGCCACGCATATGGCCGAGCATGGAGAAGGCCATGCGGATGAAGTAGTTACCGGCGCCTGCGCGTTCCAGCAAGGCACCAAACAGCACGAACAGGAATACGAAGTCGGTGGAAACACCGAGCGCGACCCCGAACACCCCTTCCGTGGTCAGCCACTGGTGGCCGAGCAGCTTGTTGAGGCTGGCCCCGGCATGCGCGATGACATCGGGCATGTAGGCGCCGAACAGACTGTAGAGCAGAAAGACGCTGGCGACGACCGCAAGTGGCGGCCCGAGTGCGCGGCGCGTGGCTTCCAGCAGCAGGACCAGGCCGATCCCCGAGAACACCAGGTCCACGGTGGTATAGGCGCCAGCGCGGCGTGCCAGCTCATCACTGAAGATCAGCACATAGGCGACACCCGCCACGGCGAAGATCGCCAATGCCCAGTCATAGAGAGGAATGCGGTTGGCGGGGGCACCCTTGTAGGCCGGGTACGCCACGAAGGCCAGCGAAATGGCAAAACAGAGATGCACGGCGCGCGCGGTGTCGGAATTGAGCAGTGACAGCGGCGAGGCGTGGTAAAGCTGAAACAACGACCATGCCAGTGGAATCAGCCACATGAAGTGGCGGCCCACGAAGCCCACGGGATGACGGCCGCCGGTTTCCGACTCCAGCATCTCGAGGACTTCAGCATCATGATGCGTCTCGGCGTCTGGCGCCTGAGACGTTGCTGCAGTTTGGGTTTTGGTCATTTTTTGTGATCCGGTACGCGAGTCAGGCGATGGCTGACAGGTCACCTTCCTGCTCGACCAGAAGGTCCTGCTCAACCACATGCTTATCAAGCTGGTTACGTCTTCAGTATGTCCGGCCTGACAGATGTTTCCATTGATTCACCCAATCAGGGCGCAAATTAACTGAACGCTTTCCTGAACGGGCAGCGAGCTAGGCTCGTGACGAGCGTGAGACCTTGCCTGGTCACGCTTGTCCATGCTGCGGCTGCCGTTACGCCACTTGCCACTCGCAGGCAAGTCTTGATTGCGCAATGACAGCGGGTGTCTCTGCTGCGCTATCCCTGCTCGGCCTTTTCTTGCTTGGCCCTTTCCTGCACGACCTAAGTGGCCGCCCGGGAATGCAGACTTTCCACAAGCACGGAGACCGCAACGAGTGCGGTCTCCGGGAATTCCCTGTGCTCCCTATGCTCGGGTCCTTGAGCACAGGGTGAGCGTTCATGCACGGCGCCTCGCAGGCGAGGCGCACAGGGCATATCACTCGCTCAGCAGGCCAGCTTCCTTGTAGTACTGCTTGGCGCCATCGTGCAGCGGCGCCGTCAGGGAAGCATTGACCATCTCTTCCTTCTTCAGAACCTGGAACGCCGGGTGCAGGCGCTGGAACTGATCGAAGTTGTCGAACACGGCCTTGACCACTTCGTAGGCGACGCGGTCTTCGACTTCCGCGCTGGACACGATGGTCGCGCGGACACCGAAGGTGGTCACGTCGTCATCGTTGCCGCGGTACATGCCACCCGGGATGGTCGCGACGGAGAAGTAAGGCTTCTCTTCGACCAGCTTGGTGACGGCGTCGCCGGTGACATTGACGATGTTTGCGTCACAGGTGGTGGTCGCTTCCTTGATGGAACCGGACGGGTGACCCACGACGTAGACGTAACCGTCGATCTTGTTGTCACACAGCGCGGAAGACATCTCGGAGGCCTTGAGCTCGGAGGCCACGGAATACACGCTGGTGTCCTTGCCCTGAGAGGACAGCAGAGTGTCGATGGTCGAGCGCTGACCGGAACCCGGGTTACCGATATTCATGCGCTTGCCTTCCAGCTGGTCGAACTCGGTCACGCCGCTGTCCTTGCGAGCGACGACAGTGAACGGTTCCGGGTGCAGGGAGAACAGTGAACGCAGGTCCTTGTTCGGGCCGAAGTCTTCGAAGTCGCCCTTGCCTTCATAGGCATTGTAATGCGCGTCAGACTGGGCAACGCCCATGTCCAGCTCGCCGGTACGGATGCTGTTCAGGTTGTAGCCGGAACCGCCCGTGGATTCGACGCTGCAGCGAATGCCGTGTTCGGCCTTGCCACGATTGACCAAGCGGCAGATTGCACCACCAGCCGGATAGTAAACGCCTGTTACACCGCCGGTGCCGATGGTTACGAAGGTCTGCTCGGCGGCGCTGGCGCCTCCGGAGATCCCCATCAGGCCAAGACCTGCGGTCGCGACCGCCGCTGTCAGCGACTTCTTGATCATGGTCATGTTGAAACTCCCTTTGCTGGCTTGTTATTGGTGTTGCCGTCGTGCACCTCGGTACCGGCCAGGCCCTTGCTTTTATCGCGTGTGAAACAAGCCGATTTTCAGGCTTATCCACTGCCACATGGCTGATATTTCAGTAATTTGAGGTGCATAACGCTGCACTGAGACTAGCATAGCTGAAGTGCGCGAGTACCAGCTTGTCATGCTTTATGCTACGAAAGGTGTAGGTGTTGGCAGTGAACTGCGCAGGCAACGACTTGTCCCTCGCCACGCGAGGATTGCCGCTTTCCCATTGCGTACAACTTTCAGCGCGGATTCAGGTGGTCGCTGCAGCTGACTGTGTAACCTGCACCGTTACTCAGTAACCATTACTCCCCTTTCGCAGTTGATTTGCGTCTGGGAGCACGCAGAAGACACATGCAAGAACGCCCCACGGCAAGGCCGTGGGGCGTTTTATTTCGACGTTCTTTTCTTGCGACGTTCAGTCTTTTCAAAGCTCAGTCTTTTCGACCCGCTGTCTTGGCGACTGGCTTGTCAGGTGCGCGTGACACTGCGCATGGTGACGAACTCTTCCGCTGCCGTCGGGTGAATGCCCACGGTCAGGTCAAAGTCGGCCTTGGTCAGGCCTGCACGCACGGCGATGCCGATGCCCTGCATGATCTCACCGGCTTCATCACCGACCATGTGCACGCCGACGACCTTGTCGCTGGCATCATCGACGATCAGTTTCATCAGGCTGCGCTCATCGCTGCCGGACAGGGTGTGCTTGAGCGGACGGAAGTCGGCGGTGTAGACGCGGATGCTGTCGAACTTCTCGCGGGCCGCTTCCTCGCTGAGGCCGACGGTACCGATATTCGGATGACAGAATACTGCCGTCGCGATGGTGTCGTAGTCCAGACCACCCACGACGCCGTCGCCGAAGTGCGCACGCACCAAGTGCATGGCTTCTTCAAGTGCCACCGGCGTCAGTTCCGGGCCACCGATGATGTCACCCAGCGCGAGGATGGACGGGGTGGTGGTCTCGAAGCGCTCGTTGACGCGCACGGTGCCATCGACATTCAGCGCCACATCGACATTCTCGAGCCCCAGGCCTTCGATGTTCGGCTTGCGGCCGGTGGCGGCGAGGATGCAATCCACTTCCAGCACTTGGCCATCGCTGAGACGCACGCTGTAGACGTCGCCCTGCTTGTCGATGGACTCGACCGTGGTGTTGAAGTGTAGATTGACGCCCTTCTTGGACATCTCGTCACGCGTGAACTCGCGTACTTCGTTGTCAAAGCCACGCAGGAACAGGTCGCCGCGATAGCTCAGGTGTGTCTCGGCACCCAGGCCATTGAAGATACTGGCGAACTCGACGGCGATATAGCCGCCACCAATGACGAAGAAGCGCTTCGGGAAGCTTTCCAGGTCGAAGATGCGGTTGGAATCCAGCGCATGTTCACGACCCGGGAAGTCCGGCAGGAACGGCCAGCCACCGGTAGCGACCAGAATCTTGGCCGCGGTGTGGCGCTCGCCATTGACGACGACGGTGTTGGCATCGGCGATGCTGGCACGGCCTTCGATCAGCGTGGCACCGGAATTGTTGAGCAGATTGCGATAGATGCCGTTCAGACGAGAGATCTCGGCGGTCTTGCGATCGCGCAGGGTCGCCCAGTCAAAGCGAGGGGTGTCCCCCAGATCCCAACCGAAGCCGGCGCTGTCCTTGAAGGAATCATGGTAATGGGCAGCGTAGGAGTAGAGCTTCTTGGGCACGCAACCGACATTGACACAGGTACCGCCGAGGTAGCGGTCTTCTGCCACGGCAACGCGGGCGCCGGTCGCGGCGGCGGTACGGGCAGCGCGAACGCCGCCGGAGCCGGCACCAATGACGAACAGGTCGAAGTCAAACTGGCCTGTCGCAGGCTGATGGGTCTGATCGGTCACGGGAATCTCCTTGATGAATTGGCCACATGGTATCAGGACTCGCGCGCCCTCGGGAGTCCCGTGACGATGGGCACGGTTACCCGCGTATCGGCCTTCAGGTTGACCCTGTGGCCTCTGACACGGTAAATATGTGCAACAAGCATGTTAGACAAAAGTTACAACGTGCTGGCACAGGGGCTAGCACCGTCATTGGCGAAGCGCTCTACGGGCGCGTAACATTGTCACTCTGTCTCGAGGGCCTGAGCCCGGAAGGTCTGCGCCCGAGAGGCATCACGGCCAACGCCTCTGTGTGAGAACCATCCCCTGCCCCCGTCATTTGAAAAAGTGGTCTCCCTGCCATGAGCAATATCGAAAAGCTGCTTGAGCAAAACAAGGTCTGGGCTGAATCCATGACCGAGCGCGACCCTGAGTTCTTCAAGCGCCTCTCGGACCAGCAGAATCCTGACTTTCTGTGGATCGGCTGCTCGGATTCCCGCGTACCGGCCAACCAGATCATCGACCTGCCGCCCGGTGAAGTCTTCGTTCATCGCAATGTCGCCAACCTGATCCACTACAACGACATGAACGCGTTGTCGGTGATCCAGTACGCCGTCGATGTCCTGAAGGTCGAGCACATCATGATCGTCGGCCATTACGGTTGTGGTGGCGTGCGTGCCTCGATCACCGGCGGTGACAATGGCATGGTTGACTACTGGCTGCACACCCTGCGTGAGCTCTACAACCTGCACTATGACGAGCTCAAGGACCTGCCGCTGGATGAGCAGGTCGACCGCATGTGCGAACTCAATGTCCGCTCTCAGGTGCAGAACCTGGCCAGAACCAAGATCCTGCAGCGCGCCTGGGAGCGCGGTCAGAAGCTGGAAGTACACGGCTGGGTCTACGGCCTGTCCGATGGTCGAGTGAACAACCTCGATTGCACCATAAGCAACCTGTCACAGGTGCCGCAGCTGTATCGTGTGGACCGCATCGAGCCGTTGCCGCAGCAAGACTGAGCAAGCCGGCCTGATCCAGCTGCCGGTGCCACAGGGTACCGGTGGCGTTATCGTCAGTGCCCTCCTGAACGCGCCTCCCACTCGGGAGGCGCGTCGCGTTTCAGGCCACCCTCTTATCAGGACCGGCCCTCAGCCTTACCTAAGACGCTCCCGCCCTCTGCCAGTGCATAGTCGCGAGTGCTTGCCAGCGGCGACTGCCTTGGCGCCTATCCGCCTGACCTCCGATGTGCTGACTTGCAATGTTCTGATCACCTATGGCTTGGCGTCTATTGAGTGGGGTCGGGGCTCGCGATCATCTGCGCTGGAAAGTCTTTCACGTGCTTTCAGCGTACCGTTTGTGAATTTTACAGCGCAATAGCGACCTTGCAGGGCTTCGTGAGGGGCCTCAGAGGCGCAACTTTGGTCGCAGAACGCCACGCGCACCAATCAAGTGCAGAGGCTGCACACCTCGAAAAATCACCACGTATCCTGTCGGCTTTTCTACCGCTGATGGCGTCTGCTGATCGCCAGGTGACGTGACGCCTGATTGTCGCCATCCGGCGTACGCAATGTCTCTCGAGCAGTCGCTGTCGACTGACGGGACGCACACACAACACGGCCACACCGCGGCCGGGAATCTTCCCGAGGCCCGATCATCATTATTCATTCAAATTATTGATTATATTGGTATTTTCTTGTTGCGAAGGCTTGCGGTGTGAGAGAGGAAGACCAGTGTCACGGTGGCTTTCTCGGCAGAAGGCAGGGCTGAGTCTCTCCGCGTTGCCTCGACAGGAGGCGCGTGTAGCCCGCAGCTTGATTGATGCGAGAGATGGTGTTGCCGTATGACATCCGGGGTGTCGCTTCGCCCCTCCCGCATCCTGCACCAGCCTGGATGACGTTGCGTCGTGAGGAAAAGGCTATTCACCACCTGAATCCGGCTACTCAACATTTCGATTGTCCCGCAACCAAGTGACTCTCTACTGTTAGAACGCATCCTGCGTGTCTACCTCGATAGCCGTGCAGGATCGCCACAACAACAATCAAACTACACAAGCAAAGGGATGCTCATGACCCGTCAGAATGCCCTCCAGTCTTTCTTGCCCAAGAAGACCCTGTGTGCGCTGATCGGCAGCGCGACATTGGCCATGGCGGCTCCGGCAATGGCCGAAGACGTCACCCTGCGCATGGCCTACGACGCTGACCCCGTGACCCTCGATATCCACGAACAGCTCTCCGGCGGCACCCTGCAGCTGTCGCACATGGTCTACGACCCGCTGATTCGCTGGAACAAGGACCTCGGCTTCGATGGTCGCCTGGCCAAGAGCTGGGAGCGTGTCGACGACAACACCATGCGCTTCCATCTGCGCGAAGGCGTCAAGTTCCACTCCGGCAATGACTTCTCCGCCAAGGATGTGGTCTGGACCATCGAGCGCCTCAAGAAGAGTGCTGACTTCAAGGCCATCTTCGCACCGTTCACTGACGTCAAGGCAGTGGATGACTACACCGTGGATCTGGTGACCGACAAGCCCTTCCCGCTGGTGCTGAATGCCGCGACCTACATCTTCCCGATGGACAGCAAGTTCTATTCCGGCGAGACCGAAGACGGCAAGGCCAAGGATGAGATCGCCAAGGCCGCCAACACCTTCGCCTCACGCAACGAGTCCGGTACCGGCCCCTACAAGGTCACTGACCGTCAGCAGGGCGTGAAGATCAGCTTCGAACGATTCGAGGATTACTGGGATACCGAATCCCCGGGCAATGTCGACGACATCGTGCTGACGCCGATCAAGGAAAACGCCACCCGTGTCGCGGCGCTGCTCTCCGGCGACATGGACTTCATCGCGCCGGTACCGCCGACCGATCTGGAACGCATCCGCAAGCAGGATGGCGTGCATCTGGTCGAGATGGGCGGCACCCGCATCATCACCTTCCAGATGAACCAGGAGCGTGTCGAAGCCTTCAAGGACAAGCGTGTCCGTCAGGCGGTCAACTACGCCATCAATCAGGAAGGCATCGCCCAGAAGCTGATGAAGGGCTTCGCGACCCCCGCCGCCCAGATGTCGCCGGATGGCTATCAGGGCCACAATCCTGAGCTGACACCGCGCTATGACGTGGCCAAGGCCAAGGAGCTGATGAAGGAAGCCGGGTACGAGGATGGCTTCGAGATCAGCATGATGGCGCCCAACAACCGCTATGTGAACGACGCCAAGATCGCTCAGGCCGTCGCCTCGATGCTGGCCAAGATCAACATCACGGTAGACCTCAAGACCCTGCCCAAGGCCCAGTACTGGCCGGAATATGATGCGCGTGCGGCTGACATGATGATGATCGGCTGGCACTCGGATACCGAAGACAGTGCCAACTTCTTCGAATTCCTGACCTTCTGCCCTGATGCCGACAGCGGTGTCGGCCAGTACAACTCAGGCAACTACTGCAACCCGGACGTCGACAAGATGGTCACCGAGGCTAACCTGGAGACCGACACCGAGAAGCGCGCCAAGATGCTGCAGGCCGCCGAGAAAGCCGTCTACGACGATGCCGGTTTCGTGCCGCTGCACTGGCAGAACCTGGCCTGGGGCGCGCGTGATGGCGTCAACATCGAGCCGGTGCTGAACGTGATGAACTTCCCGTACCTGGGGGATCTGGTCATTGACCAGGACTGATCCCACGCCGTGAGTGAGTGACAGGCACTGAACCACCTTGCATCGTTCAGTGCCATGTTTCTGGCCACTCACCCCTCGCGACAGGCAAGTCAGGCAACCGGAGATAGCCAAGGCGAACTCTCTGGTTGCCCTGCTGACCTGAACGCGACGACTTGCCCCCCCGCCTGTTATTCCCCCTTGGTCATCGCCTCTCGGTGATGGGTTAGGGAGTCTGTGCCCGATGACAGGGCAAGGACAGGCGGGACTCCTGACACCCCGCGTGATCGGCCGACATCAAGATGGCCGACTCGCACCAGACCGTGATGCTCACGAGGAAGGTGGCGATCCATGATTGCCTTTCTGATCAAACGCCTGATGCACGCCGTACTGGTCATGTTCGTGATCAGCATCATCAGCTTCGCCATCCAGGACAATCTGGGCGACCCGCTGCGCGAGATGACCGGCCAGGCCGTGTCGGAAGCCCAGCGAGAAGTCATGCGCGATGAACTGGGCCTCAACGACCCCTTCATCACCCAATATCTGCGTTTTGCCGGCAACGCCCTGCAAGGGGATCTCGGCACCTCATATTTCTACAAGCAGCCGGCGACCGAGGTGATTCTCAAGCACCTGCCCGCCACGCTGGAGCTGGTGATGGCCTCGAGCCTGATCATCATCCTGCTCTCGGCCCCCATCGGGGTATTCGCGGCGATTCGCCCGCGAAACTGGCTATCACGCCTGTTCATGGGCACCTCGATCATCGGTATCTCGGTGCCGGTCTTCCTGACGGCCATCGTGTTGATCCAGCTGTTCGCCATCGGCGTGACGGTGGACTGGTTCCCCAGCGATACCACCTGGGGCAGTGTGCTGAACGGCATGCTGTCCACCGATGGCGGCATGCCCTCCTACGGACGTGGTGAGCTGGTACACGTCGCGGGCACCTGGTCCAGCGGCTTCTTCACCGCCGACGGCCTGTGGCACCTGGTACTGCCGGCCATCTCGCTGGCCTCGATCATGCTGCCGCTGTTCATCCGCCTGATTCGTGCCGAGATGATGGAAGTGCTGCAGTCGGACTACATCAAGTTCGCACGCGCCAAGGGTATCGGTCTCAAGCGTATCTACTTCCTGCACGCACTGAAGAACACCATGCTGCCGGTGATCACCGTCGGCGGCGTGCAGATCGGCACCATGGTGGCCTACACCATCCTGACCGAGACCGTCTTCCAGTGGCCGGGCATGGGTCTGATGTTCCTCGAGGCCATCACCCGCTCCGACATCCCGCTGATCGTGGCCTATCTGATGATGGTCGGCGTGATCTTCGTGATCACCAACACCCTCGTCGATCTGATCTACGGACTGGTCAACCCCACCGTCAAGCTTGCGGGGAAACCGGCATGAGCCAATCCAATACCCAATCGAGCAACACGCCCGTCACCCTGAAGACCAGCTCCATCGCGGTCCCCGGCCGCTGGCAGCGTTTCCGTGAGTCCTACCTGGTCTACAGCTTCAAGCGTGACTGGATGGCTCAGGCCTGTCTGCTGGTGTTCATCGCCATGGTGCTCGGGGCCTTCCTCGCGCCGTGGATCGCCCCGGCCGACCCCTATGACCTGGCCAGCATCGACATCATGAACTCGGAGCTGCCGCCGGCATGGATGGCAGGCGGTGACCCCGCCTTCCTGCTGGGCACGGATGCCCAGGGGCGTGATCTGCTCTCCACCATTCTCTACGGCACACGCGTGTCGCTGTTGATCGGCTTCGGCGCGGTCATCCTGCAGGCACTGCTCGGCGTGACCTTCGGGCTGCTGGCGGGTTACCTGGGCGGGCGCATCGATGCCTTCCTGATGCGCATGGCCGATATCCAGCTGTCGTTCTCGACCCTGATGGTGGCCATCGTGGTGGGCGCCATCATCAAGGCGACCTTCGGCGGCGCCGCCTTCTCGGACTACGCGCTGATCCTGTTGATCCTGATCATCGGGCTGGCGGAATGGCCGCAGTATGCGCGTACCGTCCGCGCCTCGGTGCTGGCGGAGAAGAACAAGGAATACGTCGATGCCGCACGGGTGATGGGCTTCCGCTCCCGCCGCATCATGTTCCGTCACATCCTGCCCAACACCTTGTCGCCGATCTTCGTCATCTCCACGGTGCAGATCGCCAACGCGATCATCTCGGAGGCGGCATTGTCCTTCCTCGGTCTCGGCATGCCGGAGACCCAGCCGTCGCTGGGGTCACTGATCAAATCCGGCTTCGACTACCTGCAGTCAGGCAGCTGGTGGATCACGCTGATCCCCGGTGGTGTGCTGATCGTGCTGGTACTGGTCATCAACCTGCTGGGCGACTGGCTGCGTGATGTCATGAACCCGCGTCTCTACAAGGGCTGAAGCCGAGAGGAGTCAAGACAATGGCACTACTTGAAGTCAACCACCTCGACGTGCGCTTCGCCATGCGAGGCGGTGAGGTCCGCGCCCTGCGCGATGTCAGTTTTACCCTGGAGCGCGGTGAGCGACTGGGGATTGTCGGTGAATCGGGGGCCGGCAAGTCGGTCGCGGCCTTCACCATCCTGAATCTGATCGCCAAGCCCGGCTACATCGCCGGCGGCGAGATCAAATTCGATGGCGAGGTGCTCAACACCCTCAAGCCCAAGGCAATGCAGTCGATTCGCGGCAATCGCATCTCGATGATCTTCCAGGATCCGATGATGACGCTCAACCCGGTGCTGACCATCGGCGAGCAGATGATCGAGTGCCTCAAGGCGCACCGTCGCATCTCCCGCAAGGATGCGCGCGCCATCGCCCTGCACAAGCTCAATCAGGTCTTCATACCCTCACCGGAAAAGCGCCTGGAGCAGTACCCTCATGAGCTGTCCGGCGGCATGCGTCAGCGCATCATCATCGCCATCGCGCTGCTGCTGGACCCTGACATCATCGTCGCCGATGAGCCGACCACCGCACTGGATGTGACCATTCAGGCCGAGATCATGGAGCTCTTGCTGCTGCTGTGCGAGAAGCACAACGTCGGGCTGATCCTGATCACACACGACCTCGGCGTGGTCAGCCAGGTCACCCAGCGCACCCTGGTGATGTATGCCGGGCGTGTCATCGAACAGGGGCCGACCCGCGAGATCATCAACGATGCCCAGCACCCCTACACCCAGGGGCTGATCAACGCCCTGCCCCAGATGGCTACACCCGGCAGCCGTCTGAACCAGATTCGTGGCTCGATGCCGACCCTGACCAAGATTCCGGCTGGCTGCGCCTTCAACCCGCGCTGTGACTTCGCGGCGAACATCTGCCTCGAGAAGGTGCCGGCCTTTGCCCACTCCGGCAACTGCAAGGTGGCCTGTCATATGGTTGATGCCATGGTCGCCGGCGAGCGCTGGACCCCGATCATCACCGATGCCAACGGCAATGGCGCCACTCCCACTGACAGCCACCGCACGGAGGTGAACGCATGAGCGCGGCGATTCTGAAGGACGCTCAGTCCTCCTCCTTCCAGGCCTCCACCCGTGTCGACAGCGCCGAGCTTGGCGAAACTCTGGTGGAAATCCGTGATCTCGAGAAGCGCTTCTCGTTGTCTGGCGACTTTCTCGAGCAGCTGACCTTCGAGAAGGGGCGCCTGCGTCGCAAGCAGGAATATGTGCACGCCATCAATGGCGTCACGCTGGACGTCAAACGCGGTGAGGCGCTGTGCGTGGTCGGGGAATCCGGCTGTGGCAAGTCGACGGTGGCACGTACCGTGATGGGCCTGCTCAAGCCCAGCGGTGGCGAGGTCCGTTTTGACGGCACCCGCATCGACAATATGGCCCCGCGAGACCTGCTGCCCTACCGCCGTCGCATGCAGATGATCTTCCAGAATCCCTATGCGTCGCTGAATCCGCGCATGACCATCCAGCAGACGCTGGAGGAGCCGCTGCGCTTTCATCAGCCGACGCTCAAGGATGGTGAGGTGCGTGACAAGATCGAGGAGGTGATGCGTTCGGTGGGCATCGACCCGGACTGGGGCAAGCGTTTCGCCCACGAATTTTCCGGCGGTCAGCGTCAGCGTATCTCGATCGCTCGTGCCCTGGCGGTGGATCCGGAGTTCATCGTCGCCGATGAGCCGATCTCGGCGCTGGATGTCTCGATCCAGGCGCAGGTGCTCAACCTGATGATGGAGGCCCAGGAGCAGCGCAACCTGACGTATCTGTTCATCACCCACGACCTGGCCGTGGTCGAGCACTTCGGCACTCGCGTCGCGGTGATGTACCTGGGCACGCTGTGCGAGCTGGCGGACACCCGCTCGCTGTTTGCCCGCCCACGTCACCCCTACACCCAGGCGTTGATGTCGGCGATACCGCGGCTGCACGATGACAAGCCCAATCATATCCGCCTCGAGGGCGAGGTGCCGACGCCGGTCAATCTGCCTTCGGGCTGTGTCTTCCATGGCCGTTGTCCGCATGCCAATCAGCGTTGCCGTACGGAGATTCCGCGCCTGATCGCCACGGACACCGGTCAGGTCGCCTGCCACGCCGTGGAAGAAGGCCGCATCGACTGAACGTGTCGACTGTTCGTATCGATAAGGCGTCATGCAATGGTGTCAATGGGACGCCGCAGAGCCCTGTTCGCTGAGCACTGTTCGTTGAGCACAGTTCAATAAGCGCAGTTGGCAGGTTAGCCGGTCGCTAGCCTGTCAACCGTGCTTTGCTCTCCTGGTCCTGCTCATGGTCCTGATCATGCCCTTGATCAAGTGTCCCTGTTATCAAGTAACCCTGCTCAGGCGCCCTTGTGTCGCGGCCCTGGAAGATACAGGCCGCGGGCAAGGGTTTGCATCTCTCTGCTCGGGTAAGGCAACATCTCTTCACTATACAAACTGACTGGATAGTCAGATAAAGGGCGCCCCCACAAGGCCCACGTCTCTGCCCCGAGTTCTGCACCAGCAACTTCAACCAGTACGCTTGCAGATACTGTTTCAGGCACTGTTTCAGGTGCTGGAAGCAGTTGCGGTCCAGAGTTCTGCCCCGATCTCCTGACATGGCCGGTTGACCGGCTTTCGAGGCACCTTCACTACATGGAAATTCGCTGGCTCGAAGATTTCATCGTTCTGGCTCAGACCCGGCATTTCTCGCGGGCGGCCGACGCACAGAATGTCTCTCAGCCCACCTTCTCCCGCCGCATCAAGTTGCTGGAAGAGGAGATGGGCACCACCTTGATCAATCGTCAGACCCTGCCGCTGTCGCTCACTCCCGCCGGAGACGAGTTTCTCCAGCTGTGCGAGCAGATCACCGAGCGCGTCCGTATCACTCGTGAACGCCTGCAGGACATGGCCCAGCAGCAAGCCAGCAAGATATCGCTGGGGGCACCGCAGTCGCTGGTGTCGCATTTCCTGCCTGATTGGCTCGATCAGCTTCAGTTGCGTGAACAGGTGCTGCCCTATCTGCGTGCCACCGGTTGGCTGGCGGCCGACTATTTCCACGGGCTGGATCGCGGCGAATGTGATCTGGCGCTGTGTTACTGGCCCCAGGCACGTGTCGATCTCGGTTTTGAGCTGGACAGTTACCAATACCTGGTGGTCGGCGAAGAATCCTTCATTCCGCTGTGCGCACCCGGCGCGGACGGCAATCCCCGCCATCAGTTGCCGGGCACGCGGCGCAATCCGCTACCGTTCATCAGCCCGCATCCGCGCGCCGTCATCGCCACCTCGCTGATGGCCCATCTCGCTCAGGTGCCGATCCAGGCGCATCTGGTCACCATGAACGAGAATATTCAGGCGGCCAACATCAAGGCGCTGGTGTTGCAGGGCTATGGCATCGGCTGGTTGCCGCAGCGTCTGGCCGCAGAGGAAATCGCCAGCGGCAAGCTGGTACGTGCCGGTGACCCACGCTGGGACCTGAGCCTGCATATCCGTCTGTATCGCCCGCGCGTGCCGCGCCACGACAGTGTCAGTGAACTCTGGCACCAGCTGGAAGCACACTTCTCGTGAGTCATCCGGACTGGAGGGGCGAAGGCGCTGATTCAGCGGCGCTCTTCTCTCCCCTTCATTTCTTCATTCTCCATCACCTCACGCCATTGACGTTCACTCCTCCAGGTCAGGCGTGCCGACCGTTTTCAAGGAAACATGATGTCTGACAGCCAGCTCAACGACCCGACTATCACCCACGCTGCAGCACACCGCGCGCATCTTGCGGCGCTGCAATCAGGCTACGAAGTTGCCATGCAGCAGCATGATCTGGATGCCATCGTGCTGCACAGTGGCAAGCCGAAGCGGCATTTCGCCGATGATCAGGATGCCAGCTTCAAGTCGCATGCCCACTTCCTGCACTGGGTGCCGATGGCGGGTCTCAGCGACAGCTGGCTGGTGATTCGTCCGGGCCAGCAACCGACGCTTTACCTCTATGCCCCCGATGACTTCTGGCATCTGTCACCCAGCCTGCCGATGCCGGACACTGCGCCCTGGGCCGAACAGTTCGAGATCGTCCATCTGCGCAAGCCGACACTGCCACAGCGTCCCGAGGGTCGCGTGGCGCTGCTGGGCGAAATCGCCGAGCTTCAGCCGCAGGTGGTCAGCGAACTTGAGGCGCTACCCAACCCGGTCGGCCTGGTGCGCCAGCTAGACGAGGGACGCGTCTACAAGAGCGACTTCGAGATCGCCTGTCTGCAGGAAGCCAGCCTGCGCGCTGCGCGTGGCCATCTGGCTGCCCGGCGCAGCTTCATGGAAGGCGGCGCGGAGCTCGATATCCAGCTGGCCTATCTTGGCGCGTCTCGGCAACGGGAATTGGATGTGCCCTACGGCAACATCGTAGGTCTCAACGAACACGCCGCCGTTCTGCATTATCAGCACTATGGTTTGCAGGCCCCCGCTGCCCGTCACAGCCTGTTGGTGGATGCCGGAGCCAAGGTGCACGGCTATGCCTCGGACATCACGCGCAGCTGGGCAGGCGATGATGCCCTGCCGCTCTATCGCGCGCTGATCGAGGGCGTGGAGGCGCTGCAGAAGCGTCTGATGGCAAGACTCGCGCCCGGGGTGGACTACGTCGACCTGCACCTCGAGATGCATCGCGAGCTGGGTGAGCTGCTGCGGGAACTTGGCGTGGTGTCCCTGCCCGCCGAGGATCAGGTCGCACAAGGCATCACGGCAGCCTTCTGCCCGCATGGCCTCGGGCACCTGCTGGGACTGCAGGTCCATGATGTGGCGGGTCGCATTCCTGATCACACCACTGGCGACATCCGTCATCCGCCGCAAGGTCACCCGATGCTGCGCCTGACGCGTGTGCTCGAGCCCGGCATGGCCATCACCATCGAACCGGGCTGCTACATCATTCCCATGCTGCTGGAGCCGCTGCGCAACGATGCACGCGGTGAGCATATCGACTGGAAGCTGGTCGAGGCGCTGGCACCGCACGGTGGTGTGCGTATCGAGGACAACCTGGTCATCACCGCAGATGGTGCTCTCAATCTGACACGTAGCCCGGCGACGGGCCTGTAATCAGACCTGTCACAACACCGTCTGGCTCTCTCGCTGTGACGCTTGCCGTCACACGCCTGCCTCACGCCGCCATGGGTCCCGTGCCGATGGCGGTTTTTTTGTTGCATGAAGTGAGCCGGCGTACTCGATGCACTGGATCAAGCACTTGATCCAGAACCGAGCGATAGCCATTGGCGTCGATGCGTATGCTGCACTGCGACTAGCGATTGGCGTCGCCAAGTGAAATGATGCCAACGACATCCATGCAGAAATTCCTGTCAGATCTTGCTGCAGGCCACCGCCATCAAGGGCATGTTCATCACCCGATCACCAACGTCATCGCCCTGGCCTGCCACTGGAGCTACCTCACATGCCGCACTCCATCTTCACGTCAGAGTTTCGCCCTGCCCTTGGCCTGCGCAATCGCCATGTCCAGACCTTGTTGCCGCGATTACTGCCCCGCGCGCCCCTGAGTCGTCGTACCGAGATTCTCAATCTCCCCGATGGTGACTTCGTCGAGCTCGCCTGGGTCATCAGTGACGGTCATGAAAAGCGGGAGCGTACGACGGCCCTGAGCGACGATGCGCCTCTGTTCGTGCTGTTTCATGGCCTTGAGGGTGACTTGAGCTCGCCCTACGCCCGTGAGCTGCTCAATGCAGCCGCCCGGATGGGCTGGCGACCGGTGATGATGCATTTCCGTGGCTGCGGGCAATCTCCCAACCGGCTGCCACGCGCCTATCACAGCGGGGATACCGCAGACGCCTATTGGGTGCTTGGCGAGCTGGGGCGACGCTATCCGCACGCCATCAAGGTCGCCTGTGGCGTCTCGCTGGGCGCCAACATGCTGCTCAAGCTGGTGGCCGAGCAAGGCGGTGATGGTCTGGATCTGGCCGGCGCGATCGCCATCAGCGCCCCGCTGGATCTGGCAGCCAGCGCGGACGTGCTCAACCAGGGCTTCTCACGCTTCTACCAGCGCCATCTGCTCAAGGGCTTGAAGGCCAAGGTGGCGGCGAAGCTTGCCAATGGGCCGCTACCCATCTCGATCGGAGCGCATCAACTGACGCAGCTCAACAGTTTCTGGGCCTATGACAACGAAGTCACCGCACCGCTGCATGGCTTCACCTCGGCGAGTGATTACTACACGCGCTCCTCGGCGGGCCGTCTGCTGAGCGAGATCGAACTGCCGACGCTGATTCTGCAATCGCTGGATGACCCCTTCATGCCACGCGATCTGTTCGCACGTTTCCACCAACCCTCCGAGGCCGTGCGTATCGAGCTCAGTGAGCGTGGTGGGCATGTTGGCTTCGTCGAGTGGCGCCGTGGACGACTGAATTCCTGGCTGGCTCGCCGTGTCAGCCAGCAACTGGATGCCTGGAGCGGGCTGCCCAAGCCACAAGCGCAGGCAGAGGTGCAGAGCGAAGCGCACTGAGCTGCCTGCATTGAACTGTCGTGCATCGAACTGGCTGCATTAACCGCCACTCAGGCGCCAACACGCTTACCCTCTTTGGCTTTCTTGTCCTTGGGGCATTCATTGCCTCTTTTTGTTTCTTCCCTCCTTGCTCGCCTTCCCACCCTCAGATCCGGTGGGAAGCCCTGAGCCCGACTACGACCGTATACGTTGTTGAGATGGCTAAATTTAGAGCAACAAAAACGATAACGGTATACAGGATGAGGGTGTGAAGGGTGACACGGATCACTGTCACGATTCAGGGAGAATGGTAGACTGCGCGCCCATCCTACGTTCAAGACTCTACTGGCCTGATAATGAACCTGATTTTTCGCCTGGTGCTCGGCATCGTGGCTGGCATACTGCTGGGGCAATGGGCTCCCGAATCGCTGATCCGCGCCCTGCTGACCTTCAAGGTACTGTTCGGTGAACTGCTGGAATACGCCATTCCGTTGATCATCCTGTTCTTCATCATGAGCGGGATCGCACGTCTCGAGCGTTCCTCGGGCCGTCTGCTGACTCTTACCATCGTGCTGGCCTATGCCTCGACGACGTTGGCAGGACTGTTGGCGGGCATCGTCGGGCTGGAGGTCGTGCCGCATATCGTGCAACAGGACCAGCTGCCGGTCAGTCATGCCATCAAGCACTTGAGCCCCTACTTCACGCTGGATATTCCGCCGCTGACCGATATCAGTACCGCCCTGGTGACGGCCTTCCTGTTCGGTATCGGCATTTCCGCCACCGAGCATGACGGCATGCGCCAGCTGGCCGACGGCGGCCGCGACATCGTCGAGCGCTTCATCGCCAAGGCGTTGATCCCTGCCCTGCCGTTCTATATCGCCGGCCTGTTCTGCGAGATGACGATCGCCGGCACGGTGGCCAATACCCTCAAGAGCTTCGGCATGATCCTGCTGCTGGCGCTGACCCTGCACTGGCTGTGGCTGAGCGTGCTCTATATCACCAGCGGCACCAGCACCGGCCGCTCGCCCATGAAGGCGCTGGCGCACATGCTGCCCGCCTACTTCACCGCCGCCGGTACCATGTCTTCCGCGGCCACGATTCCGGTCACCGTGCGCCAGATGCACCTCAATCATATCTCCCCGTCCGTGGCGAGCTTTGCGGTGCCGTTGCTGGCCACCATCCACATGTGCGGCAGTGCCATCACGCTGACCGTGTGCGCCATTGGCGTGATGCTGGTCACTCCCTCACTGGCAACTCCCGAGCTCACCACCCTGCTGCCGTTCATCACCGCGCTGGGCGTGACCATCATTGCCGCGCCCGGCTCGCCCGGCGGCGCCGCCATGACCTCGGTGGGCGTATTGCAGAGCCTGCTGGGCTTCGATGCCGCCGCCGTCGGCCTGATGATGGCGCTCTATCTGGCGCAGGACAGCTTCGGCACCGCGTGCAACGTCACCGGCGATGGCGCCCTGGTGCAGTGGATCGATCGCTTTGCAGAAGCCGAGCAGGATCGACAGCGCTACCGCTGACACTGTGCCTCGCCGCACCTGACCGACAGCGTTTTCTGACAAAAGCTGTTTCTGAAAGAACAAAGCCTCATGGCGGCCGTGAACTTCGCGGCGACCATGAGGCTTTCGTGTCTCTCAGCGGCAATCTCTCACCAACAGTCTCATGACGGCATGCCCTGCCTGTCATGACTGCCGGGCTGTCAGCCGATGGGGCAGCTGATTCCCGTGCCTTTCAGGCCGCAGTAGCCACCCGGATTCTTGGCCAGATACTGCTGGTGATATTCCTCGGCATAGTAGAACTCGCGCAGCGGTGCGACCTCGGTGGTGATGCGGCCGAGACCGGACTGATCCAGTGCCTGCTGGTAGTCGGCCATGCTCTTCTCGACGATGGCGCGCTGGTCTTCACGGGTGTAATAGATCGCGCTGCGATACTGGTTGCCGATGTCATTGCCCTGCCGCATGCCCTGGGTCGGGTCATGGGCCTCGAAGCTGGCCCGCAGGATCTCCGGCAGGCCGATCACCGTCGGGTCAAAGATCACACGCACGACCTCGGTATGGCCCGTCTTGCCGGTGCAGGTCTCTTCATAGCTCGGATTCGGCGTATGGCCGCCGGCATAACCGACCGCCGTCACCTTGACGCCCGGCAGCTGCCAGAAGAGGCGCTCGGCGCCCCAGAAGCAACCCAGTCCCAGCACGATCTCCTCACACTCACTGTCGAACGGCGGTACAATCGAGCGGCCATTGACGTGATGAACGCCGCTGATGCGAACCGCTTCACTGCGCCCTGGCAAGCTGTCCTGCGCTGAAGGAATGGTCTGCTTATCTTCCGTTATCCACATGGCGGACTCTCTCCTGTGTCGCGTCGTGCAATCGTGTATAGGTTCAATGATGTCATCTCTGCCCCCCAAGATCTGCCCCTGCCAGCCCAACAGTGCTGAGGCGCGACGCTACGTCGATTGCTGTCAGCCGATTCATGCTGACATCACCCGCGCTGAACGCCCCGAGCAATTGATGCGCGCCCGCTACAGCGCCTTCTGCCTGTCGCTGAGCGACTTTCTGATCGACAGCTGGGACCCGGCCCATTGCCCGGCACGCGCCGATCTCGAAGGTGCTGGACCGCAGTGGCTGGCATTGGAGATCCTGGACAGCGGACAAGACGCCGATACCGGCATGGTACGCTTTCACGCCACCTTCTTCGAGCAGGGAAAGTTCCAGCAATTGCAGGAACTTAGCCGTTTTCATCACGATGGCCATCACTGGCGTTATGTCGACGGTGATGCCGAGTGGCAGACATTGACGCCTGGGCGCAACAGCCTGTGTCTCTGTGGCAGCGGCAAGAAGATCAAGCGCTGCTGCACTGCGTGACCGTCCGCGCCGGGTACTGATGCGCTTGAGCTTGAGCTCTCGATCATAAGCGAAACGAACACCTCTGAAACGTCCCCTCTGAAACGAGACAGCCCCCACCGAACCTTTCGATGGGGGCTGACCTCGGTGCGATCAATTGGCCTGGCGTGTCATCTGTCCTTGCCGACTCTGGGCGCCAGCTCACTGCGGCCCAGCGAGAAGCTGTAGAGCAGATCCACGGCCTGCGCCGTGCCGGACACCGCTTCGGCATACAGATTGCGGAACAGCTTGTAGCGCAGCGTCAGCTCCGCGATCGGCGAGAACAGCCCGACGCCGTAGCTGAGCTTCAGGTCCGGGGCGATATAGCCGCTGACCACCACCTGGCTGTCATCCCCGCTGCCGGAGCTGTCCAGACTCAGATCACGCACGCCGAAGGTTTCCCCGATCTGCCCGACCACCTGACCGCTTTGCGCCAGTGACATGCCGATCAAGGCAGACGTGACCGCACTGTCACTGCTGGTGTCGCTGTCCAGACCCTCACCACGCAGCAGATAACTCAGTGCCGAGGACTCATCCATCGACGGGTCCGAGAAGATCTCGACGCTGGGTGACGAGGCAAGTCCCGTCACACGCACCCCGGCGGTCACGTCGTCCTCGGTGTTGTCAGGATCACGGATCGCCTCGATATTCAGGCGCGGGCTTGAGGGCGGTCCGGCCAGCAAGACCTGACCCTTGCTGATCTGCAGGTCCTGCCCGAAGCTCTTGTAGGTCCCGTCGACCAGATTGACCTCACCGAAGACCTGTACGCCGCCCTTCGACTGACGCACATCGAGATCGCCTCTGAGCTTGGTTTTGAGCCCCATCGCCTCCAGGCGCGCATCCGGTCCGATATGGATGCCGATACGCACATCCAACGCCATGCCGGCCTCATTGAGCGCCTTGGCGGTGTCGCTGCCATCGGCAAGCTCGGCCGGGTTGGAGGTGTCCTCATCACTGGGACGCTCGATGATGATGGTGTCACTGGAGGGCGACACGGCAGACGGCGGCACCTGGTCCACTTCGATGCGTGTCCACGGCACCTTGACGTCACCTCGCAGCTTGAGCAGCGTGGGACTGGCATTGATCTCGAGATCCGGCGCGACGCGCATGCGGCCGATCCCGGCGATATGCAGTTCGAGCGGATTCTTCGCGCCGTCGAGGTTCAATGACGCCGTCCAGTCCTCAAGCGTCGGCCATGCCGCCTCGCCATCGATACCCCAGCGCGCATCGTTGCCCACCAGATAGCCATCGATATCGGCACTGTTGCCATCGAAGTCGACGGTGAACTGGGCATCCGACAGCGATACCGGCAGCCCGTCGCCCTGCACCTTGACGCCGGTCAGCGCGATCGGGCCGGTCAACGACGGCAGGCTGAGATTGCCGCCGACCTCGACGTCACCCGCCAGCTTGCCTTCCAGCTGAGTCATGCCCGCCACCAGCGGACGATACGGTGAGAGGTCGATATCGCGGATGGCCAGCGAGCCATCGAGCTGTCCTGCGCCGGCCGGGTCGAGGACCGACACGGTGAGACCGATGCCGCCAGCGCTGTCGAGGCGAATCTGGGTATCGAGATCGGCCTTGTCGGGTGTGGCCTCCAGCGCCAGTTGCAAGGTGGTCTCGGGCAGTGACCAGGCGTTGCCGTCGGCGTCTTCGCCGGCCAGTGTCAACTTGCCCGCCAGCTCCGCGTCAGCATTCCAGCGTTGGCCGCCCTGCTTCCAGCTTGCCGTGATCTTGCCGCCCGTGGCACCGCCGATGGTCCAGCTCTCCGGCATGGCGCTCTGGGCCATGTCCAGTGGAATCCCCTCGAGCGTCACCACGGCCTGTCCGTCATTGCCCGCACTCAAGGGCTCGGCGACACAGATCTGGCCGCCCTGTTCGCGACTCAGGCAGAACGGCTGCACCAGCACGCTGCCCTTGGCGAGATTGGCATCGAAGCTCGCCGGCGTGTCGAAGTTGAAGTCCCCGAAATCGGTATTCGCCGTCAGCGGAGACAGCGCGCCGCGATAATGCTCACGCGCCTTGTCGAGTCCACCCTTGAGGGTCAGTCCCAGGCGAGAAAGCGGCATCTCTCCGGCCATCTCGGTATCGAACTGCAGGGTGTGATCGCTCAGGAAGCCTCCCAGCGTCAGTGCGACGGTCGCGATCTGCTGTCCGCCAGCTCTGACATCATCGGCATTCAGGGCGATATCCAGTGCCGGGTCATCAATGCCCCGCTTGCGGGCATCGACCCCGGCCGACAGTGCCATGTCGGAGATACGGTTCTCCCCGATCTGCAGGCGTCGTGCGGTGAAGTTGCTGGCCAGCTGAGGCTTGTCGAGAGTGCCCGAGGCATCGATCTTGCCCTTGAGCTCACCCGCGATATCCGGCATCAGGGTCGAGAGCGCCGGGAAATCGATGTTGGCCGCCAGAGTGATGGTCTTGGCAATCTTGCCATTGGCGCTCAGCCGGTTCTGCCCCTGGCGCAGCTCCAGCGCGTCGACGTTCCACTGCATGTCGGCATTGCCCGCAAGCTTGCCGGTCAGCGTGAGCGGACGCTCGAGCAAGGTGCCATGGATATCCAGCTTGCTGACATCGACGGCCCACGGACCTTGCTGCGGCTGTTGGAAGCTGGCCACGAGATTGCCGCTCAGCTCACCACGCACGGCTTTCTGTCCGCCCCCGGTCGGGGCCGGCAGCAAGTCTTCGGGATGCAGCTTGTCGAGCGCCAGCTCGGCGGCGACCTTGATCCCTTCCTGCCAATGAATCTCGCCACGGGTGATCGCGGAGCCACGTTTGAGCGCGATCTTGAGCGGCTGCCAGCGGTAATGCGCGAGATCGCCGTCGCCAGCCAATGACAAGGTGGCGCGCGGAATGTCACGCCCCTCGATAATGGCGTCCAGTGTGGTCGTATACCCCGACAATGAGCCCTTGGCGACCAGCGCCAGATGCTCGACGCTATAGTCAGGCGTGAAGGAGGTAGCGCCAGCGGAGGCCGTCTTGTTCTTGCCAGCGTTGGCTTGCGTCGCTGTCTGAGCGCCCTTCTGCGCATCCGCGGAGGCGTTATCAGAGGCATCAGCGACGGCAGCAAAGGGCCAGGTGATCCGCTTTGAGCTCAGGCGCGCCTCGAAGGGCAGATCACTGTCCAGCACATCCGCGCTGGCCACAAGCTCAGCAGCAAGTGGGCCGTCGGCCTTGAGAGAGGCTTCAAGATCCGCCAGCGAGCCTTCCAGAGACAGGCGCAGCTTTTCATGACGCACGGGGTCGATCAGGGTCTCGGCATTGAGCGTGGCGCTCAGCGGATACTCGTCCTTCAAGGTGACCTGCGCTACAAGATCGGCGTTCACGTCACGCGAGTCGACCTCGAGACGCGAGAGCGTGATGTCATGCCCTTCCGCCTTGAGCGCCAACGACAGGCGACTGACCTCATACGGGCTTGGCCCCTCGAGCGCAAAGTCTTCAATGGCGAGATCGGGAACCTCGATGGTCAGCGGAATATAGACTTCCGGCAAGGCGATGCGCCCAGCCTGTGCTGTCTCATCCGTGGTTTCAGCGGCAGTCTTGCCAGACACTTCTGCGGCGTCATTCATGACGGTCTCATCCGTGATGGCCTTGCTCGAGATGGTCTTGTTCGAGATGACCCTGGCGGCGCTCTCGGCTTGAGACGCCACGACCTGAGCGTTGACCACTGCACTCGCCGCTTGCTGCGCCTCAGGCGTGATGCTCATCCCCTCGAGACTCACTGTGTCAGACGTCCCTTCCGTCGCGACGGCATCAGCCGGAATGAAACGACTGGTGATCAGGCGTGTCTCGCCCAGGGTCAGCGTACTCACCGACAGCGCGGCCGAGGTATGGAAGTGATCGAAGGTGACGCGACTGCCATCCGCCAGCGCCAGGGCGAAGTCATCAATGGCGACCTTGCGCACCTCGATGGGAATCGGCACCACGATGGGCACGTTGAGACTCTCGCCGCTCTCTGGCTCAGGCTCCTCGCTGGCACCGCTATCACTCAGGGTGATCGCGAGGCCACTGGATTCCAGCGACTCCAGACACAGCTTGCCCTTGAGCAGACAGTCCTCGCCCCAGGCCAGCGACAGCGAGTCGGCATTGATGGCCAGCCCCGGCAGGTCCAACGAGACGTCCTTGAGCGACAGCGCTTCCAGCGGGGAGCCGGAGGCCTGTGAATAATCGATGAAGCCACGTGAGCGCGCCTGATCGAGCACCAGCCCGGTGCCCCACGGGGACAACACGCCCCCGACCAGCAGCATCGTCAGCCCGATCAGGAACACGAGCAGCCATATCAGCAACCGGATGACCAGGCCGCCCCGACGTACATAGGGATTAGACAATTCCAACATCTCCATAGCTTTTTATCAGCTCATCCGCTCAGCTGATGGTCCTTTGCTGGCGCTTGATCCGCACGACACTCGTTTCATAGACACGAGCTGATCAGAATTCCGGCCCGATCGAGAAGTGAATACGGTAATCGTTGTCTTCGTCATCGAAGGGATGGGCGATATCGAGACGAATCGGCCCCACCGGCGAGATCCACCGAATCCCCATGCCGGCAGCCGTCTTGAGCTCGAGTGCGTCCCAGCCATTGAAGGCGTTGCCGGCGTCGTAGAAGGTCGCGCCCCACCAGTCGCCGGTCAGGCGGTAATCGTATTCCAGGCTGCTGGTGAGCAACGAGCTACCGCCTTCCAGATCGCCATCGTCGTCTTCCGGGGCGAGTGTCTCGTAGGAATAGCCACGCACACTGTTGTCGCCCCCAGTGAAGAAACGCATCGAGGGTGGCATGTCATCAAAGTTGTCGGTATCGACGTGGCCGACACCCATGCGCGCCACGAAACGATGGTTGTCGCCGATGGAACGTATCCAGTTGGTGTTGAACTGGGAGCGAAGGAAGGTCACGTCCGAGCCCCACATCTGATCGCCATATTCGAAGGTCAGCTGTTGGCGGTCGCCCCACATCGGGAAGGTCTTGGGGCGTGTGCGAGTGCGGTTCCAGCTCACTCCGGGATACAGCAGCAGCACGGCTCCGGATTCATCCGCCTGGGTGTAGTCCTCATAGGTGGAACCGAAGAACACGCGCTGGGTCCAGCCATTGTCGAACTTCCACTCGCGGGTGAAGCGTACGGTGGTCTCGAGACTCTCGGTATCTTCATCATCGGTGTTCGACATCCCGTACTCGAGGACATAGCTATCCTTGAGCGGGTCTTCGAGCGGCATGCGGTATTCGCCCTCGAAGGTCTGTTCCGGCGAGGACAGGAACAGGCTGTTGGTCAGGCTATGGCCATAGCGATTGACCCACGGCATCTCCCAGCTGAACTGCAGGCGTGGCCCGACATCCGTCGCGTAGCCGATACCGGTCTCGAACTTGTGACGGTCAGCGGGAATCAGGCTGATGTCCACGGGAATGATGGGACCGTTGGCCGTCTTGACCGCGGCCTCCAGCGCATCGCCCGTCAGTACCGGCGTGTCACTACCAGCGGCCAGAGACGTTTGATCTTCTGTCGCCGCCCCCGCAGCCTGCGCGGCAGGCACCGTCGAGTCCGAGCGGGCCGAGGCGTCAGCGCGGTGGCTCTCAATCCCCGTCTGCTCGCTCCCAGTCCCCTTGACTTCAGACCCCTTTACCTCAGTCCGCTCGACATCAGCAAGCCATGACCCCTCATAGCCCTGTGCCTCGGCATAGGGGGTCTTGATCTCACTGTCGAGGCTGGTGGTCTTGAGTTCGGCACCCGAATTGAGCTGTGGCTTGATCGCGGCCGAGCGGAACCAGCCGGCCTCACTCAGCCGCTGATTGAATTGGGTCAACTTGCCGGCTTCGTAATAATCGCCCGTCTCGAACGGCTGCATGGCCTTGACGCGATCCAGCTCTATCTGACTGTTGAGATAGGTGATATCGCCGAAGCGGTAGCGCTGACCGCTCTGCATGACCAGATAGATGCGTGCCGAGTGCAGCCAGGGGCGTACCTCGATGCGCTGCTGGGAGAAGGAGGTGTCGAAATAGCCGCGCTCGAGACTGAGTGATGTCAGAGTCGACTTGAGGCTGTCATAGCGTGAGTGACGCAGCACATCGCCTTCCTCGAGGTCGGCGTCGGCCAGCACCTTCTTCATGACCTTGTCGCGTGCGGCGTCGCCTTCGAGTCGCAGCTCAAGCGTCTCGATGGTGACCGGCTCACCGGCATCCACCGTCACGACCACATCATCGCCGCCCAGCAGCCCCTTCTCGGGATAGCTGAGCGTGATCTGGGCATCGTAGTAACCGAAGGCCTGCAGCGCTTCCTGTGTGCGCCGGATGATCTCATCCTCATAGCGCTCGGCCGGAGCATCGCCCTCGAGCGTCATCCCGGCCAGGAAGTTGACCACATTGGTGGCCGTCGCGCCCTTGACGCCCTTGACGGCGGCATCGATCGCCAGCGCCTGCGGTGCGAAGCACAGACCGCCACACACGATCAGCGGCGTCAGATAGCGATGCGGCAAACCGCGCGGCCCGGTCGCTCGAGCAGGCTCTTTGTTGTCGCCACTCATGATTCGTCCTTTGTTGAGTGCTGGGAGAAAGCACTGTCCATCGTTCCCGTTCATCATGTCGTGCGGCGCTCGGTCATCACGGGGCGTTTCACATGGCCTGCCTGGATGGCGGGCCATGCCATGTCGTCATTACTTGTATCCCTGCTGCGCAGGCTCAGCGGCGTTCCAGTCGACTGACGCGCTGTTCCAGTTCAGACACCTGACCCAGCAGCGACGCGACACGGCCACTCAGCTGTCGGCGGCTGGCATCCAGCGAGCGCAACTGGTCGCGCGTGTCCTCTGATGCCCCCTGAGAACTGGCTTCCAGGCCGGCACTGAGCGCTGTCTGCTGACGGCGCAGTTCACCCAGCTGGGAGGCCAGTGAGCGTTGCGCTGTCTCAAGCGCTGCCAGCTCGTCAAGCGGCGCGAAGCGGCCCTTGAGCTTGCTGGCCAGTTCATCACCATCAGCGGCGGCTGCAGGCTCCGGCAGTGCCTTCAGCGTCTCGCTCAATTGCTGCTGCGATTGCTGCAAGTCACGCGTCTGGGTCTGTTGCGTGGCCAGGTCCGTCTGGAGTGCCGTGAGGCGAGTCTCGAGCGAGGCCAGCTGCTCGGCGCTAGTGTTCTCGACAGCGCGCTCAATATCGCTCTGCAAGGTCTCGATGCGGGAAGTCAGCGTGTCCAGGGTGCTGGAGGTCTTGTCCACCAGCGGCTCGAGGTGCTCAAGCGTGGCCGACTGGGCATCCAAACGCGCGCCCAGCGCTGCACGGCCATCACGGCTGAGGGATTCCAGCGCCGCCATCGAGCCTTGCAGCGCCGTGATCAGGGTCGCGTGATTGTCACCTGTCTGGGCAAGCGTCGTGACGCGACCATCCAGACGATCAAGCACCTCGTCCATGGCGGTCAGACGCTCTTGAGCGCCATCCGCATCCTTTGCCACCTTGTCTTCCAGCGCCTCGAGGCGCGTGACGGCCTCACTCGACAGGGATGCCTTGTCCTTCTGCAGGGTGGTCAGCGCCGGCAGGACAGTGTCATTCAACTGGCTGTCCAGGGCGCTGAGTTGCTCACCCAGTGCATCACGCAATTCGTTCAGGCGCTCATTCCCCTGCTGCTCAAGCTGGACCACGGAACGTTCGAGCTGACTGACACGCGCGCCGAGCTGATCGCGTTGATCGCCCCCGAGGGTCTGCAGGTCATTCAGCTGCCACTGTTGCCAGCCCACCACGCCCCCCAGGGCAAGGAGGCAAAGCCACGTCGGCCAGCGTCTGGGCGCGGGAGGACGGGTGTGATGCACGCCAAGCGCATCATCGGGACGCGCGACCAGCGCATCGTCCGGTGAGTCATTGAGAGACGGTTCAGCATTGTGCGGCCGCATTCTGGCTCCAGTTCCGGCAGACGATCAGCAGCGAAAGGGTCAGCGCAGCATCTTCGGGCATGTCAGTGGGCTCACTGTCCCATCGCACCAGATGCAAGGCGACCGAAAGTGCGCTTTTTCGCGCTGCTGTATAGAAATACAGTAATGCAGGTTCTGCAAAAGATAAGTCACGGTTCACGTACAGGAAATCGAGTCTAACAGCTGACCTCGGTCATCTCATCAGGTTCCCGCGATGGCCCGTCATCGAGGCCAGAGTGGCAGGAATGTGGCGAAAGCTCGACAATGAACGCGAGCCTTGCAAGAGGCTTGAGAGGATCCCGCGGTCAGTGCCCACCAGCGTTGGCCTGTCGGTGTCTGGGTGCTATAGTGCCAGACACTGCGATACGCGCAGCCTCTGTCTTCGTAGCTATCTGGATTCACAAGGTTTTTCACGCTGATTGCACATTTCATGCGCGTAGCCACGGCATGAGGGATGCACGGCGAGTCATGCACTTTCGCCCTTGCCCGCTGCCTGAGCGGGTGGCCAGTCTCGGGGCCGGGAGTGATGCTGGTCGCGGAGCTTGAGTCTGTGCTTGTCTGACCCTCTTCCATCACGCGATGGCGGGTCAGGCATTGAAATACTCAGCCCCAAGCCCCACGAAGGCAGAGTACGACCCAATTGGTGAGGAAAAGGAGCTGATCCCCATGGCATTTGAACTTCCAGCACTGCCGTACGAAAAGAACGCACTCGAGCCGACCATCTCTGCCGAGACCCTTGAGTACCATTACGGCAAGCATCACCAAGCCTATGTCACCAAGCTTAACAGCATGGTCGAAGGCACTGCTGACGCAGAAAAATCTCTCGAAGAGATCATCCAGAGCGCCCAGGGTGGTCTGTTCAATCAGGCGGCTCAGGTGTGGAACCACACCTTCTACTGGCACTGCCTGTCCCCGAATGGCGGTGGCGAGCCGTCCGGTCCGCTGGCAGACGCCATCGTGGCTAAGTGGGGCTCCGTTGCTGACTTCAAGGAAGCCTTCAACACTTCCGCCGCTGGCAACTTCGGTTCCGGCTGGACCTGGCTGGTCAAGAACGCCCAGGGCGAGCTGGAAATCGTCAACACTGACGATGCGGACACCCCGATCGCCAAGTCTGGTCAGACTCCGCTGCTGACCGTCGACGTCTGGGAGCACGCCTACTACGTCGACTACCGCAACGCGCGTCCGAAGTACCTGGAAAGCATCTGGAACATCATCAACTGGGAATTCGCTGCGCAGAACTTCGCAGCCTGAGCTTTTCCAGATTGAGTCTGGCTAGGCCGAGCTTTGCAGGACCGAGATTTGCAAGTCTAAGGAAATCGGGTCGTTTACCGCTCGGAACTCCAGCTGAGCCAAGGCATTCAACGTCACCCTGATATGGCGCCTGGATGCTTTGCTCTGAAAACCCCGCCACCTGGCGGGGTTTTTTTCGTTCAAGACAACGTCACCCAGCCGCGAGCCTGCTACACGCTAGGCTTGGCTACGCTTGGGTATGCACCACGGGGAGAAGAATCTCGTCTGTCGACTTGCAAATGATGGCGATGCCCCTATCTAATGACTGACAAGTAGAACGTATGCTCTACCTCGTTGCGTCCCCTTGCACGCTCACAGGGACTCGACGACAAGAGACTCGACGACATTGTTGGCACACACTGCTTGAAATGCATTCTTTGACTGCGCGAAATACCTACTTTGAAAAAAGGAATCCCGATGCCCACTGACACCTCGACCTCCTCTCTGCCCGACTCCATGTTGGCGATCGTGACCACCGGCCATGGAGGTTATGAATGCCTCGAGACGCAGCAGCGCCCGGTGCCGACACCCGGTGAAGGCGAGGTGCTGATCAAGGTGCTGGCAGCTGGCATGAACAACACCGAGATCAATACGCGTCTGGGCTGGTATTCCTCCACGATCACCACCGCGACCCAACAGGCCAGCAGCGTGCATGACAACGCGGACGCAGATGCGGCGACTGACAAGTCGGCGCCGCCGGAAGGTGGCTGGAAGGGAGAGACGCCCTTCCCCCTGATACAGGGCACGGATTGCTGTGGCGAGGTGGTGGCATTGGGCCCGAATGCGGATGCCAGCCTGCTGGGCAAGCGCGTGCTGGTGCGCTCCTGCATGCGCAGCGAAGGCTGGGACTCATTGGAGAACGAATGGATGGGTTCGGACTTCGACGGCGCCTTCGCGCAATTCGTCAGCGTGCGCGCCAGTGAAGTGTTCGCGGTGGACTGTGACTGGAGCGATGTCGAGCTTGGCTCCCTGCCCTGCGCCTACGGCACGGCGGAAAATATGCTCGAACAGGCAGAGCTCAAGGCGGGCGAGCGTGTGCTGATTCTGGGCGCCTCGGGCGGGGTCGGTTCCGCTGCATTGCAGCTTGCCAAGCGCCGTGGCGCGACGGTGTATGCCGTGGCGGGCGTTGCCAAGCATGAGGCCCTGGCAGAACTGGGTTCCGACAGACTTCTGGACCGCAAGGCCGACCTGCTCGAGCTGCTAGGCCACGAAAGCGTCGACCTGGTGGTCGACAATGTCGCTGGCGACAACTTCCCGATCATGATGAAGCTGCTTTCACGTGGCGGCCGTCTGGTGACTACCGGTGCCATCGCCGGCCCGATGGTGACACTGGATCTACGCGACCTGTACCTCAAGAACCTGCGCCTGCTCGGCACCACTGCCTGGTGTGAAGCCACCTTCCCCAATCTGATCCGCTATGTGGAGCAAGGGGAGATTCGCCCGCTGATCGCGGCCAGCTTCCCATTGACCGAAATTGTAAGCGCGCAACAGCAGTTTCTCAGCAAGGGCCACGTGGGCAAGTTCGTGCTCGAGCCCTGGGCCTGAAGACAGCTCGGCGATCTGCAGGAATAGCCTGGCGCTCATGATGTAAAAACTGAGGCCAGGACAAAAAGCCCTCATCCCGAACCGGATGAGGGCTTTTACGTACCGAGCACGAAAGGGTCAACCTGAAAGAGAGCGCGTCAGCCTGACCCACAAAAATGCCCGTCAGGGGCTGGCACGGCGGCCGATGCCGCGATAGACCAGTCCCTGGCTTGCCACATAACGCGGGTCGAAGATGTTGCGGCCATCGAGCACCAGACCCGCACCCAGCTCACGCTTCAGACGCTGCCAGTCCGGGTTCCAGTAGCACTTCCACTCGGTGACCAGCATCAGGGCATCAGCACCCTCCAGAGCGTCATACATGTTGCCATCGACCAGCTCCAGCAACGGATGCGCACCACAGGCCTCACCCAGCGCCGACAAGGCCGCGGGATCATGCACGCGTACGCGCACGCCCTGGGCCCACAGCGCCTCGAGCAGGGTCAAGACCGGCGCATGATCGATACGCGCGGTACCGGGCTTGAAGGCCGCGCCCCATATCGCCACGGTACGGCCGCGCAATTCACCATCGAAGTGCTGCCACAGCTTGCGGAACAGCGTCTCCTTCTTGGCCTCGTTGATGTCGAGCACATGCTCGAGCAGCATCGATTCCCGCCCTGTCTGGTGCTGGACATCGGCCAGACGCATCAGGTCACGCGAGAAGTTCGGGCCGCCGAACCCACAGCCCGGATAGAGATAGCCAAAGCCGATACGCGGGTCGGCGCCCATGCCCTGACGCACATATTCCACATCGACGCCCAGGGAGTCGGAGAGACCCGCCACCTCGTTCATGTAGCTGATACGCGTCGCGAGCATGCCATTGATGGCGAGCTTGGTCAGTTCGGCGGCACGGCGCGGCATGATCTGGAAGACATCTTCACGCCGATTGAAGGCACGCAGCAGCTCCTGCACCCGCAGGGTGGCAGGTTCCGCTTCGCTGCCCAGCAACCAGCGGGCCGGACGCTCGAAGGTGGCCAGTGAACGGCCCTCTTCCAGCATGTCCGGCAAGGCGACGGCGTACTGGTCGTCACGCGGCAACAACGCCTCGAAACGCTCGGTCGTGCCCACCGGGAAAGTCGAGTTGTTGACCAGCACCAGCGGCTCATCCAGGGTCGCCACCAGCTGCTCGACACGGCTCAGCGCACTTTCCCGCTGATCCGGCGAGACGGCGATCCAGTGGATATCGATGCGCCGCAGTGACGCGAGGTCCTCGACCAAGGTGAGATCGCCGCGCTCCCGGTGGCGATCAAGACGTTCGCGCAGGCCTGGCTCACTGTTCAACCAGTCGACGCGTTCCAGGGCAGCCCAGTCCATGTCCTCATGCGGCCACCACCAGACGCGGTGACCCACGCTCGCCAGAGCGGCACTGGCCGTTGCCGCCGCCAGTTCGCTTCCGTGCACCAGCACCTGCATGGCTTATTTCTCCTGGTAGCGAGTCAGCAGCTCGCGGAAGCCTTCACCGAAGGTCGGGTGACGCTTGGCAAAGGAAAGCGTCGCTTCAAGATAGCCCAGCTGATGGCCGCAATCGTAGGTATCACCGGCCATGCGGTAGGCCGCGACGGCCTTGTCGTCACGCAGGGTGTCGATGGCATCGGTCAGCTGGATCTCACCACCCGCGCCCGGCGGAGTGTTCTCCAGAAGCTCGAAGATACGGCCCGGCAACAGATAACGGCCGATGACCGCCAGGGTCGACGGCTCGGTGCCCGGGGCCGGTTTTTCGACCATGCCATTGATCAGGGCGGACTTGCCGGCTTCCGGCGTGTCACCGTCGATCGCGACGATACCGTACTTGTAGGCCATGTCCTGCGGGACATTCTCAACCATGATCTGGGCGGCATTGGTGGCTTCATAGGCCTCCATCATGCGCGCCAGGTCATTCTTCTCTAGCCCTTCGCCATCGACCAGCACGTCCGGCAGCATGACGATGAACGGCTCATCACCGACGATCGGCTTGGCACACAGCACGGCGTGGCCCAGACCCAGCGGCTCCGGCTGGCGCACGCTGATGATCTTGACGTCATCAGGAATGATGTTTCGCAGCTGTTCGAGCAGCTCGAGCTTGCCCTTGGCTTCCAGGGTGGTTTCCAGCTCGAAGTGCTTGTCGAAGTGGTTCTCGATGGCATTCTTGCTGGAATGGGTAACCAGCACGATTTCCTTGATACCGGCTGCGACCGCTTCTTCCACCACATATTGGATCACCGGCTTGTCGACGATGGTGATCATTTCCTTGGGGATGGCCTTGGAGGCCGGGAGGCAACGTGTGCCGAGACCGGCAACAGGCAGAACAGCCTTGCGTATCATGTAGCGTCTTCCTTGTGTCTATGTCGTGGTGAGGCCCGTCGAAGGACCTCTACCGGGTTACTGCCGTCGAAGCCAATCAACGACCATCCTTCATCATAGGCAGAGATTATGCCAGTTTGATCAAGGAGTGCGAAATTCCTGCACTATCCGAGGCTTGCCAAGCGCTACGCCTCTGAAAAGCCATCAGCGGCGCATGGCGCGCCCGAGCAGCGCACCCACACTGTCGCTATCAGGCGACTCTACCACGCCATGTTCCGTGACGATGGCATCAATATACTCATGCGGCGTGACATCAAAGACCGGGTTGAAGACATCGATGTCCTGCGGCGCGATCTGACGTCCGCCCGCCTCGCGCAACTCGGCGGCGTCGCGCGTCTCGATGGGAATGTCCGCGCCACTGGCCAGGGTGCTATCGAACGTGGCCAGCGGAGCCACCACCATGACCTTGATGCCGTGAGCGCGGGCCTGAACGGCCAGCGAGAAGGTGCCGATCTTATTGGCGGTATCGCCGTTGGCCGCGATGCGGTCCGCGCCGACGATCAACCAACGCACCCCTTCCGGCGTCCGGGCACCCTGCTGCATGATCAGCGAGGCTGCGCCTTCCACGGCCAGACGCGCGGGTATCTTCTCCTGCACCAGCTCCCACGCCGTCAGGCGAGAACCTTGCCACCAGGGGCGTGTCTCGTTGACATGCACGCGGCCAACAATGCCCTGGGCGTAGGCGGTACGGATCACGCCCAACGCCGTGCCGTGGCCGCCGGTGGCCAGCGCGCCGGTATTGCAGTGGGTCATGACTTCACACCGCGTCTCGCCTTGCGCGAGGGAGGCCGCAATCACCTGAGCGCCAAACTCGGCCATGCGAAGGTTATCGTCCAGATCCTGCTCATGAATGCGCACGGCCTCCTTCAGCAGCGCTTCATACGGGGCCTGGGACCGGGTGGCGTGTGCGGCAATCACCTTGCGCACGCGATCCAGCGCCCAGAACAGGTTGACCGCTGTCGGGCGCGAGGCAGCCAGCACATCACAGGCGCTGGCCAGGCGTGACTGCCAGTCGCCGCCCTCGCGGTTGATGACGAAAGCCTCCAGCGCCACGCCATAGGCGGCGGCGATCCCGATCGCCGGTGCACCGCGGACCACCATGTCGGTAATGGCAGTCGCGACCCCGCGTGCATCCTCGAGCAGCACCTCGCGGGTCTCACCCGGCAGCAGGCGCTGGTCGAGCAGCGCGAGCTTCACCGCCGGCTGAGTGACGTCAGCGCTGGCATCGGGCGGGGTGCCTGCCGTGTCTTCTCTCCGCGACGCACACTCTTGCTGGCTTACCCAGCGAATCGGAACCAGGCTCATGACCACTCCCCGTTGCTACATGACAATAATGACGACTGGTCATCGCGCGTGGCGCGACGTCCCGCTCCATCGTAACGCAAGTGCCCGTCATGATGAGTTTTTTGCGCTGGACGCTGACCCGCGACGGCAGTCGGATTAGAATGGTGGAATCGTGCCCGAGGGTAAGGTGCCTGTACAGGCCTGCCACTTCCCGAACAGCACTTCCGTAACGGTAAGGATGCAAAGATGAGCGATAACGACACCCAGCAAGATGCCCAGCCCCAGGACCATCTGGGCAATGTCGATGCCAGCGAGATCGCCAAGTTCTCGGCATTGGCCAGTCGCTGGTGGGACCGTGACAGTGAATTCAAGCCGCTGCATGACATCAATCCGTTGCGGGTCGACTATATCGACACCCATGCTGGCTTGGCAGGCAAGCGCGTGATCGACGTCGGCTGCGGCGGCGGCATTCTCTCCGAAGCCATGGCGCATCGTGGCGCCCAGGTGACGGGTATCGACATGGGTGAGGCGCCGCTTTCCGTTGCCCGCCTGCATCAGCTGGAGTCCGGTGTCGAGGTGGACTACCGCCAGACCACCGCCGAAGCCGCCGCAGAAGAGATGGCCGGCCAGTTCGACGTCGTCACCTGTCTGGAAATGCTCGAGCACGTGCCGGACCCATCCTCGGTGATTGCGGCCTGTGCACGGCTGGTCAAGCCCGGCGGCATGGTGTTCTTCTCGACCATCAACCGCAATCCCAAGGCGTATGCCTTCGCGATTCTCGGCGCGGAATATGTGCTGCAGATGCTGCCGCGTGGCACCCACGAGTATCGCAAGTTCATCCGTCCGGCCGAGCTGGGTCGCTGGACACGCGATGCTGGCCTCAAGATGGAAGGCTCCACCGGCATGACCTACAACCCGCTGACGCGCAAATATCGCCTGAATTCCTCCGACCTGTCGGTCAACTACCTGATGCACACTCGTCGTCCCACCGAGGAAGAGCTTGCGTGAGCCTGCCGGCAGCACTACCTCGTCCCGCCGCCTTGATCTTCGATCTCGATGGCACCCTGGTGGACACCGCGCCGGACCTGGCGCGCGCCACCAATGAGCTGCGTCGGCACCACACTCTGCCAGCACTGGACTATGACGTGATTCGCGCCGAGGTCTCGCATGGTGGCAGCGCTCTGGTGACGTTGGCCCTGGGCCATGAGCTCGATCATCCCGAGCATGCCACCGAACGCACTCGTCTGCTGGAATTCTATGCCCGCGATGTCGCGGCTCATAGTGTGCTGTTCCCGGGCTATGACGCACTTATCGAGGTCTGTCAGCGCGCAGGCCTGCCGTGGGGCATCGTGACCAACAAGCCCCGTCAGTTCGCCGAGCCGCTGATCGCCGCGCTCAAGCTCACGCCCGGCTGCCTGCTGTGTGCCGATGACCTGCCGGTCAAGAAGCCGCATCCAGAGCCCCTGTGGGAGGCGGCGCGCTGCCTCGGCGTCGATGCCTCCGAGTGCTGGTACCTGGGGGATCATGACCGTGACATGCAGGCGGCGCGTGCAGCGGGCATGCTGGCGGTCGCGGTGCGCTACGGCTATGTCCGCGAGGGCGACGATGTGGATGCCTGGCCTGCCGATGTGTGGTTTGACACATCGGAAGAGGTCATCAATGCCGCACTGCGGGCAGCGGACCTGCGCTGACCGAGCGACACACGCGAAGCTCGCACGAAGCTCGCACAAGCCGGCTCTCGCAAGCAGGTGATCCGCAGATGAGCATCAGAAGATAGACACAAGCAGCTAGACACAAACAGTTAGACACAAGAACGCCGACGGCCATGGCCGTCGGCGTTCTTGTTGTGAGGCGTGGCGATTGGCCCGCCTGGCGGCGTCACTCGCCGGCCAGCGAGATGACAGCCGACAATGGCTCAACTTTGATGGCTCAGGCTTTCGGCGGTTGGGCGTCGAACATCTCGCCGGTATGACCACGGCTGTCCGGCCCCATCAACCATAGATAGGTCGGCATGATGTCGGCGGGCGTACGCAGGGTATCGGGGTCTTCGGCCGGAAACGCCGACTTGCGCATCGGGGTCCGCGTCCCGCCGGGATTGAGCGTATTGACGCGCACCTGGCTGGTATTCTCCAGTTCCTGCGCCAGCATCTGCGAGAAGCCTTCAGTGGCGAACTTCGAGACACTGTAGGCGCCCCAGAAGGCACGCCCCTTGCGCCCGACACTGGAGCTTGTCAGCACGACGGAGGCATCCTTCGACGCCTTGAGCAACGGCAGCAATGCCTGGACCATCCAGATGGGGCCATTGATATTGACCTGCATGACCTGCTCCCACAGCGCCGGATCATACTGTTCGAACGGAGTGATCTTGCCCAACAGGCTCGCGTTGTGCAGCAGTCCATCCAGACGACCGAACTCGGTATTCAGGGTATCAGCCATCTGCTGATAATCCTTGAGCGAGGCCCCTTCGAAGTTGAGCGGATAGATGGCCGGCTGTGGTGCCCCCAAGGCCTCGATCTCGTCGTAGACTTCTTCCAGTTTGGCAATGGTCCTGCCCAGCAATATCACCGTCGCCCCATGCCGCGCATACTCGACTGCCGCTTCACGGCCAATGCCGGACCCCGCCCCGGTCACCAGAATGATTCGCCCTTTCAGCATGTCGTCCGGGGCCTGATAGTCGATCTTGCACTCTGCCATGGTGATATCCCTGTCTGAGATCTGTCGTCAACGGCCGATGAATGTCACTGCTTCTTCACCGGTAGTACTTGCTTTGCCACATGAATCAAATGAAGCGCCCCAGAGCCGCCTGTCGATGGCATGACCTACTGAGCGCATAACACAAAGCCCGCACCTGGTAGGATACCAAGCACGGGCTTTGGGGAATACTGGTGACCAATCGCCACGGGCACTCAGGCGCCGGAGGACAGGAAGTCCTTGGCCATGGTGCCAGCCTTGCTGTCCGGATACTGCTGGACCAGCTTCTCGAGCAGGGAGCGACTTTCCTGCGCCTTGCCTTGACGCGCCTTGACCAGGCCCAGCTTGTACATCGCATCCGGCACCTTGTTGGATTGCGAGAATTCGCTGATCACGGTATCGAAGGCCTGGGCTGAAGCATCCAGCTGGTTCTTGGCCGAGTACAGCTCACCCAGCCAGTAATGGGCATTGGCTGCGAGATTGGAATCCCCATGGTCCACCACGAAGGCTTCAAAGGCGACAATGGCACCGTCGAAATCGCGAGACTGAACCTTGGCGAAGGCATTCTCGTAATCCTTCTGGGCAGCTGCACCACTGTCGGCATTGCTGGTGCCATTGGTGCTGGCTGCACCACCGGCACTTGCACCGCCAGTGACTGCCGCTGCTGCCTGTGAATCGACAACCTGACCGTTCTCCCCGGCGGAACCGCCGCCAGAAACCCGCTGTTCCAGATCCAGGTAGCGTTGCTGTGACATCTCGGTCAGACGCTTGAACTGGTATTCCAGTTCATCGATCCGGCCGCGAAGTCGGGCAATTTCCTGTGCCTGTTCGTCGAGTTGATTGAGAAGGGTCAGGGTGCCGCCGCCACTCAAACGAGTATTGGCCTGCTGATAGAGCGAGTTTGATTGCCCAGTGAGGTCCTCGACCGTCGGTGCGGCCAAAACGGACAACGGGAGCAACAAGGCTCCCGCACCGAACAACCCTTTCAGGCTGTGTTTCATGCTGTCGGCTCCGCCGAATCATCATGGTATCGCGCAAGCAAGCCCGGGCTTCAAGGTCACGCCTCTTGCCCGGGCCAGCTCAACACAAGTTTCTAGCGTCTCCGCGCCTCCTGAGAGAGCCGAGGAGATGAACCGTTCTTAGTAGTCGAAGACCACACGACGGTTCTTGGCGTAGGAAGACTCGCCGTGGCCCTGGACAGCCGGACGCTCTTCACCGTAGGAGACGATCTCGATCTGTGAAGGAGACACGCCCTGGACAGTCAGGAAGCGTGCGACAGACTTGGCACGACGCTCGCCCAGACCCAGGTTGTATTCACGAGTACCGCGCTCATCAGCGTGACCTTCCAGAACGACATTGGCGCTGGAGTTGGCTTTCAGATACTGAGCGTGACCCATCAGGACGCTTTCGAACTCAGGACGGATGGTGTCCTTGTTGAAGGCGAAGTAGATGGTACGCACGTCAGGCATGGCGGCGTTGCTCATCTGGTTGGCGTTGCTGTTGGCACCAGTGTTCATGCCGGCAGTGTTCGCACCGCTGTTGGCTGAATCCATGTCGCCGTCCTGAGCGCCGCCGCTGCTGGAACAACCTGCCATGACGCTCAGGGACAGGGCAACCAACAGACCTTTTGCATACGGGGTGAACTGCATTGTGAAACTCCTTGCTCTAATGGGTACGAATGCCAAGCCTTTCTTGGTGGCTCGGATGCATTCTAGTGGTTTAGTTCAGGAACGGCGACCACGCAGGTTCACGCACGTCGCCTTGTGCTGACGGCAGGGAGAATTGCGCCCTTCCGTCTGCCGACACCTGGCCCAGGACCCCGCGGGTTCCTTGCTGAGTGGCATATATCACCATAGTGCCATTCGGTGCAACACTTGGTGATTCATCCCACTGAGTATCGGTCAGGGAGGTAACCCGACCGCTCTTCAGATCTTGCTTGGCAACCTGATAACCGTTGCCTGCGCGGTTGATCATGAACAGGTTCTCTCCATCGGGTGAGATGCGCCCGCGGGAGTTGTAATTGCCGGTATACGTCACACGTTCCGTGCCGCCTGACAGATCAAGACGATAGATCTGTGGGGAGCCTGCACGATCAGAGGTGAACAGCATACCACTGCCATCCGGCAACCAATCCGGTTCGGTATCGATCGCAGGATTGTTGGTCAGACGCTGGAACTGGCGGCTGGCAATATCCATCACATAGATTTCCGGCTGGCCATCCTTTGACAGTGCCATCGCCAGTTTACGTCCATCCGGCGACCAGGCCGGGGCACCATTGATGCCACGGAAACCTGTCAGTTTTGCACGACGACCACTACCCAATTCCTGCACATAGATAGCGGGACGTTCGGCTTCAAAACTGACATAGGCCAGCTTCTTGCCATCCGGCGACCATGCCGGAGACATGATCGGCTCATCGGACGCCAGAATCTCCTGACTATTGTGGCCATCTGAATCCGCCACGTACAGAGCAAAACGAATATTGTCGCCAACACCATTGGCGGTAATGTATGCGATTTTTGTCGAGAAAGCACCGCGAATTCCAGTGATTTCCTCAAATATTTCATCGCTCATATAATGGCCACGCGCGCGCAGCTCACCATTGCTTCCGGTGATGACTTCGCCAAGCATACGCTTGTTGCCCAGCACATCCATCAGCTCATACTGGATGCTATAACCGCCATTGCTGGCTGTCTTTACCTGACCCACCACGAGGTAACTGGCCCCCAGGCGCTTCCAGTCATTGACGAAGACGTCCTGCGTCGTGCCCGGCAACGCGATCAGATTGTCGCGTTTGATCGGGTCGAACTGGCCACTGCGCGCCAGGTCATCGGAGATGATGCGTGCGAGGTCCTGCGGAAGACTCCCCCCGGTCAGATTCTCGAACGGCACGACGGCGATAGGCGTAGCGCTGTCATTGCCCTTGGTAATCTCGATGGTCAGGTCAGCTCTTGCCAGGCTGGTCACTGCCAGCAAGGCGGCTGCCATCATCCATGCGGTCAATCGTCTCATCGGCCCAGGTCCTCTGGATTGAAGTACAGGTTGAAGTTTCGGAACTGGCTCTTGGCACTAGCCGGCAGATCCTGCATCTCGGTAAACGGTGCCGCTTTCTGGATCGCCTGAATCGCGGAACGATCAAAGGCGGCATTCCCACTGCTCTTGCTGACCGCTGCCGATACCAATTCACCTGTCGGCAACAATGACACTCTCAGCGTGACCGTCATACCGGGAACGGAGCCCGAGGGTCGATTCCAATTCTGTCCGACATACTTCTTGAGCAGGTTCTCGAAGCCATTGGCTGCCTGAGCGGCCTGTTTGGCGCCACTGATGGCGTCACTTTCATTGTCTATCAGGCTATCAAGCGAGCCAGCAGAGGCTTGAGCCGCTTTCTCGGCGAGCGCCTTCTGGCGTGCAGCTTCAGCAGCCGCTTTCTTGCGCGCTTCTTCCGCCGCCTTGGCCTTGGCTGCCTTTTCCTTGGCGGCCTTGTCCGCTGCCGCCTTGGCCGCTTTTTCCTTCTCGGCCTTTTCGGCTTCCGCCTTGGCCTTGGCTGCCTTCTCGGCTTCCGCCTTCTTGGCTTCAGCATCGGCCTTGGCTTTGGCCGCCTTCTCCGCTTCGGCTTTCTTGCGGGCTTCTTCCGCGGCTTTTTCCTTGGCGGCCTTTTCGGCTTCCGCCTTGGCCTTGGCTGCCTTATCGGCTTCCGCCTTCTTCAAGGCATCAGCCTTGGCCTGCTTTTCCGCCTCGGCTTTCTTGCGATCGAGTGCAATCGCCTTGGCTTCCTCTGCACGCCTGGCCGCTTCTGCCTTGGCCTTCTCGGCCGCCGCTGCCGCCGCCTGCTCAGCCTTCAACTGCTCCGCTGCCTTGGCCTGTTCAGCCGCCTTTTGCTGTTGAGCCTTCTGGGCAGCCGCCTTCTCCTCGGCGGCGCTACGTTGCTGCTCCGCTGCAAGCTCTGCCTCTCTGGCCGCGTCTTCCTTGGCGCTCTGGCGCTGATCAGATTCTTCGGCCGCATCACGCGCCTTGCTCGACTTCGCCTGCTGGGCCTGATTGGTCGTGGTCTCGGTACTGACCAGTGTCGCGTTGACGATGGTGGTGTTGGTCTTTTCCGGCTCGGATTCCGGCCAGCTCACCAGAGTCAGAATCAGGATGCCCAGGTGCAGGCCAACGGCCAGCACCACAGGCAATCCCAATCCGACCCGCTGTTCTATCTCTGGCTGACTCATCCATCAGCCCTCGGTCGGTGGTTCTGAAATCAGCCCGACATTGGGAACACCTGCACCCTGCAGCGTGCTCATCAGCCCCATGACATCGCCATAGGGGGCTGTCTTGGCACCTTTCACCAACACGGGCGTCTTGGGCTTCTCGGCCACGATGGACGCGACCTTGCTACCCAGTTCGTCCAATGCCACCGGGGTGCGCTTGTCTTCATCCGACCCCAGGTCGATGTAGTAATTGCCGCTATCGTCCAACGAGACGATCAATGGCGTCACGTCATCGGGATTGTCGATCGGCTTTGAGGTGACCTTGGGCAATTCGACCTGGACCCCCTGCGTCATCATCGGCGCGGTGATCATGAAGATGACCAGCAACACCAACATGACGTCGATGAAGGGCACCACATTGATCTCGGAGGACAGCTTGCGCTTGTGACCTCTGCTATACGGTCCTTTCATTGACTCGCCTCCCTTCAAGCGTCGTTGCTGCCACGACCGTGCAGATTACGATGCAGAATGGAGTGAAGTTCTTCGGCGAAGTCTTCATAGCGACCCAGCAGCTGGTCAGCACGGCTAGCCAGACGGTTGTAGAAGATGACGGCCGGGATGGCCGCAAACAGGCCCATTGCGGTCGCGACCAGTGCCTCGGCAATCCAGGGAGCAACGGTGGTCAGAGTTGCCTGTTGAGCCGTGCCCAGCGCCTGGAAGGAGCCCATGATGCCCCATACGGTGCCGAACAGACCGACATAAGGGCTGACGGAGCTGACCGTGGCCAGAAACGGCAGGTGAACGTTCAGACGCTCTTCTTCACGTGACAACGTGACGCGCATGCTGCGCTGCACACCATCCATCACTGCGTCGGCATTGCTGGACTTTGGCTTGAGGCGACTGTACTCGCGGAAACCGGCACGAAAGACGCCAGACGCGCCCGGCGTGGATTCTTCATCTGTCGGCAACTCACGATAGAGGTGATTGAGGTCGACCCCGGACCAGAAACGCTTTTCAAAGGCCGCGTAGGCCTGCTTGGCACGGGACAATGCCATCCCGCGCTGAAAGATCACCACCCAGGACGCAATGGAAGCTGCCAGCAACAGCAACATGACTGCCTGAACGACCAGACTGGCGTTCACGAACAGCGAAATGATCGACATCGAATCTTCCACGGAAATCCCTCTTTACTTGGTTCAGTCTGTGCCACCGTCAATCAGTGACACGATAAATAATCTGTTCATCAACCTGACGTCTCAGCGCCTGACGTCTCAGCGCCTGACGTCTCAGCGCCTGGCTGACCGCGGCCTCATCTGCGCCTCGTGATCTCAGACCTCAAGTGCCGCAAGCAATTCCCCGGGCCAGCGTCTGGGGCGCAAGGTCGTGGCATCGACACAGGCGATCACGACTTCCGCTTCGCTCAATATCTGCTCACCGCGCAGCGCCTTCTGGGTGAACGTCAAGCGTGCACCGCGCAAGGCGCCTGCCGTTGCCGTCACGGTCAGCAGGTCATCCAGATACGCCGGACGAAGATAACGATTTGTTACACTGTGTACTACCAACTGAATGCCTTTTTCAAGCAAGGCTTGCTGCGTGAAGCCCTTCGCCCGCAACCATTCACTGCGGGCGCGCTCCATGAAGCGCAGATAATTCACGTAGTAGACAATGCCACCGGCATCAGTATCCTCGATATAGACGCGCACAGTGTGGTGAAAACATGCAGCTTCACCCTTCAACGTATTTCCTGCGTCTTCAGATGTCATGACGCGTCATTTCCTTCCTGTCCCAGGCGCGCCTGCTCTTCACGTGGCGTGATCCCGAAGTGCAGATAGGCCGAGCGTGTGACCAGACGCCCACGCGCCGTGCGCATCATGAAGCCCTGCTGTATCAAATAGGGCTCCAGCACATCCTCGATGGTATCGCGCTCTTCCCCGATGGCCGCCGCCAGTGAATCGACCCCGACTGGCCCGCCATCGAATTTCTCGATCATCGCCAACAGCAGTCGACGGTCCATGTGATCCAGGCCGTGGCTGTCGACATTGAGCATGTTGAGCGCCTTGTCGGCCACTTCCAGGGTCAAGCGACCATCCGAGCGCACTTCGGCGAAGTCACGCACCCGGCGCAGCAGGCGATTGGCGATACGTGGCGTGCCGCGGGAACGACGCGCAATCTCCAGCGCCCCTTCCATCTCGACTTCCATGCCGGAAAGCCTGGCACTGCGTGCCACGATGTCGGTGAGTGACTCGATATCGTAGAACTCGAGGCGCTGGACGATGCCGAAGCGATCGCGCAGTGGCGCCGTCAGCAGCCCCGCGCGCGTCGTCGCGCCCACCAGGGTGAATCGTGGCAGTTCAAGCTTGATCGAGCGGGCCGCGGGCCCTTCACCGATCATGATGTCGAGCTGGTAATCTTCCATCGCCGGGTAGAGCACTTCCTCGACGGCCGGTGACAGGCGGTGAATCTCGTCGATGAACAGTACATCGCCTTCCTGCAGGTTGGTCAGCATCGCTGCCAGATCCCCTGCCCGCTCCAGCACCGGCCCTGAAGTCGACTTGATATCGACACTCATCTCGCTGGCGATGATATGCGCCAGCGTCGTCTTGCCCAGACCAGGTGGGCCGAAGACCAGGGTGTGATCCAGACTATCGCCTCGTCCTCGCGCGGCACTGATGAAGATCTCCATCTGCTCGCGGACGATAGGCTGTCCGATGTAATCACTCAGCGTGCGTGGCCGGTTGGCACGATCGATCCGCTCTTCCGGATCATGCGTCGCCGCGGAGATCAGTCGGTCCGACTCCATCATGATGCTTGCTCAACTCCTGATGACGCAGATCACGCACATGACGCGGGTCATGGGCCATGAACGTGCGTCAGTGGCAGGTGGCAAGGTTTGTCGGGGCTATGCAACGATCTAGCGCATCTGCGTTCAAGCGCGCACTTTCTACCCCAGTAACCTGCCAACCCCTAGTCAATAAATCCAATCACGATGCGCCGTTTCCTTGACGGAAACTATAGGGCGCATGTTTGCTGCCCTGGCGGGGCGTCAGCTGGCCATCTTGCGCGCCAGAGCCGCCTTGATGAGCGCTTCCGTGGAGGCGCCGGTCTCGAGACCGGAGAGCATCTTGGCTGCCTCGACAGGCTTGTAGCCCAGTGACACCAGCGCGGCTTCGGCATCCGCCAGAGGGTGCGTGACCGGCGGCTGTGGCTGGGAGGCACGCGCCATTTCATCCAGACCATCATCCATCGGCAGCGTCCAATGCTTGAGACGATCGCGCATCTCGATGATCAGACGATCCGCCGTCTTCTTGCCGACACCCGGCAGACGTGTCAGCGCCCGGCTGTCTTCATCGTGAACACAGCGAATGAAATCTGACTGCTCCATTCCCGACAGAATCGCCAGCGCCAGACGCGGGCCGACACCGGAAATCTTGATCAATTCACGGAACAGGCGACGCTCGGGCTCCTTGCCGAAGCCATAGAGCAACTGCGCGTCTTCGCGTACCACCAGATGGGTGTAAAGCTGGCAATGTTCGCCCACTGCCGGCAAGCCCAACAGGGTGTTCATCGAAGCTTCCAGCTCATAACCGACACCCTGTACATCAAGCACCAGCTGCGGCGGTTGTTTTTCCAGCAATGTCCCGGTCAGGCGTCCAATCATGTTGCGGCTGTCCTTGCTCGGCAGAGAACGTGTTCGGTGGAATCCTGCTGCTCGCAGGCCCGATCCTCTGCACGGATTGTTACAATGCGGGCAAGCCTACCAAAGATGAAGCGTAGGCGGCATGTCCCAGTGTCACGACGAATTTGTCGCATCTTTCTGACAGTCTTACCTTGAGGAATGACACGAGGCCTGATGCCACGCGGCTTGGCGCATCACGCAATCGGCTGCTGCCAGACTCGGCAGACACTCTACAAGTGACTGAAAAATCGCTATTAATTGAGCACAATACCGCATTTGTCGCTCAGCGGCATGTCAGGCGTCGGGCTCGAAGTCTCGCCAACTGCTGCTACGCCGCACGCGGGTTCCCTTGCGTCGACTGGTATTCCCCAATCCCAGGGCTTCCAGCTGGTCATTGCCGGGCGTCAGGCGTCGACGCGCGAAACAATGCGTCAAGGCGATGGCCAGCGCATCGGCGGCATCGGCCTGTGGCGTGGCGGAAAGCTTGAGCGTATGCGTGACCATATGCTGCACCTGAGACTTCTCCGCAGCGCCGGTGCCGGTCACGGCCTGCTTGATCTGTCGCGGCCCATATTCGAATACCGGCAAGCCGTGATTGGCCGCACACACGATGGCAGCCCCGCGCGCCTGGCCCAGCTTGAGCGCCGAATCCGCGTTCTTGGACATGAAGACCTGCTCAATGGCGAATTCCGCAGGGCGATGCATGGCGATCACCTCGCTGATACCGGCATAGATCTGTGCCAGACGCTGATCCAGGCTGACCTGTGACATGCGAATGCAGCCACTGTCCACATAGCGAGGCTGAGCCGCAGAGACATCCAATACCCCATACCCGGTCAGACGTGAACCCGGGTCGATGCCAAGAATGATCATGCTGCCGCCTCGTCTTTCACACCTTCGGTCTTCGCTGTCATCATCACGCCATCGCTTTCACTGTGTATATAACCAGCCACCATGCCACAAAAAAGGCGGTGCGACACTGTCAACGCCTGACGTGAACGTCAGCAAACAGTCTCGCACCGCCTTGTCGGGCTTGCTTGCCCCCCTTGCCTATCAGGCCACAGGGGCAAACCTCCCACGGCGGGGGCGCCCTTGCCTGATCGAATCAGTCCAGACGGCCCCACCAGTCACTTCCTCGGTCATGCGCCGCTGAATCAGGCCTGACCGCTTTCGTCCTCGACCTTGACCTTCTGACGCAGACGGATGTTCAGCTCCTTGAGCTGCTCACCGCTGACCACGCCCGGGGCGTCGGTCATCATGCAGCCGGCACTCTGGGTTTTCGGGAAGGCAATCACTTCACGAATGGTCTTGGCGCCGGTCATCAGCATCACCAGGCGGTCGAGACCGAAGGCCAGACCACCATGGGGCGGCGCACCGAACTTCAGGGCATCAAGCAGGAAGCCGAACTTCTCTTCCGCTTCTTCTTCACCGATGCCCAGGACTTCGAACACAGTACGCTGCATGGCCTGATCGTGGATACGGATGGAGCCGCCACCCAACTCGGTGCCGTTGATGACCATGTCGTAGGCGCGAGACAGTGCCGCTTCCGGGTTGGCCTTGAGCTCTTCCGGCGTGCAGGACGGCGCGGTGAACGGGTGGTGAAGCGCGCTCAGGCGGCCATTGGCATCGGCTTCGAACATCGGGAAGTCGACGACCCACAGCGGTGCCCACTCGCGGGTGTAGAGGTTGAGGTCTTCGCCCAGCTTGACGCGCAGCGCACCGATGGCCTCGGCCACGATGTTGGCCTTGTCAGCGCCGAAGAACACGATGTCGCCATCGACGGCGCCACAGCGGTCCAGCACTTCATCCACGACGTCTTCCATGAACTTGACGATCGGCGACTGCAGCCCCTCGATGCCCTTGGCACGTTCGTTGACCTTGATCCATGCCAGGCCCTTGGCACCGTAGATGCCGACGAACTTGGTGTAGGCGTCGATTTCCTTGCGTGACAGGCTGGCACCGCCCGGCACACGCAGTGCGGCGACACGGCCCTTGTCGTCCTTGGCCGGACCGGAGAAGACCTTGAAGTCCACGCCGCTCATCAGGTCATCGACATCGACCAGTTCCAGCGGGATGCGCAGGTCCGGCTTGTCGGAACCGAAGCGGCTGATGGCCTCGGAATACGGCATGGTCGGGAAGTCGCCCAGCTCGACATTGAGCACTTCCTTGTAGAGGCCACGGATCATGGTCTCGGTCATGCCCATGATGTCCTGCTCGTCGACGAAGCTGGCTTCGAGGTCGATCTGGGTGAACTCCGGCTGACGGTCGGCGCGCAGATCTTCATCACGGAAGCATTTGGCGATCTGGTAGTAACGATCGACACCAGCGACCATCAGCAGCTGCTTGAACAGCTGCGGAGACTGCGGCAACGCGAAGAAGCTGCCGGCGTAGGTACGACTCGGCACCAGATAGTCACGTGCGCCTTCCGGCGTGGCACGTGTCAGGATCGGGGTTTCGATGTCGAGGAAGCCCAGGGCTTCGAGCTGGGCGCGCACGCTGTGAGTGATGCGCGAGCGTAGGCGCAGCTTCTCGATCATGTCGGGACGACGCAGGTCGACATAACGATACTTGAGGCGAACTTCCTCACCGACCTTGTTGTGGTCGTCAAGCTGGAACGGCGGCGTCTGTGCGGTGTTGAGCACTTCGACGTCCTTGGCCAGCACTTCGATCATGCCTGTCGGCATGTTCGGGTTCTGGGTGCCTTCCGGGCGCAGACGGATGCGGCCCTTGATACGAAGCACGAACTCGCTGCGCGCCTTGTCGGCAGTGGCGAAGGCATCGACGGTGTCCGGATCGACGACGATCTGGGCGATGCCATCACGGTCGCGCATGTCGAGGAAGATGACGCCACCGTGGTCGCGACGGCGGTGCACCCACCCGCACAGAGTGACATCCTGATCGATCAGGGTCTCGTTCAGTTTGCCGCAATAGTGGCTGCGCATGTTGATTCCTTGTTGCTCAAATTCATGATCGACGCGCTGATGCGCATCTGTCTCAGAGGGCCTGCCGTTGGCGATGAGAGTCAAGGGTACCCGTTGGGTGCCCCTGCCCCTCATCACGCTGATGCCTGACGCACTATCCCAGCTGCATCAGGCGGTGCTGTCGCTACCACCGGCCAGATTCTTCTTGCTGCCGGACTTGAAATCCGTCTCGTACCAGCCACTGCCTGCCAGACGGAAGCCGGAGGCGGAGACCAGCTTCTCGAGCTGGTCCGTCTTGCATTCCGGGCACTCCGTCAGCGGTGCAGCGCTGATCTTCTGCAACTTGTCCATCCGATGGCCACAGGCCTTGCAGTGGTATTCATAGATCGGCATGGTCTTCTTTCCTGACAATACTGGTCACGGGGCTGTCTGAGCACCGTGAACCATGACAATGTTATGCCTTGCGGCGCGTCTTGCGTTCAGCGCACCTGCGGCCCCAACATGAGAGCTTTCGCAAGCACCAGCAAGAGACGCCTACAATAAGGCCAGTTGAGCGGCTTTCAAGTCAAAGCGAAAGGGGCACATTATAGCGTGCTCGGCCCCGTGCGGGGCAACACCCAAGCACAAACCGGCCCAGACGCTACGTACTCGTCATTTCCGGGCCAGCCTTTCTGTCTTCCTATCTATCTTCCTACGCCATCATGAGGCACCTATGTCCGATCACGATCGTACTGCGCAGTCTCCCTCTCATTCTTCCACGCCCGCTTCCTCTCACTGCGAGCCCGCCTCGTCCACCAGCGCACCGCAGGCCGTCATGCTCGATGCCGGCTCCGTCGGTGACGGGCTGGACTTCTCGCGCCTCGAGGCCCGCCTGGAGGGATTGGTCTGCCATGACGCCACCGCGCCCGAGGAAGTGGTGCCACGACTGAGCGGTGCCTCCATCGTGCTGGTCAACAAGGTACGCATCGAGGCGCACCATATGGATGAGCTGCCGACCCTCAAGCTGATCGCGGTGATGGCGACCGGTACCAACAACATCGACATGGCGGCCGCCGAAGCACGCGGCATTCGGGTCATGAACGTCAATGCCTATGGCACTCACTCGGTGGCGCAGCACACCTGGATGCTGCTACTGGCACTGGCAGGCCGCCTGCCGGAATACCAGACCGACATCGCTGCGGGCGAGTGGCAACGCAGCCCGACCTTCTGCCTGATGGGCCGCCCCGTGGTGCAGCTGTTCGGCAAGCATCTGGTCATCGTCGGCAAGGGGGAGCTGGGCACCGCGGTGGGTAGATTGGCCGAGGCGTTCGGCATGCACGTGACCTTTGCCGCTCGTCCGGGCACTGCCCCCACCGCCGAACGCCCCGCGCTGGAAAGTCTGCTGCCCCAGGCTGACGCCATCAGCCTGCACTGCCCGCTGACCCCGGAAACGCAGCATCTGATCGATGAACAGGCGCTCGCCGCCATGAAGCCTGGTGCACTGCTGGTCAATTGTGCCCGTGGGGGCATCATCGACGAGGACGCAGCCCTGGAAGCACTGGCCACCGGACAACTCGGCGGCTTGGCGGTGGATAGTCTGCCGGAGGAGCCGCCACGTGAAGGCCACTCACTGCTCTCGGCTCTGGAGAGCCAGCACCATTCGGCGAGTACGCCCTTGAACCTGATCGTCACGCCGCACAATGCCTGGATCAGCCAGGAGGCGCGCCAGAACATGCTCGATCTCAGCCTGGCCAATATCGAGACATTCCTGAACGAACACGCCTGACACGACTATATCCTCGCGGTGACAGGTACTGACGCCGAGTGGCAGGTGTGATCGGTACATTACGAAAAAGCCCCCGAACCGGCATATGCGCCGGGTCGGGGGCTTTTCATGAGTGGCCTGGCATCAGCGAATACGGATATGCATGCCCGCCGCCTTGAGGGCATTGCCTTCAGCGTCCCACGACACCACACGACCGCGTGAGCTCAATAGTACCCACTGGGTAGCGCCTTCTCTTGCACCATCCTCTTTCTCACCCCTCTCTTGCTCGTCCCGCTCTCTCTCGTCGCCCTCCAGCACACCATCAGCGTCAGCCGTCAGACTCCGCTGCTGCAGGGAGTTGTCGCCAGCCTTGCCTGCTTCAGCATCCATGCCTGCCTCGTTCATTCCCATCGCCTCGATCTGCTGAAGGTCTTCCTCCTGCGGCGCACGCATTCGGTACTGACATTCATAGCTTTCGCCATAGGTATTGATGACCTGATGCCTGAGCACATGCACCTGCTCAAGGTCATCCGGGTGGATCAAGCGATCGAAATCCATCTCGCGCATCGCCAACGGCTCGTGACCCGAAGCGCCGAGCATCTTCCAGAGATTGGGATGGATGCGCACGATGCGTTCAGGAATATCCATTTCCCACAGGCTATCGCCGCTGGCTGCGAGAGAATCCAGCAGGCGACGCTCGCTGGACTGCAATTCCTTCTGGGTCTGGCGCAGCCGCTGGTACATCTCTTCGGCGGTGGCGTTGGCATCATCCAGCTCGACGATGCCACTGCTACCCACGGACTCGACGTCCGCGCCCATGCCGATGCGGTGCAGACGCTCACGCAGCTCGGCCAGCGGCACCGAAAGGCGACGGCTGATGTGGTGCGTGCGCCAGCTCATGAGAATGAAGAAGGCGAAATAGAACAGGATAAGTCCACCGACCAGCGCCATGCCGACCAGCTGGAAGTTGCGCCCGATCTCGGCGGTACGAAAGAAGACGGCGCTCTCCTCGACCATGCTCAACATGATCCAGCCATTGCCCGGCAAGCGCTCCCACGCCACCTTGTAGGGCGCCCCTGCTACATTGACGCTCTCCAGGCCACGCCGCTGCTCGAGGATACGGGGCGCGAGTCTCTTGAAGACGTCATGGCCTTTCAGCGCCAGCTGAGCTGGCCGAATGACATCCTCTTCCTGCAGGTCATAGGCATCGGGAATATCCAACGGCAGCAGCGACAACAACTGCTCACCGGCGCGCGGGACGGCGAGTGAGCGTCCGTCGGCATCGAACAGCATCGCGAAGCCTTGCCAAGGCAGCTCCATCGCCAGCACCTGATTGACGATCACGTCCAGGGTCATGTCGACGCCGGCGACGCCGAGAAATTCGCCTTGCTCCGAATAGAAGGGGCTGACGGCCGACGTCATCCAGCCATTGCCGGCCGGGTCTTCGTAGATATCGGTCCAGATGGTGTTTCGCGAGGGATTTGCCTCTGGTGCGGCCAGATAGAAGAAGGAGAAGTCACGACAGTCATGGTCGGCTGGCACCAGCGAGGCCAGATCGACATAGGGGAAAAGGCGGACATAGCAGTCAGCCATCGTGACGAAGGACTGCACCACGGCCGAGTGCGAATATACGACACTGCGCATAATCGGGTCGACCGCCGTCATGCGCAGCGCCATGGAGATGTCCTGCTCGAGGCCTGGCAAGGCGGGATAGAAGCCGCTGCCCTGATTGTCCGCCGTCTGCTGACTGGCCCAGACACCGCTGGGCCGGCTTGCGTGACGGGCAACCTCGTGCGCCGCTACCCCAGTGCCAGTGTCGCCCATGGCCAGTTCGCCTGCCTGGGCACCGAGCCCGCGCGACAGGTTCTGGACATGCTCCAGTTGCTGGCTGAGTGACTTGGCCTCCCGCAGCATTGCCAGATTGAGTTCACTGCTCGACTGGGATTGCAGATAATTGAGATTGGCATCACGAATCTCGTCATTGGACACGAAATACACCGCCACCAGGGCGGTCTCGACCAACAGCAACGGAATCATGGTACTGGTGAAGAGCGCTCGCCAGACCCACTTCTTGATCGTGACGGCGGGTTGCTTCGACTCCGACATGGGCGACTATCCTGAATCCAGCGAGATGACAGGAAGTATGCACTTTCTCTTGCGTTCCAAGAGGCTAATAGCTTCAACGCTGAAACATGACCTATAGGTCAGACCTTGGTGATACGACTGGGGACAGGCGGCCAAGGCTTTGCTAGGATGCTCGACCCCAAGGAGGCTGCATGCTTTACAACTACGGTTCTATCAATATCGATCACGTCTATCGGGTACCCCACCTGGTACGACCGGGTGAAACCCTGGCGAGTCTCTCCTACCGTCAGGTACTGGGTGGCAAGGGTGCCAACCAGTCGCTCGCGCTTGCGCGCGCCGGAGGCGACGTCACGCACTGGGGCCGCCTTGGCAACAGTGATCGCTGGGCACTCGAGCCGCTGGAAAGCGCCGGTGTCATCACCTCGCAGGTCGAGCTGAGCGCCAGCGCCAGTGGCCACGCCATCATCCAGGTGGACGACCACGCCGAGAACAGCATCATTCTGCACCCGGGTGCCAACCACGGTTTCACCGATGAGCATCTGGCGACGCTGTTCTCCGGCGTGACACAGGGAGATTGGCTGCTGCTGCAAAATGAGTGCAACGCACTGGGCAAGGTCATCGAGCTGGGACATGCCAAGGGCATGAAGATCGCCTTCAACCCCGCCCCGATGGGTGCTGACGTCCTGCGCCTGCCGCTGGAGCATTGCCAGGTGCTGTTCCTCAATCGCGGTGAAGCGGCACAGTTGGTCGAGCTGGAAGAGAGCGCGCCTGTCGCCACCCTGCTCGCCGCGCTGCACACTCGTCTGCCTGACACCGAAGTGGTCATGACCCTGGGCAGTGAAGGCGTCTGCTACCAGCTGGGGGAACAACGCATCCAGCTGCCGGCGCACCGCGTCAATGCCGTGGACACCACCGCGGCGGGTGACACCTTCATCGGCTATTACCTGGCAAGCCAGATCGAAGGTCTGAGCATCGAGGAAAGCCTGCGTCGCGCCAGCACCGCCTCTGCCCTGTGCGTGAGCCGCGAAGGCGCAGCGCCGAGCATTCCGCTGGCCAGTGATGTCGCCGCTGCCCTGGCCGAATGGCCGACACTCGACGTCCTGAGCAACTGAGTCTTTGAGCAGCGAGTCTCTGAACAACTGAACTACCTGCACGGGGCACCACCACGTGGCCCGTGCCGTGCCCATGTCAGCTCATGGGCACCCTGTCGGCGTAACGCCCTCTTTAGCAGGTCACTTCTTTCACGAGGTCAGCATGAAAACACCGATCATCTTTGATACCGATCCGGGCGTGGATGATGCCCAGGCAATTGCCATCTGTCTGGCGCATCCGGACATCGAATTCCTCGGCATGACCACCACCTTCGGCAACGTCACCATCGAGACGGCCACCTCCAACGCCCTGCTGCTGGGCGAACTGGCAGGTCAGGAGATTCCGGTCGCCCAGGGCGCTGCCCAGCCACTGGTCAAGGACAAGTTCCCGGCGCCGGCGCACATCCACGGTGCCAATGGCCTGGGCAACATGGAGATCCCGGAGCCCAAGGGCAAGGCGCTGTCCATCAGCGCACCGCAGTTCATCGTCGAGCAGGTCAATGCGCGTCCGGGCGAGATCACTCTCGTCGCCGTCGGTCCGCTGGGCAATCTGGCCACCGCACTGCAGCTGGACCCGAGCATCATCAGCAAGGTCAAGCAGGTCGTCGTCATGGGCGGTTCCATCCGTGAAGGCGGCAACGTCTCCCCGGTCGCCGAAGCCAACATCTTCAATGACCCGCATGCCGCCGCCAAGGTGCTGACCGCCGGCTGGCCATTAACCATGGTCGGTCTCGATGCGACGCACCGCTGCGTGCTGTCTCCGGCCCATGTCGAGCGCATTCGCGTCGCGCAGGGCGCACTCGGCGAAGTGCTATCCGGCAGCTATCAGTTCTACAAGGCCTTCTATCAGGAAGCGCGCGGCATCGATGGTTGCTGCCCGCACGACAGCTGCGCCCTCGCCTGGCTGATGAAGCCGGAGCTGTTCACCACCGAGCGCGGCCACCTGAATGTCGAAGTCGAAGGCCTGGCCGAAGGTCAGACGCTGTTCGCCCCTGAGGGGCGCGAATTCCTCGGCAACCAGTGGTCGCAGACGCCGCTGGTCGACGTCTGCGTCAATGCCCAGGGCGACAAGGTCGTCGAGTGGATCACTGACGTCCTGACCGCCAAGGCGTCCTGATCCCGCGCCCGGCAGGCCCGCCTGGGCCTGCCATCGGCCTTGCCACAAACCGAGACAACGCCCGCCAGCAATGACGCTGACGGGCGTTGTCTCGGTTAGGGCATTCGCGCTTGTTCACTTTCCCCTTTCCTTCCCCCTTATCCCTTATCCCTTCAGGCCTCACCTTTAGGGCTATAGCTTCCCTATGGCCCCGAAGACCGAGAAGTTTAGGGATTACCAAGTTTTGTTTAACAAGATAACGGGATAAACTTTTACATACCCCTTACCAGAGAGGGGTGGATGGCGAGCCGTTCGACGCATGCACATAATCTGATACGCTAGCGGAATCTCGCTGGGCAAGCACCTCATACGCCGCCCCATCCTGCCTGCCACGGAGCTCACCATGCCTTCGACGACAACGTTGCCCTCCGCACCCGCTGCAACGCTTCGCACTCAGGATTCTCCCGCGATCGCCAACACCCAATATGACTGCCTGGTCTTCATCGGTCGCTTTCAGCCCATGCATCATGGACATGTTGCCGTGATGGAAGAGGCACTGCGCCTCGCGCGGCAGGTCATCGTGCTGGTCGGTTCTGCCTGGCAGGCGCGTTCACTGCGCAACCCGTTCACCTTCTCTGAACGCACGCGCATGATCCGCAGTTGCTTTGACGATGGCGACAATGCGCGCCTGGAAATCGTGCCGTTGCTTGACGCCCTCTACAACGACGATGTCTGGGTGCGTGATGTGCAGCGCAAGGTACGCGATATCGCGCGACCGCAGGCCAACCGGATGCCAAGAATCGCACTGATCGGTGCCAATCGTCGTGACAGCAACAGCCAGTCGAGCTACTACCTGAGCCTCTTCCCGCAGTGGGAGTCGGTGGCGGTGCCGCTGCGGGAGGGGATGGAAGCCAGCCGTATTCGTGAGGTCATCTTCACCGAGCGTGCTCGCGCCGAGGATTGGCTGGACAACGAGGGGTTGGAGCTGCTGCCAGCGCCGGTAGCTCAGCACCTGCATGGCTTCCTGGATGAGACCGCGTGGCAAGGGCTGGTGGAGGAACGTCGCCTGCTAGAGCAATATCGCGCCGCCTGGAGCGATGCGCCCTACCCGCCACTGTTCATCACGGTCAACGCCGTGGTGGTGCAGTCCGGCCATGTGCTGCTCACCACGCGTCGCGCGGCGCCCGGCAAGGGGCTCTACGCCCTGCCTGGCGGCTTCGTGCAACCCCAGGAGCGCCTGCTGGATGCCTGCCTGCGTGAGCTCAAGGAACGTGTACGCCTCAAGGTGCCGGAACCAGTCCTGCGTGGCTCTCTGCGCGGTCAGCGTCTGTTTGATGCGCCGCATCGCAGCTGGCGCGGACGCACCCTGGCTGAGGCCTTCTACTTCGCCCTGCGGCCGGAGCAGCAGCTACCCAAGCTCAGAAGCGGCGGTGGAGAGAACGAGGAGCAGGCACGCTGGGTCGCGCTGGCGGACCTGGAGCCTGACACCCTGTTCGAAGACCACTTCTTCATCATTCAGAACTTTCTCGGCCTGCATGCCGGACAGACCGGTTTCTGACGGCTGGGATGTGGTCCACACACGAAAACGGCAGCCCAGAGGGCTGCCGTTTTCAGTCAATAGACACGCAGGTCTTCCAAACCGGCAATACACCGGCAAGGCTCAGGCTTCGAGGAAGTCGCGCGGCAAGTTCATCAGCTGTTTCCACAGCTTGTCGATGCCGGGCTTATGGACCAGCGAACACCGATAGAGACGAATCTCCAGCGGGATATCCCACGCCTCGTTGCCCGCGCGCACCAGCTTGCCGCTTTCCAGCTCATCGCGAATGCAGAAATCGGGTATCCACGCCATGCCGACGCCCTGCAGAGCCATGCCCTTGAGCCCCTCCGCCATTGCCATCTCATAGACGGTGCGCAGACGCAGGCGCAGCGGATCATTCTTGAGCAGCATCTTCACGCTGCGGCCCAGAAATGCGCCCTGGGTATAGGACAGCAAGGGAATCGCATCCTGGCTGGTCTCGCTCTGCCCGGTCAGCGGGAAGCGTGGCTCGCCATTCTCCAGCGGCACGCACACCGGCAGCATGTTGACCTTGGCGACCGAGAAGGACGGGAAAGCCTCGGCGTCCAGCTGCATGCTGGCGTAAGGGTCGTAATAGGCGAGCATCAAGTCGCAGTTGCCTTCGCGCAGCGAGTGAATGGCGTCGCCGACATTCATCGCGGACAGGCGTGTCGGCAGCTCCCCCAGGCCCTGCTGAAGACGCGAGATCCACTTGGGGAAGAAAGCCAGCGCCAAAGAATGCGCGGCCGCGATATCCAGGGTCTCGTTGGCCATGCCCAGCCCACGCAGGTGGGCGAGACACTCAGACAGCTGCTCTGTCAAGTTGCGCGCGGTGACCAGGAACAACTGGCCCTCCGGTGTCAGACTGACCGGGGTCGTCGAACGGTCGACCAGCGTAGTGCCCACTGCCTGTTCAAGCGCACGGATGCGGCGACTGAACGCAGGCTGGGTAACGTGTCGCAGGCGAGCCGAGGTGGAGAAGCTGCGGGTATTGGATAGCGCAACGAAATCTTCCAACCACTTAGTTTCCAGGTTCACCCGAACTCCCAAAAATGTCGAACATGCCCGAGCGAGGCTTGCCTGGCCGGTCATGCAGGGTCTTGTCATGGAGAATGATGCGTCGCGGCGCACCACCACCTTCGTCTTATGCGTTTGACGTATACGGCAGCGTTGAATGGCATTGGCCGCCGAGGGTCTGCGCTGGTTACCCTTGTCCACCTAGCCGCCATTCAAGCGCCACAGTGTACTTCAGCCAGGAGTTCCGCCCAAGTGAACCATCTTTCGGAAACCCCCATCGCCGCCAATGCCACCCCGGCAACTTCCACGCCGGCCGACTTGAGCCATGCCGAGCGTGAGGCACTGGCCAACGGCTTCCGACTTGAAAAGGATCTCCTCGGGCGCGAGCCGGTGCCGGCTGACGCCTACTACGGCGTGCAGACCCAGCGCGCGCTGAACAACTTCCACCTGTCTGGCGTACCGCTGTCACACTTCCCGCGTCTCGTCGAAGGACTCGCGCTGGTCAAGGCCGCCGCCGCCGAAGCCAACCATGCGCTGGGCTATCTCGAGACACGCGAGCACGATGCCATCCAGCACGCCTGTGCGCGTCTGATGAATGGCGATCATCACGATCAGTTCGTGGTCGACATGATCCAGGGTGGTGCCGGCACCTCGACCAACATGAATGCCAACGAAGTGATCGCCAATCTTGGCCTGGAATTCCTCGGCTACGAGAAAGGTGACTACCAGCAGCTGCATCCCAACAATCACGTCAACATGGCGCAGTCCACCAACGACGCCTACCCGACCGCCATCCGTGTCGGCCTGCTGCGCAGCCACTCGATGCTGGTGGACGCGCTGAGCGAACTGGCCAACGCCTTTGCCACCAAGGCGCTGGAATTCGACGACGTGGTCAAGATGGGCCGCACCCAGCTGCAGGACGCGGTGCCGATGACGCTGGGCCAGGAATTCCGCGCCTTCGCCAACACCCTGCGTGAAGACGTCGACCGCATCGCCAACCTCAATGAGTTGCTCAAGGAGGTCAATCTGGGCGGGACCGCGATCGGCACCGGCATCAATGCCGACCCGCGCTACAGCGCACTGGCGATCGAGGCACTGGCGCGGCGTTCCGGCATCGACTTCCGCCCGGCGTCGGACCTGGTCGAGGCGACCAGCGACATGGGTGCCTTCGTGCTGTTCCACGGCATGCTCAAGCGCCTGGCGGTCAAGCTGTCCAAGATCTGCAACGATCTGCGCCTGCTGTCCTCCGGCCCGCGCACCGGCTTCAACGAGATCAACCTGCCGCCTCAGCAGCCGGGCAGCTCAATCATGCCGGGCAAGGTCAACCCGGTGATTCCGGAAGCCGTCAATCAGGTCGCCTTCGATGTCATCGGCAACGACACCGCGCTGACCATGGCCGCTGAAGCCGGCCAGCTGCAGCTCAACGTGATGGAGCCGCTGATCGCCTACAAGCTGCTCGACTCCATTCGCCAGCTGAGCCGCGCCATGACCATGCTCAAGAATCGCTGCGTGATCGGCATCACCGCCAACCGCGACCGCTGCGCCGAGCTGGTCAACAACTCCATCGGCCTGATCACCGCGCTCAACCCCTACATCGGCTATGACAACGCCACCCGCATCGCCAAGGAAGCCCTGGTCAGCGGTCGCAGCGTGCTGGAACTGGTGCGCGAGGAAGGCCTGCTGGATGAAGCGCGTCTGGAGGCACTGCTGTCCCCGCAGGCCATGACGCGTCCGCGCCAGATGAAGGACTGACTGTTCCTGGGAACCTGAAAGCAACTCGATAGCATGTCACTGATGAAACCCGCCCGAGCAATTGCTCAGGCGGGTTTTTGTTTGGGTTACACCGCACGCGGATCCCGAGGATAGAAACGTTCGGGTTGCGCCTCGATATGATCGAAATGCTTGGTGTTCTTGTAGGGCATCTTCATGAAGCCGGAAATTCCCAGCCCTAAGATCAGCGGCACGGCATCCAGAATCTCCGCCAGCAGACGCGCGAATTCCTTCTCGCGCGACGGATCCAGCAGCCGGTAATAACTGTGAATCTTGAGGTGGTGTGGCAGGGCTTCGAAGATCAGCATGCCGGTGTGGTGGATGGCATTGAGTGACTCCAGAGCCTTCAATATCTCTTCGGGCAGCACCAGCAGTTCCTCAGGGTCCGGGCCATCCTCGAAGTAGGAATGCACACGCGAGTCATCCTCAAGCTCCGGCACCGCGCTGACCTCATAGCTCAAGCGAGGGCAGGCCTCCCCGTCTGCCGTCGACGCAAAGACAAAGGCGGCTTCCGGGTCTTCCCGCTCCAGGTGCAGGGTATCGCGAGCATTGAATAGACACGCCTTGAACACGCCCTGGCGATAGATGGCACGCGCCAGAGCGACCATGTTGTTGATCGCGACGACGAAGGCGGCCTTCAAGGCAGGGTCATGCAGATGCAGCGCAGTATCCACGAAGATGCCCTGTGGCTCCCAGCGAATCGCCAGACCACCGACGATCGGGTATTTCCCCAGACGACTGACAGCGGCCAGGAAGGCTTTTTCGGTGCCGCCCATGCCTTGCATGAAGTTCTTGTAGTAACGATCCAGTTGAACATCATTGACAGCGTCCAGCGCGTTGCCAGCATGTTCGACGGTCTCGTCCGCCTCGAAGGCCTCACGCAGGAAGGATTTGCGTGAGGTATAGACGACCGTGTCGATCTCGCGCATCGCCGGCCTCACCCAGACCGGCAGCAGAGACTGTGGCGGTTCTAGAGGCAATTCCGGCATCACCAGACGCGAGATCCTGCTCATCTCGCGCAGGAAGTAGTCGCCGGCCTGCATGCACAGCTGCGGGTCATCCGCCAGCATGCCATCGAGCAGACGCGCGAATTCCCGCGGCAACCCCAGCGACACCGCCGGAATGGCGCGCACGCCGAAGCGACACGACTGGCCAGAAGCCAGCGCATAGAGTGTCGCGGCCACGCCCTGCTCATCGAAGCGCGGCGAGGACAGCGCACCATTGAGCTGCTCCTCACCGATGAAATAGACATCGCCCAGACGCGCATTGGTCTGCTGCAGATTATCCGACATCAGCTGCATCACGTTGGTGGTGATGAACTGCTGATGCTCATCGAGCTGAGCGAACACCGAACTGCCCCAGTCGATCAATGCCACCTGTTCCCGCTCGACATCGAAGACCAGATTCGACGGCTTGATGTCGCCATGCACGACCGGTGGCGTAACCGCTCCCATCGATGACCCGCGCAGCGACTTGAGAATATCGGCCAGCTGACTGGCAATCCTGACCACCAGACGCGGCGACATGCGCCCGTGACGCAGCGAATATTCCTCGAGATTGATGCCCGGCGCGCGCTGCATGACCAGAATCGACTGCCGCCGTACCCGCTGATAGCTGACCAGACGCGGTATCAGCGGGTGAGCGACCTGGTCGAGCATGTAGGCCTCTTCCTCCAGGCGGTCCTGCAGTGCCTGGGGCAGGGTCACCCGCGTGAACTTGAAGACGTGCTCTTCACGCGTGCGCCGGTCTTCGTCCGGGCGCCAGCCTGCGAACACGAAACCGTAGGCGCCCTTGCCGACCAGATGGATATCCCGGTAGCCCAGCCCCTCGAGCTGAGCGATGCACAGCGCCACCCAGTCCTTGAGTTTCTTGGCATCATGATGCGAGAGCAGATAGATCGACTGCTCTTCCGGGATATAGAACTGTTGCAGTCGCTCGTGGGCGCGCGCATCACTCATGCAGGAGGCTCTCTAACCGGGGCCCTTGGATCAAGCAGCGCCTCATGACAGCGACAGCAGCATTTCGTCAGGGTGCTCGAGATAGTGCTTCCACAGATTGCTGAAGCGCGCGATGGTCCCGCCGTCGATGATGCGGTGATCCCCCGCCCAGGTGATGGTCATGATGTCACGCGCACAGACATTGCCCTCGCCATCGAAGCGCGGCAGACGCTGAGTGCGCCCCAGCGCGACGATGGCGACCTCCGGCTGGTTGATGATCGGCGCGGCGTAGGTGCCGCCCAGCGCCCCGATATTGGAGATCGACAAGGTGCCGCCCTTGAGGTCCGCCTGGGCGACGCGCCCGCTGCGTGCAGCTTCGGTCAGCCGCCCGACCTCCCGCGCGATCTCGAGAATGCTCAGACGTTCGACGCCCTTCACGTTCGGTACCATCAGCCCGCTGGCGCTGTCCACCGCCATGCCGATGTTGCAGCTCCCCTGATAGAGAATCTCGCTCTCATCCTCACTGAGGCGTGCATTGAGAATCGGCTCCTCGATCACCGCCAGCGCCATGGCCTTCATGATGAACGGCATCAAGGTCAGGCGAATGCCCTGCTGCTGGGCGCGCGCCTTGAGGCGTGCCCGCAGCGCCAGCAGGTCGGTGATATCGAGCTCATCGCCGTAATGGAAATGCGGGATCTGCGTGCTGGCCTGCACCATACGCCTGGCCATTACCGCGGCGACCCCCTTGAGCGGTACCGCTTTCGACTCAAGTCGTGACGATCGCACCTCGTCACTGGCCACGTCACTGGCCACAGCACACGCTTCGGCAGCTGCCTTGTCGGTCTCGGCGGCCGCGCCGACCTTGTGAGAGTCATCAGGTGTCACGTCAGTCTCGTGAGCCTCGGATTGCTTGAGATATGCCAGCACGTCTTCCTTCAGCACCCGGCCGTGACGCCCCGAACCTGCAATGGCATGGATATCAAGCTGATGCTCGCGCAATAGGCGGCGCACGGCTGGGGTCGCGGGTATGCGAGGCCGGCTCTCCTCGTGACGCCCGTCTTGCCCACTCTTGTCGTCGCTCTTGTCGTCGCCCTCCTGCCGGTGCTCCGCCAGACGCTCTGGCTGAGCCTGTTTGCGTTCAGACGAGGTGACGTCGCTCTCAGTGCTCTCAGTGCTTTCAGTGCTTTCAGCCTCTGCCTCTTCATCAGGCACATAGGCATACAGCGGCGTATGCACTCGGGCATTTTCGCCCTGAGCATAATGGAAGCGCACGATACGCCCGGGCTCCGAGGCGGTGATCTCGACCAGCGCCTTGTCGGTCATCACATCGACAATCGTCTGGTCTTCTTCCACCGTGTCGCCTTCCGCGACGTGCCAGGTGACCACCTCACATTCGACGATGCCTTCGCCGATATCCGGCAGGATGAAATCACGTGAGCGCCGCTCAAGGGTCGCGGCTGTCTGTGAGGCAGCTGCCCCATTGCTGACTGACTTGGCAGAAGCTGACGCAGCGACATTCGACTGACGGCTGGACGCCTGGCTGACGGCTGACTGAGTCTGTGCCGTCGAGCGAGCAGGCGCTGCAACCGTCACGACATCGCCGACGTGACCATCCTCATGCGTGTCTTCTCGGTGCTTCTCACTATCATCGTCGCTGCCAGGGCCATCATCCACCGCAAACAGCGGCGCATGGACACGGGCAATCTCGCCTTCCTGACAGTAAAGCTTGACCACGGTACCGGCGTGGGGCGCGGGGATTTCCACCAACGCCTTGTCTGTCATGACCTCGGCCACCGGCTGATCTTCCTCGATCACGTCGCCTTCCTTGATCAACCACTTGACCAGCTCGCACTCGACGATGCCTTCGCCGATATCGGGCAGGATGAAATCATTCATGGCGCGCATCACTCCCTGTCATCAGTAATTCAAGCTTTGCTTGATGGCCTCGTAGATCTTGAGCTCGTCCGGCAGATGCTCCTTCTCGAGTACCAGCGGGAACGGCGTATCAAGGCCTGTGACGCGTCGGATCGGCGCCTCGAGATACAAAAAGCAACGCTCCTGCACGGTGGCGGCAATCTCGCTGGCAAAGCCGCCCGTCAGCGGCGCTTCATGACTGACCACCAGACGACCCGTCTTGAGCACCGAGTCACACACCGTCTCGATGTCCCAGGGCAGAATGCTGCGCAGGTCGATGATCTCGCAGTCGATGCCATCCTGCTCGGCGAGCGCAGCGGCCTTCTCGATGATTTCCATCTGAGCGCCCCAGCCAAGCAGCGTGATATCGCGACCTTCACGAATGACGTCGGCCACCCCCAGGGGCAGTTCGTAATCGGCTTCTGGCACCTCGCCCACCGAGGCGCGATAGAGCCGCTTGGGCTCCATGAACAGCACCGGGTTGGGGTCGCGAATCGCCGCCAGCAAGAGGCCCTTGGCCTGATGAGGGTTGCGTGGCATCACGATCTTGAGACCCGGGGTATGCGCGAAATAGGCCTCGGGCGACTGGGAGTGATAGAGCCCGCCCGCGATGCCACCACCATAGGGCGTGCGAATCGTCAGGCCTCCGACATCGAACAGATCACCAGAACGATAGCGGAACTTGGCCGCCTCGTTCACGATCTGGTCAAAGGCGGGGAAGATGTAGTCGGCGAACTGGATCTCGGCCACCGGCGTCGAGCCCTGCGCCGCCAGACCGTTGGCGAACCCGATGATGCCCTGCTCGGTGAGTGGCGTATTGAAGCAGCGCTCTCGCCCGTATTTGTCCTGCAGGTGGCTGGTAGCCCGGAATACGCCGCCGAATACCCCGACGTCCTCCCCGAACAACACCACACGGGGATTGGCGGCCATGGCGATATCCAACGCATTGTTGATCGCCTGCAGCATGTTCATCTGTTTCTTGCCCGAGGCCGAGGCTGCTGCATCCTTGCTGTCAGTCGCCGCAGACGCTTCTTTCGCCGCTGAACCCACCGCAGCTGAGTCGCTTGCAACTGAGTCTGTCACTGGCGTTTTCTCCAACGGCTGTTCACTCATCTGCTCGTTCATGATGTCTGGCCTCCATCCACAGGCTGATGGCTCTCCACAGACTGATGGTCCTCAACAGGCTTAGGGCTCTGCATTCGCTGCAGGCGTTCCTGATGCGCCTTGCGGCTGTCTTCCAGCTCCTGCGCGGTGAACCCCATGCTGGCAGCGCCTTTGGGATAAGCATGCGGATACTTGCGAATATGCTGTTTCACGTATTCCAGCTGCTGTTTGAGCAACGGCGTCGGCGTGTCGTAGACATCAGTGATCAGCGTATCCAGCGCCGGTGGCGCCAGTTTCTCGGCACGCTTCATGGACTCAAGCACTTCACGACGCAGTTGATCGCCAGTGGCCTTTTCCTCCTCCTCACTCCACCAGCCTTGCGCCTCCAGCCAGTTGCGCATGCGCAGGATGGGGTCCTTGTCGCGCCAGATAGCCTCCTCCTTCTTGCTGCGATACCCGGAGGGATCATCCGAGGAGGAATGCGCCGCCAGACGGTAGGTCATCGCCTCGATCAATACCGGCTGATGGGTCTCGACCGCGATCTTGCGTGCCGCCATGGTGGCTTCGTAGACGGCGATCACGTCATTGCCATCCACTCGGATGCTTTGCATGTGATAACCGAAGGCGCGTGGCGCGATGCCATCGGCGGCGAATTGCTCGCATGACGGGGTGGAAATGGCATAGCCATTGTTGCGACACAGGAAGATACATGGCACCCGATGCACCGAGGCCATGTTGAGAGCGGCATGGAAATCACCCTCAGACGCCGCCCCTTCACCGAAGATGGTGATGGTGCACTGCCCCTTGCCCGCCAGTTTCTGGCCATAGGCATAGCCGGTCGCCTGGGGAATCTGGGTCGCCAGCGGCGAAGAGATGGTCATGTAGTGCAGGTCACGCGACCCATAGTGAATCGGCATCTGACGGCCCTTGCCGTAGTCGCGCTCGTTGCCGAACATCTGGTTCATGAATTCGTCACAGCTGAAGCCGCGCCAGGCCAACGCCCCCTGCTCACGGTATTGCGCCATGATCATGTCATCGTCTTCCAGTGCTGCCGCACTGCCGATCACCGTGGCTTCCTCGCCGGTGCATTGCATGTAGAAGCTCAAGCGCCCCTGGCGCTGGGCGGCCAGCATGCGCTCATCCAGCACCCGGGTGAACAGCATCGTCCGGTAGATCTTGAGTGCCTTGTCTCGCTCGAACGGATCGCGACCGATCGGATCGCGCTCGATCGGATCGCGACCGATGGATGTAGTGTCCTGCGACTGGCCTCCCCGGGCATCGTCACTCTGCCTTTGTGCCGCATCGACAGGATAAAGGGTGCCGTCCTGACGCAGGCGCTTGAAGATCGGGATGCAGAGCTCATCGCCGGTCATGAAGGCCAGATGATGCAGCACCGTCGGCCCCTGCGGCGCGATCTGGTCTGCCGTCGGCAGGGCGGTCAGGTCATTGAGCTCTGGCTGTGAGCCATCGGGCGGCGCGGTCCCCGGGGATACGGGTCCGCGAGTTGTTGTATCGGACATGCTCAGCGTCCTCTCTTACCGATCAGGCGTTTGAGGGATTACCCAGCCCTCGTGAGGCCGGGCAGGCAATGGCGAACTTTCAGAATTACCGAAGCGGAAGCTGTCGATTCGGCAATGACAACAGTGCCTACCATCAGACTAGTGGAAAGTCGCTCTGGGAGCCCAACAGTTGACGTTAACGTCAAGGTAACGCAAAGACAGACGATATGCCTGCCTGGCAACTACTTCTTTGGTGGAACTTTTTGCAGCATGAGCTCATGCGCGTTTGGCATGGAAAGCTGAATTCGCGTGAAAGGACGCTTTTTTGCGACTAAAGGTGCAGAGGGTGAGTGCAGGCTGACTGTTAATCTTCCCGCACCAAAAAAGTGCTTAATGCAGTGCGCAATCGTGACAAGGCATCGAGACGACAGACTCGGGCGCGCCCTGAGCATCATCAGCGATGATCATCGCTAGACACCTAAGGACAGTTTTATGAGTGATTCCTCCCGCCCTAACCTGTGGCGCCGTTTGCCGTTGTGGCAGAAGATCCTGGGCGGCCTCGCCCTGGGGATACTCGCTGGCGCCCTGATGGGAGAAAGCGCCAGCATGTTCAAGCCGCTGGGCGATATCTTCATCAATGCGATCAAGATGCTGATCGTGCCGCTGGTCTTCAGCACCCTGGTGGTCGGTATCACCTCGATGCGTGACCCGCAGAAGATGGGCCGCATCGGCGGCAAGACCATCGCGCTGTATCTGTTGACCACCGCCTTCGCGATTGCCATCGGCATGCTGGCGTCCGGCATCTTCCAGCCCGGAGTCGGCGCTGAATTCAGCTTCGACAAGGCCGTGGATGCCAAGGAAGCCCCGACACTGGTACAGATTCTGGTCGACCTGGTGCCGAGCAACCCGATCGATGCGCTGGCCAATGGCAACATCATGCAGATCATCGTCTTCGCCATCGGGATCGGCATCTCGCTTATCATGATCGGCGACAAGGGCGAGCCGGTCGTGCGCGTCTTCGATAGTTTCGCCGAAGTGATGTACAAGCTGACCGAATTCGTGATGGCCTTCGCGCCGTTCGGTGTCTTCGGCCTGATGGCGCATGTCTCCGGCAACTACGGCCTTGATGTACTGCTGCCGCTGGCCAAGGTGATCGGCGTGGCGTATCTAGCGAGTATCGTGCACGTACTGGTGGTCTACTCCGGCCTGCTGGCGACACTGGGCAAGCTGAATCCGGTGCGCTATCTGCGCGGTATCGTCGATGCGCTGGTCGTGGCCTTCTCCTCGGCCTCCAGCTCCGGCACCCTGCCGATCTCCATCCGCTGCGCCCAGAAGAACCTCGGCGTCTCGGAAGGTGTCTCCGGTTTCGTGCTGCCGGTCGGCGCGACCATCAACATGGATGGCACCGCCATCTACCAGGGCGTGGTGGCACTGTTCATCGCCCAGATGACCGGCATCGAGCTGTCGATGATGGATTACGGCATGATCGTGCTGACTGGTACGCTGGCCTCCATCGGTACCGCCGGTGTGCCGGGCGCCGGTCTGATCATGCTTTCCATCGTGCTGAGTCAGGTAGGTCTGCCGCTGGAAGCCATCGCGGTGATCGCCGGCATCGACCGTATCCTCGACATGGCGCGTACCACCGTGAATGTCGCGGGCGACCTGATGGTCACCACCCTGGTCGGCAAGTCCGAGAACGAGCTGGACCTCGAGGTCTACAACGCGACCCAGCAGAAGAAAGACGCCTGACAGTAGGCGCTCTCACAAGCGCCCACTCTTGAAACACGAACGCCCCGCTCATTGAGCGGGGCGTTCGTGTTTCAAGGACCGTATTTCAGGGCTGTGTTGACGGTCTGCGTTTACGGTTCATTTCTTCGAACCGTGCTTAAGGCTGTCACCTAGGGAGAAATCAAAGCCAAGGTCAGGCAGATTCCGGCGGCGAGTCGCGCAGCTCACGTCTGAGCACCTTGCCGACATTGGTCTTGGGTAGCTCGTCAATGAAGACCACCTGACGCGGCACCTTGTAGCTGGCCAGTTCCTTGCGCGACCAGTCTCGCAGCGCGTCCGCCTCGAGCTCTGCACCGTCCTTGAGCACGACATACAGCTTGATCGCCTCACCACTTCGCTCATCCACCACCGAGACGGCGGCAGCCTCAAGCACGTCCGGGTGACGCACGATGACGTCCTCGACCTCATTGGGATACACGTTGAAGCCGGAGACGATGATCATGTCCTTCTTGCGATCGACGATGCGCATATAGCCATCGTCCTGGAAGACCGCGATATCACCGGTGCGCAGGAAGCCATCGGCAGTGAAGCTGTCTTTCGTTGCCTGCTCACGCTGCCAGTAGCCCTTCATCACCTGCGGCCCCTTCACGCACAGCTCGCCCGGCTCCCCCATCGCGACCAGCGCACCCTCATCGTCATACAGGCGCACCTCGGTGGAGGGCATGGGCCGACCGATGGTGCCGAGCTGAATGGCATCCAGCGGGTTGAACGACACGATCGGTGAGGTCTCGGTCATGCCGTAGCCCTCGGAGATATCACTGCCGGTGACCCGCTTCCACTCTTCTGCCGCCTTGCGCGTCAGCGCCACGCCCCCTGAGGTCGTGATCTTGAGTTTCGAGAAGTCCAGTGCCTGGAAGCCGGGATTGTTGCACAGCGCCACGAACAGCGTATTGAGACCGACGAACATCGTGAAGTCGTGCTTTTGCAGCGTCTTGACGAAGCCCGGGATATCGCGCGGATTGGGGATCAACAGGGTGTGATTGCCTTCACTGAGCATGCAGGCCAGATGAATGGTAAAAGCGTAGATGTGATAGAGCGGCAGCGGCGCCACCAGCGTTTCATGGCCTGGGTCCAAGCCCTGCGTGAGGGCCATCTTGCCTTGCAGCATGTTGGCGAGCAGATTGCGGTGAGTCAGCATCGCGCCCTTGGCGACCCCGGTGGTGCCGCCGGTGTACTGCAGGACAGCGACATCATCGAGAGCCAGTGTCGGTCGCTCCCAGCGCTCGGCCTTGCCCTGCGAGATGGCTGTGCGCAGCGGGATGGCGTCGGGCAGGTGGTAACTCGGCACCAGTTTCTTGACGTGCTTGACCACGGTGTTGATCAGCAGCCGCTTGAAGGCCGGGTGCATGTCGCCCAATTCACAGACCAGCACGTACTCGAGACCAGTGCGCTCCCGCACCCGCTCGACCTTGTCCGCCATGTTGGCCAGCACCACCAACGCCCGTGCACCGGAGTCATTGAACTGATGCTCCATCTCACGTTCGGTATACAGCGGATTGGTATTCACCAGCACCAGGCCTGCACGCAGCACGGCGAAGGCGACCACCGGAAACATCAGCGTATTGGGTAGCTGGATGGCGACCCGATCGCCCGGCTTGAGGTCGGTCTCGTGCTGGAACCAGTCCGCCAGCTGGCGACTGGTGGCATCCAGCTCCGCAAAGGTCATGGTGCGGTCCATGCAGGTAAAGGCAGGACGCTCGCCATGCGCCGAGCAGGCCTTCTCCAGCATGTCCATCAGGGAGTCGTAGCCGCTGAAATCCACCTCCTGGGAAGACCGCAGGCACGACATGCCGCTCGTGTCGCCTGTCGTTGCGTGTGCACTCGAAACGTCGGGCGAGGCATCTGCCGCGCGGGAAGGTTCTGTCGTCACGTCATTAGTGGAGTCGTTAGTGGACTTGCCTGACTCATCGGATCGAGCCGCTAGGGGATCATGCATGGCGTTGCTCCTTGATCAGTACGTGGGGCGCTCGGCGTCACTGCCCCCGCTACCTTGTTGTTGTAGACGTCGTTGCAAGACGTCGTCGCGAGACTACGTCGTAAGGCATCGTGGTGAGTTGCGTGGTGAGGCGCTGCTGGGGCTCCGTCGGGTGGGTGTCAGCCTGTGGGCTCTTCACTGTCGACAGCATAGCCGCAAACCCATGCTGCGCGCCGTTGGCGGAATCGATGGACCTGCCAGCATTGGAACATACGTACGTTTGATATTGCCTTGCGACCTTGGTGACATGCGCAGGCCTGCTCTGGAGCAGGAAAACAGCCCTGAGCCCATAAAGGTAAACAGCCCCGGTATAAAAGCCGGAAAATCGCTGACGTGGATGAACGAGACCTCACCTTCTCACCCGACAGCGAGAAACAACGAGGCCCCTGCCCAGGGGCAGAGGCCTCATGTCTTGCACACCAGACGCATACATCTGGCAAACGGCAACTCAAGAGAGGTCGCGGACCTCGTTCTCGATCATCTTGCGGATATGCTCTTCGTTCTCGATCATCGATTCACCGTCCTCGCGCAGCGATTTCAACAACCCGATCATCATGGCGATCAATACGAAGGTGAACGGCAAGGCGCCGGCGATCGAGGCAGCCTGCAGGGACTTGAGCGCCTGATCTCCCCCCAGCAACAGCAGGATCAAGGTCACGGCGCCCAGCATCATGCCCCAGATGATGCGTTGCTGAACCGGAGGACGACGACCGAAGGCCAACAGGCGTCCCAGCACCAGGGTGCCGGAATCCGCAGACGTGACGAAGAAGATGATCACCACGACCAGCGCCGCCACCTTGGCTACGGTTGCGGCGATGCCGGGTGTGAGCACCTCGAACGAGTGGTAGAGGGTTCCGGCATAATCCCAGTTGGTGACCGCAGCCGTGTAGATGCCCATGTCGGCCCCGTACAGGGACTGGTAGATGCCCGCCGAGCCGATGACGCCGAACCAGACCAACGCCACGATGGAGGGGATCACCATCACCCCGAGAATGAATTCACGGATGGTCCGGCCACGCGAGATACGGGCAATGAACATGCCGACGAAACCGGCCCAGGCGATCCACCAGCCCCAGTAGAAGATGGTCCATCCGCCCTGCCACACTCGCTCGTCCGGCGTGCGCGCCGTCCACAGTGTCATCGAGACCGCATCGGTGAGGTAATCCCCGAGCGCGGTGATGGAGCTCGCGATCAGATAGTTGGCATCGCTCACCAGCAGGAAGTAGGCCAGGATGCCCAGACATACCCAGGTATTGAAGGTGGAAAGCAGTTTGATGCCACGTGCCACGCCGCTGGTCGCTGACAGAGTGGCGATGGCACTGATCAGCACGATGGAGACCACGGTCACCATGCGCGACTTCTCTTCGATGAGACCCAGCGACATCAAGCCGGAGCCGATCTGCTCGACGCCCAGGCCGAGCGTGGTGGCGATGCCGAAGATGGTGCCGAATACGGTCAGGATATCGACGGTATGCCCGATGGGCCCGTAGATCCGGTTGCCGATCAGCGGATAGAGGGCCGAGCGCATCGAGAGCGGTAGCCCCTTGCGGAAGGCGAAATAGGCCAGTGACAGCCCGACGATGGCATACATGGCCCAGGCAATCGTCCCCCAGTGGAAGACGGTGAGCTTGATGCCACCGGCGGCCGCTTCCGCGACGTGGCTGTCAGGCACCGGGAAGCCTTCGTCCCCCGGCATGAGCCCACTTGCCAGAGCTGCCTGCTTGGCCTCGAAGAAGGCGGCGACGGCCGCCTTGATGTCAGCGCTCAGAAACGGATTGCCCCCGCTCCAGTCACTCGCGAAATGGATCATGGGCTCGGACATCGAGAAGAACAGCATGCCCGCGCCGGTGCCACAGCCGAACAGCATCGAGAACCAGGCAAAATTGCTGAACTCGGGGCGTTCATCGTCACGCCCCAGCCGTATCTTGCCGACACGCGAACACATCACGTAAAGACAGACCACGAAGGTCGAGAACATGACCAGCACGTAGTACCAGCCCAGGGTGCTCTCTATCCAGGACTTGATGCCCAGAAACTGATCGCTGGCCGTCTTGCCCAACAGAATCGCATAGAGAATGAAGAACACGGTCATGGTGATTGCAGTGATACCGAGCGTCGAGTTGAGTCCCTTCAGGACACCTCGCTGCTCGATCAGTGCATCCAGTTCCTTTCCTTTCAGCATGTTTCTACCTCGTGACGGGTTTTTATTATCGTTTTTCATGACACCGGTATCGTTGTTCATCACAGAGGATACCGGGGCTCAGAGAACCTCAGGCGTCATGGGGACATTGCGGGCAGATCGCGTTCACCTTCGGTCAGTCATGGGCGAGAACCCTGGCAGGAGACACCCCCACGGCATGTCAACTGGTCCCCGCCGATATACGACTTTGTGGGAAGAATCCATGCTAGAGGGCCCCCGCTTGCGAGACAAATAAGATCTCGACGTCGTCTGGATAAGCAGAGCTAATGCCTGAGCTGAGAAAACGAGACTTCAGGTCGCGGCGTCTCTCGACAGATGCACTTTCCATTCCACCTAATCCAGTCTGTCTTACCCAGACAGACAAAAGCCCCTGCGGATCTCTCCGCAAGGGGCTTTCGTGTCATGACGACGCGTGAAGCGTCACTGACTGCCCGCTCAGATCATTGACCGACGGACTGGCTCAGGCGCAGCTGGTGCAGGTAGTGCATATGGCGCTCGTACTGCTCCAGCAGGTCATTGATGACCTGGTCCTTGCTGTAGCCCATCAGGTCATAGGACTGGCCGCCTTCCTTGAGGAAGACTTCGGCACGACAGTAATCCTCTTCATCCCCTTCGTCTTCCTGGTCCAGATTGAGGTCCGGGCGCAGGTGAGAACGAATGCGCACGCCGTAGATGAAGTCATCTTCCTCGCCATGACGCGCATTGAAGTAGACACGATCACGGCTGGTGGTGACTTCGACTTCCAGCCCCTGGGTGCGCAATTCTTCGGCCAGCTCCTGCATGCCCTGCGCAACGGTACCGCGCAGGAAGCCACGAACCATGGCACGCGTCGGGAAGCTCATCAGATGCTGGGCACGCTTGCGCCAGTTGCCCTTCTCGCCCATCGGGGTCGCGGCTGCGGTATTTACCGACAGCGAGCGGCGCTTGACCGACTCGAGATTGAGCTGACGCAGCAGCCCGAAGATCGCGGCCAGCAGGATCATCCCGAACGGCAGGGCCGTGGCGATGGTGGCCGTCTGCAATGCGCCCAGCCCACCGGCCAGCATCAGCACGATCGCCAGAATGCCCACCGCGAAGGCCCAGTAGATACGCTGCCAGGTCGGGGTGTCTTCACGACCACCGGAGGCCAGCATGTCAACCACCATCGAGCCGGAATCCGCCGAGGTGACGAAGAACACGATGACCATCACCAGCGCGATCACCGAGGTGATGGACGACAGCGGCAGCTGCTCGAGGAAGGTGAACAGAGCCAGCGAATAGTTGTCGTTGACGGTATCGACCAGCGCCGTGACGTTCTGCTCCAGAATCATCGAGATGGCGGTGTTGCCGAAGATGGTCATCCACAAAAGCGTGAAACCGGCCGGCACGAACAGCACGCCGATCACGAATTCCCGGATGGTACGGCCACGCGAGACACGCGCGATGAACATGCCGACGAACGGAGACCAGGACATCCACCAACCCCAGTACAGCAGCGTCCAGCCACCGATCCAGTCATTGGGTTCGTAGGCGTAGAGCTCGAAGGTCTTGCCGACGATATCCGCCATGTAGAAGCCGGAATTCTGGACGAACGCCTTGAGCAGGAAGGCCGTCGGGCCGAGCAGCAGCACGAACAGCAACAGCACCACGGCGAGGCCGAGGTTGATCTCGGACAGGATGCGAATGCCCTTGTCCAGGCCGGTCACGACCGAGATGGTGGCAAGGCCGGTGATCACGACGATGATCGCGACCTGGGTCCAGTCATTGTTCGGCATGCCGGTCAGGTGCGAGAGTCCGGCATTGACCTGTGCCACGCCGTAGCCCAGCGTGGTGGCGACACCACAGACGGTGCCGACGATGGCGAAGATGTCCACCGCGTGGCCGATGGGGCCGTAGATGCGCTTGCCGATCAGAGGATACAAGGCACTGCGCAGCGTCAACGGCAGGTCATGGCGATAGCTGAAGTAGGCCAGGATCAACGCGACGATGGCGTAGATCGACCAGGCATGCAGCCCCCAGTGGAAGAAGGTCAGCTTCATCGCTTCACGCGCGGTCTCGACCTGCTCCGGGGTGCCCGTCGGTGGATTGAGGAAATGCATCACGGGTTCTGCCACGCCGAAGAACATCAGGCCGATGCCCATGCCCGCCGAGAACAGCATCGCGAACCAGGTGACATTGCTGTAGTCCGGCAGTGAGTGGTCCGGCCCCAGACGAATCTCGCCGTGACGTGAGAAGCCGACATACACCACCGAGATCAGCACGATGGCCACACACAGGATGTAGAACCAGCTCACGGTGTTGGTGATCCAATGCTGGACCGACTCAAACACCGACATGGCCGTGTCCGAGAACACCGCGGTGAAGATCACCAATAACAGGATGATGGCATTCGCGCCGAAGAAGACCGGCGGGTTGACCTTGGCAAACAAGCCGGTGCGCGGCTCGGCACTGGCAGCTTCGCCACCGCCCGCTGCAGGGGTATTGCGCATGGAGATTTCCTTGTGAGTGTCCTGGAGAGACGCCGTGAGCTGTCTCGGCGCCCTGCTGGCAAACAACACTATAATGAAAAAACATGATCGGATTGCGCGCGGATAATATCACCTAATGCTGACATGACCAATGTCTTGTCCAACTACCGTCCAACTTCTCGGAACACACATGGCGCAGGATGCCATTTCTTTTCTTGATGCTTGCACGCTGGCACCCAACGTCATCGGCACACTCAAATGCCATGCTGGTCACACAGGAGTAATCGCATGAGTCGCAATCATCATTCCGGCAAGGGCCCCCAGCGCGCGCTCGCGCTGTCTCTCGCCCTGTTGAGTGCCCTGCCGACCACGTCCGCCATGGCGGGCCCGGGGCATGGGCGCTTGGATGGGCCGGGTTACATAGGCCCCGACATCGTGATCGGGCATGGCGCCCCCGGCCGGCTGATCCGCTGGGCTCCGGGTGGCCCGGGGCACGGTCATGGCCTGCCCGCAGGGGCACGCGGTGTCTGGGTAGGCGCTACGCTTTACTTCCTGGCGGCAGGCACCTATTACCTGTGGGAAGAGAGCCAGCAGCAGTATCTGCCCGTCCAGGCCCCCGCTCAGGCGACACTCACGGCCGCAGCGGTCGATGTCATCGCCTATCCCACCAAGGGCCAGAGCGAAGACCAGCAAGCGCGTGATCGCTATGAGTGCCATCGCTGGGCCAATCAACAGAGCGGTGCCGAAGCCAACTCTGCCGCGCCGCCCGTGACCGCCAGCAACGCAGACACCTATCGCCGCGCATTGAGTGCCTGCTTCACCGGTCGCGGTTACAGCGTGCAATAGTCTGCTTGAGCCATGAGCATGAAAAAGCCCCGCCAGTTCGCGATGATCGCGGCCTGGCGGGGCTTTGTTGTGTCCATTGTCGGGTTTCTGTTGTCTGATTTGACTGCTTGCGGAACTTGCTGCTCGCAGCGATCAGCCGCGTCGCTTCTGATGCCGTTCGCGGTTGTTGTCACGCGACGCGCGGGACTTGCGCAACATCACCAGCGTCGCCCCCAGCCCACCATGGCGCGGCGTGGCGCTGCTCCAGGCCTGCACCTCAGGCATCTGCTCCAGCCAGTGCACCAGGTAGGCACGAATCAAGGCGGCATGCGATTCGCTGTCACGTCCCTTGCCATGAATCACCAGCAGGCAGCGCAACTCGTTGCGCCAGGCATCCTGAATGAAGCGCTGGATCTCACGCCGACACTCGATGAGCGGACGACGCATCAGATTGAGCTGCGCCTCGGGTGGGTAGCCGCCCTGGCGTAAGCGCTCCAGCACACCGGTCTGGATGCCATCGCGGCGAAACTCGACCGGGTCGTGCGGCGAGAGATGCTCCACGTAGCTGTCGGACAGCCCGTCCAGCTCATTGCCCAAGTTCTTCTGCGCGTCTTCACGCCGTGCCAGCTGAGCCTCGCTGGGGCCCTTGCGGGCCGCGGTGACATCGGCGCGGTCCTTGCCGCGCGTCAGGGGAGCAACGCCTTGCATCTCACGACTGAACAGATCATCCGCCTCGGCACTGCTCAACTCACGGGCATGCGCCGCTGACATCATTGCAGGGGAAAAACGTGACATGGCACCCTCCAGTCTTCACCAGGACGTGTCAATTACGTGGAGCGCGCAGTCAAGGTCGACAAACGACGACGCCCCGAGACAGAGCATGCCTCGGGGCGTCGGTTCAGCTCAAGTCGCTGACGTGATTTCTTGCGTCATCACGCCTCAAGGACGGATCAATGCCCGGTCTTGAGCTGCTCCCAGTACTTCTGATAGATCGACAGCGCATCGCCGACATCGGTCTGGAATTCGCCGCGGGCGAGATCCTGCTGAGTCGGGAAGACCACCGGATTGTCACGCACTTCCGGGTCCATCATGTTCTTGGCCGCCAGGCTCGGCGTGGTGTAACCCACGTACTCGCTGATTTCCTTGCTGACTTCCGGGCTGATCAGATAATCGATGAACTGATAGGCCGCATCGACGTGACGCGCATTGGACGGAATCGCCATGGTATCCATCCACAGGATGATGCCTTCCTTGGGATAGACATACTCGACCGGCACGCCTTCCTGATTGGCCTGATAGACCTCACCGTTCCAGATCAGACCGGCATCGACCTCGCCCTGCATGAAAGGCACGCGCGCCGCGTCGGAGTTGAAGGCACGCACGTTGGGCATCAGCTGGGTCAGCTTCTCGTAGGCCGCCTTGATCTCGTCCGGGTCCGTGGTGTTGCCACTGAAGCCGAGGCTCGCCAGTGCGACATGGAAGACTTCGCGCATATCGTTGGAGAGCAGCAACTTGTCACGATACTTGTCGTTCCACAGATCGTTCCAGCTGGTCAGCGCGCCCTCTTCGACATAGTCCGGGTTGTAACCGATACCGGCGCTGCCCCACATGTAAGGCACGCTGTACTGGTTGCCCTTGTCGAAGTCACGATCGACCAGATTCGGGTCGAGGTCCTCGAAATGATCCAGCTTGCTGACATCCAGCTTCTGCAGCAGGCCTTCACGCGCCATCTTGTCGATGTAATAGGTCGACGGGAAGACGAGGTCATAGCTGTTGTCGCTATCCAGCAGCTTGAGCTTGGCGTACATCGCTTCGTTGGAATCGAAGGTGGAGTAGACGACATCGATGCCGGTCTGCTCTTCGAAGCGCTCGATGACCTCATCGGGCATGTACTCGGTCCAGTTGTAGACGTAGAGGACCTTGTCGCTGTCATCCGCGGCCAGAACGGGGGCGGATGAGGCCACGGAAGCCAGGCTGACGGCAGCCATCAGGCCAGCGGCACGCAGCGGGAAACGGATACATTGCATGTTATTTTTTCTCCTTGAGCAGCAACTGTGAAATCAACAGCAGACAGAGCGACAGCCCCAACAGCAGGGTTGCCAATGCATTCACTTCAGGTTTGAGCCCCAGTCGCACCATCGAGTAGATGCGCAGCGGCAGCACCTCGAAGGTCGGCCCGGTGACGAAGGTCGAGATCACCACATCATCCAGCGACAGGGTGAAGCTCAGCAGCCAGCCGGAGGCGATCGCCGGCATCAGCGCCGGTACCAGCACATGCCAGACGGCGCGGGCTTCACTGGCACCCAGATCACGCGCCGCTTCCAGCAACTGCGGGTTGATGCCCGTCAGGCGGGAGTAGACGGTGATCACCACGAACGGCAGACAGAAGGTGGCGTGCGAGACCAGCAGCGAGAAATAGCCAAGCTGGATACCCAGCGCAATGAACAGCGCCAGGAAGGCGATCGCCATCACGATGTCGGGCATCATCATCACCGTGAACAGCATGCCATTGAGCAGTGGCTTGCCGCGGAAGCGATAGCGGTAAAGCGCGGTGGCCGTCAGCGTGCCGATCAGCGTCGCCAGCGTTGCCGCCGTCACCCCGAGCCACAGCGTATTGAGCGCGGCCTCCATCAGATTGCCATTGCCCAGCAGCTTGTCGTACCAGCGCAGGCTGAAGCCGCCCCACACGAAGGGGTTGCGTGAGTCATTGAACGAGATGCCGATCAACACCAGGATCGGCACATACAACAGCGTGAAGATCAGCGTCAGATAACAGCGGCTGAACCAACGCAGCGCGGCGCTCGCCTTCATAGGGTCACCTCACGCTTGAAGAGCTTGACGCTGCGGTAATAGGCCAGCAGCAGGAACGCCATCACCAGCGTCAGCATCACGCTGATCGCCGCACCGAAGGTCCAGTTGTTGGCCTCCAGGAACTGGCCCTTGATGATGTTGCCGATCAACGGGTGGCGCGAGCCGCCCAGCAGGTCCGAGACATAGAACATGCCCATCGCCGGCAGGAACACCAGCAGCACACCCGCGATGATGCCCGGCATGGTCAGCGGCAGCACGATATGGCGGAAGGTGGCCAGGCCATTGGCGCCCAGGTCGCGGGCCGCCTCCAGCGTCGGGCGGCTCAGCTGCTCGAAGACGGCATACAGCGGCAAAATCATGAACGGCAGCAGCATGTAGACCAGCCCCACGATCACCGCCTCCTCTGTGTACAGCAGGCGCAGCGGCGCATCGATCAGACCGAGATTCATCAGCACATCGTTGAGCAGCCCGCGCGTCGCGATCAGCGTGCGCAGGGCATAGATGCGGATCAGCGAGTTGGTCCAGAACGGAATGATCACCAACAGCAGCAGCAAGGGCTGCAGGCGCGGGCTGGCCCGCGAGATCATCCACGCGAAGGGGTAGCCAAGCAGCAGACAGATCAGGGTCGTGATCAGGCCGATCCATAGCGAATGGCCGAAGACGCTCAGATACACCGGACTGATCATCTGGCCATAGTTGGTCAGAAAGCCCTGCCACAGCGTGCTCAACGACAGCTCTCCGCCCAGTAGCTGGCCAGTGTTTTCCGGCATCAGACTGACCAGCACCACCAGCAACGTCGGGGCCAGCACCAGCACGATCAGCCAGCCCCAGATGACGGTCAGGGTGGCGGTCTTGAAGGGATTGCGCACCAGACTCATGCACCCGCCCCCGTCACGGCCGGCGCATCATCGGGCAGGATGATCTCCCAGTCCGGTACCCAGCTGACGCGCACGCGCTCACCGAGGCGGTAATCGAAGTCCGGATCATCCTCATCAAAGAACTCGCTGGCCAACAACTGCTGACCGCTGTCGAGCTCCAGCACGGTATCCAGCGTCATGCCCTTGTAGTTGCGCTCGATGACGCGCGCCGGGAAACCTTCGCTGTCCTCGGCGCCCTTGAGTCGCATGTCTTCCGGGCGCAGCAGCACCTGCACCGCTTCTCCGCCCTGATAGGTGCGACCATGGCTGCTGAGTTCCAGCGTCTGACCGAGCAGCGTCAACTCGATACGCCCGGCCGTTGCCGCCGGGCGCACGACCTGCGCCGCCAGCTGGTTGATCTCACCGACGAAGCGCGCCACGAACAGGGTGCTCGGCGACTCATAGACCTCACGCGGCGTGCCGATCTGCTCGATGCCGCCTTCGCGCATCACCACCACGCGATCGGACATCGACAGCGCCTCTTCCTGATCGTGGGTGACGAACACGAAGGTGATGCCCAGACGACGCTGCAGGCGCTTGAGCTCGTTCTGCATCTGCTTGCGCAGCTTGTAATCCAGCGCCGACAGCGGCTCATCCAGCAGCAGGACACGGGGACTCTTGACCACGGCGCGGGCGATCGCGACGCGCTGCTGCTGCCCGCCGGAGAGCTGGTCCGGGCGGCGGTCCGACAGATGGGCCAGCTGCACCATCTCCAGCGCTTCGCGCACCCGCTCGTGAATCTCGGTCTTGGCGACCTTCTCCATGCGCAGACCGAAGGCCACGTTGTCATAGAGGTTCATGTGCGGAAACAGCGCATAGCTCTGGAAGACGGTATTGACCGGGCGCTGGTGAGCGGGACGCTCATGCAAGGCCGTCGACTCGAGCGTGATGGTGCCGCTATCCGGCGATTCGAAGCCGGCGATCATTCTCAGCACGGTGGTCTTGCCGCAACCGGACGGGCCCAGCAGCGTGACGAACTCACCATCGTTCAAATCCAGGTCAAGGCTGTCCAACACCTTGCGATCACCAAAGGTCTTGGAAATGCCACGCAGCTTGACCAGCGGGGCCTTCTCAGGAGCAGAGCTTTTCATCGGCGGGTTGTCACCTCCAGCGGGCGCCGCGAACGGCACCCTCATGCATGTCAGGCGCGCCAGGGACTGGCACGCCACATCGTCAATTCCGTCGTGCCTGGCCACCGACAGGCAGCCAGCTATCGCATCGTCTCGCCTCTCCCGCTAGCGCAAGGATGGCTTCACACAGCGGGCAAGACGCCGTCGCCAGTCTGGCATGCGAACCTTTCACTTGCGTGTCTGCCCGGCGAGCAGCGCCAGCTGATCTATTTTGCTGATACCTCGCCCATGCCTTACTCATACCTCGCCCTGGCTCGCCAGCGTGCAGGCCGAATTGCGGCCATGCAGGAGAGCGGTTCCGGTTGATGCGCGCGAGACAAAGGAAAAGGCCCGAACAGGTGTCGGGCCTTTGCATTGACTTCAATCACTGGCGTCAGTCACTGGTGCCAGCCAGGCGTCATCGCTTTCGCTAACGAGACAACGACATCAACATCCGCCTCAACCCTCGTCGGGGTGAGCAGACGGCACAGGGTGCGCATTCTGCCCATTCGGCATCAGACTGTCACCTTGCAATCGCGTTCCAGTGCCGCTCAGGAAGTCGCAAGTTGCGGATCTTGTGAGTCTTTTTCCTCCCGAGTCACGGCCTCATCACCCACGTCACCGACACTGGGCAACACCTCTACCAGACCGCAGGTCATGCGTTCCTTCTCGGCGGCACGCGCACGCGCCAGCGCCTCACGCAGGGGTTCCAGACGCGGGTGCGGCGCTTCGCCCGCCTCGCCGGCCGGCAGTTCCCACGGCAAGGCGTGCGCCATCTCCCACAGGGTGTAATGACTGAGATCACGCCCGAGCACCCATTGGCCATCCTGGGTCTGGCTGGCGATGTTCTCGGCGATCAGCGGCTTGAGGACACGACGGTAACGACTGCCCAGCACTTCCGTGAGGCGATCATCGGACAGCGGCTCACCGCGCTCATGGGCATCCTTGAGCAGCATCACGGCACCGAGGGTCTGCCAGAACGGCGGCCAGCGATGCCAGTCTGCATTGGAGCGCTCACCCATCCAGGCCGCGACTTCTGCCCCCAGCAGCACGATGCACCAGGACAGGAACACCCACAGCAGGAAGAGCGGCACGGCTGCGAAGGCGCCGTAGATGGCCTGATAGGACGGGAAGTGCGTCACGTAGAGCGAGAAGCCCGCCTTGGCCAGCTCCAGCGCCAGGGCCGTGGTCAGCGCGCCGACCGCGGCGTCACGCAGGCGAACCTTGCAGTTGGGCACCGCGGCATAGATGAAGGTGAAGGCCGCGGCGCTCAACAGCGGCGGCAACAGACGAAGCAGAAGAGCCTTGCCGCCCAGCATCTCGGCGGCCGAGTCGAAGAAGGACAGCGAGGTCAAGAAGGATGACAGCAAGAAGCCCGAGCCCAGCATCAGCGGCCCCAGCGTCAGAACGGCCCAGTACATCAGGAAGCTCGACAGTCCCTTGCGCCCTTCCGGCACCTGCCAGATGGCATTGAAGGCACCTTCGATGGTGATCATCATCATCACCGAGGTCACGAACAGGAAGATCAGACCGACCGAGGTCAGATTGCGTGCCTGACCGGAGAACTCGTTGAGATACTCGAGCACCGTGGCGCCGGTCGAAGGCAGAAACTGGGAGAACACCGTCGACTGCAGTTGATCGCCCACCCCGTCGAAACTCGGAATGACGGCAAACATCGCGTAGATGACCGTCATCAGTGGCACGATGGCGAACAGCGTCGTATAGGTCAGCGCCGACGCGGTCTTCTTGCCGTCGTGATAGTTGAAACGTGATACCAGCTTGAGGATGACGCCGATGGCGGGCATGACCCGCGAGATCCCTGGCAGTTGTGGCATTCTTGTGCGCCCCTCTACAATGCGTGCCTGATTCATTAGCCACCGCCGGCCATGGCCAGTAGCGCTTGCGTGAAACTCATCATCTGTCCGGAAACGGAGACAGTCATGTCAATATTGAAACTCTACCATAACCCGCGCTGCTCCAAGTCACGGGAAACACTGGCGCTTTTGACCGCGCGTCTTGAGGGAGATGGATTCGAGACCGTTCGTTACCTGGAAGATCCCCTCGATCGTGAGCAGCTCGAGGCCCTGGCAGCCCGAGTGGAAGGCGGGGCGCGGGCTCTGACCCGCGAGAACGAAGCCGAGTGGAAGACACTGGGTCTGGTAGACCCCAGCGATGCGCAACGCCTTGACGCGATTGCCGCAACGCCAAAATTGATGCAGCGACCGATTCTCGATGATGGCAAGCGTGCTGTCATCGGCCGCCCGCCCGAAGATGTGCTGGTGCTGTTGAGCGACGCCTGATGACAGAGTGTGCTCACGCAAGCCCCCTGCTTGCCCCTTTCGATAGATTGTCATCCATTTGAGGAAGCTCATGTCCGCAACGCCCCCCGACGCGACGCCATACGTCCTCGTCCTCTATTACTCGCGACACGGTGCGACCCGTACCCTGGCCGAGCAGATTGCCGCCGGTATCGAGTCCATCAGCGGTGTCGAGGCGCGCCTGCGCCGAGTGCCCGAGATCTCGGCCACCTGCGAACAGACCGCGCCGGAAATCCCCGACAGCGGGGCCATGTATGTCGAGCTGGACGACCTGCGTCACTGTTCGGGCCTCGCCCTGGGCAGCCCGACTCGCTTCGGCAACATGGCGGCGCCGCTCAAGTACTTCCTGGACTCCACCAGTGAGCTGTGGATGAACGGCGCCTTGATCGACAAGCCTGCCACCGCCTTCAGTGCCTCAAGCTCTCTGCATGGCGGTCAGGAAACCACGCTGATCACCATGCTGATCCCGCTGCTGCATCATGGCATGGTGTATGCCGGTGTGCCCTACAGCGCCACCGAGTTGCTCGAGACCACCCAGGGCGGCACGCCCTACGGTACGACCCACGTCAGCGGCAAGCGTGGCGACAACGATGTCGATGACAACGAACAGCGCCTGGCACTGGCGCAAGGCAAGCGTATCGCTCGCCTGGCCCTGGCCATGCAACCTCTCAGGGAGACGAATTAGATGCGCGCCTGGCTTGAACGACTGGAACGTGAGCAGGGTCTCGATACGCTCGAGGCCAAGAGCCGTCGCGGTGTGATCGCAAGTTTCGCGGCCGTCGCCCTGCTGCTGCTGATCGGCGGTATTCAGCTGATGGCGCAGAGCGAGGACAATGGCCTGCTGCCGCTGCTGATCCGCCTGCTACCCATCGCATTGTTTCTGCCCGCCATCATCACCCGCCGGGCACGAGGTCATGTCTGGCTGGCGTTCGTCAGCCTGCTCTACATCATGCAAGGCGTGATGCTGGCCGGTGTGCCTGGCCACGCCGTCATCGGTGTACTTGAGGCGCTGGCGGCGCTGGGGCTGTTCATTTCCAGCATGGCTTACGCCCGATTCCGCTCACGCAATCTCAAGCGCCAACCGCAGGCCTGATCAAGCCTTGATCTCTCCATTGCCCGCCCTTCTCGTCGCGCCCTGATCCACTAAAATAGGCGACTGGAATAGGCGACTAAAATAGCCAACGAGTATTGCCGACGAGATTGGCGGGTATCGGTTTGCCCACGGCGACTTGCCGCAACCCCAGCGCTACCCGCCCCTTTTCCTGCAAGTCCCCTCAACCATCGCGAGCCGCCTATGATGTGACGGTGTTTGCGAGTTGATCACAGCGAGGCTTTGACATGATCGGCCTGACCACACACTTGTCTCTTCACCGTCCTGCGGGCGTATCGCGCAGCTCCCTGACCACTGGCATGCTGGCGGCTGGCGTGGTGCTTTCCAGCCTGTTGGCGTCACCAGCGGCCCTGGCTGACAAGACGGAGGATGCCATCCAGTATCGCCAGGCTGTCTTCCAGACGCTGGCATGGCAGTTCAGCCCGATGGGCGCGATGGCCAAGGGCAAGCAGGATTATGATGCCGAGGAGTTTCGCACTCGCGCCGAGCGACTGGCGCTGTTGGCTCAGATGCCTTGGGAGGGATTCATCGCCGGCTCCTACGACGGTGATACCGATGCGCTGAGCAAGATAGAGACCGACCGTGCAGGCTTCGACAAGCGTGCAGAGGCACTGATGACCCAGAGCCGGGCATTGGCCGACGCCGCCGCCAATCAGGACCTTGACGCCCTGCGCAGCCAGTTCGTCGAGACAGCCAAGACCTGCAAGGGCTGTCATCAGCAGTATCGCGCTGACTGATAGCCAAAGCTCCACCAGACACAAGCGCCGCCATGAGATTGCTCATGGCGGCGCTTGTGTGTATTGGCATGCTTGAGGGCGAGAGCAGGAGTGAGCAGAGCTTACGGCAACTGAGCCCCCTGCCAGATGACCACAATGGCAATGCCGATCGCCAATCCCAGCGCGAGCCACTTGCGGGGGCGTGAAGGTGGCGCTGGCGCGTTCTCGCCTGCCACCGATTGATTGCGCCTGAAATGCTTGCGGCCATGCACCATCGCCCAGATCAGCCACTCACCGCGCAGCCCGTGCCAGACGATGGCCATCAGATGCAGGGCGATCAGCCCCCACAGCAGCGTGATATTGGTGTGATGCACCCAGGCCAGCCCCTCGGCGACACTCGCTGAGACCCGGTCATGCAGGGGCCCTTCGAACAGCAGATCATCGGTCAGAAACAGCCCGCTCGATCCCTGAATTGCCAGCACCAGCAACATGGCCAGCGTCATCCAGCCACCCAGAGGGTTATGGCCTGCATGACGTGGCGCGCGTCCCGCCAGAAAGTCACCGGCGTAACGCCAGGTCGTGCGCGGTGACGCCAGGAAGCGGCTGAAGCGAGCATTCCCGGTGCCCACCAGCCCCCAGATGACGCGAAATACCACCAAACCGATGACGCAATATCCCAGTCGTGCATGCCAGACCATCGGAAAATCGAGCCCTGCGCCCACCTCGGCGGTGTACCACATGCCGATGATCGCCAGAATCAGCAACAGGTGAAACAGCCGGATGGCCAGCCCCCAGACCTCGACACTGCGCAGCGATGAAGGCCCGCCCTCAACGGGAAGCAACGTATCGGACGAGGACTTGCGAGATAGGTTCGAACTCATCCTGATGACTCCCTCAGCGAATGAACCCTGGATGGCACGACACGCCACAGACAGCGATGGGCAGCCAATACGCGGTTACAGGCCAGTATAGAAGGCCATGGCCTGGCGGATCACGGCAAATCACTCCACCGCGGCGCCATGAGGCATGTGAAATATCAGCAATGAAGCGCTGATTCAGCACTTTCCACTGCCAGCTGCCACCTTGGCAGCATCGCCTGATGCTCGATGACATTATATGCTGACGAGATTGTCTACGGCTTGCCGGGTCTCGGCCAGTTGAGGCCACCTGCATGAGTCGCCCGGCTTTACCCCGCCTGCGCAGAACGGAACTCTCGCCATGTCATCGCCTTCCACGGCCAGTACCTCGCACGCCTCCCGGGACGACACCACCTGTGCGGGCTCGCCTCCCCGGCAGCCAGTCAGCGGTCGTCACCTATGGCAACAGGCACTCAACCAGACCCTGCCGGTGATGTTCGGCTATATCCCACTGGGCGCAGCCTTTGGCGTGCTGTTCACCCAGCTGCCGTTGAGCCCTTGGCTGGGCCTTCTCATGTCGCTGGTCATTCTGGCCGGGGCCGGCCAGTTCCTGGCGGTGGCATTGCTTGGTGCCGGAGCCGGCATCACCGAGGTCTTCGTGGCCACGCTGCTGCTCAATTCGCGCCATCTCTTCTATGGCCTGTCGCTGCTGGAACGCTTCCGCGCGGCGGGCCTTGGCAAGCTCTATCTCATCTTCGGGCTGACCGACGAAACCTACTCGCTGCTGGCCAGTCTGCCGCGCAGTGGCGAGCGCGATGATCCGGTGGCGCGCCGTGATGACCAACGCCTGATGTTGCGCATCACCTTCCTCAATCAGTCCTGGTGGGTACTGGGGACGCTGCTGGGTCTGGCAGCCGGACAGCTCAGCTTTGACAGCAGCGGCATCGAGTTCGCGTTGACGGCGCTGTTCGTGGTGCTGGGGATCGAACAGTGGTTTGCCCTGCGCGAGCGTTGGCCCTTCCTGCTGGGTCTGCTGGTCACGTTCGCGGGCCTGTGGCTGCTGCCAAAAGATCAGCTGTTGCTGGGCAGCATCGCGGCAGCCTGCGCTCTGTTGCTCGGGCAGTATCATTACCAGCGTGGCAAACAACCGCCACACGGCAAGCCTGTCCCGCGTGACGATCATCCCCCCCACGGCAAGTCTGGCGCGCGCCAGACTCGGCACAATCAAGCCTCGGAGCACACCTCCCCATGACGACCCTGCAGGCCTTGCTGCTGATCGCCGTGTCAGCCGGTGCGACCTTCACCACGCGCGCGCTGCCCTTCGTGTTTCTGTCCCGCCATTCGGCCCATCCGCTGATTCTGCATATGGGCCGCTATCTGCCGGCCATCGTCATGGTCGTGCTGATCATCGTCTCGCTGTCAGCCATGCAACTGCCTGACCTGTCAGAGTCCGCGCACCGCATTTCGGCCTGGCGGAGTTGGCTTGAGAGCGCTGAGGGCGCCGGCATGCTGGTCGCGGCCGCCTGCGTGGCGGGATTGCATCTGTGGCGACGCAATGCGCTGCTCTCGATTGCCGTCGGTACCGGGCTTTACATGGCGTGGTTGCAGCTGGGTGGTGCCTGAGGCTTGCGATCCAGCACGTGAGCGGTCACAGTCATGTCATTACATGAGCAATTCATCAAGGGAGCCCACCATGAACCGCGATATCGCCGATGTGCGCAGAACCTATTCCGGTGATGGCCTGAGCCTTGCGAACACACCGCTGGAACCTTTCGAGCTGTTCCAGGAGTGGTTGACCAGCGCGCTGTCCGCCGATGACAACGACGCCAATGCCATGACGCTCTCCACTGTCGACAGCCAGGGCAAGCCGCATGCGCGCATCGTGCTGCTCAAGGGCTGCGACAGTGATGGCTTCATCTTCTATACCAACTATCAGAGCCACAAGGGCAGCGAACTGGCCAATGTGCCCTTCGCCGCGCTGACCTTCTGGTGGCCCGCAATGGAGCGCCAGGTGCGCATCGAAGGCAGCGTCGAGAAGGTCGCGGAAGCCACCTCCGATCAGTACTTCGCCTCACGCCCCAAGGAAAGCCAGTTGGGCGCCTGGGTCTCGCAGCAGAGTGTCGAGATTCCCGATCGCGAATGGCTCAGCGAGCGTCAGGGTCGCTTTGAACAGGTCTATGCCACCACTGAGGTGCCGCGACCGGAGCATTGGGGCGGCTATCGCGTGGTGCCGGAGATGATCGAATTCTGGCAGGGACAACCCTCGCGCCTGCACGATCGCGTGCGCTACCAGCGCCTGGACACCGAAGACGGCAAATGGCACAAGCAGCTGCTGGCACCCTGAACCGATCGCCAGTCTGTGCCGATAGCCAGTCTGTGCCGATAGCCAGTCTGCGCCACATCAAGCACTCTTCTCGAGGCTCCGCTATTGCGGGGCCTCTTGCGTTACCGTTCGGATTACCGTCCGGGCTGCCGCTAGTGATGTCGCGTGCGCTTTCTCTTGAGACCATGGCGGTACAGATTCGCGCGGTCAGCGGCTTGCCCTCGCCTGGCACAAACCGGACAATGGCCGCCCTTTCGGCCTCTCGAACGCCAGTCAGCCTGCGCCCTTCACCGGCGCATCCGACATGGCCTGCGATGCCAGACACGCTCAGATTGGAGGCATCATGGCCTGGGATGACAGCGGCACCCCCAAGGTGGCACGTCAGACACTCGTAGACCGACTGCTGGCGGGCTACACCCCGTCCGACAGGCATGGCATCTCGCTGGTCGATCACGCTGTGGTCGGCAATGTGCTGTATGCCGTACTGGAACATCCTCACGGCCATACCTTCATTCGCCAGCACCTGATGCAGGCACCCAAGAATGGTGACCCCAGCCGCTGGGAATACCATATCCGTGACGAGGGCACGCCAGACATTCCGCTGCAATGCCCGGAAGAGCTGCTCGAACAGTCGACAGCGCCCGGTGAGATTGCCGCCCAGTGGCGCGCCGACACCCGCGCGGCGCGTGATGCTGCCGCGGCGCGCAAGCGCAGGATCAAGAAGCTCAAGAAAGGCGAGCTGCTGACCGCACTGGATGGCAGCGAGGTGATCTTCGTGCGCGCCTTCACCGCCAGCCTTTTCATCGGTCGTGCGCCCCAGGATGGTGAGGACGACGAGTACGAGTATCACTGGGATGACATTGCCCTCTAGATAGCGGCAGCGCTTGCGTACACTTGCCGTTGCCGTTACGCCCCGACTCCTTCTGACGTCACTAACGAGCCTTTATGCAGCCACAAGCCGATCCGTTCATCGTTCCCGTCTGCCACGAAACCTACGCGATACTGTACGCCGACGATGACATCCTGCTGATCCACAAGCCCAGTGGCCTGCTCAGCCTATCCGGCAAGCATCCACTCAATCTGGATTCACTGCATCATCGCCTGGTCAAGGAATATCCCACCGCCAAGCTGCTGCATCGGCTGGATTTCGGCACCTCGGGCATCATGCTGGTCGCGCTCAACAAGCCGGCCAATGGCAACCTGACGCGCCAGTTTCAGGATCGAAACATCGGCAAGTCCTACACCGCGATCCTGCATGGCCATCTTGAGGAGGACAGCGGACGTATCTCGCTGCCCATCGCCAAGGATGTCGACCAGTTCCCGCTGCAGAAGATCTGCCACGAGACCGGCAAGACCGCCATCAGTGATTTCCGCGTCATCGAACGCCTGGAGAATCCGGCGCGCACGCGAGTCGAATTCACGCCGGTGTCAGGTCGCACGCATCAGTTGCGCATCCATAGCCAGCAGATCGGCCACCCGATCCTGGGCTGCGACCTCTATGCGACGGATGAGGCCTTCTTCATGGCCGAGCGCCTGATGCTGCATGCCGAGATGATCAGCTTCGATCACCCGGTGAGCGGTGAGCGCATGGCAGTGCGCAGTCCCTGTCCTTTCTGAGCCCGCCCGTTCTGATCAATTCAGGCTGAGCCCGCCCCGTGTGAGCGACGCGTCATTGCAGGCACACAACGAAACGCCCCCACAGGAGACCCTGTGGGGGCGTTTCGTCATTCATGACTCACTGAGTCATGCGTCAGGCATCACTCAGCTGCGGCCGGCAGCCATTCCTTGACGATATCCTGATGGCTTTCCACCCAAGCCTTGGCGGTTTCGTAGGGGTCAGCGTCATCTTCCTGGTTGTTGAGCATCACTTCGCCCATGTCAGCCGGGGTCCAGGCAAAGTTGTCGAGAATCGCGTAGACCTCCGGCATGTCTTCCTCGAGTCCCTTGCGCGCCAGTGTGTGAATCTCCTCGGCACCGCCGTAGACGCCCTTCGGGTCATCCAGGTACTTGAGGTCCCAGCGAGCGAACATCCAATGCGGTGTCCAGCCGGTGACGACGATCTCACGCTCGCCCTTGATCGCATTGCTCAGCGCGGCGGTCATGGTCGCGCCGCTGCCGGTGGTCAGATCGATGTCCTCGAGATCATAATCCTCGAGCACCTGCTCGGTCAGACGCGTCAGGCCTGCGCCCGGCTCGATGCCGACGATGCGCTCATCGATATCCTCGGCGTGGGTCTTGATGTCGTCGATGGTCTCGAGCTTGCTGTAGGACGGCACGACCAGCCCCAGCTTGGTGCCTTCGAGATTGACGCCCAGGTCGTCGACCTTGTCGGCGATCTTGGCCATGTAGTCTTCGTGGGTGGTGGGGAGCCACGCACCGACCATGCCATCGGCATCGCCGAAGGCTACTGCCTGGAACATCGCCGCCGCAGACAGCGCCTTGAGTTCGACGTTGTAGCCCTGTGATTCGAGCACCGCCTTGACCACATTGGTGGAGGCGACTTCAGAGGACCATTCGACGTAGGCCAGCGTCACATCGCCCTTGTCACCGGCGGCATACACGGCACTTGCACCGGCCAGTGAGGAAGACATGACAGCGCCGAGCAGTAGTGCCTTGCTGGCGGCATTCATCTTCGCGGTGACGTTCAAGGTAGTGCGGGAGGCATCTTGCTTGTTCATCGTTATCCCCTTTATTCGAATTTACTCATTGTTTATCGAAAAGCATCTGTCGAAGAACGTCTCTCGAAACACGAGTTCAGAGAGCGCTTGTCGACGGCCAACGGCCATCGTCCTCTCGACAGTCAAACGCTGAGTCGGGTAGGAAAAGTGCTCGAGGCGGCCTCCGTATAGCCATGAAGCATACGGAGGCCACTGATGAAGCCCCTCACGAACGAGGCTTCTTTTCCTTGCTGAAGGTCTGGGTCAGGCGGTCGAGCAGCATGGCCAGGATGACCACCGCGATGCCCGCTTCGAAACCATCTCCCGGACGCAGGCGCTGGATGGCTTTCCAGACCTCATTCCCCAGGCCATCGGCGCCGATCATGGCCGCGATCACCACCATCGAGAGTGCCAGCATGATGGTCTGGTTGATGCCGGCCATCACGGTGGGCAGGGAAAGCGGCAGCTGCAGCTTGAAGAGCTTCTGGCTGCGGGTGGCACCGAAGGCATCGGCCGCCTCGATCAGGTCATTGGGCACCTGACGGATGCCCAGCGTGGTGAAGCGAATCGCCGGTGGCATCGAGAAGATCACGGTGGCGAAGATGGCGGAGACCGAGCCGATGCCGAAGAAGGGAATCGCCGGAATCAGGTAGACGAAGGCCGGCATGGTCTGCATGAAATCCAGCACCGGCATGATGACCTTGTAGAAGCGATCCGAAAGTGCCGCCAGTATCCCCAGCGGTACCGCGATGACCACGGCGACCAGGGTGGCGATCACCACCAGAGTCAGCGATTCGATCATCGGGTCCCACAGATCCAGGTTCCAGATCAGTCCCAGCCCCAGTACGGAACCGATGGCCAGGCGCGTGCCGGCCAGCCGCCAGCACAACAGCGTCACCAGGGCGATCAGCGCCCACTCGGGTAGCCACATCAGCGCATCGTTGAGGACATCGATGCCGGTCTCGGTGAACTTGGAGATGCCGCGCGTGATGCCTGAGTAGTTGGTCGTCAGGTAATCAAGCCCCGTCTCGATCCAGTCACCCAGTTCAATCTTCGGGATGGTAAAACCGGTTGCGTCGCTCATGCGTGTGCCTCCCCTGCTTCCGCCAGTTCCGCGAGTACGGACCCTTTGATCACCACGCCCAAGAGGCGGGATTGCTCATCGACCACCGCCAGCGGATGGTGATGACCGGCAAACATCGCGAACAGGTTGTGCAGCGGTTCTTCCGGGGAAACCTGACAGCAATCGGAGTGGATGATGCTCGAGAGATCGGTCAGATTCTCGCGCACGGCACGTTCGGCATCCTCGGCAGTGATGATCCCGAGTACGGTGCGATCACGACGCACCACGAACAGGCTGTCGAGGCCGTTGTCGCCCATCTTGCGCAGCGCCGTACGTGGGCCATCATCATCGCGTGCGGTGGCACGCACATCGGTCATCGCCGAGCGGGCAGTGAGGATGCGCGACATGTCGACGCCTTCGACGAAGCGCGCCACATAATCATTGGCAGGGGATGTCAGGATGCTTTCGGGGGAGCCGATCTGCACGATCTCGCCATCCTTGAGCAGGATGATGCGGTCGCCGATGGACAGGGCTTCATCAAGGTCGTGGGTGATGAAGATGGTGGTCTTCTTCATCTTGTGCTGCAGCGCCAGCAATTCCTGCTGCATGTCCTTGCGGATCAGGGGATCAAGCGCCGAGAAGGCCTCATCCATCAACAGCACAGTGGAGTCGTTGGCCAGCGCTCGCGCCAGGCCGACACGTTGTTGCATGCCGCCGGAGAGCTGGCTGGGGTAAGCATCTTCCCAACCATCAAGGCCTACCTGCTTGAGCGCATCGCGACCGCGCTGATAACAGACTTCCTTGTCCTCGCCACGTACCTCAAGCCCGAACTCGGCATTCTGCTGCACGGTGCGATGCGGGAAGAGCGCGAAATTCTGGAACACCATCGAGAAATGCTTGCGACGACAGCGCAGCAGCGACTTGTCATCCAGCTTGGCGACATCATCGCCGTCGATGAGGATCTCGCCCTCCGTCGGTTCGATCAACCGGTTCAGGCAGCGGATCAAGGTCGATTTCCCGGAGCCGGACAGCCCCATGATGACCAGCAACTCGCCTTCCATCACATCAAAGTCCACGTTGGAAAGCCCCAACGTCTGGCCAGTCTTCTCAAGAATCTCAGGGCGTTTCATGCCCTCATCACGCAATTTGAGCGCCTTGTCGGGCTGATTGCCGAACACCTTGCTCAAATTGCGCACTCGAATCTTCACGTCGCGAGTGTCAGTCATTGGCTTTCCTGTCGTCAGCGGGCAGGAAATAACCACGGATTCTGTCCATTACACACTCAATCCGGCAGGGAGAGTGAATCGCCCTGCCGCTGAAATCGCGCAATCTGACCGCAAGTCTCGCTTGCCGGCCTGCTGACAGAATACTGTGTCATCCCCTGCGCCATTATCCATAAAGGATTCTTATATTTGTAATTACAATACAGTTTTATTGATAAGCGCTCAAACACGAACAGACATTTATACGACCAAGGTGGTATGCCCTTGACGCTTCTTGCTGATACCTCCCTGAATCACGATATTGCGTGTTGTTATTGGTCTATTGCTCTCCAACCCGTCATTCATTGCGTGTTGTCGAGAACCGCCTGGCAAGCCTGCGCATGCGGCCTTGAGCACCTCCCACACGTCTAACAACAAACCCACACACACGCTTATCAATAAGCCCAGACATAGGTCTATCAACAAGCCCACGCACCAACAAGGCGCATCAGGCCTTGGCTTCCAGTCTCAGGCGCTGCCAATCACTGACCGGCTCGTTGAGACGGATGCTGGCATCGATGACCTGTTCCTCCATGTTGTAGCGACAGGTGAAGCCGAGGTGCTTCATCAAGGCGCGCATCGGGTGATTGTCGATCATGATCTTGCCGACCATCTCCAGCGTGCCCAGCGAGCGGCAATAGCGCAGCATTTTCTCCATCAGCAGACTGCCGATCCCCTCGCCTTGCATGTCATCCCGGATGATGACGGAGAACTCGGTACGAATGTTGTCCGGGTCATTCCATACCCGCACCACCCCCAGCATCTCGCGCTGCGGCGACTCACCTGACTGGGTTTCCACTTCACGCTCGGCGATGAAGGCCATCTGGCGGTCGTAATTGATCTGGGCGAGCAACGCGAGATCTCGCTGCGTCAGTGCCGCCTTGTGGTGGAAGTAGCGGAAACGAATGCTTTCCTCTGAAAGCCGGGCATGGAAGGCCGTGATCAAGGGCGCATCCTCACCGCGTATCGGGCGCACCTCGACGTGCATGCCATTGTCCAGCGACACCCATTCACGCAGCTCCTCCGGGTACGGCATGATCGCGAAACGAGCCGGTTTGCCGAGATCCAGCGCGAAATCTACCGCCATGGCTTCCTCGCGGTTGAGCAACAACGGATTGATTTCCAACCCTCTTATGTCAGGCAAATCCGATGCCAACTGCGAGAGCTTGATCAACAGCGTGCTGACGCGCTCGAAATCGCGCTCCGGGTCCGGCGAGTGCTCGGCGATCAGGCGGGAGGCATGGCTGCGCGAGATCAGCTCACGCGCCAGGGTCATGTTGAGGGGCGGCAAGGCGACCTGGCGGTCCGCCAGCACATTGACCTTGTAACCGCCGATGCCGAACACGATCACCGGGCCGAATTCGTCATCGCGCGTGATGCCTGCGCTCAACTGCAACGAGTGCTTGCCACGCTGCATCGGCTGCAGACAGAACTCATGAATACGCGTGCGCTCATGGTCACCGCGGCCGCGCTCGGCATCGCCCTCCGCTACCTTCTGGGTGATGCGGCGAATTGCCAGCGCGATATCCTCTGGACCGGAAAGGTCCTGCACCACGCCGGAAGACAGCCGCTGTGGGTAGCGGCGATAGCGGAACGGCTGGCTGTTGTGTTCATGCACCACGCGCAGCGCATAGGGGCCCTGGCGAGAAGGCTGGTCATCATTCGTGGCAGAACGCTGCAATTCGACGATGGCGCGCGCACCTTCGGCGGCGTCGAGCACATAGCGACTCGGTGCGGTCGCGATGCCGTAGGTATCGAGCACCTGCGCCGTCTCCGAGTGGGTCAACCATTCCCGCCCCGCACGCCGCGCGCTGTGCACCAGGTCATGGGCGCGGGCGCGAATCTCGGCACTGGTCGAGAAGGCCAGGCTCGGCGGCGTCTGCTGCAACAGTGTCTGCACACGGTGGTAATCGACCATCTGCAGGAAGGCCTTGACGCCCTTCTCTGGTGACAGATAGGTCGGAATGCCGGCCAGATGGCACTCATGGCGGGCCGAAAGTGCCTGCTCGAGTCCCATCCAGCTGGTCAGCAGGTTGCGTCGGAATTGCTTGCGATGCGCCACCAGGGCCTCGGCCGTCGCCCGTGAGGGAGCAAGACGTGTCGGCGCATGCACGACCAATACGGCGTCCACGCCTCGGTCATTGGCCACGATGTTGACCGCGGCCACGAAGTCTTCCGGCGTGGCATTGCCGCCCAGATCCACCGGATTGCGCCCCGGCAGGCTGACATCCAGTTCGGCCTTGAGCAACGCCTGGCGGCTTTCCTCGCTCAGCTCGGCCAGCTTGCCGCCACCCGCCATCAGCTTGTCGATAGCCAGCAAGGCCGGGCCCAACCCATTGGAGACGATCGCCAGCCGATCACCGCGCAACGGCTTCATGCGATTCAGCGTCTCCAGCGCATCGAACATGTCTTCGCTGTCATTGACGCGCACTACGCCGGCACGCGCGAGGGCAACATCGACGATCCGGTCGCGATTGGGCACCCCACGCGTGACATGTGTGCCGAACAGGTCGGCTTCCGGGGTGCGTCCGCTCTTGATCGCCAGCACCAGTCGATTGCGGGATGCCTCGCGCAGCGCGGTCATGAAGTGCATCGGGTCGTGGATGCGCTCCAGGTGCAACAGCAAGGCCTGCGACGGCCCGTACTGGTTCAGATAGTCGATCAGATCGGGCAGCATCACATCGACGCTGTCGCCCAGAGTCACCAGATGCGAGAAGCCGATGCCGCGCCCCGCCGCCCAGTCGATCATCGCATTGCCCAACATCCCCGACTGACCGAGATAGGCGACTTTGCCCTTGGCCACTGGCTGCCCGCTGAAGGAGGCATTCAGGTGGCGGTTGGGCACGCAGATGCCCATGCATTCAGGCCCGAGCAGGCGAATCCCACTGCCACGGGCGGCCTTTAGCAACCGACTGTTGAGGCTTTCCTGATCGCGGTGGATACGCGGGACTTCGCCCCCTGGCTCACGGGCCCGGGAGGTGTCCAACACGTCGTCCGTACTGTCGGCGATCCGCGGGTAGCGCTCGGCGCTCGATGCTGAAGGCTCGCCGGTCTGATCCAAAGGCGACAATTCGGTGGCGGAGGAATTGGGGGCTGGCTTGCCAGTAGTGGGCCTGTGAATGCCCGGCAGGCGTGGGGCAGAGAAGTTCAGCCCATCGCGGCGTGACAGCATCTCAAGCCCCTTGCCGGTAACGCGGGCCAACGAGCTGACCGGTGTCGGCGCGACACCTCCCGAAATCAGCAGCGCCGCCTTGACGCCGCGCCGACCCAGCTTCTCGACCACCCGCGGCAAGGTATCCGGCGGCGAGCACAGAATGGCCAGGTCCGGCACCTGCTCCAGCTCACTGACCCGCTTGACGCACGCCACGCCATGCACCGTCTCATATCCCTTGGGATTGACCACCGTCAGGGCGCCCTTGAAGCCCCCTTCAAGCAGATTGCGCAGTACCTGCCCGCCCAGTGAATGCGGCTTTTCCGAGGCGCCGATCACCACGATACTGGCGGGCTCGAAGAAATTGCGCAGAAATCGCGTTCCCATAGGCTTGTCCTGTCAGCGGTTGCGCCTCGTCAGCGCGATATGAGCAGCATGCCGCGAAAGCGCAGGTCTGAACAGCCATCCTCGCGCCCTTCATGCGTGAAACAAGGTAGACCATCGGCGACTGGCTCATGCCATTGACGACTCTTACTGTTACGTCATGGTGCAGACCATTATGACCCGCACACTTACGCAGGCATGCCGATGATCACCTCCTACATATCCCATCGCGACTGCGGTCAGCATTTCATGGGCCCCACCCACCCCGAGAGCCCACTGCGCCTGCAGGCCATTGAGCGTCAGCTGGCGCTGAGCGGCGTGATTCAGCATGTCCAGCAATACAGTGCGCGAGCGGCAACGCTTGAGCAGCTGGCGCGCGTGCATCCCATGCGCCACCTGCAGGCGCTGGAGAAATGTCCACCCCAGGCCGGGCAGCTGCTGACCATCAACGAAGACACCGTGATGTGTGCCGATAGCCTGGTCGCGGCGCGACTGGCCGCAGGCGCGGTGGTACGTGGGGTCGACCAGGTGATGCGTGATCAGGCCGACAACGTCTTCTGCGCCGTGCGCCCCCCGGGCCATCATGCCGAACGCGCCGATGCGATGGGCTTCTGCTTCTACAACAACGTGGCGGTGGGCGCCCTGCACGCCCGCCAGCATTGCGGCGTGAAGCGGATCGCGATCCTCGATTTCGACGTACACCAGGGCAACGGCACCGTCGACATCTTCAAGCATGATCCCGACACGCTGGTGTGCTCCTCCTTTCAGGACGCCATGTACCCGTGGCGCTACCTGGAGAGCCGCTGGGAGCACATCCACAACACGCCCTTGAGTGAAGGCAGCGGCTCACTGGCTTTCCGGCACGCCATAGAAGCCCAATGGCTGAAGAAGCTCGATGACTTCAAACCGGAGTTGATCCTGATCTCGGCGGGCTTTGACGCGCATCGTGAAGACCCGATGGCGGAACTATGTCTGGAAGATGACGACTATTACTGGGTCACCCTGCTGGCGATGGATGTCGCGCGGCGACACTGCCACGGGCGTATCGTCTCCGTGTTGGAGGGCGGGTATTGCCTGGAGGCGCTGGGGCGCAGCACCGAGGCGCATCTCAAGGCGCTGGCGGGATTGCCGATGCAGGATGGTCTCGATGTGCGTGCCGGCAGCCATCACCCGGGCCAACGCCCTTCAGAGCCACCGGCTTCTGAGCAACCCTCCTCAGAGCGTCCCGAGTCAAAGAAATCCGAGCCAGATCAGCTCGAACTCGCGTCCCGCTCCACCTCTGGCACGCCAGACGGCGTCCAGCCGCCGCTTGCCAAGCCCGCCAAGGATGAGCGTGACCACCCGCTGTCCTAGCGCCTGACTGTTCTAGTGCTCGGCTATTAGTGCCCGGCTGTTCCAGCGCTGAGTATTCCCCGTACCGGTGACTTTTCACGCTTGCCGCACACCACTCCCCACGACAGGTTTCCCGCAGCCAGGAAACCTGCCGCTGGATCAAGGGGAGTACCAGCGAGCCTCCAGTGTCCCAAAGAGCCATGTCGCGGACAGCCATGTTGGCTACGTGTCGGGATGATGCGCGCTTGCCATGCTGTGATAAGCTGGCGATAAAGTTTCCGATAGTAAACTTTATCGCCAGCTGACAGCACTGCGACACCCAGTGTCGTGCGCCGCCAATATCACGCCCATAGCGAAGCCACTCTCATGAGCACACCTACAGACAAGGACGCCGCCGTCCGGATCGCCTCCGGTCGCAAACCCTTCGTTGAGCCCCTGAAGCTTGGCGAACGCGTGAAGCAGATTCGCCTCTCCCATCACTGGACGCTGGAAGATGTCAGCCAGCGCACGGGACTGGCGCGTTCGACGTTGTCCAAGATCGAGAATGAGCAGATCTCACCGACCTTCACGGCGGTCCAGAAGCTGATTCATGGCCTCAACATCGACCTGCCGCAGCTGCTGAGCCCGCCCAAGCGCCAGACTGGCACTCTCGGGCGTCGCGACCTGACGCGCGTCGGTGATGGCAAATCACACCCGACACCGACCTATGAGCACGAGCTACTGTCCTGGCAGCTGGCGCAGAAACGCATGATTCCCTTCAAGACTCGCGTGCGCGCACGCAGCTTCGATGATTTCCCCGACTGGGTGCGTCACGACGGCGAGGAGTTCCTGATGGTATTGGCGGGCAGCATTCTGCTCTATTCGGAATTCTATGAACCCTTGCCGCTGGGCGATGGCGACAGCATCTATTTCGACTCCGACATGGGTCACGCCCTTGTCTCTACCAGCGAAGAAGATGCCATCGTTCTGTCGGTGTGCACTCGCAATGATTCGGACCCAAGCTGATCTGTCGTGAAGTGAGCCGAGCTGTGTTGAAGCAAGCTGAGCCACGCAACGCGCTGGCAGGAAGCTAAACCGTAAAGACAGCCTTGACGCGAGCCCAACCTGGCCGACCCATTCGAAACAACGACTTGCTTGATCATTCTCTCCGTCAACCCGAAATAAAAAAATCGCCCACTAGCCATGCGCTAATGGGCGATTTTTTGAGATGTTGTAAAGACACTCATGGCTTGCGCCGAGTCCTGGCCGCCAGCACCCGCTGGGCGTTCAATTTATCGAGCGTCTCAATACCGAGCGTCTCAATCGTGCTGGGCGGCGTCGCCACGCCAGATCAATTGACCGCATTCGCGCAGATCATAGCCGCCGAGGGATTGGGCCAGCTGGATGCCATTAGGTGTCGCCAGATAGTCCAGCAACCCCTGGAAGAGATCCCGGAAGTAGACATTGCGCGGCACCACCAGATCGAAGGCTTCTTCACAGACCGGCACGAAGCCGAGGCCGAACTCATTGGCGGCCGACAGCGTACCGGGGCCGACATCCACCTCGCCCCGCGCCACCATCGAGGCCACTTCACGCTCGGAATAGGCGATCGCCAAGGTGTTGAGCTGCTCGGCACGCATCTGATGGCCGGACAGCCACTCCTGCAGGAAGCGCTGCGAACCCGCCCCCTCCTGTCGCACCGCCCAACGCCGCTGCGAGCCGAACAGACCGCTGGGGTCGATGGACAAATGGCGGTCGTCATTGCGGATGATCAACCCCTGAGTGCGGCGCGCAAGCCGCACCATCACCCATTGGCGATAGCCATCATGTCCGCGAATCAGCGCCGGATGCCGCAGCGCCGCCTCCTCCGCACGCCCCCAGTGAATGGCGCAGACATCAGCCCGCCCCTGGCTGAGCAGATCAAGCCCCAGACGCGTGCCAGTGACGCTCATGCCATAGAAGGCGCTACCGGCATGCTGCTGATTGAGGCGCATGGAGAGCGCGGCCAGCAGCGGATCATCGCTGCCGGTGATCATCAGGCGATCCGCCAGTACACCATGATGGCTGGACTCGAGAATCCATTGCTCCACCAGTCGCCGTGGAAACAACCACTTGCCGGTCACCTTGGTCGCCGGCATGGTGCCGTCACTGGCCAGCTGATAGATCTTCTTCTCGTTGAGGTGCAGCAGGCGCGCAACCTCCTGCACCGTCAGAAAGGGGTTGTCGTGGGGGACCGGAGCTTGCCGGCCGGTAGCCGTACCTGAAGACTCAGCGGCAGAGCTGCCTGAAGGTGCGCCGAGTTCGGAGGAAAAGCCCTGTGAGAGTGTGTCGCCCAGCGGCGAACAGAGACGGCTCATCACTGGCCCTCCTTGTCGTGCCCGGCTGCGCCGACTGATGAGGATTGCTTGCCTGACGCGTCATGACGAGACGACTTGAGGGCGTCGCCTGCACGTAGCGGCGGGATGGCGTCCAGCACCAGCCGCCCGGCAGGGTCCACGGCCTGGAAATGGCGTCCCTTGGCGCGTGCGATCAACAGCACGCCAAAGCGTACCGCCAGCTCCACCCCCTTCTGCGTGACGCCGGAGCGCGAGACCAGCACCGAGATCCCCGCCTGAGCCACCTTCAGTACCATCTCGGAGGTCAGGCGACCAGTGGTATAGAAGATGTTGGCCCCCTGATAATCACTGGCATCATCACTCAGGGGCGCCAGCCAGCTCAGCCCCGCCAGCGTATCGACGGCGTTGTGGCGGCCGACATCCTCGATGAACGCCAATACCTCATCATCGCGGCACAGGGCGCAGCCATGTACCGCGCCGGCCTTGCGATAGGTCGCGTTGTGCGCCGCCAGCGCCTCCAGCAGGCGATACAACAAGGCCTGACTGAAGGGGCCTGTGTCCAGCGCGGCCAGTGATTGGCGCTCCAGCAGATTGCCGAATACCGTGCCCTGCCCACAGCCGGTGGTAACGGTGCGCTTGCCGAGGCGCTGCTCGATATCCTCGGGCAGATGACGCGTCACCACCGAGGCGCTCTCGACTTCCCAGTCCACCTGCAGCGCCTCGAGGTCCTCAAGTTCACCCAGCAAGCCCTGATTGCGTAGATAGCCGGCCACCAGCGCCTCAGGTTCGGCACCCAGGGTCATCAAGGTGACGATCTCGCGACGATTGAGATAGATGGTCAGCGAGCGCTCGGCGGCAATGGACTGCTGATGGCGCTCACCGCGCTCATCCATGACTTCGATGTCCAGCGTAGTGGGTAGTGTGGCGCGACTGATCGCTGGCCGTGCAGAGGGCATCATGAACTCGGGTCTCCCTGATCGAGCCGGTTGGAATGGCAATTCTTGCGCTGAATCGCCGTAGAGTACCAGTCCGATGGCAGAGCTGTCCCCGCACTGACTGATGGAGACCCTGATATCGCACGCAGCGGCATGTATCTTGCAAACCAGTACCATCGCAGCATTCTTTTCAGACCCGCTTGCGGGTATAGCAGTGAACAAGGAAGCCATGTCTGAATCCCTCCCTCCCCGCAGTGACGACACCCGCTGGTTGAGCGTCACCCTGGCGCCCACCACGCAGAAACTGGGGCGTTTCAGCATCGACACCTGGCGGATTGCCGACCTCTCGCCCTCCGCAACGCCAGAGGCGGACACGCACGCAGCAGAGCCTGCCGCCGCTGAAGAAGTGGCGCATCGCCGCATCCTGCCGCTGCAGCTTCATCTGACTGAGCGCACCGATTACCGCTACAACCTGCGCTGCGAGCAGCCGCGTCTGTTCGTCCAATGCGATGAACGCGAAGCCGACGGCATGCAGCCCCGCGTGGTGACAGCCTGTCAGGAGGTGGCATCACAGTGGATGGATGGCGACCAGCTGGTGCTGGACGTGCCGATGCCGCCGGCCTTGATGGTGTGGCTGGAAGCCTACCTCGCCCGTCACGGTGAGCGCATCGACGAAGGCAAGAAGAAGAAACGCAAGGGCGCCGGGCGCGCCAGTCAGGCAGAGCAGCACGCCGCGACGACCAACAAGGCGCATCAACCCGGTGATGGTACGGAAAGCACGTCATGAGCCAGCACGACGATAACGCAAGCCGGGCCAATGAAGGCCTGTTCTCGCGCTGGTCACGCCGAAAGCAAGGCGACAGACGGCGTGAAGATCAACTGGCACAGCTGGACAGCGCCGAGGGCACCAGAGGCAACACCCTTGCGCCCTCACAGGCGGGAGACGTCGCTGACAACAGCGCTGATACCCCTGCAGCGAGCGCCTCGCAGCACGCCCCCCCGAACGGAGACAGCCCCTCCTCGGCAGCCGAGCAAGCATTACCCGAGGGCGATCAGCAGACATCGGACGATGACCATACCGAAGTGTCAGTCATCGAGCTGCCAGACCCCGACACCCTGACACCAGACGCCGACATCAGCGCCTTCATGCAGAGCGGCGTGGACCCGGCGCTGCGCCAGCGTGCACTGCGACGCATCTTCATGGGTGGCGAGCACTCGGTGCGCGATGGGCTGGATGACTACGACCAGGACTTTTCCAAGGTGCGCCCGCTCGCCGAAGGTGTCGCCGACACGCTGCGCAGCTGGACCCGCAAGGTCGAAGAAGGCCTGGAAAAGCTCGATGAGACAAGCGAGGCACCCCAGGCGGATACGACACTGGAGACAGACAACCAGATCGCTGAGCAGGCGCCTGACGGTGGGGCGCCAGTGGATGAGTCACACGCGACGCCCAGGGACGAGATAGTCGAATCACCAAGCCCGCAAGCGATGTCAGCAGAAGACTCGTCCGAGCCAGCCCCCGCGTCAGATGATGGCGGCGTCGTCCGCGACAAGCCGTGACCCGGGGCTGGCCCCATGAGCGCATCAGGGCTCAGGATAAAGGACCAAGTCCCAAGGGCGTCAGGATGACGCGCCGCATAACCGACATGAGTCATTATGACCCACGAGCAAGCCGGACACCTCTGACCGAGGTCATCCTGATGCCTCATGAGTCACCCTGACGCGCCTGCTCAAGGCGCATTGACTGCAACGCACCTGCAAGATTCAGCATGACATGCCAGTACTTGAAGATGATGACTGGCGTCAACCGCCTACGGTGATGAGTGCCTGCGCGACCTGACAGCGCCTTTCTCTCATCAGGCGTAAAACGGCAATGGCATCAACAGCATGCAAGGACAGTTGGCATGTCATGAATCCCTCACTGAAAGACTGTCGATCGCCGACCCGGCCCTCACCGCGAAAGACCGCGAGAATCAGCGACGACCGGGGCCTGCATCACCCGCCTGCCACCTGACGGCAGCTTGCATGCAAGGTCCGCCACGACCGAATAAGGATGAGGATGCTCAGCTCAAGCCTCGAGAGCGCTCAACGCGCCCTCAATCAACAAGCACGCCAACGCGCCCTGTCATCCGCCATGGGTGGCTCATCAGCCTCCAGCCTGCCGCTATTGGCGACGGATGCCGGTAGCGCACCCATCCGTTATCACAGTCTGGGACGCACCGTGATCATCGGCAGCGAAGCGCGAGTGCGAGCGCTGGCAAGCCTGCTGACCCGCCTGCCGGCCACCGCTCAGCTGCCGGTGGCACTCTTGATCAGTGAGCAGGACAACAGTGCGCTGGTGACGATGGATGAACAGCATCTCGCCGCCAGCGAGTCGTTGCCTGCGCACAGCGCCCCGCGTGACATGCTCACGCTGAGCGGCCACCTCGGCCAGTTCAGTCTTGCCAGCGATGGCGTCAATCTGGCTGCTGCACTGGTGCCGCAAGGTGCCGGCAGCGCGCCCCATCTCGACCTGATCGCCGACCTGTCCAGCCAGCCGCTCAACCAGGCGGAACTGCCACCGCCCGGCTATCTGCAAGCCGGTGCGGACGTCATCGCCGAGCTGGATCAGCTGGTCGCCGATGCCGGAGCCTCCCAGCAATCACTGTCACAGCTGACCGCCTGGGCCATGCAGTTCGCGGGCCTGATCGGCAACTTCGACAAACCGAATTACGTGACCGTCAATCTCGATACCTGCGCGCACTCCAGTGCCGGCAATGTCGGCTGTACGCGTTGCCTGTCATCGTGCAGCGCCGATGCCATCTTCTCGGTGGCCGGTCGTCGCAATGCGCATATCGAGATCGACCCATACCTGTGCCACGGCGCGGCCAGCTGCGTCAGCGCCTGCCCGACCGGCGCGCTGAGTTTCACCCAGCCTCCGGCCGAGCAGCGCATGGAGCAGATCCAGCGCCTGCTGGAGCGCTATCAGGATGGCGGTGGCCTCTACCCGCTGCTGCGCTATCGCCTGGAGCAATCCCCTGCCTCGCAGACTGCCCTGGCGAGTGTCGATCAGGAGCGCTGCCTCGATATCAAACTCGAGGAAATCTCCGCCACCGGGCACGACGAGTGGCTGGCCGCTCTCGCACTCGGCGCGACACAGGTCATCGTCGAACTGCCCCACGACCTGCCCGCAGGCCAGCACCAGCAACTCGATAGCGAACGTCGCCTGGCATTGACCCTGCTCGACAGCATGGGACTTGCCAGTGCGGACAGTGGCGAGCCGCGCATCCGCTTCGTATCACTGCCGGCCACCCTGCCGCAAATGGATGCCCGCGAGGCTGACCCCCTGCCCTTGATCACGCCGCTGTGTGTCGCTCTGGCACCGGGCGCGGATAGTGAAGAAGAGCAGCAACCCAGCCAGCCGATCGCCCGTGACTGGCTGCTGGGTCAGCCGCAGGCACGCCCCGGCAAGCGCGAACGCCTCAATCGGGTGCTCGATCACCTGGCGACACTGTCGGTCGCGGACCTGGCGCAGGACAGCGTCGCCGTGCCGACAGGCGCGCCCTTCGGCGTGGTGAACGTCGACAGCGACAACTGCACGCTGTGCCAGGGATGTGTCGCAGTCTGCCCGACCAGCGCTCTCTCGGCCAATCGCACGTCGCCTGCACTATCCTTCACTCAAGGTGACTGCGTGCAGTGTGGCCTGTGCGAGCAGGCATGCCCGGAGCAGGTCATCACCTTGGCACCAGGCTTTGCTCCGCAGCCCGAGGTGCGCCGCGAACCTCAGCTCATCAAGCAGGATGTGCCCTTCCCCTGCATCAGCTGTGGCACGCCGTTCGGCTCTACCGCCACCATCACGGCGATGCAGACCAAACTGGCCTCGCATGCCTACTTCCAGGGCGATGGCGCACTGCGCCTGAAGATGTGCAGCGACTGCCGCGTCAAGGACATCTGGCACGAAATGGCACGTAATCCCGATGCCCAACTCAAGGTTTGAGCCAATGACATCACCCACGTCGACTCCCGACGACTTTGCATCAGGTGGGACTGACGACCGTGCATCTGACACCGCTGCGGCCGACTCTCTGATAAGCCATAGTGAAGAACAGCAGGCATTGCGCGCCGACCTCTATCGGTTGCTGGCGCGGCTGCTGCGCGCGGCACCGGATGCGGAGCTGATCGACTTTCTGGCCGAACTTGACCATGACGCCATCAGCCTGCCCGGGGCCGCCGAGCAACAATTGCCGCGCGCGCTGGCGTCGCTGTCATTGGCCGCCCGCGTCAGTGACTCGCGCCGCCTGGAAGACGACTTCTTCCAGAGCCTGGTAGGCGTGGTGCAGGGCGAGGTAGTGCCCTACGCCAGCTGGTACCTCACCGGCTCGCTGATGGAGATGCCACTGGTCGCCCTGCGCCAGGATCTCAAACGCCTCGGTTTTGAGCGCCAGAGCGATGTGCATGAGCCCGAGGATCATCTCGGCGCGCTGTGCGAAGTGATGGCCATGCTGATCGATGAGGTGCCCGGCGAGCAGGTCAATTTCTTCCGCCGCCATGTGGCCAGCTGGGGCGAGCGCTGCTGCGCCGACCTCGCGGGACGCGAGAGCCCCTTCTATGCCGCCGTCGGCTACCTGGGGCAGGCCTTCCTGCGGGCAGAGCGCCTGAACCTCGGTGATTCGATCCCGCTGCATGCGGCGACCGGAAACAACTCTGGCGAGCAGGTGACGGCTGAGGCCGTCCAGCTCGTCACGCCAGCCAGGGCGGCGCCCGACGCAAGACACTGATGTCACGCATGACGTGAAGCAACATTCGAGACTGCAACGCTATCCATCTCGCATCACCCAGCAGCATTCCCGACAGGAGATCAGCATGAAGACTGATGACGCAAAAGACAGCCATAACCAGGCGCGCCAGGGGCGCCGCAAATTCCTGCGCGTACTGGGCGCCAGCACCGTAGGGGTTGCCGCAGCAGGGTCATTGGCCGGTGCCGTGATTCCGGAGCAGGCCGCGCCAGAGGCCCCCGCCAAGGACAAGGGCACGGACAACTATCGCGAGAGCGATCACGTCAAGGCCTTCTACGCCACGCTGCGTGACTGAATGCCAGATAGACAGTGCCCCGAGCCTGCGCCATGCGCGCGGCCAGCGGCCTGAACAACGGGCAGCGCGGAGAGGTTTCCGCCCGCCATCGACAGTGACAAGTCGGCACGGATCAGGACTGCTCCTGATCTGAAAGACCGCCGCTCCCGACATTGCCCCCTGACCCGCTCATGCGGCCCGGGCAATGATTCGGGTGACGAGGAGAGATGATGTCATGCGACTGACCCCCACCCCCTCTGCCAAAGAGACCTCAGGACTCGGTATCAACCGCCGCCAGTTCCTGAAACGCAGCGGTGTCGCCACCGGCGGCCTTGCCGCCGCGAGCTTCATGGCCGCCCCGATGATGAAACGCGCCGAAGCCAAGACCGAAGTGTCTGATGCGCCGGTCGAGACAAAGCGCACCATCTGCTCTCACTGCTCCGTGGGCTGCGGCGTCTATGCCGAGGTCCAGGAAGGTGTCTGGACCAAGCAGGAACCCGCCTTCGATCACCCCTTCAACCGTGGCGCACACTGCGCCAAGGGCGCATCGCTGCGTGAGCATGGTCACTCTGACCGTCGCCTCAAGTACCCGATGAAGCTCGAAGGTGGCAAGTGGAAGAAGCTCTCCTGGGAGCAGGCCATCGAGGAAGTCGGCGACAAGGTGCTGGAGCTCACCAGGGAGCACGGCCCCGATAGCATCTACTGGCTGGGCTCGGCCAAGTTCAGCAATGAACAGGCCTACCTGATGCGCAAGTTCGCGGCCCTGTTCGGCACCAACAACGTCGATCACCAGGCGCGTATCTGTCACTCCACCACGGTGGCCGGGGTCGCGAACACTTGGGGCTACGGAGCGATGACCAACTCCTTCAACGACATGCACAACTGTCGTTCGATCCTGTTCATCGGTTCCAACCCGTCCGAAGCGCATCCGGTGGCCATGCAGCACATCTTGCTGGCCAAGGAGCGTTCCAACGCCGAGATCATCGTCGTCGATCCGCGCTTCACGCGGACCGCCGCCAAGGCCAACAAGTACGTGCGCCTGCGCCCGGGCACCGATGTCGCCTACATCTGGGGCCTGCTGTGGCACATCTTCGAGAACGGCTGGGAAGATGAGGCCTACATCCAGCAGCGTGTCTACGGCATGGATGAAGTGCGTGCCGAAGTCGCCAAGTTCCCGCCGGCGGAAGTCGAGCGCATCACCGGTGTAGCCGAGGCCGACATGCTCGACGTCGCACGCCGCCTGTCCCAGAACCGTCCTGGCAGCGTCGTGTGGTGCATGGGCGGCACCCAGCACACCACCGGCAACAACAACACCCGCGCCTACTGCATCCTGGAACTGGCACTGGGCAACATCGGCAAGTCCGGTGGCGGCGCCAATATCTTCCGTGGCCACGACAACGTCCAGGGCGCCACGGATCTGGGCCTGATGTCCCACTCCCTGCCGGGCTACTACGGCCTCTCCGAAGGCGCGTGGAAGCACTGGTCCAAGGTCTGGAACGTCGATTTCGAGTGGATCCAGAACCGCTACGACCAGACCGAATATCATGACGGCAAGCCGATGCACACCAACGGCATCACCGTCTCGCGCTGGGTCGATGGCGTGCTCGAGAACCCGGACCGCATCTCCCAGCGCACCGCGCTCAAGGCGATGTTCTACTGGGGCCATGCCGTCAACTCCCAGACCCGCGGGCCGGAGATGAAGAAGGCGATGGCCAAGCTGGACATGATGGTGGTGGTCGACCCCTACCCGACCATCGCTGCCGTCATGCACGACCGTACCGACGGCGTCTACCTGCTGCCGGCCGCGACCCAGTTCGAGACCACCGGCAGCGTGACCAACTCCAGCCGCTCCCTGCAGTGGCGCGATCAGGTCATCGAGCCGATGTTCGAATCCAAGCCTGACCACGAGATCATGTACCTGCTATCTCGCAAGCTGGGCTTCGCCGACGAGCTGTTCCGCAACATCAAGGTCGAAGGCAGCGTGCCCGTCGTCGAGGACATCACGCGCGAGTTCAATGCCGGCATGTGGACGGTGGGTTACACCGCCCAGAGCCCTGAGCGCCTGAAGGCACACCAGCAGAACTGGCACACCTTCGACTTCGAGACCCTCAAGGCCCGTGGCGGCCCGGCCAACGGCGACTTCTACGGTCTGCCGTGGCCGTGCTGGGGCACGCCGGAGATGGGTCACCCGGGCTCGCCCATCCTGTATGACACCTCCAAGACGGTGGCCGAGGGTGGCGGCAACTTCCGCGCACGTTATGGCGTGGAGCACAACGGTACCAACATCCTCGCGGAAGGCTCCTGGTCCAAGGGCGCCGAGATCGAGGATGGCTATCCGGAGTTCACCGACAAGCTGCTCAAGCAGCTGGGCTGGTGGGATGACCTGACAGCCGAGGAAAAGCAGGCGGCGGAAGGCAAGAACTGGAAGACCGATCTCTCCGGCGGCATCCAGCGCGTGTGCATCAAGCACGGCTGCATCCCCTATGGCAACGCCAAGGCGCGCGCCCTGGTGTGGACCTTCCCGGACCCGATCCCCAAGCACCGCGAGCCGCTGTACACCGCGCGTCGCGATCTGGTGAAGGACTACCCGACCTGGCCGGATTCCGAGTCGATCTATCGCCTGCCGACGCTCTACGCCTCCATCCAGGAGAAGGACGTCAGCGCCAAGTACCCGATCACCCTGACCTCGGGCCGCCTGGTGGAATACGAAGGGGGTGGCGAAGAGACACGCTCCATTCCGTGGCTGGCCGAGCTGCAGCAGGAGATGTTCGTCGAGATCAATCCGGCACTGGCCAATGACCAGGGCATCAAGGACGGCGACATGGTGTGGGTCGAGGGCGCCGAGGGCGGTCGCGTCAAGGTGATGGCAATGGTCACCGAGCGTGTCGGCCCGGATGTCGTCTTCATGCCCTTCCACTTCGGTGGGCATTACGAAGGCGAATCCCTCGAGTCCCGCTATCCGGAAGGCACCGTGCCCTATGTGCTCGGTGAATCGGCCAATACCGCGACCACCTACGGCTACGATCCCGTGACCCTGATGCAGGAAACCAAGGTCACCTTGTGCCGCGTCAGCCTCGCCTGACTCGAGTGACGGCCGCGTCCCGGTGACGCGACCCGGACGCAGCGCAAGACACGATCGGATGTATCCGTTACCAGAATCATCCGGCCTGTTGACCGAGGAACCCGGCGACAGGCCGTGAAGGAGAAGCACCATGGCCCAGATGAAATTTTTGTGTGATGCAGAGCGCTGCATCGAGTGCAATGGCTGCGTGACAGCCTGCAAGAACGCCAACGAGACGGAATGGGGCATTCAGCGTCGTCGCGTGGTGACCCTGGACGACGGCAAGCCGAGCGAAGTCTCCATCTCGGTGGCGTGCATGCATTGCGATGACGCGCCGTGCATGGCGGTCTGCCCCACCGACTGCTTCTACAAGACCGATGACGGCATCGTCCTGCACGACAAGGACATCTGCATCGGTTGCGGCTACTGCCTGTACGCCTGCCCGTTTGGCGCCCCGCAGTTCCCGCAGCAAGGCGCCTTCGGCGAGCGCGGCAAGATGGACAAGTGCACCTTCTGTGCCGGCGGCCCGGCCGAGAGCCCGGAAGAGGAGTTCGAGAAGTACGGTGCCAACCGCATCAGCGAAGGCAAGCTGCCGCTGTGCGCCGAGATGTGCTCCACCAAGGCCCTGCTGGCCGGCGATGCCGAGACCGTCTCCGACATCTTCCGTCAGCGCGTGGTCTACCGTGGCCATGAAGACGGCGCCTGGTCGCCGGTTGACAAGGCCAGCCACCCGGAGACGTCTGCCAACCTGACCACCAGCAGCGTTCAGCAGGCGGACCACCTGGCCTACGACGCAGCCCGCAAGGGGTAAGGAGGCGACATGCGCGCGCACTTTACAGCTTCACGGTTGACCGTGGTCGCCATGTTCCTGTGCCTGATGCTGGCCAGTCTCTGGCTGGCTCCTCAGGCACTGGCCGCGAACCCTGACGGCGAGATCGGTCAGGCGGTCGGCACGGTGGACGCCGATACCTGGCGGCAGGTCAAGAATGGGGGCAACTCCATCGACAGCCGTCATGACTCCAACTACAGCCTGATCAACCAGAGCGGCGAGACCTGGCGTCAGATCCGAAATCGCTGGATCTCACCGGGTGGCCTGATCGCGCTGGGTGGCATGCTCGCCGTGCTGGTGATCTTCTACCTGCTGGTGGGACGCAACAACCTGGACCACCCGCGCAGCGGCAAGCTGATGCTGCGCTGGACGGCGCTGGAGCGTGCCATGCACTGGACACTGGCGACGCTGTTCCTGACGCTGGCCATCACCGGCATCAACCTGCTGTGGGGCAAGTTCGTGTTCCGCAATGTCTTCGGGGACGTGTTCTGGGCCAACATGATCATGGCGACCAAGGTGATCCACAACTATGTGGGCCCCCTGTTCTCGATCATGCTGATCCTGGTGCTGGCCAAGTGGCTGAAGCTCAATCTTCCCAGGAAGCATGACCTTGACTGGTTCCGTCAGGGTGGCGGCATGATGAAGGGCAAGCATCCGGACGCCGGCTTCGCCAATGGCGGGGAAAAGGCCTGGTACTGGATTCTGGCCACGGTCGGCCTGGTAGTGATTGCCAGCGGGCTGGTGCTCGACTTCCCGATCTTCGGCCAGACCCGTGACAACATGCAGTGGGCCAATGTCTTCCACGGCATCGCCTCGCTGATGCTGATCGCGGTGTCCTTCGGCCACATCTATATCGGTACCGCGGGTACCGAGGGCGCCTTCGAGGGCATGAAGACCGGTTATGTCGATGAGACCTGGGCCAAGCAGCACCACAATCTGTGGTACGACGAGGTCAAGCAGGCCGAAGCGGCAGACCCGGCATCAGACCCCGCCACGGCGCCTGACGATAGCCTGGCACGTCAGCAACGTCCGAATTAGCGCGGCGTCAGACATCCGCTGGATGAGTGAAGATACGCCCGGTCAGGTTCGCCTGCCGGGCGTTTTCGCTTGCCAGTGCCCGCTATGCCATTCGCCAACACTCCACCTGCCAAACCATAGACCAAACCACAGGCGTGCAGCGCTGGTTCACAGCTCTGCATTAGTTGCGTAAAGTTTCAGATATCCCGCCTGGGCCTACCAGGCACCCCGACAGCATGAAGGCAGGCGCCTGGCTGAGCCTTCTCAGGAGAATTCGATGAGCGACCCGACCCCTCAAGCCGTACAAGACCTTGGCCAACTGGACGAACAGACCCGCACCGAGCTGGAAGCGGCCGCTTTCCGTCGTCTGCTCAAGCATCTGGATGACAACAAGGATGTCCAGAACATCGATCTGATGATCCTCGCCGACTTCTGCCGCAATTGCCTGTCCAAGTGGCTGATGGCCGCTGGCGAGGAGCGCGGCGTGAGCTTCGATTACGACGCGGCGCGCGAGCATGTCTACGGCATGCCCTATTCTGAGTGGAAGACACATCACCAGGCCAAGGCGACCCCAGAGCAACTGGCAGCGCTCGAGGCACGTCAACAAGGCAAGAAGGACTGATCATGAGCGGCAATGACGAACAGATCGGCCTCACCATCGCGGTATTGACTGTCTCGGACACTCGCACCGCGGAGAATGACCGCTCGGGCGACGCACTGGTCGACAACCTGACGGCGGCTGGCCATACCCTGCATGAAAAGCGCATCGCGCCCGATGATGTCTACCAACTGCGCGCCGTGGTCAGCGAATGGATCGCGGACCCGGCCGTGCAGGTCATCCTGACCACGGGCGGCACCGGCTTCACCGGGCGTGATTCCACGCCGGAAGCCATTCGCGTGCTGTTGGACAAGGAAATCCAGGGCTTTGGCGAACTCTTCCGTCAGCTTTCCCACCAGGAAGTCGGCAGCTCGACGATACAGAGCCGCTGTCTGGGCGGGCTGGCCAACCGTACCGTGGTGTTCTGCCTGCCCGGCTCCACCGGCGCCTGCAAGACGGCCTGGAACGGCATCCTCAAGGAACAGCTCGACAGCCGTCACCGCCCCTGCAACTTCGCCAACCTGGTGATTCCGGAGCGCGGAACCCATGCCCACTGACGTCAGTAAAGACCCGCATTCTCGCCCGTCGCCTTCCGCGGCGGCAGAATGTGGCTGCGACGCCGTGCCTGTCGGCGCCAAGGGGCTGGCGCCCCTGGCCAGAGCACTCGCAGCGCTACGTGATAGCTGCCCGCTGATGCCAGCCGAGCGCGTAGCGGTCAGTGATGCCGCCGGGCGCGTGTTGGCTGAGGACGTGCATGCCGAGCTGGACGTGCCGCCTGCCGACAACTCCCAGATGGATGGCTACTGCGCGCGCGTGGCAGACATCGGTGAGGGGGCCTGGCTGCCGATCAGTCAGCGTATCGCGGCAGGCCAGCCTGCCACGCCGCTGGCCGTGGCCAGTTGTGCGCGCCTGTTCACCGGGGCGGAAATCCCCGACGGCGCCGACGTCGTGGTCATGCAGGAAGAGGTGACACTGCGTGAAGGCGACGATGGCGCGACTCATGCCTGGTTGCCCGGACCTCGCACCCACGGTGACAACATTCGTGTTCAAGGCCGGGATGTCAGCAAGGGCAATCGATTGCTCGCGGCGGGCACGCGACTGGATGCTGCCGCGCTGGGCCTGCTGTGTGGTCAAGGTCTGAGTACGGTGATGGTGCGCCGCAAGGTGAGAGTCGCCTTGTTCGCGACCGGCGATGAACTGATCGAACCCGGCCAGCCGCTCAAGCCCGGTCAGATCTACAACTCCAATCGTGTGATGCTCAGCCAGATGCTCAGCGACTTCGGAGCTGAGGTGGTGCTGGCACCGCTCAATGTGGCCGATACCTTCGAGGCCACCCGTGACGCTCTCGCTTCGGCGGCGCAACAGGCTGATCTGATCGTCACCTGCGGAGGGGTCAGCGTCGGCGAGGAGGATCACGTCCGCCCCGCCATCGAGGCGCTGGGCAGCTTGGACCTATGGCGTCTGGCCATCAAACCGGGCAAACCGCTGGCGCTGGGGCGTATCAACAGTCCCAAGGGTGATGCGGTGCGTGTCGTGGGCCTGCCGGGCAATCCGGTCTCCAGCTGGGTCGGTGGCTGGTTGTTCCTGCGTCCGCTACTGGGCGAGATGACCGACTGCACTGCATTGCGCGAGCTGAAACGACTCACGGTACGCGCAGCCTTCTCAGCCCGCACCGCCATCCGCCAGGACCATCTGCGCGTCACCTTGGCGCCCAGCAGTGATGGACAGCTTGAGGCACATGCCTTCCCGGACCAGAACTCGGCGGTACTCTCCTCCTGCGCCGGTGCTCAGGCACTGGCCGTGATTCCGTCCCACGCACAGCTCAACCACGGTGACAGCGTGGAATGCCTGTGGCTCGAGCGCTGACACCGCTCCCCCCTCCCTTTCTTTACAACTGTCGTGAGTACTACCGCGATAACTGCCGCGACAACTGACGCTGGAATGCGACACCCTAGTGACACTCCAGCGTCATCTTGACCTCGCCCCTGAGTCCGGCACACTGACTGCCTTCATTCATCTGCGTTCTGACTGCCTGGTGCAGTTCAGGATACTGATCGGTTACGGACTCTTGAGCAAGGACACCTCAATGCCAGCCTCTTCCTCGTCGCCCCGCGCACTGTTACGCCCACTTGCCATGGCTGTGCTGCTTGCCACCACGTCGTCATCCTTGCCGGCGCTCGCCGATGACAATGCCACTTCGCCCGCCCCGGGCACGTCGGTCACTGAGTGGAGCTATGCGAGTGAATCAGCGGACAGCACCAACGCCGATGCCAATGGTCCCGAGCATTGGGGAGAGCTCACTCCGGGCTATGCCGAGTGCTCGGCTGGCAGCCAGCAGTCACCGATCGATATCGACAGCCAGTCACGCACGCTGAATGAAGCGGGCCCGAAACTTGACTACCACTCGCCGCTGCTCGTCACGCGCGATACGGGCCACACCCTGCAGATCGAAGGGGCCAGCGGCAATACCATGACGCTGGATGGCACCCAGTACACCCTGTCGCAGGTACATCTGCATGTGCCGTCAGAGCACGCCATCGACGGCAAGCGTGCCGCCATGGAAATCCATCTGGTGCACAGCACGCCAGAAGGCAAGCTGGCCGTGCTGGCCGTACTAGTTGAGGAAGGGCATGACAACCTGGCCCTCAGCCGCCTGTTGAGCCGCCTGCCCCAGCGCGGCCTCTCCGAGACCCTGACAAGCGGCCTGTCTGCCAACCTGCTGCTGCCACGTGAACATGCCGGCTGGCAGTACTCCGGCTCACTTACCACCCCGCCATGCTCCGAGCCCGTCACCTGGTTTGTCATGAAGACGCCGATCGAAGCCTCCCAGGCACAGATCGACGCCTACCATGAATGGCAAGGCGGAGAGAATGCCCGCCCCCTTCAGCGCTGATTGATACAGGCGCGCCACGGACGACAAAGGCGCCACCCTCACGGGTGGCGCCTTTTTTTAGTTTCGAAACATATTCCATGCGTTTAAACAACGTACACCATATCTCGACAGCCAACAGTTTATAAGCATATCTTAAACCAATATCATTTTTTGTCGCTAAATTAACCAGTTAGCACCAGTTCATCTTTAGTCTCATGATCGATTAGAAAAATCATACTAGGCGAATGATCCAAACACACCAGCCTGGCGTTATTGAATTTGACGCTCAACTCCCCAACTCCTCAGTAGGACGAGGGATAGAGGAGACATCGAGATATTGAGCAGCGAAACCGAGAGATCGAAAAAGAGGGTAAACAATAGAAAACTATAATTTAACGGTAAGGATTGGCACCCAAGTACTAGAAAAATGACCCAGGTCATAATAACGTGTTGATTATTGATAATTATTAGAAAATCGCGAATACACAAGAAGTGCCATTGAGGATAACGATATGCCGGTAACTGCCAAGGTCGCTCCCCACGGTCAGCTTGCGGGACAGGAAACGGTCCTGCGTGAAATCGATACCATTGCCCTCAATAGATCATCGGATGTCAGCCTGGACCTCCATCCTCGTGATATCGAGGTGATGACCCGCCAGGGAGACAACCTGCTTGTCACTCTCGAAAACGGGGAACTGATCACGGTCGAAAACTTCTACGCAGACCCCACCGAGCTAAGCCATCTGTATCTGCAAGGCGATGAGTTCGCCGGTGAGCTCTTTCAGGTGGGTCTGGGTGAAGCTGGCGCAGGGGGCGCTGTGCCCTTCACCAGTACCGCGACCTTGACGACGGCAGAGACGGCACTCACTACCGCAGCAGCGGGTGCGGGCACCGCTGGAGCAGAAGCCGCTACGGGCGCAGGTGCGGGCGCCGGGGCTGGCATCAGCACCGCTGGCCTCGTGGCAGGCGGCGTTGCCGTGGCCGCCGGAGTAGGCGTGGCCGCTGCCACCGGCGATGACAGCTCCTCCTCGGATGAGGACACGACAGCGCCTGAGGCGCCTGTCCTCGACGAGACCAATGGCAACATCCTCACCGGCAGCAGTGAGCCCGGCGCCACTATCGAGGTCACCAATGCCGCCGGCGACAGCGTGGGAAGCGCCGTTGCCAATGCCGATGGCAACTTCTCGGTCGAGCTGTCTCCCGCGCAGGCAGCCGGTGCCGAGCTGACCGCGACGGTCACTGACGCCGCAGGCAACGAAAGCCCTGTCTCTGACACCTTGGTGGTGCCGGAAGACGCGGACGTCACTGCCCCGAACACCCCGACCATCGCCTCTGCCACCGACAACGTGGAAGCCGTGACCGGCACCCTCGCCACCGGCGACAGCACCAATGATGCGACCCCAACTCTGACCGGCAGCGCCGAGATCGGTAGCACCGTCACCGTCACGCACAATGGGGAAGTGATCGGCACGACCACCGCCGATGCTAATGGCACCTGGAGCTTCACCCCGAGCACTGATCTCACCGATGGCGATCACGTCTTCAGCGTCACCGCGACTGATGAAGCTGGCAACGAGAGTGCAGCCTCTGGCGAGTTCACACTCACCGTCGACACTACTGCGCCGGATGCGCCGATTCTTTCTGAGACGGATGGCGAGACCGCCAACGGCA
>NZ_VFBC01000012.1:0-127564 GCF_011319755.1 Cobetia sp. MB87 | reverse complement strand
GTCCCAAGGGTATGGCTGTTCGCCATTTAAAGTGGTACGCGAGCTGGGTTTAGAACGTCGTGAGACAGTTCGGTCCCTATCTGCCGTGGGCGTCGGAAGTTTGAGAAGAGCTGCTCCTAGTACGAGAGGACCGGAGTGGACGAACCTCTGGTGTTCGGGTTGTCATGCCAATGGCATTGCCCGGTAGCTACGTTCGGACGGGATAACCGCTGAAAGCATCTAAGCGGGAAGCCCCCTTCAAGATGAGACTTCCCTGAGGCCTTGCGCCTCCTGAAGGGCCCTTGAAGACTACAAGGTTGATAGGCTGGGTGTGGAAGCACAGCAATGTGTTGAGCTAACCAGTACTAATTGCCCGTGAGGCTTGACCATATAACACCCAAGGGGTTTGCCCAGGCAAACCGCCGGGATTGCGACAGGATCGAGACATATCGGTCAGCATGATTCATATTGCGAGTCGCGAGGCCACAAGCCTCGGGACTCAGGCACCGCAAGGTGCCACCGTTTCGCCTGACGACCATAGCGAGCGTGAACCACCCGATCCCATGCCGAACTCGGAAGTGAAACCGCTTAGCGCCGATGGTAGTGTGGAGTTTCTCCATGTGAGAGTAGGTCATCGTCAGGCACTTATACTGAACCGCCCCTGTAGCCTTGCTGCAGGGGCGGTTCTCTTTGTGCGCAGGAAAAAGTGGTGCTCGGGAAAAATTGGCGCAGAAGAACAGCCGTGCTGGGGTAAATGCCTTCAGCACAAGACAGAGTTGCATGAGCTATATTAGCTATATGATACAAGGATGCCTCTATCACTTCTGTGATAGAGGCATCCTTGTATATGGCCCCGTATTACTTGAAAAGCGTGTTGGCACTCTAGTGTGGTTGGACTCCACCGACAGGCATTCCACGCTGTTGAGAGATATCTTTATCGGGAGATATCTTTGCTGTTGCAGCACCTGCTCGGTGACTGCACTGTCATTGAATATCACTCATTGAAGTTATCCATGAGCAGGCGCAGGGAGGCGGCATGTCGAGGGACTTTTCATATTATCCATCAAGACTTCTATTGGCAGGGATAATGGCTCTTTTGATGGGGCTGATGTCATCAGAAATGGCAACTGCCGGGGAGCGAGAGAGGAAGATAGAGCGCTGCCAGTTCATCAAGGACAAGATCGAATATTATACCGATAGGCGTCGCGGCGGCGGGTCATCGGGCCAGATGCGAAGCTGGCAGTCCCAGCGCAATGACTACAAGCAGCGCTATCGGGATGAAAACTGCACGCGTGTCAGGACAGCACTGAAGTGACTCCCCTTTTGAGGCGATAATAGTGAATCGCAGTGCGCTAGTCTTAGTGCTGTAGGTTGTAGATAGACGCAGCCAAACATGACGATGCCCCTTCTGAAAATGTCTCAAGAGGGGCATCGTTGCTGGGGGCAACTCGCTCAGGGCGATTCGTTCAGGGACGTTTGCGCAGGCGTGTCAGGCCCTCCTGGGCGCTGGATGCCACCAGCTCGCCGTGCCGGTTGTAGAGGCTGCCGCGAGCGAAGCTGCGCGCGCCTCCCGCCCAGGGGCTATCCATCTCATAGAGAATCCAATCATTGACGCGTACATCGCGGTGGAACCATAGCGAGTGATCCAGGCTCGCCATTTGCAGTTCGGGCGATCCGAATCGCACACCATGCCCGCCGAGGCCTGTCGCCAGCAGATTGAAGTCGGAGCTGTATGTCAGCAGGTAGCGATGCAGGGCATCATCTTCCGGCAGCTCGCCTGCCAATCGGAACCACAGCCGCTGGCGTGGTGGTGGGCAGGCGTCATCATCACTCGCCGAGCCTGGCGCCTTGAGCCTCAGAAACTCGATGGGATGGCCTTCGTAGCGCTCGATGCGTGCCCCCTGTTCGATCAACTGCTCTGGAGATTCGATATCGGGCATGGCGAGCTGATGCGCGAAGCCTGCCTCCTTGCCGTGGAAGGACGCGCTACAGAAGAAGATGGTCTTGCCATTCTGGATGGCACTGATGCGGCGGGTCGTGAAGCTGCCGCCATCACGCACGCCGTCAACCTGATAGATGACAGGCTTGTGGGCATCGCCCGGGCGCAGGAAGTAGCCATGCAGAGAGTGGACCTGGCGTTCGACCGGCACCGTGCGTGTCGCTGCGGAAAGCGCTTGTCCGAGTACCTGTCCGCCAAACAGCTGAGGGAAGCCTAAGTCCTGACTGTGCCCTCTGAACAGGTTCTCTTCCAGGGTCTCAAGACCCAGCAGGGTGACCAGTGCCTCAAGAGGCGCAGTAGCTGTTTGGGTCATGAATCTATCCTTGTGCTGAGGGGCAGGCGCTCGGAGCAGTGCCAGACCGCACGCGGTGGCAATGCAGGAGGAAGCGCGAGCGCCAAGCCGTTATCATGGTGAGCGAAACAATGGCCTCAGGATACCGGAGAACAACGGTGAGTGACGAGTTGGCGATAGCGCCGCAGGCCCGGAGTGGGCCACGTGGGGATCATTACTACATGCACCGAGCGCTGGACCAGGCAAGGCTGGCATTCGAGGCTGGCGAGGTGCCTGTCGGCGCGGTGGTGGTCAATCCCCAGGGCGACATCATCGGTACTGGCTACAATGCGCCGGTCAGCACCCCTGATCCGACGGCACATGCCGAGGTGCAGGCCTTGCGCGCGGCGGCGGCCAGACTCGGCAATTATCGTCTCGACGATTGCACGCTATATGTGACGCTGGAGCCCTGCATGATGTGCACTGGCGCCTTGATCCACGCGCGGGTGAAGCGGGTCGTCTACGGGGCAGCAGAGCCGAAGACAGGCATGGTGGAATCGCGTGCCAATCTGTTTGCACAGCCCTGGCATAACCATCACGTCGAGGTGGAAGGGGGGCTATTGGCCGCTCAGGCCAAGCGCTTGCTCAAGTCCTTCTTCGCTGAACGGCGTGGTGAGCTTCCGCGCTGAACCCTCTGCGTCGCCATTGTATTGGTCGCCATGGGCCGTCAGGCAGCGACCTGCACCTGATTGCGACCACTGGACTTGGCGCGATACAGCGCCTCATCCGCTGCCTGCAGCAGGGCATCCAGGCGCAATGGGGCGCGCGCCACGCATGCCATGCCCACGGATACCGTGACGACGCTGTCCGTAGCGGGCTGCGGCAGTCCTGCAGCCTGCACGGCACGCCGCAACTCTTCCGCCAGAGTACGGCCTACCGCGCGTGGGCATTCCGGAATGCACACCACGAACTCCTCGCCTCCGAAACGCGCCAGTATGCCGCCGGCAGACTCCACGGGCGTCCGTGAAACGGCGGCAATCTTCTGCAGGTAGCGATCTCCCTCCAGATGCCCCAGCTTGTCGTTGATCGTCTTGAAGAAGTCGATATCCAGAATCATGACCGTCAGAGGCATCTTGCCACTGAAACTCTGCACCTGCTCGAGGAAATAGCGACGATTCGGTAGCTGAGTCAGCTCGTCGTGACGTGCCAGCCACTGGATCTCGTTCTGCAGTCGCTCCCGCCGTACCATCTCTTCGCGAAGTGCATCATTGGCACTCTTGACGATGCCGTGCTCCTGCGAGACGCGGCGATACATGTAGATGACGAGGAAGAGCAGGTAGGCCAGCAGCATCCCCGTCAGCAATGTTACCTCCGGCAGACGGCCACGAGTGGCCGCCAGATACTGCTGTGTCGGTTGCAGGCCCAGGGTCAGGTCAGTGGCGGGCAGCTCGATGGGGATGCGATGTCCCCAGGGCGCCAGACGGCTTTCAGGGCCGACATGGATATAGATGTTGCCACGCTCTGACAGGGTGACCGCAAATGCCTCATTGCGTGCCGTGTCCATGGCCCTGTCGAGCAGAGGGGCCAGGTCGACCACCATGGCGATCGCCCCCAGGATGGTGCCATCACGAGGGTCACGTACCGGTAGGTAGGACACCATGCCCTTGCCGCCCTGAATCAGGTCGATGATACCGGTGTGGCCCTCGATGCCGAGTTCCAGAGGATTGCGCAGCGGCGTGTCCGGCTGAGCATCCAGCAGGCGTACACCCAGCACATCATGATTGCGACCCTTGTCCGGGAAGACGCGCGTTATCACGCTGTCCGGGTCGATGAAGGCGATGTTCTGGAAGTAATCGAAATCCTTGTAATAGCTTCGCGCCAGACGTTGCCACTCTCCGCGTGACGGTGTCTGTCCCATCAGGCTCCAGAAACCGGCGAAACGCCGCATCGCATTGAGCTGGTCGTTGATCTCGCGAGACAGCTCCGTGGCGATCTTGTCGCCCAGTACGTAGGTCGACTGGTTGATGCGATTGTTCTCGTCCTGGCTTTGCTGCTGCCAGGCGAGAAGGCAGACCAGGGTAATCGAGGAGGAAATGATCAGCGGTATGAGATTGCGGCGCCACATCTGCATGAATGCCGGCTGTAGATCGATCCATTGAGCGATCAACAGCAGACTGACGAAGCTGGTCAGCCTGATGCGTTCCGGGCCTGCCAGCACCATGCTGGCGACGGAAAGACTGGCGTCGGACATCATGGCAAACAGCAACAGCAGCGTGACTTGCGTCAGCTGGATGGCAGAGCCGAATCCCAGTCGCATGCGCAACAGGGCGCAGGTCGTGAGGCCGAAACAGGCAAACAGGATCAGGATAGGCGGGCGGATATTGGCAATGTGCCAGTCGCCCGGCAGATTGATCAGCAGGTCTCCCCAGTGGTCCACTCCCACCCAGCTTTCCGGTAGCAGGAAGGTACAGATCAGCAGGATATTGAGGATCAATGAGGCGCTGAGGAACAGCTGACTGAGGGAGGTATTGCGCCAATGCCAGGCAGCCTGGCCGGCGGCTTGCAGGGTCAGCATCATCAGCAGCAGCGCATTGGCTTCATTGCCGGCAGACGGCCAGAGTCCCAGCAAGGCGATGCCGAACGCGATCAGGCTTAGCGACATCAAGACGAGTCTGCGTGTCATTCCCTGTCCTTAGAGGCTCTTGATGCATGGTGAAGATGCGTGCACTTGAGGCACCGAAGTGCTGACGGTCCGAACTCCATCCTCAGAGAATCGGAGGCACTGTATCGAAGGGATTGCTGTCGCCTTCGTCGTCGGTAATCGGACGCTCATCCAGCTGATAGAACTGCTGCTGGCTACGGTAAACATAATTCAGTATTTCATAATAACGACGGATATTGCGGACATAGATGACAGGTTCTCCGCCGCGTGCATAACCATAACGGACTTTCTGGTACCACTCACGATTCTGAAGCAAGGGCAGGGCTTCGCGGACATCCTTCCAGCGATTCGGGTCGCCGCCCTTCATCTTCACGATGCGTCTGGCGTCAAACAGGTGACCCAGGCCGACATTGTAAGCTGCCAGCGTCATCCAGGTGCGATCCGGTTCCTTGATCTCCTCCGGCAAGCGTCCCTTTATACTCACAAGATAGCGTGAGCCGCCATCGATGCTCTGAACGGGATCCAAACGGTTGGCGATATTCATTTCGCGCGCCGTCACGTTGGTCAGCATCATCAGGCCGCGCACCCCCGTGGGAGAGGTGGCCTTGGGCTGCCAGTGCGATTCCTGATAGCCGGTAGCGGCCAGCAGTTTCCAGTCGATGCCGGTTTCGCGCGCGGCTTCCTTGAAGGTGTTGATATAACGCGGCAGGCGGTCGCGTGCCTGGCGGATGAAGGTACGTGCGCCGACATACTCGAGATAGTCATCATGGCCGAAATAGCGCTCGACCAATTGATCGAGGGTGCCATCCTGACGGCGTGTCTCGAGAAAATCATTGGCGGCGGTCAGCAATGAGATGTCGCCATGTGCGGGGAAGGCCCAGGCCAGCGTCAGAGGATCGCCCACGTCGAAGCCGTTCTCCACATTGGGGAAGAACAGGCGGTTGAGCTTGAATTGGTGGGCATAGACGACCGCCGCATCCAGTTGATCTTCCTCGATGCGTTGCAGCAGGTCCGCCACCTCAAGCTCGCCGGTTTCCTTCCAGCTGAGCTCGGGGATATCCTGCTGGACTTCCCGCAGTACCAGGCTGGTGCCGGCGCCCTTGATGACGCCGATGCGCTTGCCGACCAGATCCTTCAATTCCTTGGGCGGGTGCATGCCGCGCCGATAGACCACCATCGCCTGCAATTCGAGGATGGGGCGCGAGAAGCGCAGGTCCTGTTCGGAGAGATCCAGCGGCAGGGTCGCGGCCGCAAGATCGGCCTGATCATTGAGCACGCTCTGGGTCAGGCTCTCGATATTATGCTCGGAATCCATCGACAGACTCACGCCAAGATAATCGGCGAAGTCTCGTGCCAGTTCATACTCGAAACCGGTAGGCCCCTGACGGCCACGATAGAAGGTCGTGGGGGTGTTGCGGGTGGCGACCTGAATGAAGTCGCGTGCACGGACATCATCCAGCCGCGTGGGCATCTCGATGAGGGTGCGCTCAGGCAGTATCAGCAAGGCGAGGGCCAGTGCCGCGACGAGGAAGCGCCGCGCATGGCGCAGCAGCTGTCGCACGGGCGGAATGAGAGAAGAGGGCGAGGTCTTGAGCATGCGTCAGCATCATTCACGGCAGGGCTTTCACCATACCGACAGCGCTTCACACTGTCATCCAACGCATGTGACTGCCGGGCTTCGTTCACGGGCGGCTTTCACGTATGATATGCGCTTGCTGCCGCCGCTCGGCGGTTGTCCGTTCACGCTGCTTCAGAGGCTTTCCCTGACCATGCTCGAACTGCGAGGCGCGCCTGCCCTTTCCGCCTTCCGTCACTCCCGTCTACTGGCTGCATTGCGCGAGCTGGTGCCGGAGGTGGAATCCCTTCATGCCGAGTACCTGCATCTGGCCGAGGTCGATGGTGAACTGAGCAGTACTGACCGGAGCACGCTCGAGCGTCTGCTGGACTACGGCCCCAGTCGCGACGAGAGCTCTCCCGAAGGTCATCTCTTCCTCGTCGTTCCCCGCCTCGGCACGCTGTCGCCCTGGTCTTCCAAGGCCACCGACATCGCTGCCAACTGTGGTCTCCCGCAAGTCCGCCGCCTCGAACGTGGCATCGCCTACCGCATCAAGCTCGACGCCCCTCTGAGCGAAGAACTCTTCGCCACGCTGTCCTCCCGACTGCACGACCGCATGACCGAGACGGTACTGACGCGTACTCAGGACGCGGCGCGCCTCTTCCAGCATCAGGCCCCGGCAAAGCTTGCCCATGTCGACATCCTCGGCGGTGGTCGTGACGCACTGGTGCAGGCCAATGGCTCTCTGGGCCTGGCACTGGCGGATGACGAGATCGATTATCTGGTCGAGTCCTTCAAGAATCTGGGCCGCAATCCTGCCGACATCGAACTGATGATGTTCGCTCAGGCGAACTCCGAGCATTGCCGCCACAAGATCTTCAATGCGGACTGGACCATCGACGGCGAAGCGCAGTCGCACTCGCTGTTCAAGATGATCAAGAACACCTACCAGCATCATCCGGATGGCGTGCTGTCCGCCTACAGTGACAATGCTGCCGTCATGGCAGGCCCGACCGCCGGGCGTTACTTCCCGACAGGCGAAGGCCACATCTATACCTATCATCAGGAACCGATCAACATCCTGATGAAGGTCGAGACCCACAACCACCCGACCGCCATCGCTCCCTATCCGGGCGCCGCGACCGGTGCCGGTGGCGAGATTCGTGATGAAGGCGCGACCGGTGTCGGCTCCAAGCCGAAAGCGGGTCTGACCGGCTTCAGCGTCTCCAACCTGCGTATCCCGGGTTTCGAGCAGCCGTGGGAGCACGACTACGGCAAGCCGGAGCGCATCAAGACCGCCTATGACATCATGCTCGAAGGCCCGATCGGTGGCGCTGCGTTCAACAACGAATTCGGCCGTCCCAACCTCAATGGCTACTTCCGTACCTATGAGCAGGATGCCTTCGGTGCCGGCGGTATCGAACGTCGCGGCTATCACAAGCCGATCATGCTGGCGGGCGGTTACGGCAACATCCGCAGCCAGCACGTCGAGAAGGGCGACATTCCGGTCGGCGCCAAGCTGATCGTGATGGGCGGCCCGGCAATGCTGATCGGTCTGGGTGGCGGTGCTGCCTCTTCCATGGCCTCCGGCAGCTCCAGCGAAGACCTCGACTTCGCCTCCGTGCAGCGTGACAACGCCGAGATGGAGCGTCGCGTGCAGGAAGTCATCGATCGCTGCTGGGCGCTGGATGACAAGAACCCGATCTGCTTCATCCACGACGTCGGCGCGGGCGGCCTGTCCAATGCCCTGCCGGAGCTGGTCAAGGATGGCGGTCGCGGTGGTCTGTTCGATCTGCGCGCCGTGCCGAGCGCCGAATCCGGCATGAGCCCGCTGGAAATCTGGTGCAACGAATCCCAGGAACGCTACGTGCTGGCGGTGGCGCCTGAGAATCTGGCCACCTTCGAAGCCCTGTGCAAGCGCGAGCGTTGCCTGTACGCCGTGGTTGGTGAAGCCCTCGAGGAGCACGAGCTGATCGTCAAGGATGGTCACTTCGATACGCGTCCGGTCGATCTGCCGATGGATGTGCTGTTCGGCAAGCCGCCCAAGATGTCACGCAGCTTCGAGCGCCAGACGCTGGAACTGCCGGCGCTGGGTCTCGACAACCTCGACCCACGCGAAGCGATGACCCGTGTGCTGCAGCTGCCCACCGTCGCCTCCAAGAAATTCCTGATCACCATCGGCGACCGCTCGATCACCGGCATGGTCGCGCGTGACCAGATGGTCGGCCCGTGGCAGGTGCCGGTGGCGGATTGCGCCGTCACCACCAGCTCCCTCGACAGCCATGTCGGTGAAGCGATGGCGATGGGCGAGCGCACGCCGGTCGCACTGATCTCGCCGGCAGCGTCCGCGCGTCTGGCCGTGGCCGAGGTGATCACCAACCTGGCCGCCGCGCCGATCGCCAGGCTGTCTGACATCAAACTGTCCGCCAACTGGATGAGCGCTGCCGATCACACCGGCGAGAATCAGGCGCTGTTCGAAGCCGTCCACGCCGTCGGCATGGAACTGTGCCCGGCGCTGGATCTGACCATCCCGGTCGGCAAGGACTCGATGTCCATGCGTACCGCCTGGCAGGACGAGAACGGTGAAGACAAGTCGATCACCGCGCCGCTGTCGCTGGTGATGACAGGCTTCGCGCCGGTCACCGATGCCATGCGTACCCTCACGCCTCAGCTGCGTCGCACGCTGAATGGCGAGGCCGTGGAGACGGACCTGATCCTGATCGATCTCGGTCATGGCGCTCACCGTCTCGGTGGCTCCGCGCTGGCGCAGGTCTATGGTCAGGTCGGCAACGAAGCGCCGGATCTTGCCAAGCCCGAAGACCTCAAGCACTTCTTCGAGGCCATCCAGCGCTTCAACGTCGAAGGCAAGCTGCTGGCCTATCACGACCGCAGTGACGGTGGTCTGTTGACCACCTTGATGGAAATGTCCTTCGCGGGACGTGTCGGTCTCGACATCTCCCTCGACTGGACCGCCGCCGAGCCGGGTCAGGCCACCGGCGCGCTGTTCGCCGAAGAACTGGGCGCCGTGGTGCAGGTGCGTCGCGAGCATACCGAGTCCATCCTCGCCGAACTCAAGGCCGTGGGGCTCGAGCACAGTGGCGTGATCGCCACGCCGCGTGCCGATGAGCAGATCAACATCACGCTGCTGGGCCAGAACCTGCTCTCCACCACCCGCGCCAGTGCCGAGCGGCTGTGGGCCGAGACCAGCTATCGCATGCAGGCCGCGCGTGACAACGCCGATTGCGCCAAGAGTGAATTCGAGTCCATCAACGACGTGCGTGATCCGGGCCTTAGCGCCCAGGCCACCTTCGACGTCAACGAGGACATCGCGGCGCCGTACCTGAATACCGGTGCACGTCCGCGCATGGCGATCCTGCGTGAGCAGGGCGTCAATGGTCAGCTCGAGATGGCGGCAAGCTTCGACCGTGCCGGTTTCGAGGCCGTCGATGTCCATATGAGCGACATCCTTGAAGGGCGTGTTGATCTGGATACCATGCGCGGACTGGTCGCCTGTGGCGGCTTCTCCTACGGTGATGTGCTGGGCGCCGGTGGCGGCTGGGCCAAGTCGGTACTGTTCAATGTGCGTGCGCGTGAACAGTTCGAGCGCTTCTTCCAGCGTGACGACAGCTTCGCGCTGGGCGTCTGCAACGGTTGCCAGATGCTCTCCCAGCTCAAGGAGCTGATCCCGGGTGCCGAGGCCTGGCCGCGCTTCGTGCGCAACGAGTCCGAGCAGTTCGAGGCGCGTGTCGCGATGGTAGAGGTCGAGAAGAGCGCCTCGCTGTTCCTCGATGGCATGGAAGGCTCGCGCCTGCCGATCGCCATCGCGCATGGCGAAGGGCGTGCCGAGTTCCGCGACAGCGCGCACCTGCGCAAGATGCAGAGCAGCGGCCAGGTCGCGCTGCGTTACGTCGACAACTACGGCCAGACCACCACGCGCTATCCGGCCAACCCGAACGGCTCGCCGTCCGGTATCACCGGTCTGACCACCGATGATGGTCGCGTGACCATCATGATGCCGCACCCGGAGCGCGTGGCACGTGCCGTCACCAACTCCTGGCGTCCGGATGACTGGGAGCAGGATGGTGCCTGGTTGCGCATGTTCCGCAATGCACGTCGTTGGGTCGATTGATCCCACGGTCGGTCATCACGGGATGACAGCATGAGAGACGCCCCCATGGTAAAGGCCATGGGGGCGTCTTGCGTTGGGGCCGAAGCAAGGCGAGTGATACAGGACTCGCGTCTGGCTTGCTCAACATGGCGTTCCATGGCGCGAGCTGGGTGTCGGACGCCGGGTAGCTTAAGGTGGAGGCCAAGCCTCATGCCCGAGGTCGTGAATCCCTGCCTGACACATTACAAGGATGTCGTGATGAAGCTGAAATGGTCGCTGTTGCCGCGTTATTCCGTGTTTCTGCTCTGTATCCTAGGGGCGCTCATCTGCCTTCCATTGGCGATGCAGAATGCCTGGCTGTGGCCGTTGGCCATCTTCTTTGTGCTGCTGATCGCGGTTGGTCTCAATGACTTGCGGCAATCGGATTACGCCGTGCGTCGCAACTATCCGGTGATCGGCAACATGCGCTATCTGTTCAAGGCGCTGCGTCCGGAGATGCGTCAGTACCTGTTCGAGTCGGACACCGATCAGCTGCCGTTTTCCCACAAGCAGCGCGAGCTGGTCTATGCCCGCGGACGCCAGCGCAATTCGTCGCAGCCGTTCGGCACCTTGCTGGATGTCTATTCCGACAGCTATGAGTTCATCGGTCATTCCATGCAGACCTCGAGCGTGCCGGACCCCAAGGGCTTTCGTCTCAATGTCGGCAACTCCCAGTGCTCGCATCCCTACAACGCCTCGCTGTTCAATATCTCGGCGATGAGCTTCGGCTCCTTGAGTGCCAATGCCATCCGCGCCTTGAACAAGGGGGCCAGGCTGGGCAACTTCGCCCATGACACCGGTGAGGGCAGCATCAGCCCCTATCACCGCGAATTCGGGGGCGATCTGATCTGGGAGATCGGCAGTGGCTATTTCGGGTGCCGCAATGACAAGGGCGGCTTCGATGCGGAGAAATTCGCGAAGAAGGCGGTCAGCCCCCAGGTCAAGATGATCGAGATCAAGCTCAGTCAGGGCGCCAAGCCAGGGCATGGCGGAATCCTGCCCGCCAGCAAGATCAGTGCGGAGATTGCCGAGACGCGTGACATTGCGATGGGCGAGGACTGCATCTCGCCTGCGAGCCATAGTGAATTTTCCACGCCCGCCGGGTTGCTGAGCTTCATCCAGCGCCTGCGCGAGCTGTCGGGTGGCAAGCCGGTGGGCTTCAAGTTGTGCCTCGGTCAGCCGTGGGAATTCATGGCCATCGTCAAGGCGATGCTCGAGACCGGGATCGTGCCCGATTTCATCGTCGTCGATGGCAGTGAGGGCGGCACCGGCGCCGCACCGACCGAATTCACCGATCACCTCGGCACCCCGCTGCGTGAAGGGTTGCAGTTCGTCCACAACTCGCTGGTGGGCGCAGGGCTGCGTGATGAGGTGCGCATCGGTGTCAGCGGCAAGATCATCAGTGCCTTCGATATCGCCTGCGTGATGGCGCTGGGGGCGGACTGGGTCAATGCCGCACGCGGATACATGTTCGCGCTGGGCTGCATCCAGTCACTGAGCTGTCACACCAACAAGTGCCCGACGGGGGTCGCCACCCAGGATGATCTGCGCCAGAAATCGCTGGTCGTGGAAGACAAGGCCGATCAGGTGCGTCACTTCCATCACAACACCCTGCATGCGCTGGCCGAGATCCTGTCGGCGGCGGGCCTGCACACGCCGTGGCAGATCACTCCGGACCACCTGGTGCATCGTGTCTCCGAGAATGAGGTCAAGCTGTTCTCGCACCTGCATCCCTTCCTGACCAAGGGCGCGCTGCTGACGCAAGGGGATGACTATCCCTTCTATCGTCGTGTCTGGGCGATGGCCCAGGCCGAGAGCTTCCAGCCTCGATCGTTGTCAGAGGTGTCGGGGGCCAAGCGCGAGTAGACAAACGTCACCCCTGCGACCAAACGACCGTTCAACAACCGGGCGCAGGCAGTCACACTGGGACGTAGCGAGTCTTGCCCATGGGCAGCTCGACGAACGCAGTGTGGTTGCCTGCGCCTTTTGGGTTTATCACTGGATGAGTGCCATCGCTCGGCACTGTCGTGAAATCGTTCGAGCGCGTGCTTGCTCGTTATCCGTTGCAGGGAGACCGCCATGTCTGACGCTACCCATCTCACGCCTGAACGTTATGTGACCCTCTCGATCAGTGAGCATGTCGCCGACGTGCGCCTCAATCGTCCTGACAAGCACAACGGCATCGACTGGAAGATGATCGATGCCCTGCTGGCTGTACAGCAGGAGCTGCATGCCCGCGCCCGGGAGTCAGGCCTGCGCGCCATCGTGCTGTCGGGGGAGGGGCCCAGTTTCTGTGCGGGGCTGGATATCGCCGCCATCATGGGAGACGCCGCCCGCGTGCCGCAGTTGCTGGTCGCGGGGGCCAACGGCTGTGCGCCACAGCGCAATACCGTGCAGCAGCTGGCGCTGGGCTGGCGTGATGTCGGGGTGCCGGTCATCGCCGCCTTGCATGGCAATGTCTTCGGTGGCGGCCTGCAGATCGCGCTGGGGGCTGACATTCGCCTGTGTGATCCTGATGCGCGCCTGGCGGTGCTCGAGATCGACTGGGGCATCATTCCGGACATGGGCATCAGCGTCACTGCACGTGGCGTACGACCGGACTGGCTGCACGAGCTGACGTGGAGCGGACGCAAGATCGAGGCCAACGAGGCGCAGAGCGCCGGGCTGGTGACGCGTATCATCTCCAGCCCGCAGGAAGAGGCGTTGGCCTTGGCGCGCCAGATTGCCGGGCGCTCTCCCAGCGCCATCCGCGCCATCACGCGTCTCTATGACGAGGCCCTCGCTGCGCCGGAAGCCGAGGCGCTGGCGCTTGAGGCACAGCTGCAGTCCTCGTTGCTGGGGCGCGCGGAACAGACCGAGTGCATCAAGGCCAAGCTCGAGGGGCGCGCGCCGCGCTTTTGATCCTGACGGGCCAAGACTGACGGGCTCAGGTTATCCACACCCACTTTGCCGCTGCAGTCGCTGATGCGGATAATGGGGACATTGTCCCTTCCTGCGATTCGGCGGCCCCTTGATGTCAATGTTCCTGTCAGCCCTCACGTCCCTGTCAGCCCTCACTTCCCCGGGGCTGCCTGTCGGCAGCGTTCCCATTTTCCCGTCTTGCGGGACGACGCTGCATGTTTGAGCTGCGTCCGTATCAGCAGGAGGCCGTGCGGCGTACCGTCGAGCATTTTCGCAAGAGTGATGAGGCGGCGGTGATCGTGCTGCCCACCGGCAGCGGCAAGTCACTGGTGATCGCGGAGCTTGCGCGTATCGCACGTGGCCGTGTGCTGGTGCTGGCGCATGTGCGCGAACTGGTCGAGCAGAACCACGCCAAGTACGAATCCTATGGCAAGGAGGCCGACATCTTCAGTGCCGGCCTCAAGCGCAAGCAGGCCTCGCGTCAGGTGGTGTTCGGCTCGGTGCAGTCAGTGGTGCGCAATCTCGATGCCTTCACGCCGCAGGAACAGGCGACTGATGCTCAGGCAGCGCCCTTCACGCTGCTGGTGATCGACGAGTGTCACCGTGTCTCGCTGGAGAAGGACGCCAGCTACCGCAAGGTCATCGATCACCTGCGTGAGCACAACCCGCGCCTCAAGGTGCTGGGGCTGACGGCGACGCCGTACCGCCTCGGGCAGGGCTTCATCTTCCATCGTCACTATCATGGCATGGTGCGCGGTGACGACGACTGCTTCTTCCGTGATTGCGTCTTCGAGCAGCCGCTGCGCCTGATGGTTCGCCAGGGCTTTCTGAGTGAGCCGCGGCGCGTCGATGTCGCGGTGGCGCGCTATGATTTCTCGCAGCTGGCGCCCGGCATCGGTGGCAGCTTCCAGGAGGCGGAGCTCAACGAGGTGGTGCAGGGCTCACGCGCGACGCCGGGCATCGTGCTGGATATCGTCGCCCAGGCACGCGAGCGACGTGGGGTGATGGTGTTCTGTTCCACCGTCGAACATGCCGAGGAGGTCACGGGGCTTCTGCCCGACGGTGAGGCGGCGCTGATCACCGGCGAGACCCCCGGCGAGGAGCGCGAGCGGCTGATCCATGCCTTCAAGGCCCAGCAGCTCAAGTATCTGGTCAATGTCGCGGTGCTCACCACCGGCTTCGATGCGCCGCATGTCGATCTGATCGCCATCCTGCGGCCCACGGAATCCGTCAGTCTCTATCAGCAGATCGTCGGGCGCGGCCTGCGCCTGAGTCCCGGCAAGACGGACTGCCTGATTCTCGACTACGCCGGCAATCCCTGGGACCTCTACGCGCCGGAGGTAGCGACGCCGAAGCCGGCCGGCGACACCGAGATCGTGCAGGTCGAGTGCCCGGTATGCGGCAATGCCAATCTGTTCTGGGGACGCAAGGATGGCGAGCTGGTGATCGAGCACTTCGGGCGCCGCTGTCAGGGGTTGGTCGAGTCACCGGAAGGCGAGGGCAGGCCGCTGGTACAGTGCGACTTCCGTTATCGGGCCAAGGCCTGTCCGCAATGTGGTGAGGCCAACGACATTGCCGCGCGCCATTGTCACGCCTGTCAGGCACGGCTGGTGGACCCGGATGACAAGTTGCGCGATGCGCTCAAGCTGCGCGGCGCACGGGTGCTGCGCGTCAGTGGCTGGCAGCTGGAGGAGGCGCGCAACGGGCGCGGCCTGCCACGCTTGAAGGTGACCTACTACGACGAGGACGGCACCGATCTGTCCGAGTGGTTCGCGCTCGAGACCTCCGCCCAGCGCCACGCCTTCCGCTTGAGCTTCCTCGCGCGTCATCTGCGCGCGCCGGGCAGTGACTGGGCACCGAAGGACATCGCCGAGGTGCTGGCAGGCGAGGAGCGCCTCAAGGCACCGGACTTTGTCATCGGGCGCAAGAGTGGGCGTTACTGGCAGGTCCGCGACAAGCTGTTCGACTATGCCGGGCGCTATCGCACCGGCATCGCCGCCGGCTGACAGGTGCGCTGGCCGCTGCCTGAGCCATCAGCTGGCGCCTGTTGTCAGGGACACGACGTCGCGGGGATGCTGATCGGGGCCTCGGGTTGCTAGACTGACGGCTTCATACGCCTCAGGGAGAACTCACAAGGTGAGTGCCACCGATACCTCGGCCAGGCTGGTGTCCGGCTTACGCCCCACCGGACACCTGCAACTCGGACACTATCAATCAGTGATCCGGCGCTGGACCGAGCTGCAATACCATCACGATGCCTATTTTCTGGTCGCCGACTGGAACGCGCTGGCGGTCAGCGGTCACGCGCCTCACGAGATCGAGCAATACAGCTGGGCGATGGTGATCGATTGTCTCGCCTGTGGGGTCAACCCCAAGGTCGCTACCCTGTTCATCCAGTCCTGGGTGCCGGAGCTGACCGATGTGCACATGATCCTGGCCAGCGTCACGCCCAAGGCATGGCTGGAGCGTCTGCCCAGCTATCGTGAGATGGTCGCCGGGCTCGGTGAGCAGCAGGGAGCCAGCTTCGCGATGCTGGGGGCACCGCTGATGCAGGCGGCCGACATACTGGCGCTGCGGGGGCAGGTGGTGCCCGCCGGCCCTGAGCAGCGTGCGCATATCGAGTTCACCCGTGAGGTCGCCCGGCGCTTCAACCATCGCTATGGCCGCGATGCCGGCTTCGAGGAACAGGCCGAACGCGCCATTGCGCGCCTGGGCAAGAAGAGCGGCCGCCTTTACCGCGAATGGTTGAGCGACTATCAGGAAGAGGGCGATCTCGAGGCCTTCGAGCGTGCGCGCGGTCTGCTGGCCGAGACCAGCAAGCTCAACCGCAACCAGCAGGAGCGCTTGCTGGGCTATCTGGAAGGTGGCGGGCGTCGCATCCTCGGCGAGCCGGAACACTGGCAGGGCGATGTCGAGCCGCTGCTGGGCATGGAGCTCAAAACGCACAAGGCCGCACGCGAAGACGCCATCTTCCTGCGCAGCGGGCGCGACGATATCGCGGCCTGCGTGCGCGAGATGCCCACCGACCCTGCGCGCGTGCGCCGCCAGGACCCCGGTGACCCGCAGCGCTGTCCGCTGTGGACGCTGCATGAAAGCTTCACGCCCGCCTCGGACCGCCAGTGGGCGGCGGAGGGTTGCCGCGATGCCAGCATCGGCTGCCTGGACTGCAAGGGCTGTCTGATCGAGCATGTCGACGCGGCGCTGGCGCCGATTCGTGAACGTGCCGAGGCGCTGGAAGGGGAGCATGGCAAGGTGCGCACCATGATGACAGAAGGGGCCGAGCGGGCCCGCGACACCGTGCGTGACACCCTGGATGAGCTGCGGCGCGTGATCGGCCTGACCTATCGCTAGACACGGGCGGCGCCGAGCGCGGGCCCGGCGTATCACCGGCGGCGTAAAGACTTGGGGGATGGGGCGCGAGCCGCTAGAATGCCCGTCCCCCAGACCCATCTTCACCCGCCTCCTGCAGGAGATGTCATGAGCGACCTGCTCGATGGCGCCAGTTTTGCCCTCACCGATGGGCATCAGCCCGCACCTCTCGTCACGCCCCCGACGGCGTCGTCGACGGTGCTGGCGCGCGTCAACGACACCGCACTCACCGAGATGCCGCAGGATCTGTACATCCCGCCTGAGGCACTGCGGGTCTTTCTCGAGACCTTCGAGGGGCCGCTGGATCTGCTGCTCTACCTCATCCGTCGTCAGAATCTCGATATCCTCGCCATCAATGTCGCGGCCATCACCCATCAGTACATCGAGTATGTCGAGCTGATGCATGCCATGCAGATCGACCTGGCCGGTGAATACCTGCTGATGGCCGCGATGCTGGCGGAGATCAAGTCGCGCAGCCTGCTGCCGCGCCAGCCGAAGGAGAGTGATGATGACGAGGAAGAGGATCCGCGCGCCGAGCTGATCCGTCGTCTGCAGGAATACGAGCAGACCAAGCTGGCCGCCGAAGGGCTGGATGAGATGCCGCGTCAGGGACGCGACTGGTTCGTGGCCACGGCAGACCTGCCCGAGCTCGAGACGCGCGTGGTGCACCCTGATGTCGACCTGTCGGAATTGCTCGGCGCGCTGTCCGGTCTCTTGCGTCAGGCGGACCTCGTCCAGGCGCACACCATCTCGCGTGAGGTGATGTCGACCCGCGAGCGCATGCTGGCGATCATGAATCTGTTGAGTCATGAGCACTTCACGCCCTTCGAGAAGCTGTTCACGCTCGAGGAAGGGCGTGCCGGCGTGGTGGTCAGCTTCATGGCGATTCTGGAGCTGGCCAAGGAGTCGATGATCGAGGTCGTCCAGAATGCGCCGCTGTCACCGATTCACGTGCGCGCGCGCACGCCGGAACCGGATCCCGAGGATGATGAGGACTGGCTGGCGCTGGAATTCGCCGACGAAGATGAGGTGGCGGCCGATCAGGGGGCGTTCGATGACGCAGCGTACGATGACGCAGCGTCCGATGAGGCGCAGACGTCACCTTCCATACCCCCATCCGACGAGCAGGAGAACGCGGCGTCATGAGTTTGCGCGATGTCCCGCTGGACCAGATCATCGAAGCGGCCCTGCTGGCCGCCGGCGAGCCGCTGACGCTAGAGCGCCTGGCCGGTCTGTTCGATGAGTATTCAAGCCCGACCAAGCCTGCGCTGCGCGAGGCATTGGGCAAGCTGGAAGCGCGTCACCCGGCTGACACAAGCGCGCTGGAGCTGATCGAGACCGCCAGTGGCTGGCGGCTGCGCGTTCGCCAGCAGTATTCCCCCTGGGTATCGCGGCTATGGGAAGAGCGTCCGCAACGTTATTCGCGCGCCTTGCTGGAGACCCTGGCGCTGGTGGCCTATCGTCAACCGGTGACCCGCGGTGATATCGAGCAGGTGCGTGGCGTGACGGTCAGCTCCTCGATCATGCGTACCCTGGTCGAGCGCGGCTGGGTGAGGGTGGTCGGCCACCGTGATGTGCCGGGGCGCCCGGCGGTCTTCGCCACCACGCGTCAGTTCCTCGATGACTTCGGGCTCAAGACGCTGGAAGAGCTGCCGCCGGTGCATGAACTGAAAGGCTTCGAAGGACTCGAACAGCTCGAGGCAGACCTGTATGATGTGCCGCCCTCTCAGACCTTGCCATTGCCGGATGACCCGGACGGCGAGGTGGAGGAGGCGCCGGCAGACGGCGCTGATGCGGGGACTGGACCAGAGCATGAGACAGCGCCTGAGTCAGCATCTGACGCAGAGGCAGAGTCAAAGACTGAGTCAGCTCTTGAGACAGGTCTTGAGACAGGTCTCGAGACCGACACTGGCACCCCGGTACCTGATGACTGGCAACCGCCGGACGTCACCGCCGAGCAGCTGGAAGAGGCGCTGAAGATGCGCGCACTCGACACCTCCGGCGCATCGGATGACACACCGAACACAGCAGTACCTTCCGCCTCACAGGCGGAAAATGATCACGCCGGGATGGCGTCCACCGGCTCGGGGTTCGACTTCGCCACACTCGAAGCGCGCCTCAGCCAACGTTTGCGCGGTGCAGACGAGGATGACGACGCTGCCGATGCGCAGCCGCACGACTCCTCCGCTGCCGGGACCGTCGATGATGACGACCCTGCGTAGGCGAAACTCCTATAGATGAAATGGTTCATGTCATGAGCAAGACAGACTCTGATAAGCGCAAGACCTCTCGCCCCGGCAGCAGCCAGGCAGGCAACAAGCAGGCTGGCGGCAAGCACGCCGGTGGCAAGGCCTTTGCGGACAAGAACGTCGCGGACAAAAGCGCGGCAGATTCCGCCGACAAGCGTGGCGAGCAGGCTCGCCCGACCCGTGATACCGGCAAGTCCACGCGCGGCAGCAAGGCCAATGTCGGCAAGAAGCCGGCCGCCGCCGCCGACGCGCCGGAACTGCGTCCGCTGCCGCCGCAGGCCAAGGGTGACAAGCTGGTCGAGGACGAGAAGCTGCAGAAAGTGCTGGCGCGCTCCGGTCTCGGCTCGCGCCGTGAGATGGAAGTCGCCATCAGCGCCGGTCGCGTCAAGGTCAACGGCAAGGTCGCCCAGCTGGGCGATCGCGTCGGCCCGCGTGACCAGGTCAGCCTCGATGATCGCCCGCAGAGCCTGAAGGGCGCCGAAGAGACGGCGCGTCGCGTCATCATGTACAACAAGCCGGAAGGCGAGCTGTGCACGCGCAAGGACCCGGAAGGCCGCCGCACCGTCTTCGAGCGTCTGCCGCGCCTGAAGGGCGAGCGCTGGATCGCGATCGGTCGTCTCGACATCAACACCAGCGGTCTGTTGCTGTTCACCACCGATGGCGAGCTGGCCAACCGTCTGATGCACCCGTCGACCCAGATCGAGCGTGAGTACGCCGTGCGTGTCATGGGGGAGGTCAAGCGCGAGCACGTCGTCAACATGGTCAATGGCGTGATGCTTGAAGATGGTCCGGCACGTTTCACCGATGTGCAGGAATTCGGTGGCGAAGGCATCAATAGCTGGTTCCACGTCGTGATCATGGAAGGCCGCAACCGTGAGGTTCGCCGTCTGTGGGACTCCCAGGGCCTGACCGTCAGCCGCCTGAAGCGCGTGCGCTACGGCAACATCTTCCTCGACAAGCGCGCTCGCGCCGGTGAGTGGGTGGAGATGGAGCAGAGCGAGATCGATGAACTGTCCACGCTGGCAGGTCTCGAGCATCGCAAGGCGCCGGCTCTGACGCCGGACGAGCAGAACCGCTGGAGCCGCGACAAGCAGAAGCGTCGTCCGGTGCGCGCCATGAAGAAGCCGCCGCAGCGGACGCGCAAGCCGCGCTGATGGCGTAGTCGGTGAGGACGGCAACATGTCGTCATTCACTGACATGGCATAAGCTCGTGGACATGCCACAAGCTCGTGCGACCTAAGTGGTAGCCCGCAAGCCCGCGCCCATCGCGGGCTTGCGGGTCTTTGTCTCAGGCACTGGCGCGGGCGTTTCGCGAGGTGCCAGCGGACAAGCTGGTCATTTACTTGAAGTTTTTTTGCAAAAGGCTTGCGTCGAAACGGGATCGGCGGTATCTTACGTCCCGCTTCGCAAGGGTCGTTAGCTCAGTGGTAGAGCAGTTGGCTTTTAACCAATTGGTCGAAGGTTCGAATCCCTCACGACCCACCATTCTCTGGAATGGTCTCTTGCAAAGCACCCGGCGGCGGGTCGTTAGCTCAGTGGTAGAGCAGTTGGCTTTTAACCAATTGGTCGAAGGTTCGAATCCCTCACGACCCACCAGATCTTGCCCCGTGCCTTCATTGGCGCGGGGCAATTTTTGTTACGCGAAAGGAAAGAGTCCGTTGCCCCAGGTCGACTGGAGCCGCGATCGCGCCAGGCGTATCCTTGTGGGCGAGCCAAGGCTCATGTCCGCTCAGTGCGGACGCCGCTGCGGGCGATAGACGCCCAAGGCACACGCCGCAGTCTGGGGAGCCCAGCTGCAGCGCTGGCAGGGCCGCCACGGGCCGTTCGTGTCCGGGCCGAGTCCTGACCCACTCAGCACAGGGGGAGCCCCTGTGGGCTAGGTGAGAGACACATGAACAGCCTGACTAATGCCATGCCGGGTCGTGAGGCCCACAATGCCGTCCGTGAGCAGGTGCGCGAGCATCTGGCCCGCGCTTACTGCCCGACGCGCCTCGCCGCCGAAGATGCCGCGCTGATCGACGAGATCAAGCAGCTGCTCATCGAGCGAGATGCCGCACTGGTCGCGCATTACTACTGCGACGACGCCATCCAGCAGCTGGCCGAGGAAACCGGCGGCTGCGTCGCGGACTCCCTCGAGATGGCGCGTTTCGGCGCTCGCCATGACGCCTCGACGCTGATCGTCGCCGGGGTGCGCTTCATGGGCGAGACCTCCAAGATCCTGTCGCCGGAGAAGCGCGTGCTGATGCCGACGCTGGAGGCGACCTGCTCGCTGGACCTCGGCTGCCCGGAAGACGAGTTCGCGGCCTTCTGTGATGCGCATCCCGACCGCACCGTGGTGGTGTACGCCAACACCTCGGCGGCCGTGAAGGCGCGCGCCGACTGGGTGGTGACCTCCTCGATCGCCGTCGATGTCATCGAGCACCTGCACGCCCGGGGCGAGAAGCTGATCTGGGCGCCGGATAAGCATCTGGGCGCTTACGTGCAGAAGCAGACCGGTGCCGACATGCTGCTGTGGGACGGCGCCTGCATCGTCCACGACGAGTTCCGCGCCCAGGGCATCAGTGACCTGCTCAAGGTCTACCCGGACGCCGCAGTGCTGGTGCACCCGGAATCACCGCAGTCAGTGGTCGAGCTGGCCGATGTGGTCGGTTCTACCTCGCAGCTGATCAAGGCCGCCGTCGAGCTCGACAACCAGCAACTGATCGTCGCGACCGATCGAGGCATCTTCTTCAAGATGCAGCAGGCCGCGCCGCACAAGCAGCTGTACGAGGCGCCGACCGCCGGCAATGGCGCGACCTGCAAGAGCTGCGCGCATTGCCCGTGGATGGCGATGAACGGCCTGGAGAATCTGGCCGCCGTGCTGCGTCGCGATCCGTCGGAAGCGAATGCCGAGGAAGTCTTCGTCGATGATGGCCTGCGTGAGCGCGCCCTGAAGCCGTTGACGCGGATGCTGGAATTCAATCGCGGCTGAGCGCTGACGCTGATCGCGACCGTCTGATGTCTGCATGAACCAGAACCGCCGCTCCCGATTCCTCGGGGCGGCGGTTTTTGTTTACCTGGTGCAGCGATAGGGAAGGTGCCTCAGAACTCCTCGATGGCGTTGCGATAGCGCTTGAAGTCCTCCCGGCGTGAACTGATACGGTTGGCCATGCTGAAGTCGCCGTTCTTGCGCGCGGCCTCGTCGGCCAGCTTGAGCTGCGCGAAGGCCTTGTCCATGCGCCCCTCCAGCTGGTCGAATTCGGCGCGATACAGGAAGGCTTCGGCGGTGTGGCCGCTGCGGCCACTGGCTTCGGCGGCCAGGCTCCATACCTTGGGATCATCGGGATGATCGCGGCGCATGTCCTCCAGCTGCTGGCGCGCAGCGGCGGGGTCCTGTTGCAGCGCGACTTCCGCCATGGCCAGTCGCGTCGGCAGATAGTCGGGTTGCAGGCGCAGCAGGCGTCTGGCGCGCCGGGTCGCCTCCTCATAACGCCGGGCATCCCGCGCGACCTCGACCGCACTGGCGCTGATCAGGGTCAGGTCAGGATGCTTGTCGTGCAGGCGGTCCAGCGCGGCCAGCGCCTTGTCGACCTGGTTGTGCTCCGCCGCGGCCAGCGCCTGATAGTAGGCAATCGCGTCGGGGTCGGGGTTGTCTTCGCGCAGTGTCGTCAGTCCCTGCTCGGGTTGGCGCAGGTTGAGCGCCAGCAGGGCGCGGGCACGGATCATCGCGTAGGCAAGCTGCGCGAGCGGGTCCGGTGTCACCTTCTGCATGGCGTCGGCGCGGGCCTGGGTATCGCCGATACGCGCCTCCGTCACCGGGTGCGTGAGCAGAAATTCCGGGGCATTGCCGCCCTGCAGGCTGGCCATGCGTTGCATGGCGCGGAACATGCGCGGCATGGCTTCGGGGTCGAAGCCGGCGCGTGACAGCGCATCGATGCCGACGCGGTCAGCCTCCTGCTCGAAGCGGCGCGAATAGGCCAGCTGATCGGAAATGGCAGCGGCCTGGGTGCCGGCCATGGTCGCGATGCCCGCTGAGCCACCACCGCCCGCCGCGATCACCATGCCGGCGAGGAAGCCGGCCAGCGTCGGCAGGCGTGTCTCGGCCTGGCGCTCCATGTTGCGCGCGAAGTGATGCTGGGAGAGGTGCCCCAGCTCGTGGGCGAGCACCGATGCGAAGGCATCGCGGTCCGGCGCGAAGGCGAACAGTCCCGTATTGACGCCGACCACGCCGCCGGGCACGGCGAAGGCATTCAGCTGGCTGCTGGCGACCAGAGTAATGATGAAATTGCGGTCATCCAGCTCGCTCCACGGTGCCAGTTGACGCACGATGCTACCGATCCAGTCCAGAGTGATGGGATCATCCCATTCACGCACATGGGCGCGGAACTGACGCAGCCAGGCGCGACCGATACGATATTCATCATTGCTGGAGATGCCGCCGCTCGCACTCCCCAGGTCCGGCAGTCCATAGTCGTTGTGGGACGCGGCTGGCGCACTGGCGACCGGTGCGCCCATCAGCAACAGGCCGAGCAGGGCGCTCGACAGGGTGGCAAGCCCGCGGCGTCCGATGCGGATGCGTCCGCTCAAGGGGGGCAGCAACGACATGCAGGCAATCCTCTTCGATATGGCGCAAGGTGCGGTCGGCCCACAGGATTGCCGGGCGCCGCACTGGCGTTGGCGGCCCTGCGTAAGGCCGGGCAAGACGCAGCCGCGCAGGGCGGAAAGTTGCTTTGTCAGGCAAGGTGCCCTTAAATCGGGGCGTTTTCAAGTTGCACCCTCCATGGCGTGCGGCAGAACATCATAACGAGAACGGAAGGGCAGATGGCATTCGAACGACCTGGCGCTGAGACTGCGAATCCGATGGCTGACTCCACGGCCGATACCCACCTGCAGACGCTGGATGCGCGCGGCCTGCACTGTCCGTTGCCGCTGCTGCGCACCAAGCTCAAACTGGCTGGCATGAGTGCCGGCGAGCAACTCGAGGTCCTCGCCAGCGACGCCGGCGCCTGGGGCGACATTCCTGCCTATCTGGCGCTGAGCGATCACGCGCTGGTCTCGCGGGAAGAGACGCCAGAGGGCGATTATTGCTTCGTGATCAAGGCGCTGTGCGAGGAAGATCCGTCATGACCATGAAGACGTTGTTGCGTGGCTGGATCGAGCGCTATTTCTCCGACGAGGAGGCGGTGGTGCTGTTTCTGGTGCTGGTGCTGGTGTTCGCCGCCGTCATTCTGCTCGGCAGCATGCTGGCGCCATTCTTCACCGCCCTGATCGTCGCCTTCCTGCTGCAGAGCGGCGTGAGCTGGATGGAGCGCCGTGGCCTGCCACGCCTGGCGGCGGTCAGCCTGATGACGCTGGTGTTCATGGGCATCATGCTGGCCAGTGCGCTGATCCTGCTGCCACTGGTCTGGCATCAGCTGGCCAATCTGATCCAGGAGATTCCCGGCATGTTCGCCTCCGGGCAGCGCTGGCTGGGCGAGCTTCAGGAGCGCTTCCCCGGCCTGATCACCCCGGAGCAGGTCCAGCAGTGGGTCGGCGCCGCCGGACGAGAGCTGACCCAGTTCGGGCAGCGCGCGGTATCGCTGTCGCTGGCGTCGCTGGGCAACCTGATGGGCGTGGTGATCTACCTGGTGCTGGTACCGATCCTGGTGTTCTTCATGCTCAAGGACCGCGAGCGGCTGGTGGACTTCACGCTGGCGCTGTTGCCGCGCAAGCGCCTGCTGATGAGTCGGGTCTGGAACGAGATGGATGACCAGATCGCCAACTTCGTGCGCGGCAAGGTGATCGAGATCGTCATCGTCGGCGGCGTCAGCTACGTCACCTTCGTCGCCTTCGGGCTGCCGTATTCGGCGCTGCTGGCGATCGTGGTCGGCTTCTCGGTGCTGATTCCCTACATCGGCGCGGCAGGGGCGACCTTGCCGGTCGCTGCCGTCGCCGGGTTCCATTACGGGCTGGGCGATACCTTCATGTACGTGATGATCGCCTATGGCATCATCCAGGCCCTGGATGGCAACGTGCTGGTGCCGCTGCTGTTCTCTGAAGCGGTCAATCTGCATCCGGTGGCGATCATCCTCGCGGTGCTGTTCTTCGGCGGTATCTGGGGCTTCTGGGGGGTGTTCTTCGCCATCCCGCTGGCGACCCTGATGAAGTCGCTGCTCTACGCCTGGCCGCGCCGGGCGCGCGCCGAGGAGAATCGGGTCGCGGACAAGAGCGCCTGATCGAAAAAGCCCCGCCAATCGGCGGGGCTTTTTCATGGCTGAGGCGGCTGGCACACAGGCGCTCTCTACCCAACTGCTTCCAACCAAGCTGCTGTCACTCGAGCTGCTGCCATTCGAGACTGGCGGTCAGCGGGCAGCGTTGAGCTCGCGGGCGGCTTCCAGCACCTCCTCGACGTGGCCCTTGACCTTCACGCCACGCCATTCGCGCGCCAGATTGCCGTCGGCGTCGATCAGGAAGGTGGAGCGCACCACGCCGAGACTTTCCTTGCCCATGAATTTCTTCATGTGAATGACGTCAAAGATCTTGCACAGGGTCTCGTCCGGGTCGCTGATCAGCTCGAACGGGTAGCCCTGTTTTGCGCGGAAGTTCTCGTGGGTGCGCAGGCTGTCGCGGGAAACGCCGAGGATCACGGTGTTGGCCGCATCGAATTCCTCGAGGTTGTCGCGGAAGTCACCGCCTTCGGTGGTGCAGCCCGGCGTGTGGTCCTTCGGGTAGAAATAGATGACGGCTTGCTTGCCCTTGAGGCTGGCCGGAGTGACTTCGGTGTCACTGGTGGCCTGGGCGGTAAAGTCGGGAATTGGCTGACCGAGGCTGACGCTCATCGTGCTCTCCTGGCGATGACTGACGGCCATGTGGCGGCTGACAGTCAAGAATGATGAAAAAAACCGGCAGTGATGGGCATCGCGCTTGCCCGCTTCTGCGGTGTGTCCTGCATTACACGCAGGGCGTCCTGACTTGTCAAAGACAGGGCAGAACTCTTGTGTTTCACCGTCTTGGCGACCGGCGCCATCGCGCCCATCCGGCGTGCATCCGTCCTGCGGACAGGCGAGGGAATCCACCGCTTTGCACAACCGGTGCAGATGGCGTCTGTACAGGCTTCGATGGTCTTTGTAACATCATCACCCTTGACGCGACTCGCGTGTCGGCGTGCCCACGCAATCAGAGTCCTGCGTCAACCAATTTATGTCAGATGTCTGTCCCCGGAATCTGTTGTTTCAACAGCGCAGGGACACGCCTGGCGCATCAGGCACCAGAGGAGAATTCGAGGGATGATCACAGGTAGCATTGTCGCACTGGCGACCCCGATGAAGGCCACCGGCGAGATCGACTGGGACGCCCTGCGCCAGCTGGTCGCCTTCCACCTCGAAAATGGCACCGATGCCATCGTCGCCGCCGGCACTACCGGCGAGCCGACCACCATGTCCTTCGCGGAGCACTTCGATGTCATCCGCTGTGTGGTCGAGACGGTCGCCGGCAAGATTCCGGTCATCGCCGGCACGGGCGCCAACGCCACTTCCGAAGCGGTCGAACTGGCGCGCTACGCCAAGGAAGTCGGTGCGGATTACTGCCTCTCCGTGGCGCCGTACTACAACAAGCCGACCCAGGAAGGGCTCTACCAGCACTTCAAGGCCGTCGCCGAGCAGGCCGGTATTCCGGTCATTCTCTACAACGTGCCGGGCCGTACCTGTTCCGATATCTACAACGAGACGGTCTTCCGCCTCGCCGAACTCGACAACATCGTCGGCCTCAAGGATGCCACCGGCAACCTGGAGCGCGGTCAGGAACTGATCGACCGCCTCAAGGGCACCGACTTCGCGCTCTACTCCGGCGATGACCCCACCGCCTGCGATTTCATCCTGATGGGCGGTCACGGCGATATCTCCGTGACGGCCAACGTCGCGCCGCGCCTGATGCACGAGATGTGTGAAGCCGCCGTGGCCGGCGATGCCGAACGCGCCCACCAGATCAACACGCGCCTGATGCCGCTGCACTCCGCGATGGGCGTCGAGTCCAACCCGATCCCGGTCAAGTTCGCCATGCACCGCATGGGCCTGTCGCCGGAGTCCGGCGTGCGTCTGCCGCTGACCTGGCTGTCCGAGCAGTATCACTCCACGGTCGAGGAAGCACTGCAACTGGCCGAGGTGCTCAACTAATGAGTCAGCGTTTCGTACCACTGGCCCTGCTGACGGCGCTCGCGGTCGCAGGCTGTTCCAGTGATGGCTACTACTACGATCGCAACAGCGAGTATGCCGATGCCAGCATCGCGCCGCCGCTGGAGCTGCCGGACACGATCAATCGTGGTGATTATCAGGATTCCATGCCGGTGCCGCAGGCCAGCAGTGACTTCCTGGCCAGCGACGACTTCGAGGCACCGCGTCCCCAGCCACTGGCGACCAGCGAGCAGGGTGGGCGTGAGTTCGTCGCCATGCGTCAGAGCGGTGACGCCCGCTGGCTGGCCGTGAACGCCGCGCCGGCGGCGGTATGGACGCGTCTGCAGTCCTTCGTGCGCGATCAGGGCCTCGATGTGCAGAGCATCGATGCCGGCAAGGGCGAGATCACCACGGCCCAGGGCATCATCAGCGTCAGCCAGGGGCTGCGTGCCGATGCCTCCGAAGTGCGTTGTCAGCAGGGCGGCGATGTCGCCGGCAGCTGCCTGAACGCGCTGAGCGGCTATCTGGCCGCGTCTTCCGCCGATAGCGGTGTCTCGCTGGCAGCCCAGTCGCTCAGTCGTGATGACCGCGTGCGCCTGGAAGGCCGCGATGGCACCTGGCAGGTCGATCTGGCGCTGGATACCGAGCGCAGCTGGGCCGAGCTGCTCTATCAGCTGCAGAAGAACTTCAACACCGACTACCAGACGCTGACCGATCAGGACCGCTCGCGTGGCGAGTTCATGGTCGATTACATCCCGCGTGAAGAGCGTGATGGCGGTTGGTTGGGTATCGGCGGCGATGGTGACCCGGTGCCGATGGTACTCAAGCTGCGCGCCGAGAATGACCACACCCTGGTCACGGCGACCCGTGCCGATGGTGAAGAGACCACGCCGGCACTGGCGCGTGAGCTGCTCGACGCCGTGGCGTCGACACTGCGCTGAGCATGTGGCTCGACACGCCTTGCGCCGCCTCATCTGACGACTCGTCGGGTGAGGCGGCCGCGTCGTTTCAGATCCCCCTCCCGGTGGCAGGCAGTGGGACGCTGGCGGCTGGCCTGACGGCCGCCCGTGGGTCGAGTGACGGCGCTCAAGGCGTGATGGCGATGGCTTCGCTGGGCAGCGGCAGCAAGGGCAACGGCACCTTGATCCGCACCCGCGAGGCACTGGTGCTGGTCGATTGCGGCTTCACCCTCAAGGAGACCGAGGCCCGTCTGGCGCGCCTTGGCGTGCATCCCTCGCAGCTGGACGCCGTGCTGGTCACCCATGAACATGGTGATCACCTGAGCGGCGTGGGGCCATTGGCGCGTCGCCACGCTGTGCCGGTGCATCTGACCACCGGCACCTGGCTTGCCGGGCGCGCGAAGAAGCTGGGCACGCTGCCGAGTCGCCATCTGATCACGCCGCAGCAGGAATTCGCGATCAAGGATCTCGAGATTCTGCCGGTCACGGTGCCCCACGATGCGCGCGAGCCGGTGCAGTTCGTGTTCAGTCGACGTGGCGAGACGGCCACGCGGCGTCTGGGCGTGCTGACCGATCTCGGTCACGTCAGCGAGCACGTGCTGAGCTGCTTTGCCGACTGCGATGGTCTGGTGCTGGAGTTCAACCACGACCCGCAGATGCTGGCCAGCGGGCCGTATCCGCCCAGCCTCAAACGGCGGGTCGGGGGGCGGCTCGGCCATCTGGCCAATGCCCAGGCATGCGCCGCCTTGCCCCATCTGGGGCTGTCGCGCCTGCAGCGGCTGGTGGCCTCGCACCTGTCGGAGAGCAACAACCATCCGTCCTTGGCCCGGGAGGCACTGGCCCCCTGGCTTGCGGATGACGATAGTCGCCTGATCATCGCCGCGCAGGACAGCGGCTTTGGCTGGCAGGCCATCGCCTGATATTCATGACGCCCGGTCGCTTCGCGATCGGGCGTTTGTGATTCTGGATGAGCTGACCAGATGGACAGCTCTCGAATCACGCCATACACCAACGCCACGGTCCTTCTCGACTGGGCGTGACAGACTCAAGCGTGATCGATTCATCGTCGACCGCCTCAACACTCGACGCGTCTAGCGTCATCAGGGGGAATCTCATGGAAAAGCGTGAAGAGCTCTACGCTGGCAAGGCCAAATCCGTCTTCGTCACTGACGACCCGGATCTTCTGCTGCTGGAATTCCGCGACGATACCAGCGCCTTCGACGGCAAGCGTATCGAGCAGCTGGATCGCAAGGGCATGGTCAACAACAAGTTCAATGCCTTCATCATGGAGAAACTCAAGGCGGCCGGTATTCCGACCCACTTCGAGCGTCTGGTCAGCGACAACGAGTGTCTGGTCAAGCGTCTCGACATGATGGCGGTGGAGTGCGTGGTGCGTAACATCTCCGCCGGCTCACTGGTGCGTCGTCTGGGTGTCGAGGAAGGCATCGAGCTCAATCCGCCGACCTTCGAGCTGTTCCTCAAGAACGACGAGAAGGGCGACCCGATGATCAACGAGTCGCTGGTCGAGACCTTCGGCTGGGCAGAGCCCAAGCACCTGGCGCGCGCCAAGGAACTGACCTTCCAGGTCAACGATATCCTCAAGCAGCTGTTCCTCGACGGCGGCATCCTGCTGGTCGACTACAAGCTCGAGTTCGGCGTCTTCAAGGGTGAAGTCGTGCTGGGTGACGAATTCTCGCCGGACGGCTGCCGCCTGTGGGATGCCGAAACGCGCGAGAAGCTCGACAAGGACCGCTTCCGTCAGGGCCTGGGCGGCGTGATTGAAGCCTACGAGGAAGTCGGTCGCCGTATCGGTATCGATTTCTCGGCCTGAGCCTGAATCCGAGGCCAGGTCTGAGGTGATGCACTGACGCTCTGACGTCACAGATAGCGCATCAAGGAACGGCCCCCTGCCAATGGCAGGGGGCCGTTCCTGTTTGGCAGGCGCCAAGTGTCTGGCCGGGAACGTAGCTGTGAGGAAAGCGGCGTGGCGCTTCAGGAGGCGCGCAGGCTGGCCAGGTCGATCACCTGGCGGGCGACAGCCGCGAGGGCGTGGTCCTGGCCTTCGTCATCCAGGCTGCCATCCTCGTGGAAGGCGCTGGCGGCACGCGAGACCGCGATCTGCTGGGGCGCGACCAGCATGCCGAGGTTGTTCAGGTACAGGCGCACGAAGGGCAGCGCCCGCATGCCGCCCATGGCACCGGGTGAGGCCGAGACGATGCCGACCGGCATGCCGCGCAGGGCGTCCATGCCGCTCTGGCCATCCGCCGCCGGGCGTGACAGCCAGTCGAAGGTGTTCTTGAGCAGCGGGCTGAAGAAGCCGTTGTACTCCGGCGTCGCCAGCAGCAGCCCCTGATGGCTGGCCAGCATCTCCTGCAGGCGGTCGGCGCTGGCGGGACGGCCATTGGCCTCTTCGCTGTCGCCATCGTAGAGCGGCATCGGGAAGTCGTTGAGGTCGAGCAGACTGACCTCGGCACCTTCCTGTCGGGCGTGGTGTGCCAGGCGCTCGATCAGGCGTCGATTGACGGAGGCCTTGCGGGTACTGGCGGCAAAGGCAAGCAGACGGATACTCATGCGGCGGACTCCCGGTGAAACGAGTGGAGATGAAGGAACGCACGCCCAGTATGGTCGGGTCTCGTGACGGTTTGCCAATCCAATCTGGCATTGTCTTGATCTGGCGCGCGCAATCCTTCGATCCGCTTCATGCAAGGCGTTGACCCCACTGCGCAAGGCGCTGCTCTGACCCGCGCAGGGGCTTGTTCAGACGGCCACGATGGCCGCGACCTCCATCGTCAAGGAGCCATCGGGTTGCGTGCGGGCCGTGAAGCGCACATCCACGTCCACCAGCCGCACGCCATACTGGCGCTTGCCGTCGGCGGGCCTGGCGGCGTGATAGGCGGGGCGCGGGTCCTGGGCGAGCACTTCCTCGATCAGTGCGCGCAGCGTGGCGCTGTCAGCCCGGGCCGCCAGTGTCTGCTCGGCCTGTGCGCTGAAGACGACGCTGTGACGCGGCGGCGACGCAGGCGCATAGCCGGCACGTGCCTGGGGCACGGCATCGACCCACGGCAGATACGGCTTGATGTCCATCACCGGCGTGCCATCGAGCAGGTCATGGCCGCGCAGCAGCAGGCGCACGCCGTTGCGCTTGCCCGACTGCCCGCCATCCGGCGTGGCGTTGACCGCCGTCTCGACGCCTGCCAGTTCGACCACCGACTGCCCCAGCCGGTTGGGGCGGTGGGTGCTGCGTGAGGCGAAGACGCCGGTGCGCGCATTGCCCCCCAGGCGCGGCGGGCGGATCAAGGGCGTCCAGCGTGTGGGGCTGGCGTGGAACAGGAAATGGACCCACAGATGGCTGAAACCCTCGATGTCGCGCACGCAGTCCGGGTCATCGAAGGGCGGCAGCAGATGCAGGATGGCGGTGGCGTGGCGCGCCAGCCCCGGCTGGCGGGGAATGCCGAACTTGTCCGGGTAGCAGCTTTCGATGATGCCCACCGGCTGCATGGCCTGTTGCCCCAGCGCCGCGGCCTGCTCACGCAGATGAGGGGGCAGCAGCGGCAGGCGTCTGGCCAGTGCGGCATCGCTCATCGGGCGCTCGGCCGTGTCGGCGGTCGAGTGGGGGCTGGCGGGCTGATCGGAAGAGGACATGGCAGGACCGTGGCAGAGGCTGAAGTGATGATGGCGCAGAATGTCGTGTGACATTCCAGGCCGCCATGATGCCATGCCTGTCGTCGCACGGCATGACTGGTCTCACTGGGTCGGCTTGTGTAGTCTGCCGCGAGAGCAGCGCCGCATGGCGCTGAATCGTGATGCTGGCGACGGGGCGTGAATGCCCCGCGCGACTCTTGAGGGCAATTTTGATCATGTCAGACCCTATCGCCATTGCCGCTGCCGATGGCCTGCCGTCGACACTGGACCTCGACCGCCTTGCACTGGCGAGCCAACAGCTGATCGAGGCTGGTCAGGCGCTGGACGCTGCCGGGCAGGTGCCGGCCACCGGTGGCAACTTCTCCTGTCGTCTCAGCGATCGCCTGATGGCGGTCACCGCCTCGGGCTGCCACAAGGGCCGCCTGACCAGTGGCGACATTCTGGTCAGCGATTTTGCCGTTAGGCTGCAGGGCACCTCCCGAAAGGCCTCTGACGAGGCGCGCCTGCATGGTCAGCTCTACGAAGACCTGCCCCACGCCCAGGCGATACTGCATACCCACTCCAGGGCTGCCACCGTGCTGTCGCTGTGCCATGAGGGCGACACCCTGAGCCTGGAGGGCTTCGAGCTCAACAAGGCGCTGGAAGGCGTCAAGAGTCATGAGACGGCGGTACGTCTGGCCGTCTTCGACAATACTCAGGATATTGATGCGCTGGCGCTGGACGTGCGTGCTCGCCTGGCCGCTGATGACAACCTGTACGGCTACCTGATCCGCGGCCATGGCCTCTACACCTGGGCCAGCAGCATGACGGCCTGTCGCCGCCATATCGAGGCGCTCGACTTCCTGATGGGTTGTGAACTGGAACTGAGGAGACAGCGATGAGCTTTCTGGCCATCTATGCCGAGCAGGACGCCTCGCGTCCGCAGTTGATCACCAATGATGGCGCGCAGATCGCCAGCGAACTCGAGGCCGAAGGCATTCGCTTCGAGCGCTGGACGGCGGGCTGCGAGATGAGTGATCCCACCGACCAGACGCAGGTGCTGGCGGCCTACGCCGACGATGTCGCGCGCCTCAAGTCCGAGAACGGCTTCGTGACCGCCGACGTGATCGGCCTGACGCCGGATCACCCTGACCGCGACACCCTGCGCGGCAAGTTCCTCGATGAGCACCGCCATGCAGAGCATGAGGTGCGCTTCTTCGTGCGTGGCAGCGGTATCTTCTATCTGCATCTGGGCGAGCGCGTGCTGGCGGTCGGTTGCGAGAAGGATGACCTGATCGCCGTGCCCGCCGGCACGCCGCACTGGTTCGACATGGGGCCGACACCGGACTTCACCGCCATCCGTCTGTTCACCAATCCCGAAGGCTGGATCGCCAACTTCACCGACAATGACATCGCCGTCCGCTTCCCGCGTCATGAAGCGCTGGCCGAGCATTTCACCCAGTCCGCCGCCCCGCATTCCCAGGAGTCCGCATGATTCGCGCCATCGTCACCGACATCGAGGGCACGACCGGCTCGATTCGCTTCGTGCATCAGGTGCTGTTCCCCTATGCGCGCGCCAACCTGGGCGATTTCGTGCGCGCCAATGCCGAGCGTGAGGACGTCGCCGAGCAGCTAGTCGTCACCCGTGAGCTGGCCGAGGCGCCGAAGGCCGATCTCGAGGCCGTGATCGCCATTCTGGAAGGCTGGATCGACGCCGACCGCAAGGCCACGCCGCTCAAGGCGCTGCAGGGCATGGTCTGGGCACAGGGTTACGCGGACGGCGACTTCACCGGCCATGTCTATCCCGATGCCGTGAAGGGATTGCGTGACTGGAAGGAACGCGGACTGTCCTTGTATGTCTACTCTTCAGGCTCCATCCAGGCCCAGAAGCTGCTGTTCGGGCATTCCGATGTCGGCGATCTGACTCCGCTGTTTGCCGGCTACTTCGACACCACCACGGGCCCCAAGCAGGAAGCCGAGAGCTATCGCCGCATTGCCGGTCAGCTGGGCATCCCGGGCGCGGAGATCCTGTTCCTGTCGGATGTCGTCGCCGAGCTGGACGCTGCCGCTGCCGCCGGCTTCCATACCTGGCAGCTGGTGCGGGAGCCGGACATGGTCACGGGCGATCACCCCCGGGCCAGCCGCTTCGATGAGGTTTCCTTCAGCGGTTGAGCGGGACGCTTCAGTGACAGGTGTCTGCCATGAGCCTGTCAGGTTTTCCATGATTACATCGTCCTCGTTCGAGGACACAAGGAGGACGAACGATTGCACAGCCAGACCGATAGCCGTGAAGTGGCCAGGGAGCGTGTTCATATCGTGCCGGCGCAGCCGCAGCATGCCGCGGACCAGGCCGAGGTGTTCTACCAGGCCGTCATGCAGGGCGCTGCCGGCCACTATGATCTGGAGCAGCGACAGCAGTGGGCCGCGCGTGTTCCGCGCGACGCCGAACGCTGGGCCGCGCGTCAGCATCGCTTCGAGGTGCTGGTCGCGGAGCGTGATGGTCGCTGCATCGGCTTCTGCGAGTACGCCCCCGAATGGCCGCTGGCGCGCATCGAGATGCTTTACGTCTATCCGAGTCTGATGGGGCAGGGCATCGGCAGCCAGTTGCTGGCGGCGGCCGAGCGCGATCTGCGCGAGCGCAAGGTGCGCGTGATGAGTCTGGAGGCCAGTCTGACGCTGTCGCCGGGCCTGGCCCGCCGTGGCTGGCACAGCCTGGGGCTTGAGCACGTCAAGCGCGATGGCATCTGCCTCAAGCGCGAGCGCTTCGAGAAACGCCTCGACGAGTGACGCGTGCGTCACGGTGATATCGGAAATGAAGACGCCCCCGCCGGTCATCCGGCGGGGGCGTCTTGTGTCTGGCATGGTGTTGCGTCTGGCACGGTGTTGCGTCTGGCAGTGTGTCAGTCATGCCGCGTGATCAGATCGATCACGCCATGGTATCGACGATGCCGCCTTCCACGCGCAGTGCGGCGCCGGTGGTGGCGCTGGCCTGCTCGGAGGCAGCGTAGACGCTCATGTTGGCGACTTCCTCGGGGCTTGCCAGGCGTTGCAGGATGGAGGTCGGGCGGGCCTGCTTGACGAAATCGGCCTCGACCTCCTCAAGTGCCTTGCCTTGCTCCTCGGCATTCTTCTTGAGCATCTCGAGCACGCCCTCGGAGCGGGTCGGCCCCGGCAGGATGGCGTTGACGGTGACCTGCGTGCCGGACAGCACCTTGGCGAGCCCGCGCGAGACAGACTGGACGGCCGACTTGGTCATGCCGTAGTGGACCATCTCGCTGGGGATGTTGAGCGCCGATTCGCTGGACAGGAACTGGATGCGGCCCCAGTCGCGCTCCTTCATGCCACGTGCATAGTGGCGGGACAGGCGCACTGCCGACATCACGTTGACCTGGAAGAACTGCTCCCAAGTGTCGTCATCGGTGTCGAAGAAATCCTGCGGGGCGAAGATGCCGACATTGTTGATCAGGATATCGGTGTCCGGTACGGCGTGAATCAGCGTGTCACAGCCGTCGCGAGTGCCCAGATCGGCGGCCACGCCCTGTACCTCGCTGCCGGGCACCTTGTCTTTGAGGCTAGCGACGGCCTCATCGACACGCGCCTGGGTGCGGCCGGTCAAGGTGACGCTGGCGCCTGCACGGGCAAGCCCCGTGGCGATGGCGAAGCCGATACCGGCAGTGGAACCACTGATGATGGCGCTGCGGCCGCGTAGATCAATCTGCATGCAAACCTCCTGGCAGGAAGCGACGACGGGGACGAGAGCCCAGGCCGATGCCATGCGCCGTGTCGCTTTCGTCATCCGAGTGTTCTCACTGCGTGGCGATGCCGGGCGCACAATGCAAGGGGGAGTGGCGATGCAGATCAGATCTTGCGCAGGTGCATGTGGCGCAACGCCCCGCCGGGGCCGAGGTCGCGGTCCTCGAGTCGCTGCACCGCATGGCCCTCCAGCAGGTTGTCCAGTGGCACATTGAGATTGGTCGCCACCAGCCGGGCCAGTGGGTTGAGCAGACGACGCAGTCGCCCGGCCGGGCGATTGCCGCGCAGGCCCTTGTCGAGCAGCGACAGCTCGCCATCGCTGGCCAGCACGCGCAGCGCTTCATCGAAGGCGCGCTGAGGCTGGGGCACCACGGCGATGATCAGGTGGGCGATGACCACATCGAAATAGCCATCGGGGAAGTCGAGCGCCATGGCGTCGCCCGGCTTGACGTTGGCATCGAAGCCCAGCGTCTCGGCGCGCTCGCGACAGCGGCTCAGCATGGCGGGGGAGGCGTCGATCACCTCGAGTTCGATGTCGCGGGGCAGGAAAGGCAGGTCGAGCCCGGTGCCGCCGCCGAGCAGCAGCACGCGGGTGCCCGCCTGGATATCCAGGGTCGCGATGGCGTCGCGCCGCGCGGAGCGCAGGATGCGAGCGGCCACACGGTCATAGATCGGCGCGTAGAGACTCCAGCGGCGCGTCTGCCAGCCGCCGCCTGATGCCCTGGGGGCTTCAGACGGCGGCTGATGAGGAGATGGCGGGGACATGGGGCGCCTCCCTGGCGGCATGGCAATGCGTCGTGACAGATGGGCCGGCGTCAGCGGCGATCTCTGCAGGACAGGAGCTGGCCAGCAGGGAGGCATTCCCCTGTCGTTGGCTAGCGGGTCTCGACAGTGTAGATGCGCATCGACAGGTCGATGGAGGTCACGTCCTTGGTCAGCGCGCCGATCGAGATGCAATCCACGCCGGTGGCGGCGATACCCGGCAGGGTCGACTCGCTGACGTTGCCGGAGGCTTCCAGCACGGCCGGCTTGGCATGCGCCTTGTTGCGCGCCACGGCCTCGATGAGCTGATCGTTGTCGAAGTTGTCGAGCATGATGACGTCGGCACCGGCATCCAGTGCCTGGGCCAGCTCCTCGAAATTCTCGACTTCCACTTCGCAGGTGACGTCGGAGGCGATGTCGCGCGCCTCACGCACCGCTGCCGCGATGCTGCCACAGGCGGCGATATGGTTTTCCTTGATCAAGAAGGCGTCATAGAGGCCGATGCGATGATTGTGGCCACCACCGCAGCTGACGGCATACTTCTGCGCGACACGCATGCCCGGCAGGGTCTTGCGGGTATCGAGCAGGCGCACGCCACTGCCCTCGACCAGCGAGGCATAGTGGTTGGCGCGAGTCGCGGTGCCGGAGAGCGTCTGCAGCAGGTTGAGCGCCGCGCGCTCGCCGGTCAGCAGCGAGCGTGCCGGGCCTTCCAGCTCCAGGAAGGGCGCGTCGGCCTCGAGGCGATCACCGTCGCTGGCCAGCCACTTGAGGCTGACGCGCGGATCGAGGCGACGAAACAGCTCATCGACCCAGGGCACACCGCACAGGATGGCCGGTTCACGGCTGATCACGCGCGCCTTGGCCCACTGGCGCTCCGGAATCAATTCGGCAGTGATATCGCCACCGCCGACATCCTCGGCGAGCAGGCGGGCGGCGCTGGTACGGATATCCTCGGCGAGGGCGTCGTGGAAGTTCATGCGCGTCTGATCCTTGTGCGAAGAGTGCTGCCGGTGCAGGGGTCTGTCCGTGTGCCGAGGCAGCGGCACAGACCCGTGGCTGCCGAGCATGCCATAATGTGCGCCATTATAGGAAAAGCCACGCGAGCGGTCAGTCCCCGCGTGCGACGACCTTCCCGTCTGGAGTCTTCGATGCCCCCCTTGTCCTCTTCCCCGCGGTCGGGCCACCTGACGCGTCTGGCGGTCACCCCCGAGCACTGGCTGGAGAGCGCCCGTCAGGTGCCGTCTCCCAATCACAATGCTCGTCCCGAGGGAGAAGTCTCGGCGCTGGTGCTGCATTCCATCAGCCTGCCGCCCGGACGCTTCGGCGGCCCGGCCATCGAGCAGCTGTTCACCAACCAGCTCGATCCCGGCGCCCATCCCTACTTTGCCGATATCCATCAGCTGCGCGTCTCGGCGCATGTGCTGATCCAGCGCGACGGTCGCCTGGTGCAGTTCGTGCCCTTCGACCGCCGTGCCTGGCACGCCGGTCGCTCGCGCTGGCATGACGGTCAGCGTGAGCGTGTCGAGCTCAATGACTTCACCATCGGCATCGAGCTCGAGGGCGATGAGGTGCATCCCTATCGTGATGTCCAATATCGCACCCTGGCACGCACCGTGGCCGGTCTGATGGCGAGCTATCCCGCGCTGACGCGCGAGCGCATCACCTCGCATGCGCGGATTGCGCCGTTGCGCAAGACGGATCCTGGCCCGGCCTTCGATTGGGCTTACTTCGATCGCCTGCTGGACGACATTCAGGACTAAGGTCGCAGGTGCCTCGCGATGGTGCATTGCAGCATCGCGAGGCCTCTCCAGGCAGGAAACGCCCAGTGGCGGGGCGCGTTGGTAGTTTTACTACATCATGGCCGTCGAGGGCGGCTCAGTCTGGGGTATGAGTGCCGACCGCAAGGCGCATGAGGCCAGTGCTGCCGCGGGGCAGCCAAGCGTTGCACCTGCCCGGTGAGTCTTGCTGCCCTGAATTGGCACGCGGGGGTGTTTGCGGTATCTTTCACGCCAAATGACTGCATCTTGTGCCCTGCTTTGGCGCAGGATGCGCGTCGAGATTGACGGCCGGCAAGACCCGGTCACGACAGGTCTATCGGAGATGCGACCCACTCAGAAGGTCGTGCCCACACTGAAGAGCGCCACTGGTTTCGATATCGCTGTTCGTCGAAACGTTTGACAAAAAATTTCTTCACTCGGAGAGACGTCTATGAGTCTGGAGGCAAGAGAAGATCTCGATCCGATCGAAACCACGGAATGGTTGGACTCCCTGGAATCGGTTCTGGATCGTGAGGGTGAGGATCGTGCCCAGTACCTGATGTCACGCCTGGCCGACCGCCTGCGTCGTGATGGCCATCAGGTGCCCTTCTCGGTGACCACGCCCCATCGCAACAGTATCCCCGTGCACCGCGAAGCGCGCATGCCGGGCGACCTGTTCATGGAGCGTCGTATCCGTTCGCTTATCCGTTACAACGCCATCGCTCAGGTGATCCGCAACAACCGTGCCCACAAGGGCCTGGGCGGTCACATCTCGAGCTTCATGTCCAGTGCGACGCTTTATGACGTAGGTTTCAACCACTTCTTCCGTGCACCGGAAGGAGATTTCGAAGGCGATCTGCTTTACATCCAGGGTCACGTGGCGCCGGGCATCTACGCCCGTTCCTTCCTGGAAGGTCGTCTCAGCCAGGAGCAGATGGACAGCTTCCGTCAGGAAGTCGACGGCAACGGCCTGTCTTCCTATCCGCACCCGTGGCTGATGCCGGATTACTGGCAGTTCCCGACCGTCTCCATGGGTCTGGGTCCGATCCAGGCGATCTACCAGGCGCACGTCATGAAGTACCTCAACTCGCGTGAGTTGAAGTCCATGTACGACCGCAAGGTGTGGTGCTTCATGGGTGACGGCGAGTGTGACGAGCCGGAATCCCTCGGTGCCATCTCGCTGGCTGGCCGCGAGAACCTCGACAACCTGATCTTCGTCATCAACTGCAACCTGCAGCGTCTTGACGGTCCGGTGCGCGGCAACGGCCGTATCATGGACGAGCTGGAAGGCGTCTTCCGTGGTGCCGACTGGAACGTGCTCAAGGTCACCTGGGGTCGTTTCTGGGATCCGCTCTTCGAACAGGACAAGAAAGGCATCCTGCAGAAGCGCATGGACGAAGCGGTTGACGGCGACTACCAGAACTACAAGGCCAATGGCGGCGCGTACACGCGCGAGCACTTCTTCGGCAAGTACCCGGAGACGGCCGATCTGGTCAAGGACATGTCAGACGACGATATCTGGCGTCTGAACCGTGGTGGCCATGACCCGTACAAGGTCTACGCGGCGTATCACGAGGCGGTCAACAACGCCAATGGTCGTCCGACCGTCATCCTGGCGCACACCGTCAAGGGTTACGGCATGGGCATGGGCGATGGCGAAGCGGCCAACGAAGCCCACCAGGTCAAGACCATGGAACACGAAGCGCTGAAGACATTCCGCGATCGCTTCGGTATTCCGCTGACCGACGAACAGCTCGAGGAAGTGCCGTACTACAAGCCGGCGGACGACAGCCCGGAAATGAAGTACATGCACCTCATGCGCGAACGTCTGAACGGCTACCTGCCGCAGCGTCGCACCGAGTACGAAACGCTGGAAATCCCGCCGCTGGACGACAAGATCTTCGCGTCCCAGCTCAAGGGTTCCAACGGGCGTGAGGTGTCCACCACCATGGCCTTCGTGCGCGTGCTCAACGGTCTGGTCAAGCACAAGACCCTCGGCGAGCGTGTCGTGCCGATCATTCCTGACGAAGCGCGTACCTTCGGCATGGAAGGCATGTTCCGTCAGCTGGGCATCTACACCGCGGCAGGCCAGAAGTATGAGCCGGTCGACAAGGGTCAGATCATGTATTACCGCGAGGACCAGAAAGGTCAGGTCCTCGAGGAAGGTATCTCCGAAGCAGGCGCCATGTCTGCGTGGGTGGCGGCGGCTACGTCCTACGCCAACCACAACCTGCCGCTGATGCCGTTCTACGTCTACTACTCGATGTTCGGCTTCCAGCGCATCGGTGACCTGGCGTGGGCCGCAGGCGACCTGCAGGCACGTGGCTTCCTGGTCGGCGGTACTGCCGGTCGTACCACCCTGAACGGTGAAGGTCTGCAGCACCAGGATGGTCACAGCCATATCCTGGCCTCGACCATCCCGAACTGCCGTACCTACGACCCGACCTACGCTCACGAAGTGGCGGTCATCGTGCAGGACGGCATGAAGCGCATGTTCGAGCAGCACGAGCCGGTCTTCTACTACCTGGCGGTGATGAACGAGAACTACGAGCAGCCGGCACTCGAGTCGGTGCCCGCAGAGGACATCATCAAGGGGATGTACCTGCTCAAGGAAGGCGGCAAGGACGGCAAGGCACGCGTTCAGCTGCTGGGTTCCGGCACCATCCTGCGTGAAGTCGAGGCAGCCGCCGAGATGCTCAAGCAGGACTACGGTGTTGACGCCGACATCTGGAGCGTCACCAGCTTCAACGAGCTGCGTCGCGAAGCGCTGGAACTGGATCGTCAGGCCTTCCTCAAGCCGGAAGAGACCCCGGCCAAGCCGCACATTACCCAGTGCCTGGAAGGACGTGACGGCCCGGTCGTGGCTGCCACTGACTACATGAAGCTGTTTGCTGATCAGGTTCGTGCCTGGGTGCCGGCTGACTATCACGTGCTCGGTACCGACGGTTTCGGTCGTTCCGATACCCGCGAGAAGCTGCGTCACTTCTTCGAAGTCGACCGCAACTTCGTCACCGTCCAGGCGCTGAAGGCGCTGGCGGATCGTGGTGAGATCGACCGCAAGGTGGTCGCGGAAGCGATCAAGACCTACGGCATCGACCCCAACAAGCCGAATCCGCTGAACGTCTGAGCGGAGATCGCGGAACAGGCGAGCGGCACTCCCTCCTCGACATCATGATGATGCGAAGGTGAATCGGGTGCCGCTCCCCGTGCACGTTTTGGAAGGAGCACGATCTTGAGCAGCGAAATCATCAAGGTTCCCGACATTGGCGGTAGTTCCGATGTCGAGATCATCGAGATAGCGGTGGCGGTCGGAGATGTCATCTCCGCCGAAGACACCATGATCACTCTTGAGTCCGACAAGGCCAGCATGGATGTGCCGGCACCGAAGGGCGGCAAGGTGGTGAAGATTCTCGTCAAGGAAGGCGACACCGTCTCCGAAGGCGACGATATCCTGGAGCTGGAAGCCGAAGGCGGTGGTGACACCTCCTCTGACGCTTCTGACGAGCAGGAAGCGCCCAAGGAAGAGGCTCCCAAGCAGGAAGCCTCTGAGCAGCAAGCGTCGAAAGAAGAAGCTTCTGCACCGAAGGCCGCTTCCAGTGGCACCCGGACCGTCGACATCGTCGTGCCGGACCTGGGCGACTCCGAGGCCGTGCCGATCATCGAGATGGCCGTCTCCGAAGGCGACGAAGTCGACGCCGAAGATGCGCTGATCACGCTGGAATCCGACAAGGCCAGCATGGACGTCCCGAGCCCGCACAAGGGCAAGATCGTCAAGCTGACCGTCAAGGAAGGCGACAGCGTCTCTTCCGGTGATGTCATCGGTCAGATGGAAATCGCCGGTGAAGGCGGCGACAGCGCGTCTGATTCCGCGCCGGCCGAGCAGGCGTCTTCGTCCGAGTCCACCTCTGAAGACACGTCCTCCGAAGCGCCGGCTGCTGAAGAAGAACAGGCCTCCGGTGAGCCGGAGCGCAAGGAACTGCGTGTTCCGGATCTGTCCGGCAGCGACAGCGTGCCGATCATCGAGATGGCCGTGGCCGTCGGTGATGAGGTCAACGAAGAAGACGCGCTGATCACGCTCGAGTCCGACAAGGCGACCATGGACATCCCGAGCCCCTACAAGGGCAAGGTGGTGGAGCTTTCCGTCAAGGAAGGTGACACCGTCTCCGAGGGTGACCTGATCGGTTACATCGAGGTCGCGGGTGCCGCGCCTGCGCCGAAGGCTGCCAAGTCCGAAGCGCCGGCTGCTCCCAAGGCGGAGAAGAGCGAGCAGAAGCCGGCTCCGACACCGGCCGGTGCGCCGAGTCCGGAAGCCCAGATGGCCGCTCACAAGCCGAGCAAGGGTGCCAAGGTCCACGCAGGGCCTGCGGTTCGCCTGCTGGCACGTGAGTTCGGTGTCGATCTGGCAGACGTCTCCGGCAGCGGCCCGAAGGGCCGTGTGGTGAAGGAAGATGTCCAGGCCTACGTCAAGCAGATGATGCAGAAGGCCAAGTCCGCACCGGCAGCCCCTGCCGCGCAGGCCACCGGCGGTGCCGGTATCCCGCAGGTGCCGGATCAGGACTTCAGTCAGTTCGGTGAGATCGAAGAGAAGAAGATGGGCCGCCTGATGAAGGCCGGTGCCACCAATCTGCATCGCAGCTGGCTCAACGTCCCGCACGTGACCCAGTTCGATGAAGCTGACATCACCGAGCTCGAGGCCTTCCGCAAGTCCATGAAGGCCGAGGCGGAAGCGGCAGGTGCCAAGCTCACGCCGCTGCCGTTCATGATCAAGGCGGCGGCTCACGCGCTGGCCAAGTATCCGCAGTTCAACGTCAGCCTCAAATCTGACGGCGAGACCCTGGTGCACAAGAAGTACGTGCACATCGGTATCGCGGTGGATACGCCGGACGGCCTGATGGTGCCGGTGATCCGCAATGCGGATCAGAAGAGCCTGCTGGAGCTGGCCCGCGAATCCGTGGAACTGGCCAAGAAGGCGCAGACCAAGAAGCTCAAGCGCGAAGAGATGACCGGTGGTTGCTTCACCATCTCGAGCCTTGGCTCCATTGGCGGTACTGCCTTCACACCGATCGTCAACACGCCGGAAGTCGCCATCCTGGGCGTCTCCAAGGCGCAGATGAAGCCGGTGTGGGACGGCGCTGCCTTCCAGCCGCGTCTGATGATGCCGCTGTCACTGTCCTACGATCACCGTGCGGTGAACGGGGCGGATGCAGCACGCTTCACGGCGTATCTGGCTCAGGTGCTGACCGACGTGCGTCGTCTGCTGCTCTGATCCGTACCTTGCATGACAAGGGCAGGTGCCAGATGGCCTGTCGACAGAACGGCCTCCTTCGGGAGGCCGTTTTTTTGTGCGTGTGCGTTGGCGTGGCAGGGCGGCGACGGCTGTTGCTGCCCTGCACAACATGCGATGCTTCCCGCCAACCTGCCGCGATCTGCCGCATCGTGCTGGCACGACCCGGGAAGGCCGGTTCTCGCAACACACAAGGAGCAAGACAATGGAATGGTTGATGGACCCTTCGGCATGGGTGGCTCTGGCGACCCTGACCGCGCTCGAGATCGTGCTGGGCATCGACAACATCATCTTCCTGTCGATACTGGTCGCGCGGCTGCCCGAGTCCCAGCGTCAGCGCGGGCGCATGATCGGCCTGGGCCTGGCGATGGGCATGCGCATCGTGCTGTTGATGTCGTTGTCATGGCTGATGTCGCTGACCGCGCCCCTGTTCAGCGTGGCCGACTTCAGCTTCTCGGGACGTGATCTGATTCTGGTCTTCGGGGGCCTGTTCCTGCTCGGCAAGAGCACCCACGAGATACACGCCAATCTGGAAGGCGAAGACCCCGCCGAAGAGGGCGCGAAGAAGGGCAGCGCCAGCTTCATGGCGATCATGGTCCAGATCGCCTTGATCGATATCGTCTTCTCGCTGGATTCGGTGATCACGGCGGTGGGCATGGTCGATCACCTGATGGTGATGGTCATCGCCATCGTCATCTCGGTGGGCATCATGATGGTGGCTGCCAAGCCCATCGGTGATTTCGTCGATCGTCATCCGACCATCAAGATGCTGGCGCTGTCCTTCCTGATCATGGTCGGCATGATGCTGATGGTCGAAGGCTTCGGTGTTCACGTGCCCAAGGGCTACATCTACGTGGCGATGGCCTTCTCGCTGGCGGTGGAAATGCTCAACATCCGTCTGCGCAGCAAGCGCGCCAAGGCCGTGCGCCTGCGTCGCAGCAGCCAGGCGGAAGACGTGACCGAGTGAGGCATTGGCACACCAACGGCTGACATGACTCAGCCTGATCACGCCATGGCGACTGAGCAAGGTGGCCCGGCGTGAGTGGAAAGACGCCCTCTGCGACCGCGTGCCGCAGGGGGCGTTTTCGTGTCATGACAGCCGTGTATGGCAGGTCGTGAACCGGCGAGGAGGACGACAGGCCCTCCTGCGCGCCAAAACAGTGCCAAAGGGCGGCATACGCGCCTTTGGTGTGCTTGTGCCGGCGTCGTGTGAACGGTATCGTCAGCTCTACATTGCATGGCGATGACATAATGAGATCATCCGTGCGCGCCGTCGCTTCGCGCAGCACATATTGGTCCGCTACCCATATTCATCCTGGTCATCGATACGCTCGATGCGTTCGGCCCTCATGAGGTAGTCGAGCGTCTCGACGCCGCGAGCTTCGCCGCTTCACCTCGATCGTGTCGACGACCAGAGCGCCTTGGATGGCTATCTGCCGCCGAGGGCAAGGTGCACCAGCGCCAGATGACCCTTTACACCCGTTTGATGCTTTTCATCTGCACACTCAAGGAGCAGTACCGATGCGTTTGATCCTGTTGGGCGCCCCCGGCGCCGGCAAGGGCACCCAGGCCCAGTTCATCTGCGAGCGTTTCAATATCCCGCAGATCTCCACCGGAGACATGCTGCGCGCCGCGGTCAAGGCCGGCAGCGAGCTGGGACTCAAGGTCAAGGAGATCATGAATACCGGCGGACTGGTGTCCGACGAGATCATCATCGCCCTGGTCAAGGAGCGCATCAGCCAGCCCGATTGCGAGAACGGCTTCCTGTTCGACGGCTTCCCGCGCACCATTCCGCAGGCTGACGCCATGAAGGAAGCAGGCGTGAAGCTGGACCACGTGGTCGAGATCGCCGTCGCTGACGAAGAGATCGTCAAGCGTCTGTCCGGTCGTCGTGTGCACCCGGATTCCGGTCGCGTCTATCACATCGAGTACAACCCGCCGCGCGAAGAAGGCAAGGACGACGTCACCGGCGAAGCCCTGATCCAGCGTGAAGACGATCGCGAAGCCACCGTACGCAACCGTCTGTCCGTCTATCACGAGCAGACGGAACCGCTGGTCGAGTACTACTCCAGCTGGTCTGCCACTGGCGATGCCCAGGCACCGGCCTACCACCGCATCGAAGGCGTCGGCTCGGTCGACGACATTCGTGCCCAGCTGGTCAGCGCACTGGAGCACTGATTGCCTGGCACGTTTCAGGTGGCTCAGATGGAACAGGTCTGATCGCGCTGGTGAAGCCGGCCGCCTGACGAAGAACGCCCGCAGACATTGTCTGCGGGCGTTTTTTGTTCTTCGCATACTGGCGCGAATCAGGAATCAGGCGTTGCGGCAGGCCGCTTGCCGGCGTGGGCTTGGGGGTTGCAGCAGGAGTGACGCCCGTGGCCGACACCTGCCGTGGACAGCCTGCGTCTTTTGCTGCCCGCGGGGGACGGGTAGAATCGCGTCACATTTTTCTGACGACGAACCGCCCATGACCACGCTTCTGGCCATCGATGCATCCTCTTCCGCCTGTTCCGTTGCCCTGTGGCAAGACGGCGTTGTTACTGCCGAGCGCTGTGAGGCTCCCCGTCAGCACACCCAGCGCATGATGCCGATGATCGAGGCGCTGCTGGATGCCGCCGGTCTGACTCTCAACGACCTCGATGCCCTGGCCTATGGCCACGGACCGGGTTCGTTCACCGGATTGCGCATCGCTGCTGGCACCATCCAGGGGCTCGCCTTCGGTCTCGATGTACCGGTGATCGGCGTCTCGACGCTGGCGGCCCTGACACTGCAGGCCCACCGCCTGCATCACGCGCGTTTCGTGCTGCCGATGCTGGATGCACGCATGGGCGAGCTCTACACCGGCGCCTATCGCGTCGTGACGCGCGCTGACGGCGAGATCGAGGTCGAGCAGGTGCTGCCCGAGCAGGTCTGCGCTCCGGGCCTGCTGGAGCTGCCTGCGGCGCTGCGTGAGCATGACTGGCTGGCGGTCGGCTCGGGTCTGGTGATGCACGACGAGCTGTCCCAGAGCGTGCGCGCCAGCCTGGCACTGCAACTGCCCGAGCCGCAACCGGATGCCGAGGCCATGGTGATGCTGGCCGCCCAGGCGTATGCCCGCGGTGAAGCGGTGTCGGCGGTCGAGGCCCAGCCGGTCTATCTGCGCAATGAGGTGGCATGGCGCTGATGGCATCAGGGATTGCCATCTCGTTGCGTCATCGTGGGTTCAGCCAAGGCTGACATAAGGTTCACGCATCATCATGTCGCGCCCGACACTCGCGGCGCGGCTTGATGCAAAGCGTTGTCCTGTCACTACGGCACGTGCAGTGCCACAGACGATGTCTGTCGTCCGTGTGGGCCAATGAGGCCCGTCTCTCTTAAAAGGATGTTTCATGGAACTCATGCATGTGGTGGCGTTGGCCGTCATTCAAGGTCTGACGGAATTTCTGCCGATTTCCTCCTCCGCTCACCTGATTCTGCCCTCCCAGGTGTTCGGCTGGCCGGACCAGGGGTTGGCGTTTGATGTCGCGGTACACGTCGGTACCTTGCTGGCCGTGGTGATGGCCTTCCGCAAGGACGTCGCCAATATTCTCGTTGGCTGGTTTGGTCAGTTCAGTGGCGGCGGCACGCTGGCGGCGCGCCAGACCGAAGACAGCCGCCTGGGCTGGGCGGTGTTGCTGGCGACGCTGCCGGCCGTGATCTTCGGCGGCCTGCTGGGCGATGTGGTGGAAACGGCCGGGCGCTCGATCGCGGTGATCGGCACCACCACCATCGTCTTCGGTCTGCTGCTGTGGTGGGCGGACGTCAAGGGCACACGCACGCGTGATCTGGCGACGCTGACGCTCAAGGGCGCGTTGATCATCGGCCTGTTCCAGGCACTGGCCCTGATTCCCGGCACCTCGCGTTCGGGCATCACCATCACTGCCGCGCTGCTGCTGGGCTTCGAGCGTCAGAGCGCCGCGCGCTTCTCCTTCCTGCTGTCGATTCCGCTGATCGTCGCGGCCGGCCTGCTCAAGGGCCTGGAGCTGATCGAGACCGGCAGCGAGGCCCAGTTGTTCGATGTCGCCCTCGGCGTGGTGCTGTCCTTCGTCTCCGCTCTGGTGTGCATAAAGCTGTTCCTCAAGGCCATCGACAGCATCGGTATGTTGCCCTTCGTCATCTACCGCCTGCTGCTGGGCATGATGCTGTTCGGCATGCTGTTGCTGCTGTAAGCCGTGCACGCGATGACGTAAGCTTGTCCACTGACGGCGTCGCTCTTGCGGCGCCGTCGGCGTTTGTCATCCTGATCGCATGCCATGCGAGTTTCCCTTTCCCTGCGTTCACCGTTTCTCTTCACCGTTTCTCATAGAGCCCATCCATGCTGCCACCCGAAGACTCCCTTGCTGCCCATGATGCAGCGGCCGATGCCGCTCCCGTGATCGCCATTGCCCGTTCACGGCTGCAGGCGCGCCCGGAACTCGCCATGCTGGCGGCGCATTTCGGTATCGCGCTGCGGGAAGATGACGAGATGCCGGCGCTCAGACTTGAGGTGGCGCTGGACGAGCAGGGCGCCCCGCGCCTGGTGATCGCCGGAGACGAGCGCGAATACGGCAAGCCGTTGTGCGTCGATTTCGTCGCCGGTCGTGCCGATCATCGCCGGCGTTTCGGCGGGGGGCGCAACCAGCTGATCGCACGCGCCTGTGGCCTGAATCGTGGCGCACTGCCGAGCATCGTCGATGCCACCGCAGGGCTCGGGCGTGATGCCTTCGTGCTGGCGAGTCTCGGGGCGCCGGTATTGATGATCGAACGCGTGGCAGCCACGGCGGCGATCCTGGTCGATGGTCTCACCCGAGCACAGTGCTGTGCGGATGACGAGATTCGCCAGATCGCGCTGCGCATGCAGGCGCTGCACGGTGATGCCACGCGGGAGTTCGGGGCGCTGATAGCGCAGTGGGACCAGCCGCCTCAGGTGGTGCATCTCGACCCGATGTACCCGCACCGTGACAAGTCGGCACTGGTCAAGAAGGAGATGCGTGTCTTCCGCGCTCTGGCCGGCGATGATGCGGATGCCCCGGCGCTGCTTGAGGCAGCGCTGGAGGTCGCGACGCATCGCGTGGTGGTCAAGCGACCGCGCAAGGCGGAGCCGATCGGCGGGCTCGCGCCGAGTCATGTGGTGGAGGAGAAGACCAGTCGCTACGACGTCTATGTGAAGCAGGCGCTGCGCTGATAGCTGATAGCGCTGATGCCTGACGATGGCGGTCCCAGCGCGCTCTCCCGCCAAACGAAAAAGCCCCCGCTCGCGATCTGATCGCGGCGGGGGCTTTTTTGCATCAAGGGGCCTCGGCCCTTCATCTCATTCGCGCTGAGAGGAGGTGTCGGACGGCTTGCGGTCTACTGACACGGGGTCGCCAGCGGTCTCGCTGTCGTCGAGGGCTGGATGCTGCTCCTCGGCCATGCCTTCAGTCGGGGCATCGTTCTCGCTGTCGCGCAGGCGCACATGCTGCAGGCGATGGCGCAGGGCGGGATCGAACAGGTCGCGGCCGTGCACCTGCAGGTCTTCCAGCGCATCGCCAAAGCACAGCTGGCCGCTCTCCAGCCAGATGAAATCCAATTCCAGCAGGGTATCGAGCAGGCCGCTGAACAGACGCTTGTCGAAGAACTCCGGCGCATTGAGGCCCGACAGCAGGGTCAGGCGTTCGGCCAGGGCGCCGGAATGGCTCTCGAGAGACTCGCGGTCCAGCGTGCCACTGCCGTGCTGCAACAGGGCGGCGATCAGCAGATAGCCGCGTTCCAGCGTCGGTTGTACCGGCTGAGCCAGCAGGCGCAGCTGCTCGGAAGGCTCCTGACTGGCCACCGGTCGTGACCAGCGCTGTGGAGTGTCGCCAGTTGCCGCTTGATGCTCCAGCAGGCCTTCTTCGCTCATCAGAGCCAGCGTGGCGGCGATATCCGCCTTCAGCTCAGGGGCCTCGGGGACGAACAGCTCGCGCACCAGCAGCGGCCAGGCGGGACTGATCTGGTCTTCCAGTGCCTCGAGGGTGTACTGGGCCGTATTGCGAAAGGCGAAGGCGATCAGCGCCGGCAGCGCCAGCAGGTGCAGCACGTTGTTGCGATACCAGGTCAGCAGACTGGCCTGCTCCGGGGTGGCGATCACCAGCTCGCCAAGGCTCTGCGGACGCAGGGTGACCAGCCCCAGATGCGCGCAGTGTGCGACCCACTCATCCGGCGTGCCCTCGGGCAGGCTGTGGTCATGGCGGCCCGGCAGCTTGTCGGCGAGACGCACCAGCATCGCCAGCTGGCGTTGCAGCAGGCTGGCCTCGATGGCGTGGTGGGCGGTGGACAGCAGCACCAGCGCCGTCAGTGAGACCGGGTTGAGCGCCGCGGCGGCATTGATGCGCGTGGCGATCTCATGCCCCAGTTGCGGCACCGCCTGGGTCAGCCATTCTGGGCGGCGCTGATGACGGCTGGCCTTCCAGTCCGGCGCGGTCTGATCCAGCCATTCGCCCAGCTTGAGCGGCTCACCGATGTTCAGGTAGACCTTGCCGAAGGGCTGCTTGAGCTGGCCGAGCACGCGGATGAGGTCCAGCGGTGATTCCTTCTTCTTGCTGGCCCCCGACAGTTCGCGCTGATAGCTCAGGCTCTCGAAGACTTTCTCGTAGCCGATGTAGACCGGCACGAAGGCCACTTCGCGGTGTGTATCCCGCAGGAAGGAGCGCAGGGTCATCGCCAGCATGCCCGGGCGCGGAGGCAGCATGCGGCCGGTGCGTGAACGGCCACCCTCGATGAAGTATTCCAGCGGATGGCCGCGGGTGATCAGCTGATGCACGTACTCGTCGAAGACGGTGGCGTACAGGCGATTGCCGCGGAAGCTTCTGCGCAGGAAGAAGGCACCGCCACGGCGCAGGATCGGGCCGATGATCGGCATGTCGAGATTCTTGCCCGCCGCGACGTGGGGCGTCATCAGGCCCTCGTGGAACAGCACGTAGGACAGCAGCAGGTAGTCGATATGGCTGCGATGACAGGGCACGTAGATCAGCTCGCAGTCGCCGGCGATGGCCTTGACCTGCGACATGCCACGCACCTCGACGCCGTCGTAGAGCTTGTGCCACAGCCGCTTGAGGGCATGCGCCAGAAAGCGCTGTACCGGATAGCCCATGTTGGAGGCGATCTCGCGACCATACTGCAGGGCGCGCTTCTCCAGACGTGCCGGTGGCTGATTCTGCTCGCGTGCCAGCTCGCTGATCACGTCCTGCACGGCGGGCGCCTTCTGCAGGTTGCGAATCATGGTGTGGCGGTGGGAGAGGTCTGGCCCCAGCAGGCGGGTACGCACGCGCCGGAAATGCACGCGCAACAGGCGGGAGATGCGGCGGTGCGCCAGCGCCGAGTCCTGCGGGCCTTCCCTGAGCGCTTCATGCAGCTTGAGTGGCTGTCCGAAATGCACATCCACCGAGCGGCCATGGGCCAGAATCGCGATGGCGCGGCGCAACACGCCCGTCACCCGCCAGCTATCGGCGGAGATGAACTTCCAGAAGCCGAATTCCTTGCCCGGGGCGCGTCCCCAGAACACGCTGACCGGCACCAACTGCACCTCGACATCACTCGGGGCATCTTCCAGTGCGGCGATCAACTTCTCGAGCCGGCGAGACAGCAGACGCCTGTCGCTGCGCGAGCGTCGCAGCAGACGAAGACGAGAGTGCCTCAGACGCAGGTCGCCTATGCTCAGAGACAGGGTCGGAGAGGGCAGGCCGCGCGCCTCGCACAGCTGCTCGACCACCAGCTCGTCGGACAGCGCCTGGTACGGGAAGACGTAGACCACCGGCAATGTCGGATCGAGATTCAGGGCGCTATGGTCCAACGCATTGATATCGGGCTCCACCGCACGCAGCTCCACCCACTTGTCGAGCAGGCGGCGACTGACATTGCGCAACGGGCGCAAGACTAAGGTGACTGGCGACATGGTGAGGCTCTCGAAGGTGTGGACAAGGACGGACTACCGGGAACGACAATCTGTCGGCGTTCACGAATAAAGCATCGGGACGATGAATGAGGGTTGATTGCGACGTTTTCATGGTCTGGCTGGTAGTGCTCAGCGCGAGCATGATATTGAACATTATACGCATTCTGCCCGCAGACGCCGTGGCAGGGTACGTAATGACAGAGCGCACAGTGGCAGCATCTGGCGGTGCATCGTCATGAGCACCGACATGGGCATCGTGTCGTGCAGGGGAATGACGGGAGGCAAGGCATGCTGGGGATGTGGCGATCAGGCAATCGATTCACCTTGCTGCCGGAAGGCGCGCGTTTTCTGCCCAGCATGCTGGAGGCAGTGGAGTCCGCGCGCCATTCCATTCTGCTGGAGCTGTATCTGGCCGAGAGCGGCCACCTCAGTCGCGTACTGATCGATGCCCTATGTGGCGCGCGCCGCCGCGGCGTGACGGTGCTGGTGCTGCTGGATGGCTTCGGCTCGCTGGGCCTTGAGGCAGCTGACCGCCAGCGCATGATCGAGGCGGACATCCAGCTGCGGATCTACAATCCGCTCTCCTGGTGGCGGCTGGGGCGCAATCTGACACGTGACCATCGCAAGCTTTTGGTGGTCGACGGGGAGGTGGGGTTTACCGGCGGCTTCGGTGCGGTGGATGTCTTCGCCGAAGCCTGGTCGGAAGTCGCGATACGCATCGAAGGGCCGTGCATCAGTGACTGGGTGCGCCTGTTCGCACGCGTGTGGGACTCCGCGGCCAGTCGTGGCCATGGCAGCCGACTGGCGGTGCGCAGCATCAATGTGCGTGCGTGCCGGGTCGAGGGCTATCTGAGCATGCGTGGGCGGGTGGTCTGGGGGCATGGTTTCCGCTATCAGGCCATCCGTCATTCCCTGCAGCATCAGGCCAGCAGCTCACGCAAGCGGCTGTGGATCTGCACGCCATACTTCGTGCCGACCTTCAGCATGCGGCGGCGTCTCAAGCGTGCGGCGCGCCGGGGTGTCGATGTCCGGTTGCTGATCGCCGGCCAATATCATGATCACCCGGGCGTGCGCTCGGCGGGACAACGCTTCTATGCCGGGCTGCTCAAGGCGGGCGTGCGCATCCATGAATTCCAGCCACGCTTTCTGCACGCCAAGTTCTCGCTGGCGGATGATTGGGTGACGCTGGGATCGTGCAACTTCGATCATTGGAGCCTGCAGTGGAATCTGGAGGCCAATCAGGAGGTACAGGACCATCGCTTCGCCGCCGACGTCGCCACGCTGTTCGAGCATCACTTCGCCCACAGTGTCGAGATCACCCAGGCTGCCTGGCAGCGTCGGCCGCTGATGCAGCGCTGTCGCGAGTGGGGCTATGGCACCCTGGATAGCCTGGTGACGCGGCTGCGCTGACCGGCTCTCAGCCGTTCCAACAGGCGCGGCTGCGTGGAACCAAAACGCCGGACGACCCATGAGGCCGCCCGGCGTTGTCGTTTTCAAGGCTGCATGGCGAAAAGCACCATGGCGGGCTCAGCGTTTCTTGCCGCCGCCCTTGCCACCGTTCTTGTTGCCACCCTTGCCACCGTTCTTGTTGCCGGCATGCTTGCTGCGCGGAATGCCGGCCGCACCCGGTGCGGCGGAACCCTTGCGACGCGGCGACGGCTTGGGGCTCTCCGGCGGGACACGGTAGAGCAGGTAGAGATCCAGCAGCAGTTCCGGCAGCTGGTTGACGAAGCGCTGGGCACCGATCGGGTCGGCAATCAGTTCGCCGATTTCCGGGTCTTCATCGTCGAACACGCCGGAGATGGCCATGAACGGCAGCAGCAGTTCGGCGGCCGCCTCTTCCTGGGGGCCGAACCAGGCCTCCTCGTCCATGAACACGCCTTCCATGAAGCCGGCACACCAGTCGCCGATCGGCGTCTCGACCGGGTCGGCACCGCCCAGTTCCAGCTCGAACAGCAGTTCCGGCAGCACGCCGTGCTCGAGGGCATCGATGGCGTTGGCGCGCATCTGCTCGAACAGGGAGACGACTTCCGCTTCCTGCTGCGGGCTTTCATAGCTTGGCTGTCCCTGGAAGAGTTCCGGCAGCCACAGGCTGGAGGGCACTTCGCGCGGCGCGATGGCCAGTGCCAGCATGAAGCCATGCGCACTGATGATATCGAGAGCTTCCGGGCCGACGATGTCGGACTCGAGGAATTCGTCGAGGATGTCGAGGGATTCATCATCCAGCAGCGGCTGGGTCTGGACAGGCTCGGCCATGGGGGAGTCTCACGTGCGATAAGGGGAGAAGTCGAACAGTGCCACCAGGCTACCGGGGTGAATCAAGGGGAACCGGGCAGGCGTGAATGGCGCTAGTGTATCATTTCACGCCTCGAGGAGTGGTACGCTCGCTCATCATCAGCTCATCCGTTTCTTCGCTCTGCCGTCTGGTCATCGTGTCATGTCATCATCCACTCGTCGTGTCGTCAGTCGTCACCGCTTTCCGCCCGATCATGCCCTGGCCTGTCTGGGGGAGACCCCCGCGACGCCGCTGCCGCTGGCCGATGCCGCGGCGCTCGAGGCGCTGACGGCGCCAGCCCTGCACGCGACGCTGGAGGCGCAGGTACTGGCATGTCTGGCACGCGCGCGTGTCCTGTTCCCAGAGCTGCGCATGCCATCGGTCTCCTGCCGCCTCAAGGGGCGCACGGCGGGCACGGCGGATTCGGCGCGCCAGCGGCTGCGCTTCAATTGGCAACTGCTCAGCGAGAACCGCCATCACTTCCTCAGCCAGACCGTCCCTCATGAGGTCGCGCACTGGGTGGTGATGGAGGTGGTCGAGCGCGCCGGCAAGACACGCGTCAAACCGCATGGCCCCGAGTGGCAGCAGGTGATGACCAACCTCTACGGCATCCCGCCGGAGGTGACGCATCGCATGGATGTCTCGACTGCCAGCCCGACGCCCTGGGCCTATGGTTGTGGCTGCGATACCGCGCACTATTTCAGCTCGCGACGCCATGCCAATGCCCAGCGCGGTCACCGCTATCGCTGTCGACGCTGTGGCCAGGAATTGAGCGGGCCATTGAATGACCCGGCGCGCAATACGTCGACTGCGCGTTGACGCGCATTTCGCTCGCCAGGGCGTCATTGCAAAGTGCGAGTCGTGCCAGTAGGTGTCTTTTCAGGCGGTTTCTGTCCTCCGAACGTCGCTGTGACCTTGGTGTAATTTGTTGATAAACAGTTGAAATAATTAACAAAAATTTATCTACCAAGGTCTAGTGTGTGGCCCCCCCATGCTTGGGTTTAAGCTGAAATGGACTTGCCTCGGCTCGCTTGCGCTTCACGCATGCCGCGTGGGACAGCGAGTCGCCAGCCAATCCGTCAGAGGTCACGCCACATGAGCGAACATGCCAAGGTTCATCCGGTCACTCCCGATGTCGCCGCCCACGCCTGGGCAGACCGCGAGCGTTATCAGGCCATGTATCAGCAGTCCGTCGAGGCGCCGGAGACATTTTGGGCTGAGCAGGCCCAGTCACTGGACTGGTTCGATGCGCCATCGGTGATCCGCAATACCAACTTCGGTCCCGGTGATGTCGATGTGCGCTGGTTCGAGGACGGCAAGCTCAACGTGGCGCACAACTGTCTCGATCGCCATCTGGCCGAGCGTGGCGATCAGGTCGCCATCATCTGGGAAGGGGATGACCCGAACGAGTCCCAGTCGATCACCTATCGCGAGCTGCATGCGCGTGTCAGCCAGTTTGCCAATGGCCTCAAGGAGTTGGGCGTCAAGCGGGGCGATGTGGTCACGCTGTACATGCCGATGATTCCCGAAGCCGCGATGGCGATGCTGGCCTGTACGCGCATCGGTGCCGTGCACTCAGTGGTGTTCGGTGGTTTCTCGCCGGACGCGCTGGCGGGGCGTATCGTCGATTCCAGCTCGCGCATCGTGATTACCGCCGATGAGTCACTGCGGGGTGGCAAGCGCGTACCGCTCAAGGAGAACGTCGATGAGGCGCTGGAGCGTGATGGCACCGACTGTGTCGACCACGTGCTGGTGGTGCGGCGTACTGGCGGTGAGGTGAGCTGGGGCAGTCGCGATGCCTGGTTCCATGAGCTGGTGGACCGTCAGTCCAGTGACTGCCCGGCCGAGGCGATGGGCGCGGAAGACCCGCTGTTCATCCTCTACACCTCCGGTTCCACCGGCACGCCCAAGGGTCTGAAGCACACTACGGGTGGTTATCTGCTCTATGCCGCGATGACCCATCGTTACGTGTTCGATTATCACGATGGCGATATCTACTGGTGCACGGCGGATGTCGGCTGGGTGACGGGCCACAGCTACATCGTCTACGGACCGCTGGCCAATGGCGCGACCACGCTGATGTTCGAGGGCGTGCCCAGCTATCCGACCCACGGGCGCATCGGTGAGATCGTCGACAAGCACCAGGTCAACATTCTCTATACCGCCCCGACCGCCGTGCGCGCGCTGATGGCACACGGTGACAGCGTGATGGACTCAAGCTCGCGCACGAGCCTGCGGCTGCTCGGCTCGGTGGGCGAGCCGATCAACCCCGAGGCCTGGGAGTGGTTCCACCGCGTGATCGGCAATGGCAATTGCCCGCTGGTGGACACCTGGTGGCAGACCGAGACCGGCGGCATCATGATCGCGCCGCTGCCGGGCGCGACCGATCTCAAGCCTGGCTCCGCCACGCTGCCGTTCTTCGGTGTGCAGCCGGCGCTGGTCGACAACGAGGGCAATATCCTCGAGGGCGCGACCGAAGGCAACCTGGTGATTCTCGACAGCTGGCCGGGGCAGGCACGCTCGATCTGGGGCAATCACGAACGCTACGTGCAGACCTACTTCTCCACCTATGCGGGCATGTACTTCACCGGCGATGGCTGTCGTCGTGACGAGGATGGTTACTACTGGATCACCGGACGCGTGGATGATGTGCTCAACGTCTCTGGCCACCGCATGGGCACCGCCGAGATCGAGTCCTCGCTGGTGGCGCATGAGGCGGTCGCGGAGGCGGCGGTGGTGGGTTATCCGCACGACATCAAGGGCCAGGGCATCTACATCTACGTGACGCTCAACGACGGCATCGAAGCCAGTGATGAGCTCAAGAAGACGCTGACCCAGTGGGTACGCAAGGACATCGGCCCGATCGCCTCGCCGGATGTCATCCAGTGGGCGCCGGGGCTGCCCAAGACGCGTTCCGGCAAGATCATGCGCCGCATTCTCAGGAAGATCGCCGCCAACGAGACCGACGGCCTCGGCGATACCTCGACCCTGGCGGACCCGTCAGTGGTGGACGACCTGATCGAGCAGCGCGCCAACCGCTGAACGCGTCGGGTGACGGTCATCGAGGCCTGACAAGACACGCAGCGACAGCGAAGCGCGGGAGCCTGGCTCCCGCGCTTTTTTGTGCGCGTCTGTCTATTCATGTCTGCCTGTGGGGATCGGCCAGTTCACTTTCATAGCCCGCGCTTTTGCGCCGTGCGAGACGTGAAAGGTTGGCCATCTGGGAGGCGCTGGCTTGATAATGACGCGGCAGCGCATGTGTCAGCGGAGGCCGTTCGCGCCTCGCTGCGCATTTCCCCATCAATTCAAGATCAAGGCCGCCCCCATGTCAGCAGGCAAGTCGGATGCATCCTGCCCCGCCTCTCAGCCAGCCAGTTCTCCCGCCGCGTCGTCATCCCATGAGGGCGAGAATCGTCCTCGCGCCGTCGTCCTGATGTGCCTGTCGGCGATCTCGTTCGCGCTGATGGGAGCGATGGTCAAGCTGAGCGGCGACCTGCCGCTGTTCGAGAAGGTCTTCGTGCGCAACCTGGTCAGTCTCGGCGTGGCGGTGGTGATGGTGCGCATGGCGGGCGCGCGCCTGCTGGGCCAATGGCATCACCAGCCGATGTTGATGGCGCGGTCACTGATCGGGCTTGGCGGCGTGATGAGCTTCTTCTACGCCATCGATCACCTGCTGCTAGCAGATGCGACTATTCTGAATAAGCTATCACCGTTCTTCGTCAGCCTGTTCGCCGGCCTCTTCCTGGCCGAGCGCCTTGGTGGCTGGCGGCTGGTCGGCATGCTGGTCGCCTTCTCCGGCGCGGCGTTGGTCATCAAGCCGCAACTGGCATTTGCCGAGGGCGGCGTGGAGGCATTGTTGCCCGCCATGGTCGGGTTGGGTTCGGCAATGCTGGCGGGGGCGGCCTATACGCTCATCCGTGCGATGAGAGGGCGCGAAGCCTCGGCGACCATCGTGCTGCATTTCTCGCTGGTCTCCAGCGTGGTGACATTGGTGCCGATGTTGATGAATCCGGTGATGCCGAGCGGTCCTCAGGCGCTGGCCTTGCTGGGTATCGGCATCTTTGCCGCCGGCGGTCAGATTCTGATGACCACGGCCTATCGCCTTGCACCGGCGGGGGAAGTGTCGATCTATTCCTATCTGACCATCGTGTTTTCGGCGTTGGCGGGCTGGGCCATCTGGGGGGAGGTGCCGGATATCGCCAGTCTGATCGGCTTCGTGCTGATTGCCGGTGTCGCACTGATCGGCTGGCATGCCAGTCGCGTTGCGGGTAGGGTTGTCTGACTCACCATCCCCAGGATGCTGTCAGAATCAGCGCACGGATTGTTCGCTCGCCGGGCATCAATCCGTGCGATACTCGTGTTCCCCGAGCGAAACATCAGTACATCTTCCGATGGTGGGCTGCTTTGTTAAACGCACGTTTTATGGGGTAACATGCCAGAAAATAACGGCGATTGTTGACCGGCCAGGAAGGTCGGTGATGATCACCATCGGGGTTTTGGAGGAGACTCAATGGCCTTTGCCCAGAAGTTCATCGTTGCAGACGATCACCCGCTCTTTCGTGCCGCACTGACCCAGGCGCTTAGACAAGTCGCCTCTCAGGCGGAGATCGTCGAGGCTGACAGCATGGAAGCGACCAACGAAGTCGTTGCCCGCCATCCCGATGCCGACCTGATCCTGTTGGACCTGCACATGCCGGGAGCCCACGGCTTCTCCGGTCTGATCCAGTTGCGTGGCCAGACACCGGACATCCCGGTGGCGGTCGTGTCCGGTAGCGAGGAGCCTTACGTGGTGCGCCGCGCCATCGATTATGGCGCCTCCGGCTTCATTCCCAAGTCCGCCAGCCTGGATGTCATCGCCGAAGCCATCGGCGAGATCCTCGAAGGTGAGGTCTGGCTGCCGACGGACATCGCCGAGGCCATGGGCGAGTCTTCCGAAGATGAATCGCGCTTCGCCGAGGCGATCGCGTCACTGACGCCGCAGCAGTTCCGCGTGCTCAACATGCTGACGGAAGGTCTGCTCAACAAGCAGATCGCCTATGAGCTGAATGTGTCCGAGGCCACCATCAAGGCCCACGTGACCGCCATTCTGCGCAAGCTGGGCGTGCATTCGCGCACCCAGGCCGTCATCGCGGCCCAGCGTCTGGAAGTCGAGCCGCCGAAAGTCCGCTCCTGATCCTGCGTCAGTGCTTGAGCTGAGGCTCTTCACGAGAGTCGCGCCTTCAAGCCACAAAAAGCCCGCCCTGTCGCTGACAGGGCGGGCTTTTTGTGGCTTGGATGAAAGGGCTAGAAGGCTAAAGAGCTAAAGGGTGAAAGAGCTGAAGGTCGAAAGAGCGACAGGCCAGCCCACCTGATCAGGGGGCTGGGGCATCCGTCTCGGCGTCGGGGGCATCACTCGCGCCACTGGTGTGCTTCTCGGCGCGGTTGGCCTGCAGGGTGCGCGTCAGCAGCGCACGCAGCGCGGCGGGTCGCACCGGCTTGAGCAGCAGATGATAGCCCGCACGGCGCACTTCCTCGGCGACCTCATCGGTGCGGTCGGCGGTGATCACGATGCCCGGCACCGAGCCCGCCAGACGTTCATCCAGCGCGTCCAGCGCCATCAGGCCAGTCACCTCGTTGTCGAGGTGGTAGTCGGCGAGGATGGCATCCGGATCACCATCCAGGTTGCGGATCACCGACTTGGCGCCGCCGATCGAGGTCGCCGTGAACACCTCGCACCCCCAGCCGGACAACATCGCCTTCATGCCCTCGAGAATCAGGCTCTCGTTGTCGATGCACAGGACGCGAGTGCCGGTCAGCTTGTTGCCGGCGCGCTTGCGAGCCGGGATGGCATCCGGCAGCTCGGCCGCCGGCAGCTCCTTGCTGATCGGCACGCTGACGGCGAAGACGGTGCCGATGCCGACCCAGCTGCGCACCGTGATCGGGTGGTCGAGCACCCGGCTCATGCGTTCGGCGATCGACAGTCCCAGGCCGAGGCCCTTCTCGCTCTCCTTGTGACGCTCGGTCTGATCGAGACGCCGGAATTCCTGGAAGATCTCGGTCAGCTTCGACTCGGGAATACCGGGTCCGGTGTCCCAGACCTCGATGCGAATGCGATCACCCAGGCGGCGACAGCCCAGCAGCACATGGCCCTGGCGGGTATAGCGCACCGCGTTGGAAAGGAAGTTCTGCACGATGCGTCTGAGCATCTGGCCGTCGGAATCCACCGCCAGCTGCGTCATCACCACTTTCAGGTCCAGCCCGCGGTCTTCCGCCATCACCTCGAACTCGGCCTTGAGCGGCTTGAGGATGTCGGAGAGGCGGAACACGCTGCGGCGTGGTGCCAGCGCCCCGGCATCCAGCTTGGAGATGTCGAGCAGGGTGCTGAGCAGTTCCTCGGCGGCCTGCAGCGAGTTGTCGATGTGGTTGGTGGTGGTCTTCATCTCGCCTTCGACCTGCTGGGCGAGGGCGGAGGTGAACAGACGCGCCGCATTCAGTGGCTGCAGCAGGTCGTGGCTGGCCGCGGCCAGGAAGCGTGTCTTGGAGGCGTTGGCATCCTCGGCCAGCTGCTTGGCCTGACGCAGTGCCTGCTCGGCCTCGGCGCGCACGCGGTTCTCGGTACGTAGGGCCTCGTTGACCTGCGACAGTTCCTGGGTACGCACGCGCACGCGCTCCTCCAGGTTCTCGTTGGTCTCCTTGAGGGCGATCTCCGCCAGGCGTCGCTCGGTGATGTCCTGATAGAGCGCGAAGAAGCCGAGGATGTTGCCCTTGGTGCTGAAGTGCGGCGTATAGGTGACCAGCATGTAGCGCACGCCGCCTTCCGGGGCTTCCAGCGAGATCTCGAAGGAGACCCGCTCACCGGACAGCGCGCGCGTCATCCACGGTGCGCGCTGGCGATAGATGTCTTCCGGCATCGCCTCTTCGGCGGGTTCGCCGATCACGGCGGTACGGTCGATGCCCATCACCGCTTCATAGGCACGGTTGGTGAAGAGGTAGCGACACTCCTTGTCGAAATAGGCGATCAGCGCCGGCACGTTGTCGGTGTAGATGCGGATGTTGTTTTCCGAGCGGATCAACGCCTCTTCGGTGCGCTTCTGCTGGGTGATGTCCTGATAGGTGTAGACGAAGCCGCCACCGGGCATCGGGTTGCCCTGGATCTCCATCACGCTGTCATCCTGGCGATAGCGCACGTAGCGGTGCGGCTCGCCGTTGCGGATGGCATCCAGCAGCTGGTCGACGTGCTCTTCGGGGTCGCCCGGGCCGTATTCGCCGTTGTGGGCGTTGTAGCGGAAGATGCGATCGATGGGCGCGCCGACCCGGATCAGGTTGTCAGGGAAGCGGAACATGTCCAGGTAGCGCTGGTTCCATACCACCAGGCGCATGTGCTGGTCGACCACGCTGATGCCCTGGTGGATGTTCTCGATGGTCGCCTGCAGCAGGGCGCGGTTGAATTCGAGCACCTGCGAGGCTTCATCGACGATGGAGATGACATCCGAGATGCCGATGCCGCGACCCTGCAGCGCCGAGTTGACGACGATGCGTGCCGAGGAGGCGCCGAGCACCGAGGCCAGGAAGCGTTCGGTGAACTGGATCAGGTCGATGGAGGCGCGTGCATGCAGCTCCAGCGGCTGGCCACTGCGGCGCGCGTAGTCCTCGAAGGCGCGTTCGACCTGCTCGTGGCTGAGGAAGCGCTCGCACAGGACGCGCAGGTCCGAGACGGAGGTGGAGCCGGTCCAGGGGCGCGAGACGCTGGTCTGGCGGGTCTCGACACTGTCGACGAACAGCGAGGCCTGGATGCGCTCGACCACGCGCTGCGGCGTCATCTGCGAGACGAAGATGTAGCAGAACAGATTCAGGCCGAGCGACAGCATCACGCCGTGGGTCAGCGGGTCACTGAAGCGGAAGCCGAACAAACCATGCGGCGACAGCCAGTCGATGCCCAGCGGACCATGATTGACGATCTCGGCCGGCATCAGCCCCGCCTGTGCCAGTGCCGGCACGAGCAGAGTCCAGGCCCAGACCGCGAAGCCGACATTCAGGCCGACGATGACGCCGAGACGATTGCCGCGCTTCCAGTAGAGGCCACCCATCAGCGAGGGCGCGAACTGGGCGACGGCGGCAAATGACAGCAAGCCGATGGCCGAGAGGGTGCTGTATTCGGCGATCAGCAGATAGAAGCCGTAGGCCAGCGCCAGGATCATCACGATGGTCAGGCGGCGCGCCAGCAACACGATATGGCTGTAGTCGCGGGCTTCGGTATCGAACCAGCGCAGGCGGAACAACAACGGGATGACGATCTCGTTGGAGATCATGATCGAGACCGCGACGGCGGCGACGATCACCATGCCGGTGGCGGCGGAGAAGCCGCCGATGAAGGTCAGCAGGGTCAGCCAGGTCTGGTCTGCTGCCATCGGCAGCGCCAGCACGAAGCTGTCCGGTGACACCGAACCATCGGGGAACATCGTCAGGCCCGCGGCGGCGATGGGCAGCACGAAGAAGGAGATGGCGACCAGATAGATCGGGAACATCCAGCGCGCACGTCGCGCGTCATCGTGGTGGGTGTTCTCGACCACCGCGACGTGGAACTGACGCGGCAGGCAGAAGATCGCCAGCATCGCCAGCAGCGTCTGGGCCCAGAAGCCGGTGCCGAAGGTCTGGGTCTCCAGCTGCTGTTGCAGCTCCAGATAGGTGTCGGCCTTGGTGAACAGGTCCCCCAGGCCATTGAACATGCCCCAGGTGACATAGACGCCCAGGGTCAGGAAGGCGACCAGCTTGACCAGCGATTCGAAGGCGATCGCCTGCAACAGACCGACATGGTGCTCGGTGGCGTCGGTGTGGCGGGTGCCGAACAGGATGGCGAACAGCGCCATGATCGCCGCGACATAGAAGGCGGTATCGCCCAGCCAGGCGGTCCGCGTGACATCGCTGGTGTCGGTGAGTACCTGATAGGCACTCGAGACGGCCTTCAGCTGCAAGGCGATGTAGGGCAGGGTGCCGACCAGGGCCACCAGCGAGGCGAACACCGCCAGCGACTGCGTCTTGCCGTAGCGCGAGGCGATGAAGTCGGCAATCGAGGTGATGTTCTGGCGTTTGGCGACCCGAATCATCTTGAGCAGAATCGGCCAGAACAGCAGACAGGCCAGAATCGGCCCGATGAAGATGCTCAGATAACTCCAGCCGCTGGTCGCGGCCTGCCCGACGCTGCCGTAGAAGGTCCAGCTGGTGCAGTAGACCGCAAGCCCCAGACTGTAGACCGCTGGGCGCCGATTCGGCGACCCGTGTTTCTTGGCGTTGCGATCCCCCCGCCATGCAATCGTGAACAGCACCGCGATATATGCGAGTGCCACTGCGATCAGCCACCAACCCTGGAACATGTCGCTCTCCTCTCTGGAAGCGCCATTCTACGCAGCCCCGCCACGAGTCCCAAGCACTGTGGATGGCAGGTGCCGCGCTCCGGCAGCCATGCCGGGCATATCTCACTCTCCATTGACACGCAGATGCCTGAATCCCTGCACTCAAGACGTCGCATCTGGCGTCTGGACGATGAGCCAATCCTTCGTCATCGGCGAGTCTCCTGCGCAGAACATGTCGATCGATCCGCCCATCATTCTTCGCCCATTTGGCCAATAGACCAAGGGATTGCACCTTTAGGATATGGAGCAACCTGTTGATTTATAATGATATGTATCGGTCTTGATATTGGTTGATCAGGGCGGGCTAACATTCTCGACTAAAGTCAGCCTGCAGCGTTGCAGGGGCTTGTCTACTGTCAGATTCGAGTCGCCAAGTTTCCTGTCATGCCTGAAAAGGCACAGGAAATACCCATCAACCTCTGAGCTAGGATCATCCGCTGACGGATGATCATCGATCTCTGGATCGCCAATCACTTCATTTCGCCAATCACAATAACAATGCGAGAACACCATCATGAAGGAAGCGAATGCCAAGGCGTATTGGTCCGCCAATATCAAACTGATCATGGGCTATCTCGTGGTCTGGTTCATGGTGTCCTATGGATGCGGGATATTGCTGGTGGACGTGTTGAACAACATCCAGTTCTTCGGTTTCAAGCTGGGCTTCTGGTTTGCGCAACAGGGAGCGATCTACTTCTTCCTCGCACTGATCATTCTGTATGCCCGTTCGATGAACAAGCTCGATGAGCGCTTCGATGTTCACGAGCAATGAGTCAGTGACACGCCGGGCGCAGGCCGCTCGTCGTGACGCGCCGTTGTGTGAATAAGAACAATATGATCGACATCGCCAAGGACACTGCCAATGGATGTTCAACTGCTGACCTATCTGTTCGTGGGCGCATCATTTGCGCTCTATATCGGGATCGCGGTGTGGTCGCGAGCCGGTTCCACCAAGGAATTCTATGTCGCCGGGGGTGGCGTTCACCCCATCGCCAACGGGGCAGCGACCGCCGCTGACTGGATGTCGGCGGCCTCGTTCATCTCGATGGCGGGCATCATCGCCTATGTCGGCTATGACGCCTCCGTCTACCTGATGGGCTGGACCGGTGGCTACGTCCTGCTGGCCATGCTGCTGGCGCCGTACCTGCGCAAGTTCGGCAAGTTCACGGTGCCTGACTTCGTCGGTGACCGTTACTACTCCAGCGTCGCGCGTACCGTGGCGGTGGTCTGCGTCATCTTCATTTCCTTCACCTATGTCGCCGGCCAGATGCGCGGCACCGGCATCGTCTTCGCGCGCTTCCTCGAGGTGGACGTGAATGTCGGCGTGGTGATCGGCATGGCCATCGTCTTCTTCTACGCGGTACTCGGCGGCATGAAGGGCATCACCTATACCCAGGTCGCCCAGTACTGTGTGCTGATCTTCGCCTTCCTGGTACCTGCGGTCTTCCTGTCGATCATGATGACGGGGCACGTGCTGCCGCAGACCGGCTTCGGCGGCACCCTGGTGGATGCACAAGGCAACGATACTGGCGTCTATCTGTTGCACAAGCTTGATCAGGTGGTGACCGATCTCGGCTTCCGCGAGTACACCGAGGGTTCCAAGTCCACCATCGATGTCTTCTTCATCACCGCCGCGCTGATGTGCGGTACCGCTGGCCTGCCCCACGTCATCGTGCGCTTCTTCACGGTGCCGACGGTCAAGGATGCGCGTATCTCCGCCGGTTGGGCGCTGTTCTTCATCGCACTGCTCTACACCACTGCGCCGGCCGTTGGCGCCTTCGCGCGGGTGAATCTGGTCGAGACCGTCAACGAGACGGCCTATGAGGAGCTGCCGGGCTGGTTCTACAACTGGGAGAACACCGGGTTGATCGGTTGGGTCGACAAGAATGGCGACGGCATCATCCAGATGCGTGGCGGTGACCCCTTCGCGGGCAAGCCGAGCTATGAAGGCAGCGCCGACAGCCAGGCAGCACGCGGTGAGCACGGTCAGCGTCTGGTGAGCAACACGCCCACCGACAACGAGAGCGAGGTCTACATCGACCGCGACATCATCGTGCTGGCCAACCCGGAGATCGGCAACCTGCCGGCATGGGTCATCGCACTGGTGGCGGCAGGTGGGGTGGCGGCAGCACTCTCGACGGCGGCCGGTCTGTTGCTGGTCATCTCGTCAGCCATCTCGCATGACCTGCTCAAGAAGACCTTCAAGCCTGATATCAGCGAGAAGCAGGAGCTGGTGGCGGCACGCATGGCGGCGGCCGTGGCCATTGTGATCGCCGGTTACTTCGGCATCAATCCGCCAGGCTTCGTGGCGCAGGTGGTGGCCTTTGCCTTCGGGCTTGCGGCGTCGAGCTTCTTCCCTGTCATCCTGCTGGGGATCTTCTCCAAGCGCATGAACAAGGAAGGTGCCATCGCGGGCATGCTGGTCGGCCTGGTGTTCACCTTCAGCTATATCGTCTACTTCAAGTTCATCTCGCCGGAACTCAACAGCGCCGAGAACTGGTTGCTGGGCGTGTCGCCGGAAGGGATCGGCTCGCTGGGCATGGTGCTCAACTTCGTCGTCGCGGTCATCGTCTGCAAGATGACCCCGCCGCCGCCCGAGCACATCCAGCATATCGTCGAGGACATTCGTGTTCCGCGCGGGGCCGGAACAGCAGTGGATCACTGATTCAGGCAGCAGGGTCTGTTCGCGAGCACGCAGCAGCGGCGCGAGCAGGCCCCCGTTTCCCGAAGCCCCGTCTTGCACCTGCAGGCGGGGCCTCGTGGTTTGAGGGCTCGTGCATCGATCAGCGGTGCGTGCGCAGAGGGGAGTCGCTGTCATGCAAGCGTCACTGGTGGATATCGCGTTCGAGGAGCCGCCGTTCAGCCTGCTGGATGAGCGTCTTCGGCAACGGCTGGCCGAAGGGGTGGACCTTCACTATTTCGAGGCGCTGGCGCAGCCGCTGGTGCCGGGGGCCGTCGGTGAGGCGGTCTACATCATTCACAAGGGCGAGGTGGCGGAACTGGCCGCCGATTCGGCACTGCCGGACGCCGCCACGCTCGACAAGGCGCAGCGCGAGGGACTGGATGCCTGGGTCAGCCTGCGCATCGGTCATTACACCGCGGGGGACCTGTTCGGGGCGCTGACGCTGCTCAATGGCCATTGCCGTACCCGCTTCGTCTGCGAGCAGGAGACGCTGTGCTACCAGCTGCCCGCAAAGCTGTTCTTCTCGCTGTGCGAGGAGTGTCCTGCCTTCGGTGAGTACTTCCAGCACAGCCTGAGTGACAAGGCGCGGCTGCTGGCGGCGCAGCGTGATACCCGTCAGGGGGCGAGTCGCGACCAGGCGGGCTTCATGCTGGCGCGGGTGATGGACTGCATGCGTCCGCCGCTCAAGCTGGCGGCCAGCGCCAGTATCGAGCAGGGCGTCAAGGCCATGCAGACGGCGGGGGCGGACAGCCTGATCATCACTGTCGAGGGGCGTCAGGGCGTGGTGACACGCACGGACCTGCTCAATGCGCTGGTGATTCAGGGCTTGGCGCCCAGCCATCCGCTCGCCTCGCTGGGCAGTTTTGCGCTGGTGGCGGTCACGGCGGAGGAGTATCTGTTCCAGGCGCTGGTGCAGATGACCCGCCACCGGGTCGCGCGAGTCGTGGTCAAGGAGCGCCTGACGCCTGACGCGGCGGTCGTCGGGGTCATCGAGCTGACCGACGTGCTGGGGTTCTTCTCCAATCGCAGTCAGCTGGTGAGTCTCGAGATCGAGCGTGCCTCTGACATGGCGGCGCTTGAGCAGGCCAGTGCGCGTCTGCCGGAAATGGTCAGAGCGCTGGCGATGCAGGGGGTGCACATGCGCCATGCCATGGCGCTGTTGAGTGCGCTCAACGGGCGCCTAATCGAGCGCACCTTCGCCATGCTGGTGGAGGAGGAGCACCGAGCCTCGAGTTGCCTGATGCTGATGGGCAGCGAAGGGCGCGGCGAACAGATACTCAAGACCGATCAGGACAATGGGCTGATCATCGCCGATGGCCACCAGTGGCCTGAAAACGAGGACACTCTGCAGCGCTTCAGTGACGCCCTGGCGGGCCTCGGCTATCCACCATGCCCGGGCAACATCATGGTCTCCAATCCGGAGTGGGTCGCCACCGAGTCGCGCTGGCGCGGCAAGATCGCACGCTGGTGCGCCGGGCGCGATGGCGAGGCGCTGATGAATCTGGCCATCGTCTTCGATGCGCGCGCCAGCGGCGGCAATGAAGCGCTGGTCGACAGCTTGCGCGCACACCTGGTGCGCCACTCCACGCGCGATGAACTGCTGCTGTCGCACTTCGCGCGCCCGGCGCTGCATTTCTCGACCCCGCTGACGCTGTTCGGCTCCTTGCGCTCGCCGCGCCACGGCATCGATATCAAGAAGGGCGGCATCTTCCCCATCGTGCATGGTGTTCGCACCATGGCGCTGGAACGTGGAGTGATGGCCACTGGCACCTTCGCGCGGCTTGAGGCGCTGGTCAGTGATGGGCGTATCGAGGCCAGCGACAGTGCCGACCTTGCCGAGGCACTGTCGCTGTTCGCCGAGTTGCGTCTGCGCCAGCAGCTGCGCCATCTGGAAGAGGATGAACATGGCGCGGCGGCTGGCGCTGGCGGGAAAAGCGACTCGCGAAAGGATGGCCAGGACACGACCGCGGCGGCGCGTGAGGCGAAGAGTCGCAACCTGATCATCACCCAGTCGCTGTCCTCGTTGGAGCGTGATCTATTGCGAGATGCCCTGAGTCGGGTCAAGGACTTCAAGCAGCGCCTGTCACATCGTTATCACCTGGAATACTGAACCGGCCTCATGGCCGAGGGGAGGTGGCATGTTCGAACAACTGAGACGCGCCAGTGATCGTCGTCGCCATGCGCAGGGCGAGTTCGCCGAACTCTTTCGTCCCTGGCATGCCGCCGAGCGGGGCGGGGAGCGTGTGGCGCTGGACTGCGAGACCACCAGTCTCGATGTCGGCCACGCCGAGCTGGTCTCGCTGGCGGCGGTGCGTTTCGATGCGCGCCATATCCATACCTCCAGTGCGTTGTCGCTCTACCTGCAATGCCCGCAAGGTCTGCAGGGCGATTCGATCCGTATCCATCGTCTGCGCGGTATCGATCTGCATGGTGGAGAAGCGCTGGGGGATGCACTACGGCAGCTGCTGGAGTTCATCGGCAATCGCCCGCTGGTGGGCTGGTGCATCGACTTCGATGTCGCGGTGATCAACCGTCACCTGCGGCCACGTTTCGGCTTTGCTCTGCCCAACCAGCGTCATGATCTCGCGCGTGATTACGCTCGGCGCTGCAAGCATGAGCAGCCGGATGCCGCCCCGGACCTGCGTTTCGAGGCGATGGCTGACGCCCTGGGCGTGCCGGTGATCGGTCGCCACAGTGCGCTGGGGGACGCAGTGACCAGTGCGCTGATGGCGCAGCGCCTGATGCAGGCACCGCTGTCGCCCTCGCTGGCCAGCCAGGCCTGAGCGGGGCCTATAGGCCAGGTATCAGAGGTCTCATCAGCCGACATCATCCTCAAGGCTATTATTCCAAGGTCTGTTGCCGGAATGTCCAATGGCCCGGCTCACTGCCTTTGTCCACACTGGCTCCCATACGACACGCCCGCTGCGGCGAGAGGTCGACTCTGATTACACGCCAGTGCACTACCGGCCAGCAGGACGGCCAAGCCATGCAGGATGCAAGACCGAGCAGCTTTGATAACCATAATGAAGCGGCGACAGCGAGCAAAGGCCATGCGTGACAAGGACCTGCTGTCAGCCAGCCTCTGTCAGGCCTGAGGACGGAATCATTCTCTTCAGGATCGTCATCACTGCGCCAGGTGATGACTGTCGGGCCCCGGGCATCTGCTCGGGGCCCGGCTTCAGATAAGGCATCCGCCCGCGATTGCCTTCCTTATGACTCAGGGGTACTTGCCCACGAGGTGCGACATGCTGATCGCGACCAATACGCTGTTGATTCTCGGCCTGGCCATCGTGCTGTTTGCCTACGGCCTCTATATTCGCCGGACACAGGACATGCGCGGTGTGCTGATGTTCTGGTCTCGCAAGCTTGCGCTCACTGCGCTTGAATTCAGACTGCAACGCTTCGGTATCCTCGTGATGCTGGGCGGGGTGGTGATCCGCTATCTGGAAGTGCTGCGTCTGTTCTAGCCTGCGCCCGTTCTAGTCTGCGCCTTTTCTAGCTTGCACGGACGTCCTGCAAGCGCCGCGCTTCCCCACGGCGCATGCCATACGCCAACGCCCGCTGACTGCGGGCGTTGGCGTATCTTGCGTCGGCGTCACGCCACCTTGCCTGACAGCTGCAGGCCACACCGCCTGAAGCATGCTGCCTCTGTGACCGTCTACTGGCCAATGCTAGACTGTGCGCCCTTCCAAACTGCCAGCCTGATGCCCCATGTTCACACCCGATAGCGAGCTTTCGTCCAGCCCCACTGATGCGGCCACTGCCAAGCGCGAACTGAACAAGTTGCAGAAGCGCCTGCGGCGCAATGTCGGTACCGCCATCACCGATTACGGCATGATCCGTGATGGTGACAAGGTGATGGTGTGCCTGTCCGGGGGCAAGGATTCCTACACCATGCTGGATATCCTGATGAACCTGCAGCGCAATGCGCCGGTGCAGTTCACGCTGGTGGCAGTGAATCTCGATCAGAAGCAGCCAGGCTTCCCGGAACATGTGCTGCCGGCATGGCTCGAGTCGGTGGGCGTCGAGTACCACATCCTCGAGCGCGACACCTATTCCATCGTCAAGGAGAAGGTGCCGGAGGGCAAGACGACCTGCGGGCTGTGCTCGCGCCTGCGTCGCGGCTCTCTATATGGCTTCGCCACCGAGATCGGTGCGACCAAGATCGCCCTCGGCCACCACCGCGACGACATCCTCGAGACGCTGTTCCTGAACATGTTCTTCGGTGGCAAGCTCAAGACGATGCCGCCCAAGCTGCTCTCCGACGACCAGCGCCATATCGTGATCCGTCCGCTGGCCTACTGTCGTGAATCGGATATCGAGGCCTATTCCAACGCCCGCGAATTCCCGATCATCCCCTGCAACCTGTGCGGCTCGCAGGAGAATCTGCAGCGTCAGGTGGTCAAGGAGATGCTGCAGGACTGGGAGAAGAAGCATCCGGGGCGTCTGGAAACCATGTTCCATGCCGTCACCTCGGTGGCGCCATCACATCTGGCAGACCGCGACCTGTTCGATTTCGCGGGCCTGGACGAGCAGCGTGACCGCTTCCAGGCATCGCGTATCGATGCGCTGGACATGAATTCCGAGCAGGCCGGCATGGCTGATGATCTGTTCGAGGCCGAGCGCCGCGTCAAGCCGCTGGCCGACTCGGCGGCCTCGCTGGGGCATGAGCTGTAAGCCACGCACCCCTGGCCATCGTCAGACATCATGAGCGCCACCTCGCTTGCGGGGTGGCGTTCTGCATTTCGGGCGCCAGGTTGCCATTCCGATCTTGGAGGATGTCGCACGTAGCGTGAGTCAGGGTTGAAGGCCCGCGACCATTGTCGTCTCGCTTGCTGGCGCGACAGTCCGCATGCTTTGGTCATGTCAGGTGACTGAAGGGCAGGGAGGCGGCGATGGGCAATGATGTGGACAGTGACGAGCGCGGCAATGGCCAGCAGGGCCAGCGACTGGCGACGACCGTGCTGCATGGCTTCGATGAATATCGATCACGCTTCAAGCAGATTTCCAGCGACGCGCGGCGGCGCTTCATCGAGGCCGACTGGCGTGAGGCACAGCAGGCTTCCGCCGCGCGCATCAACCTCTACGATGAGAAGGTCGCCGCCACCATGGAGCGGCTGGAGCGTGCCTTCGAGCCCGAGCGCCTGTGCGAGTGCACCCTGTGGGGCGAGGCCAAGCGGCAGTACATGGCCCTGATCGATCAACGCCTCGACTACAAGCTGGCCGAGACCTTCTACAACTCCATCTTCTGCAGCGTATTTTCCCATCGCCACATCCGCGATGACTGGATGTTCGTCTCGCCATCCCGCCAGGGGCCGGCACGCCATTCCGGCTTGAGCATCAGCCATCGCGTTCCGGTCGAGGGTGACTGGGCAGGGGCACTCGAATCCGTGCTCGACGAGGCGCCGCTGGGGATCGCCTTCGAGCACCAGGGGCGCGATGTGACGCTGGGCGCCGAGATGTTGCTCGCGACGCTGCCTGAGGCGGTACGCGATGCGCCGGACGCCGCCTTCGAGATGCTGCGCAGCGTCTTCTATCGCAACAAGGGGGCCTATCTGGTCGGGCGCATCGAGGGTGGCGGCCAGACCCTGCCACTGGTCTTGCCGGTGCTGCATACCGAGCGCGATGGTGTCTATCTGGATACCGTGATCATCGAGCCGGAAGAGGTCTCGATCATCTTCTCCTTCACGCGGGCCTATTTTCAGGTCGAGATCGAAGTACCCGGTGAGGTGGTCGGGTTCCTGCAGACCTTGATGCCCGAGAAGCCCATCGGCGAGCTGTACGCCGCCATCGGCTTCTACAAGCATGGCAAGACCGAGCTGTTCCGCGGCCTCAACCAGCATGTGGCGAGTCGCTCCGATCAGTTCATCATCGCGCCCGGCGTGCGCGGCATGGTGATGGCGGTCTTCGTGCTGCCCAGTTACCGGCTGGTGTTCAAGCTGATCAAGGACCGCTTCGCCCCCGGCAAGGACATGAGTCGTGATCAGGTGCGCGAGAAGTACCGTCTGGTGAAACGCCATGATCGCGTCGGGCGACTGGCCGATACGCAGGAATTCTCGAACTTCACCGTCGGCAAGGACCACTTCGACCCGGCCTGCCTTGAAGAGCTGCTGGAGGTGTGCAGTTCCTCGATCAGCCTGCGCGGCAACAAGGTGCTGATCCGACACTGCTATACCGAGCGCATGATGACGCCGCTCAACCTGTATCTCGAGGAGTGTGACGCCGAGGAAACCCGCGCGGTGCTCAATGATTATGGCAACGCGATCAAGCAGTTGGCTGCGGCTGACATCTTCCCCGGCGACATGTTGCTCAAGAACTTCGGCGTCACGCGCCACGGGCGGGTGGTCTTCTATGACTACGACGAGATCAGCTACCTGACCGAGTGCAACTTCCGCGAGATTCCCGAGGCACGTTACCCTGAGCAGGAACTGGCCAGCGAGCCCTGGTATTCGGTGGGGCCCAATGACATCTTCCCCGAAGAGTTCGGCCCCTTCCTGTTTGCCGACCTCCAGCTGCGCAAGCTGTTCTACGAGCTGCATCCCGAGATCTTCCAGGCCAGCTGGTGGCGTGGCCTGCAGGACGCCATCGCGCAAGGGCGCGTGATCGATGTCTATCCCTATCGCAACAAGCGGCGCTTCGGTGTCGATCGCAGTCAGGACTTCATCGATGACTGAATGTGATCGTCATGCCCGCTGTTCGATCCTGTCCAACGCCAGAGAGAGTGCTAGATGAGTGAAGGCTTCAAGGACCCCGGTGCACGTCACGGACGCCATCTGGTCGTGTTGAGTGGCGCCGGCATCAGTGCCGAGAGCGGCCTGCGCACCTTCCGCGCCGAGGATGGCCTGTGGGAAGAGCATCGCCTGGAAGACATCGCGACGCCGCAGGCCTTCCGACGTGACCCCCAGCAGGTGCTGCGCTTCTACGATGACCGCCGCACCCAGGTACGACGCGCCAGGCCCAACGCGGCCCACAAGGCGTTGGCGGAGCTTGAGCAGCACGGCTTTCGCGTCTCGGTCATCACCCAGAACATCGATGACCTCCACGAGCGAGCGGGCTCGCGCGAGGTCGTGCATCTGCATGGCGAGATTCTCAAGGCGCGCTCCAGCGTCGATCACGGCCTGCGCTATCCCTTGCCGCGTGGTGGCATTCGCCTCGGAGACCTGTGTGACAAGGGCAGTCAGCTGCGCCCGGACGTGGTGTGGTTCGGTGAGGCGGTGCCGCTCTATGCGGTCGCCGAGGAGATCGCCGCCGAGGCGGACCTGTTGTTGATCGTCGGCACCTCGCTCAAGGTCATGCCGGCGTCCAACCTCTATGCAGCAGCACCGCTGGATGCCCCCATCGTGCTGGTCGACCCGAATGCCGATGAACTGGCCGAGCCCGGCGTGCTGCCGCTGGCCGAAAGTGCCGGGCAGGCAGTACCGCGCCTTGTGCGCCATTGGTTGTATCAGGGCCACCTGGGGCTGCCTGATACGTTATGATGCGCGCCTTCAGGCCTGCCATGGGAGGCGGGCCAGCAATTTCCGGGAAATCGATGCCCCGGGCGACCGAAAAGTGAAAAGCATGTTCGAGACGCTGAATCGTTTCTTCCCCTTGTGGGCGCTGGTCTTTGCCGGCATCGCCGTGGTGGCTCCGACGCCGTTCGTGGCGCTCAAGGACACCATTCAGCCTCTGCTGGCGCTGATCATGTTCGCCATGGGCCTGACCCTGTCACGTGACGACTTCATGCGCGTGGCACGCCGACCGGGGCCCATCGCGCTGGGGCTCTTGCTGCAGTACAGCGTGATGCCGCTGGCCGCCTTCCTGATCGCGCGTCTGCTGGGGCTGGACCCGGCCCTGACGGTGGGCATGGTGCTGGTCGGCGCCACGGCAGGGGGGACCTCCTCCAACGTGATGACCTGGCTGGCTGGCGGACACGTGGCGCTATCGGTCTCGATGACCATGGCCTCGACGCTGCTCTCCATCGTGATGACGCCGCTGCTGACCTGGTGGCTGCTGGGCACCGATATCGACGTGCCGGTTAGCGGCATGCTGCTGAGCATCGCCAAGCTGGTGGTCGCCCCCATCGTGCTCGGCGTGGTCGTGCATCACTTCGCGCGTGACCTGATCCGCGAGTGGGAGTCGGCATTGGCGAGTCTGGCCATGCTGGCCATCGTGCTGATCATCGCCATCGTGGTCTCGCTCAACGTCGGGCGCCTCGCCACGCTGGGCCCGCTGGTCGCGCTGGCGGTCGTGGCACACAATGCCATCGGCCTGAGCGCCGGCTATGGCCTGTCGCGCCTGTTCGGACTGGATGAACGCACTTCGCGCACCATCGCCATCGAGGTCGGCATGCAGAATTCCGGCCTGGCGGCGTCACTGGCCAGTCAGTTCTTCTCCGCCACGGCGGCGCTGCCGGGGGCGATCTTCTCCATCTGGCACAATGTCTCGGGGTCGCTGCTGGCAGGCTACTGGAAGCGTCGCCCGCCCAAGTTCGTGACCGGCAGCAAGCACCGCTACGAGGTCTGATCCCGCGAATCGGCAGCCTGAGTCGGAACAGAAGAATGGGAGAAAGGGACGCGCATGCTAGAATGCGCGTCCCTTTTTCTTTGGTTCTGACTGCTCATCATGTGTGATTCCCGCCCCCCGCCGGCTGATGGCGACGATATCGCCGCCTGTGCGCCTCACTCTGCTTCCGCTGTCGCCTCCAGCACCGATGGCGACGCTGTGGCAATCGACACCGTCGCGCCAGGCGAAGGCAGTGGCATCACCACGCTGCCCAGTGGCGAGCCGGAGGCGTGGCACGGGCGGCACCCGCGCCGCGAGTTCAAGGCGCGCGGCAGTCAGGTGATTCGCTGTGAGGCGTGCCGCCTGCCCAGGCTCAATTGCCTGTGTCCCTATCAGGTCACCGCCGAGTCGCGGATCAAGTTCTGGCTGATCACCCACCCGCTGGAGCATTACAAGCCGACCAATACCGGGCGCCTGATCACGGACGTGCTGGCGGGCACCGAGGTCTTCAGCTGGTATCGCGTCGAGCCGGACCCGCGCCTGCTGGCGCTGCTGGAAGATGAGCGCTATCAGCCCTTCATCATCTTCCCGGACGACCAGCCCGACTACGCCGATCGCGTGGTCGACGTGAACGCCATCGCCGGCGTCGGCACCGATGTGGCGACGCATACCGCCAGTGGCGAGGCACGCATTCCGGTGTTCATCCTGCTCGATGGCACCTGGCGCCAGGCGCGGCGCATCTTCCGCAAGAGCCCCTATCTGGACGGCCTGCCGGTATTGCCGCTGCACACTCAGCGCCTGACCCGCTATCACCTGCGCAAGCCTGCTTCCGAGGCGCACCTGTGCACGGCGGAAGTGGCGGCGGAGCTGCTGCGTCAGGCGGGGGAGGAGAACGCGGCCAGCGTGCTGGATGACTACTTCGATGCCTTCAACGATTGCTATCGTGCCAGCCGCATCCACTATGTGCTGGAGCCGACCGCGCCGATGCGCCGCCTGCTGGCGCGCCGTGACGCCACTAGCGGCGAGTCATAGTCGAAGCGTCACAACGAAACGCCCCCGTCGGAGTCCTCCGGCGGGGGCGTTTGCGTTCAAGGTGATGCTCTCGGCGCGTTGGGGGTTATCAGCGCGGCTGTCAGCGCCGCCAGAAGGCCGGCGTGAACAGCACCAGGATGGTGAAGATCTCCAGACGTCCCAGCAGCATGGCGAGAATCAGGATGCCCTTGGCGGCCCCCGGGATATCGCCGTAGTGGGTCGCGACTTCACCCAGCCCCGGCCCCAGATTGTTGAGCGCCGAGCCGACCGCTGACCACGCCGTCACCTGGTCAAGCCCGGTGGCCAGCATGCCCAGCATCATCAGCACGAACAGCATCAGGTAGACGGAGAAGAAGCCCCACACCGCTTCAGCCACGCCCTCGGAGATTCGCATCTTGCCGACCTTGACCGACAGGATGGCATTGGGGTGGATCAGACGATGGATCTCGCGCACGCCCTGCTTGAGGATCAGCAGGATGCGGATGACCTTCATGCCGCCACCGGCGGACCCGGAGCAGGCGCCGATGAAGGCGGCGATGAACAGCATCATCGGCAAGACGCCCGGCCAGCCGGTGAAATCGGCGACGCCGAAGCCGGTGGTGGTGGCTACCGAGACGGCCTCGAACAGGCCGTGGCGCAGTGCCTTGCTGTCATCGTAGCTGCCGGTGAGCAGCAGGCCGGCGATGGTGACGCAGGTCAGGATCAGCAGCAGGATCAGGAAGAAGCGTGTCTCCGGATCACGCAGATAATGGCTGATTCGGCCCTCGCGCCAGGCGGCGAAGTGCAGGCCGAAGCTGATCGAGGACACCACCATGAAGAACACGCAGATCATCTCGATGCTGGCGGAATCGAAGTAGCCGATGCTGGCGTCGTGGGTCGAGAAGCCACCGACCGCGACGGTCGAGAAGCTGTGGCCCAGGGCATCGAACCAGCTCATGCCGGCCGCCCAGTAACTGGCGAAGCACACCAGCGTCAGCGCAGCGTAGATGTACCACAGCGCCTTGGCCGTCTCGGTGATGCGCGGCGTCAGCTTGGAATCCTTCAGCGGGCCGGGAATCTCGGTGCGGTAGAGCTGCATGCCGCCGATGCCGAGTGTCGGCAGGATCGCCACCGCCAGCACCACGATCCCCATGCCGCCCAGCCATTGCAGCTGCTGGCGGTAGTAGAGGATGGAGTGGGGCAGCAGATCGAGCCCCGTCATCACCGTGGCGCCGGTAGTGGTGAGCCCCGAGAACGACTCGAACATGGCATCGATGATGGTCAGGTTCGGGTCTTCGGCGAGCAGGAAGGGCAGCGAGCCGAAGGCGCCCAGCACGGTCCAGAACAGCACCGTGATCAGGAAGCCATCGCGGTTGCGCAGCTCCTTGCGGGCGTGCCGATTGGGGTAGAACAGCGCGAAACCGGTCAGCAGGGTGATGCCCATCGCCACGGCGAAGGCACTCAGGGTGTCGTCCTCGAAGACCCTCGAGATCAGCATCGGCGGCACCAGCGTCAGGCTGAATAGCATCAGCAGGATACCGAGGATGCGAGAGATCACGCGTAGACTCATGCGGCGCCTCCCCGGGAGAGGCGCAGGGTGGCGAAGCCGCCGAATGATGTTCGGGGCGGGCGCGAGCGGGGGGCGGAAGTCATGGAGGCCGGCATCAGAAGAAGGTCAACCCGACCTGGAACAGACGCTCCACCTCGCGGATGCGACGCTTGTCGACCACGAACAGGATGACGTGATCGTTGGATTCCACCACCAGGTCATGATGCGCCACCAGCACTTCCTTGCCGCGTACCACGGCACCGATGGTGGTGCCCTCCGGCAGGTTGATATCCTCGATGCGTCGGCCTACCACCTTGGAGGAGCGCTCATCGCCGTGGGCGATGGCCTCGATGGCCTCCGCCGCACCACGGCGCAGCGAGTGGACATTGACGATGTCGCCCTTGCGCACGTGGGTCAGCAGGCCGCCGATGGTTGCCTGCTGGGGCGAGATGGCGATGTCGATCTCGCCGCCCTGCACCAGGTCCACGTAGGCTGCGTTGTTGATCAGCGTCAGCACCTTCTTGGCGCCGAGTCGCTTGGCCAGCATCGACGACATGATGTTGACCTCGTCGTCGTTGGTCAGCGCGCAGAAGATGTCGCAATCCTCGATGTTCTCCTCCAGCAACAGACGCTTGGAGGTGGCGCTGCCGTGCAGGACCACGGTGCGATCGAGGCGCTCGGAGAGGTCGGTGCAACGCGCCAGCGAGTGCTCGATGATCTTGACCTGATGACTGTGCTCCAGCGTCTCGGCCAGACGCTCACCGATATGGCCGCCACCGGCGATCACCACACGGCGGAAGTTGCGATCGACGCGTCGCAGCTCGCCCATCACGGTACGGATGTCCTTGCGTGCCGCGATGAAGAAGACTTCATCATCGGCTTCGATCACGGTGTCACCGCGCGGGATGATCGGGCGGTTGCGACGATAGATGGCGGCGACGCGGGTATCCACGTTGGGCATGTGGCGACGCAGGAAACCGAGCTCCTGACCGACCAGTGGCCCGCCGTAATAGGCCTTCACCGCGACCAGCTGGGCGACGCCATTGGCGAAGTCGAGCACCTGCAGGGCGCCGGGATACTCGATCAGGCGGCGGATGTGGTCCGTCACCACCTGCTCGGGGCTGATCAGCACGTCGACCGGAATGGCGTCATGCGAGAACAGGCCCTTGCGGGTCAGATAGGCGGTCGAGCGCACGCGCGCGATCTTGGTCGGCGTGTGGAACAGGCTATGGGCGATCTGACAGGCGATCATGTTGACCTCGTCAGAGTTGGTCACCGCGATCAGCATGTCGGCATCCTCGCCACCCGCCTGCCGCAGGATCTGCGGATAGCTCGCCGGCCCCGTGACCGTGCGGATGTCGAGTCGGTTGTGCAGCTCGCGCAGCCGTTCGCTGTCGGTATCCACCACCGTGATGTCATTTTCTTCATGGGCCAGGTGTTCGGCGAGCGTACCGCCGACCTGACCTGCGCCCAGAATGATGATTTTCATGTCCGGCTCGTCCGCTGTTGCTCAGTCGGCACAGGATAAACCAGTGCCAGGACGGAAGACAGCCGCGCCCCGAGAGTCGGGGCGCGGCTGTCCGGGAATGTCAGGCGTGGCGTCTCATGTCATCACGGACGTCGCGCCGACACGGCTCACCTGGCTGTGGTCAGGCGCTGGCCTTGGTGATGTGGGCCAGGTAGAAGCCGTCGTGACCATTGACCTGTGGCAGCATCTGGCGGCCAGCACCGGAGACACGGCCCCAGTCGGCCTTGATGGTCTCGGCCTTGGCGTCCGGTGTCGCGGCCAGGAAGCGGTCCATCACGCGGGCGTTTTCCTGGGTGATGATGGAGCAGGTGCCGTAGACCAGGGTGCCGCCGGGCTTGAGCATGCCCCACAGATTGGCCAGTAGCTTGCCCTGCAGGCGTGCCAGATCGCCGATGTCATTCGGGCGACGCAGCAGCTTGATGTCCGGGTGACGACGGATGACGCCACTGCCGGAGCAGGGCGCGTCGAGCAGGATGACGTCGAAGGCTTCGCCGTCCCACCAGTCGCGTTCGCTGGCATCGGCACACACGACGCCGGCACCCAGCTCCAGACGCTCCAGCGTCTCTTCCACGCGCTCGAGGCGCTCGCCGTCGATGTCGATGGCGGTGGCGTCCAGGCCCGGGAAGCGCTCCAGCATGTCCGCCAGCTTGCCGCCCGGCGCGGTGCAGGCATCCAGCAGGCGCACGCCTTCCCCTTCGGCGTTGATGGCGGTCACGGCCGGTGCCAGCAGCTGACCGGCCAGCTGTGCTGCTTCATCCTGCACGCTGACCAGACCTTCCTCGAAGCCCGGCAGGGCGCTGACGTCGCAGGCGCTGGTCAGGGTGATGCCGTGCTCGGCGAACGGGCAGGCCACGCCTTCGATCTCGGCTTCCGCCAGCTGGGCAAGGTAGTCGTCGCGGCTGATGGCGGAGACATTGACGCGCAAGGTCATCGGCGCCTGGGCATTGTTGGCCTCGGCGATGGCCTGCCAGTCGTCCGGCCAGTTGCGCTGGAAGGTATCCAGCAGCCACTGGGGATGGGACAGGGCGACGGCGGGGTCCTTGTCGACCTCGGCTTCCAGCGCTTCCTGCTCACGCTGGAAACGACGCAGACAGGCGTTGAGCACGCCGGTGGCCCAGCCCTTGCCGAGGCCACGGGCGGCGCCAGCGGTCTCACCGACGGCGGCGTGCGGGGCGATGCGCATGTACAGCAGCTGATAGAGGCCGAGCAGCAGCAGGGCGTGGATGTCTTGATCCTGCGACTTGAAGGACGACTTCAGCAGCTTGCCCGCCAAGGCATCCAGACGCGGCAGCTGACGGCAGACGCCGAAGCACAGTGCCTTGTAGAGCCCCTGGTCACGCCCGGCGACGCCGGACGGCAGGCTGTCCAGGTTCAGTGAGGTGCGCGCGGCCAGCACCGGGGCCAGCGTCCGCGCAGCGGCAACACGCACCGCAGCGCCCGGCGAGGCCGGTGCATTGTCAGGCTTGCGACGGGCGCCGCCATGCTTGTGAGCGCCGCCCTTGCTGCGGGCCGGCGGCAGGGAGTTGCGCTTCTTGCCGTTGCCCTTGGAGGACGGGGTGTCTGACTGGCTCATGCGGAAGTCTCGGTCTGGGAATCGGTATCAGGGGCGTGATCTGCGCCGAGGACGAGGCCCTCGGGGAAGCGCGCCGCACGGGAATTGAGCAGGTCCTTGACGGACAGCGGCTTGGCGCCGGGCAACTGGGCGCGAGTGATCTCGAGCACCTCATGGCCATTGCCGCAGGCGATGCGCAGGCAATCCTTGCCGGGTGCCAGCAGGGTGCCGGGCGTCACGCTGTCGGTGAGGCGCTGCTCGCCGGTGCGCGACATCCACAGGCGCAGCGGCTCGCCTTCAAGGCGTGTCCAGGCCACCGGCCACGGATTGAAGGCGCGGATGCGCGCGTCCAGCTCGGCGGCAGGGCGGGTGAAGTCGAGTTCGGCCTCGGCCTTGGAGAGCTTGGCGGCGTAGGTCACGCCGTCTTCCGGCTGGCGGGTCGCGGGCAGGTCGCCGGCGGCGATGGCGTCGAGAGCCGTGACGATGGCCTCACCTCCCTGGGCCGCCAGCGCATCGTGAAGCTCGCCACCGGTGGTGCTGGCGGTGATCGGGGTGCGGCGGATCAGCAGCATGTCACCGGTATCCAGGCCGGCATCCATCTGCATGATGGTGACGCCGGATTCGCTGTCACCGGCTTCGATGGCACGCTGGATCGGCGCGGCACCGCGCCAGCGCGGCAGCAGAGAGGCGTGGATGTTCAGACAGCCCAGGCGCGGGATATCGAGCACCGCCTGCGGCAGGATCAGCCCGTAGGCCACCACCACCATGATGTCGGCCTCGAGGTCGCACAGAATCTGACGATCGGCCTCGTCCTTGAAGTTGAGCGGCTGATGGACAGGGATATCGTGCTGGAGTGCCAGCTGCTTGACGGGGCCCGGGGTCAGCTTGCGACCACGCCCGGAGGGGCGGTCAGGCTGGGTGTGGACACTGATGATCTCGTGGCGACTGCCCAGCAGGGCGGACAGACACTCGGCGGCGAAATCGGGGGTGCCGGCAAAGGCGATGCGCAGGGCTTTCGACATGTGCTATGACTCATGTAGGAGCACGGAGGCGGCCGTGCTCAAGGTGCTGACGGTTGCGGCAGGACGGCCAGCGCGGCAGGCGCGGCTGATGGACCAGTAACCGCACGAAGGCCGAGGGGATGCCCTCGGCCTTCGTGCGGTGCCGCCATGCGCTCAATATCGGCCGTGTGGCCGAGCGTGAGGGATCAGGCTTCTTGCAGCTTGTGACGCTTCTGCATCTTCTTCATCACCCGATCACGCTTGAGCGGGGAGAGGTAGTCGACGAACAGCTTGCCTTGCAGGTGGTCGTGCTCGTGCTGGATACAATGTGCCAGCAGGCCATCGGCTTCCAGTTCGTAGGCATCGCCGTTGCGGTCCTGAGCCTTGAGCCGTACCTTCAGATAGCGCGGGACTTCGGCATAATATTCAGGAATCGACAGGCAGCCTTCCTGCATCGGTTGCTGTTCATCACCGATCGGGGTGTATTCCGGGTTGATCAGCACCAGCGGCTGGGACTGATCTTCGCTGACGTCGATGACGATGAGACGGCGATGCTCGTCGACCTGTGACGCGGCGAGGCCGATGCCGCGGGCGTCATACATGGTCTCGATCATGTCGTCGATCAGGGTCTGCAGCTCGGCGTCGATCGTGTCGATCGGGGCGGCAACGTTGCGCAGACGCTCATCAGGGAATTCAAGGATTTCGCGTTTGGCCATGGCTGGTGTAATTACCGTTGTGCTGTCAGAAAGGATTTGCCTGATATTGTAGTGTGCGCAAGCGAGGAACGGAACCGAATGCCGTCAATGCTGCTACTATCGCGGCAATAGTCAGGATTGATCTGACATGGCGATGGACAGGGGTCAGCAGCCACCAGGCGCGGGGCAGAGCGGGTCTGCGCGGTGCGGAGTTCAGAACAAGACCATCACCACCGAGCGATGGGTGGCAATAACGCAAGGGACGCAGGAATGGGCATGAAACGACTGGTCGGCAATGCCGTCTTTACGGCACTCCTCGGCATGGCGACGCTGGGGGCAAGCGCAGGGATGTCGCTGGCACAGGCAGCAACCGTGCGTGATGACGTACCTTCCACCTACGTGGTGGTGCGTGGCGATACGCTCTGGGACATCTCCGGGCGCTTTCTGCGTGAGCCCTGGCTGTGGCCGGAAGTCTGGCGCGCCAATCCGCAGATAAAGAATCCGCACCTGATCTATCCGGGCGATCGCATCTCGCTCTACTACGAGAATGGCGAGCCACGTCTGCGTCTGGAGCGCGGCCAGGGCGGTGTCGTCAAGCTGTCTCCCCAGATTCGCAAGATTCCCAAGCGCGAGGCGGTGCCACCGATTCCGCTGGAGAAGATCTCGGCCTTCTTGAAAGAGCATCGCGTGATTGACCCGGCGTTGCTCACCGATGCGCCCTATATCGTGGCCGGGGATGACACCCGCCTGATCAGCGGTGCCGGCGATACCATCTACGCCCGTGGCAACTGGTCCTCCAATGACACCTACAGCGTCTACCGCAAGGGGCAGCGTTACCTGGATCCGGACACTCAGGAGTTTCTGGGGCTGGAGATGATCAGCATCGGCGACATCAAGCTTGAGCGTCGCGAAGGCGATATCGGCGTGCTGCGTGTGCTGTCGGCCAATCGCGAGATTCTCAATGGTGATCTGTTGTTGCCGGCGGACGGTGGTGCGATCACCACCAGCTTCCAGCCGCAGCCGCCCGAAGAAGATGTGGGGGGCGTCATCCTCGCGGCCCCCGATGGGCTGCGCAACATCGGTCGCAATGACATCGTGGCGCTCAATCGCGGCAGCCGAGAAGGCATCCAGCCGGGATACGTCTTCGGTATCGAGCGCCGTGGCGAGACGATCACCGACCCCGTCACCGGTGAGCCGATCACCCTGCCCGGTGAGGAAGGTGGCCTGGTGATGGTATTTCGTATCTACGACAAGGTCAGCTACGCGCTGGTGATGCAGGCAGCACGCCCCTTGAGCGTCGGTGACAAGTTGCTGGAGCCCCACGGCTGATCGAAAGCTCCCTGTCACTCGCAAGCTTCGGCGTGGTGAAACGACTCGTCGTGCTGAAGTGAACAACCAGGGTGAGTCAATAATCCGCTCGGGAGGTGTGGCGTGTCGATCGATGTCGAACAACGCGGCCCCTCGCGGGCGGATTTCGTCTTTCTGGCGCGCCTGCCGGGCTTTGGCACGCATACCGCGGCCAAGCTGCGTGAGCGGGCCGACTGGCCGCAGGGCTGGCTGGCCGTATTGCCGCCACGCCTCGCGGCACCGCTGCGCCTGTGGTGCGAGCGCCCCGAATCCTCGCCGCTCTATCAGCAGGTGATGACAGACCTTGCCTGGCATGCGCCGGCACAGGGCTATCACCTGCTCACCCCCGCTGACCACGAGTGGCCAGCCATGCTTGATACCCTGCCGGACCCGCCGTTGGCGCTCTGGGCGCTGGGGCGGCAGTCGCTGCTTGAGTTGCCCATGCTGGCTATCGTCGGCGCGCGCAAGGCGAGCCAGGCAGGCCTGCGGCATGCGCATGACTTCGCGGCGGAGCTGGTCTCTCGTGGCTGGAGTGTCGCCAGTGGGCTGGCGCTGGGAGTCGATGCCGCGGCGCATCAGGGGGCCCTCACGGCGTCAGCGCGCCTCGGCGCACACGACTATGCGGCCAGTCCCTCGACGTTGGCGGTGCTTGGCTGTGGGGTCGATGTGGTCTATCCCGCTCAGCATCATCATCTTCGCCAACGGTTGTTGGAGGGCGGCGGCCTGCTGCTCTCGGAGCACCCGCCTGGCACCGGCGCGCATGCGCGTCATTTCCCACGCCGCAATCGGCTGATCACTGGCCTGTCACTTGGCGTGCTGGTAGTCGAAGCCACGCTGCGCAGTGGCTCGCTGGTCAGTGCTCGGTTGGCGATGGAGCAGAATCGCGAGGTGTTCGCGCTGCCGGGACGCATCGATGACATCACTGCCAGCGGCTGTCTGGAGCTGATTCGTCAGGGGGCAACGCTGGTACGCGATGTCGATGACATGCTGGCGGAACTCGAGCATCTGCTGCCGGCGCACTCGACCGAGCCGCCGTCAACGCAGGCCCGGGTGGCGTCATCCAGGCAGCCCGCTGCCGTCTCTGCGGGCTCTCTCTCAACCTCGCGTTCAGCCACCCGCGACGCTGCATTGTCACTGCCCCTGCCATCGCTCGAGATGCCAGTCTCGCAGGCAGCCACACCCCCTGTCAGTCAGGAGGCGGCACCGTTGTGCTTTCTGGGGGCGGTGCCGCTGGCGCTGGACAAGCTGGTCGAGCTGAGTGGCACCTCGGTCAGCGAGCTGAGCATGCAGTTGCTGGAACTGGAACTCGAGGGGCGAGTCATGCAGGCGCCGGGTGGCTGGAAACGGCTCTGACGTTCTGAGCAAAAGTCGCCGACCTGGCAGTGATGATCCGAGATAGCCGACCTGACAGCGATGATCCGGGAGGCCGGCAACCTGAACTCATTTGCCTTGGCTGACCGTGCCGCTCTCGGGCTGCCAGGCATTGAGCGCCGCGTCACGCATGGCGCGTTTCTCGCGCTCACTGGCACTCCAGTTGCCATCGTAGAGCACGCCTTCCCACTCGCCGTAGGTCGGGTTGGGCAACAGCACGAAGCGACGGCCGAACTGATCCGCCTGGCGGGCGACCTCGGCATTGCGTGCGCGGGTGGTCGACTGCTGGAAGGCCTGATCGAAATCGCCGAGGTTATCGCCCATCAGCAGCGCGATGTCATGCTCGGCCGTGACCCGCGCGCGACGCGCGGTCTTGTCGGAGCTGTCGGTGCGCGGCATCACGTGCTCGGCATTGGCCTGCGGGAAGCCCAGCGCGGCAAGATTGGCGATGGTGGCCTGCTTGCCAGCCGCCTTGCGGTTGGTGATGTAGTAGACATCGACGCCGCTTTCGTGTGCGTAGTTGAGGAACGCCACGGCGCCCGGTGAAGCCGTGGAGACGGCATCATCCACCCAGTCAGCCCAGCTCTGGCTGTCGTAGGTACGACCTTCACGCAGTGCCCAGCCGCCGTAGCTGGTGGTGTCGAGCACGGTGTCATCGACATCGACGACCACCGCCAGCGGCTTGTCCTGTGCGTGACGACGTGCCAGCGCCAGATTCAGGCGGTCGTGGGCCACGTTGAAGGCTTGCAGTGACAGGGCATGAAACTCCGCGCTGCGCTGTATCCACAGGGTCGCCAGCATCGCCTGGTCGCTCAAGGGCGCCTGCGCCGCGGCATCCTGCAGCGGGGCAGGGCGTGGCGCCGGGGCGGTCGGCGCCTGGGTGCCAGAGCTGGCGCAGCCAGCCAATGCCAGCAAGAGAGCGGCTGAGGTCGTCAGTGAGAAAGCGCGGCGCATGGATCACATCCTTGTCTGAAGAAAAGAGGAAAGAAAAGCGGGGTGAAACGCCATCAGGCCTGGCGATGGAGACTGTCCAGCAAAGCGTCCAAATGACCTCGATAGTCTTTTGAAACAAGCCTTTGCGTCAGTTTCGCAATACCCTGAGGGCGATGGGCACCTTCATCATGCCGTGAACCGAGCGGTGCGCCTATGCCACCCCGACGCGACGCCGTGTTGCGTCGATGTGCAGCGTCGGTCTCGCGCCGATGAGCGTGCTAGAATCGCCGCCATCGTGTTGCCGCAGCTAGGAGTTCGAGCAGATCATGAATGTCAGTGATGTTTCGCTGGATCAGCGTGCCCTCGACGGCGCCGCTGCCTGTCTTCGCAATGGGGGCATCGTTGCCTATCCCACCGAGGCCGTCTGGGGGCTGGGGTGTGATCCTGACGATGGTGAGGCCCTGGCTCGGCTGATCAAGCTCAAGTCCCGCGACGCCGCCAAGGGCTTGATCCTGATCGCCGGTGATATCGCCCAGCTGGAACCCTGGCTGGCGGGAGTCACCGTCGAGCAGCGTGAGCAGCTGCTGGCCAGCTGGCCGGGACCCTATACCTGGCTGGTGCCTGACAATGGCCGTGCGCACCCCTTGCTGCGCGGTGAACACGTCAGTCTGGCCGTGCGCGTGACCGATCATCCGCTGGTCCAGGCATTGTGCGCTGCCTTCGGCGGCCCGCTGGTGTCGACCTCGGCCAACCGTGCCGGCGAGGCACCTGCCATGACCGCAGACGAGGTGCGTGACGCCTTCGGCGACGCGCTGGTCAATGACGTGATCCTCGAGGGGCCGCTCGGTGGCAATCCGCGTCCCAGCACCATTCGTGATCTCGCGACCGGCAAGGTACTGCGCGCCTGAGCAGCAGGATCGTCGCTCGGGTTGATCCAGATCAGTGCCGCGTCATCCAGGCGCCCAAGAGGGGCATTTTCCGACCTGCCGAGCGCAGCGTGTCGCGGTAAGCTGGCAGTTCACCGCCAGCAGCGGCCAACGACGGGTGTCGCCCCGTCACCATTCATTCCCGTGTTACCGGAGGCATCGTGGCCCACGCCAATCTCGAAGACGTCAAGGTCTACCTGCTCGATCTGCAAAACCGCCTGTGCGAGGCGCTGCAAGCCTGCGATGGCCAGGCAAGTTTCCGTGAAGACAGCTGGGAGCGTGCCGAGGGTGGAGGCGGTCGCTCACGGGTCATCGAGAATGGCGGCGTATTCGAGAAGGGGGGCGTCAACTTCTCGCATGTCTTCGGACATGAATTGCCGGCTTCCGCGACGGCGGTGCGTCCGGAACTGGCCGGGCGCAGCTTCCATGCCGTCGGGGTCAGCTGGGTGCTGCATCCGCACAACCCGCACGTGCCGACCAGCCATGGCAATGTGCGCTTCTTCATCGCCGAGAAGGAGGGCGAAGCGCCGGTATGGTGGTTCGGGGGCGGCTACGATCTGACGCCGTTCTACCCGCATGAAGAAGACGCGCGTCACTGGCACCAGACGGCCTACGATGCCTGCATCGCCTTCGGCAGTGATGTCTATCCGCGTTACAAGGCCTGGTGTGACGAATATTTCTACCTCAAGCACCGCGACGAGACGCGGGGCGTGGGTGGCCTGTTCTTCGATGATCTCAACGAGTGGGGCTTCGAACGCTGCTTCGCCTTCCAGCAATCCGTCGGCGACAGCTTCCTCGAGGCGTATCTGCCCATCGTCGAGCGCCGCCGCGACACGGCCTATGGTGCGCGTGAACGCAACTTCCAGCTCTATCGTCGCGGGCGCTACGTGGAGTTCAACCTGGTCTGGGACCGCGGCACGCTGTTTGGTCTGCAGAGCGGCGGACGCACCGAGTCGATCCTGATGTCGATGCCGCCGGTAGTGCACTGGGAATACGGCTACGAGCCCGAGGAAGGCAGTGCCGAAGCGGTGCTGTATCGTGACTTCCTACATGCCCGCGACTGGCTGGGCGAAGAGGCCTGATCGCCGCATTGACCTGACGCTTTTCTGTGATTGTCCCGGAGTCCTGATGTCCCGTTACGCTGTATTCGGCAACCCGATTGCCCACTCGAAATCCCCGTTGATTCATCGATCCTTCGCTGAGCAGCTCAAGGACTCCCTGAGCTATGAGGCACGACTGGCGCCGGTCGATGACTTCGCGGCCGGTTGGGCCGAGTTCGTCGCTGAAGGTGGTCAGGGGGCGAATGTCACCATGCCCTTCAAGGAGCAGGCTTTCCGGTTGGTCGATGTGCTGAGTCCGCGTGCCCGTCGCGCCGGTGCCGTCAATACGCTGATACTCGGCAAGACCGGCCAGCTGTACGGCGATACCACCGATGGTGTCGGCTTGACCCGTGACCTCGAGCGTCTCGAGGCGCCGCTCAAGGGCGCGCGCATCCTGATTCTCGGTGCGGGTGGCGCCGTGCGTGGGGTGCTGGAGCCTTTGCTGGCCAAGCAGCCGGCGGCATTGGTGATCGCCAATCGCACCGCCGCCAAGGCCAGTGCGCTGGCCGAGGACTTCGCCGATCTGGCGGGGGAAGGCTGCCAGCTGTCCGGTGGCAGCTATGCGGCCATCGAGGGCCAGTTCGATCTGGTCATCAATGGCACCAGCGCATCGCTGGGCGGCGAGCTGCCGCCGTTGCCGGACTCGCTGTTCTCTCCGCAGGCGCTCGCCTACGACATGATGTATGCCGCCGAGCCGACCGTCTTCATGCGTTGGGCCAGCGAGCGCGGGGCGCGGGTCGAGGATGGACTCGGCATGCTGGTGGAGCAGGCGGCCGAGTCCTACTTCCTGTGGCGTCACAAGCGCCCGGAGACGGGGCCCGTGGCGGACATGTTGCGCAGGATGCTGGCGGAGGGATGATCCCCGTGCCTTGCCGGGGATGCACGTCGATTCAGATGGTCAGCCAGACGACAGACGATGAAAAAGGAGCGGGGGACTCGATGGAGTCCCCCGCTCCTTTTTGTTGGCCACGGCCCAGCGTGCTCACGCCTCGCTATTGGCGCTCAGCTGCTCTTGGCGGGGGTCGTGGCACAGGATTCGAGTCGATATCCGTACTGATAGACACTTTTCAGCCTGAGTCCACGGCTGCCGTCCAGCCCCAGCTTGCGCCGCAGGCGGCTGACGTGGGTGTCGACCGTACGGGTCGAGATATCCCCGTTGACCCCCCAGATCATCTCCAGCAGGTAGGCGCGTGAGTAAAGCTCTCCGACGTGGCGCAGCAGCAGGGAGGCCAGCTGGTATTCGCGCTGGGTCAGGGCGACCGGCTCCTCGCCGCACCAGATGGTGTGTTCATCCGGCTCGATCCGATATTGATCGCTGATGGCCACCTTGGGCTGCAGGTAATTGGTGTCGGAGGTGACGAAGCGCCTACCCAGCGCTTCCACACGCGCCGTCAGCTCGGCAGGGCGGATCGGCTTGGCCAGGAAGTCATCGGCGCCGTGCTGAAGCGCATGCACGACATCCTCCACACCCTGGCTTGCGGTGATGAACAGGATCAGCCCCCGCCAGCCGTGCTCGCTGCGCAGTGTGCGCGTCAGCTCCATGCCGCAGGCATCCGGCAGCTGCCAGTCGATGATCAGCAGGTCGAAGCTGCGCTCGCGCAGCGCGCGCAACAACTGGCTGGCGCGCTCGAAGCCTGCCAGCTCATGTCCCTGGGCCTCGAGACACAGGGTCAGGTAATCACGTTGATCATGATCATCTTCCAGAATGCCGATTTGCATGTCATTGCCTCCCCGCATGGGTATCGCAAGCAGTCTACGCGTCTCTTGCGTGAGACCGCGTCACAATGGTTCACGTTTGGCATGACGATGGCGACATATACTCGTGTTCATCCCCTCTCGCTGCTTCATGGCGCGGTGCCGCTACTGGCTCGTGAATGGCGAGGATGAAACGAGACGGTGAACCTCCGGCCGTCATCCATGGTTGTCCATGACCCCTGGAGTCTTCCCATGCCGCTTCTCATTCTCCTGCGACGCCTCACCACGGCGTTACCTCGCATGCGCCACTGGCTTCTGCTGCTGACACTGTCGTTTTCCCCTTTCGCCATGGCCCTGGAGGCGCCGCAGGGGCCAGTGGTACTGCGTGTCACCGGTGATATCACCCATGCCAATGCCGGAGGCGAGGCGCATTTCGATCGCGCCATGCTCATGGCGCTGACGCAACGGGAAACCGTGACCACCACCCCCTGGCATGACGGCGAAGTGAGCTTCAGCGGTCCGCTCGGTTCGGCGTTGATGGAGGCGGTCGGTGTCGAGGATGGCACCATGCGTATCGTGGCGCTCAACGACTACGCCGCCAGCGCGCCAGTGCAGGACTATTTCGATCATCCGGTGATACTGGCCATGGAAGTCGATGGCAAGCGACTACGTGTGCGTGACAATGGTCCTATCTTCATCATCTACCCCTTCAGTGAGCAGCCGGATCTCCTCAACGAGGAAATCATGACTCGCTCTGTCTGGCAGGTGAAGCGCATTGAAATTGAACGCTGACCCCGTTTTTACCGCTCAACTTCATGAGCTCTGGCAGGATGCCCGTGCATGAATCCACTTCGTTCTCTGCATTTCAGAACCGCCATCGCCATTGCCGCGACGTTGTTCTTCGTCTCGGCATTGGTGACTGGCGTTCTGGTCTATCAGCGTCAGCAGGCACTCGAGCACAAGCTGCGTGAGAATCTGATCTGGGCGGTCTATCAGTTCGACAGGGAAGTGCGCGAGCTGCGCATGGTGGTGGCCGAGGAACAGAAGACCCCGACGCCGCCCGCCTTGATGGATGACAGCGAGCTGCTGTTGCGGCTCGACATCCTCTATAGCCGGGTGCAGCTGCTGCAGAGCGGCCAACTGGGCAGCATGCTGGCGGGAATGCCCGACCTGCATTCCCAGCTGATGGCCATGCTGCCCAGAATCGAGGTGCTGGACAGCGCCATCATGGACCTGGCGAGTCGTCAGGAGCGTGATGCGTCCCTCTATGTGCAGATACTCAGCCGGCTTGCCTCGCTACAGGAGCAGACCGGCGAGCTGCTGCTGAACATCAATGCAGAGGCCGCTATCCAGCGCACGAAGGAGCGCACGGAGCTCCTCAACCTGTATGCCCTCGCACTGTCGCTGGTGCTGCTGATGACCCTGAGCGGCATCGTGCTGGTGGTCGCGCTGATCGTCGAGAGTCGTGGGCGGGCCTCCAAGACCCGCAAGCTGGAGGAGCGTACCCAGGAGCTGGATGGCATGGTGCAGCTGGCTCAGGCAGCCAGTCGTGCCAAGTCGGAATTCATGGCGATCATGAGCCATGAGATTCGCACCCCGCTCAATGGCATGGTCGGCGTCTCGGACCTCATCGGCGAGGAAGTCTCGACCCGGCGTGGCCAGCAATACCTGACGATGCTGCGCCAGAGTGCCGAGAGCCTGCAGGCCGTCATCAATGATGTGCTGGATTATTCCAAGATCGAAGCCGGCAAGCTGGAGCTGGATCCGCGCTGCTTCTCGTTGCCCGAATTCCTCGATTCCCTGGCCGCGCATTACCATCGCCAGACAGGCAGTGCCGGCAAGGGATGCTCGCGCATCTTCCTCGAAGAACGTACCGATGACCTGCCTGTCTGGGTCAAGGGGGACGTCAATCGCCTGCGTCAGGTACTGACCAACCTGCTCAACAATGCCTTCAAGTTCTGTCCCCAGGGGACCATCCGGCTGAGGGCATCATTGGAAGAGGGCGAGATGTTTCATTTCGAGGTTCACGACAGCGGTTGCGGGATCGCCGCCGACCAGGTGAGCCACTTGTTTGCCCCCTTCACCCAGGTGGATACCTCGATTGCGCGTCGTCATGAAGGCACCGGGCTCGGGCTTGCCATCTGCAAACGACTGGTGGAAGCGATGGGGGGGGAGATCGGCGTCGAGAGCCATCTCGGGCTCGGCAGCCGCTTCTGGTGTCGTGTGCCACTGCCGGTATTGACCGCCGCCGAGGCTTGCCCGCAGCAGGCGGTAGGAGACGCACCCTTGCCCCACACAAGCGTGCTGGTGGTGGAAGACAACGAGGTCAATCAGTCGCTGGCGCGGGCCATGCTCGAGTATCTGGGGCAGCAGGTCACGGTGGTGGAGGACGGTGAGCAGGCACTCGAATGGCTGGCGCAGGCTGGCAACGATGTCGATCTGGTGTTCATGGACATGCAGATGCCGGTACTGGATGGCGTCGAGACGACACGTCGCTGGCGTCAGCACGAAGCCGAGCAACCCGCCAGCGCTCGTCTGCCGATCATCGCGATGACCGCCAACGTGATGCAGGAAGATGCCCGCCGCTGCATCGAGGCCGGCATGCAGGGGGTGCTGCACAAACCCTTCACGCGTGATGATCTGCATCGGGTACTGCAACAGTATCTGGTCCAGGCCTCTGATTCACAGGAGGCTGAGTCACAGAGGACTGATTCACAGAAGTCTGATTCGCAGCAGGAGGCGCTTAAGCCAGACAAGCCAGAGGCTCCGGCTGGCGAGCCGTCTACCGCCGTGCAGGGGCCAGGCGATGATGCCTTCAGACCGACAGCGGCGGATGATAAGAGCGCGCAGATCGACCCGTCTCCGGCGCTCGATGTGGCAACTGACGACTCAGCCGCGCGCGCCCTGCCCGATGCCGCGCCTTCCTTGCTGCAACACGCGATCTGTCAGGAGCTGCTCACGACCTTGAATGGCGAGGCCTATTCACGACTGCTGAACAATTACCTGGCGCGCCTTGAAGGACGCCTCGACGTGATGGTGACCTTGCTGAAGCAGATGGACCTCACGGAGCTCAAGCGCGAGGCGCACTCCCTGAAAGGGGCGTCAGCTTCGCTGGGCTGCAGTGGCATTGCCAGTGGCGCCAAGGCGCTGGAAGAGGCCGTGATCAGCGGGGACATGACCCAGGTACACCAGCATGTCGCTATGTTGCGCTCCTTGAGTGTGCCGACGCGGGACAGCCTCCTCGAGGAGGGCTATCTGTTCTCCTGATAGTTGGGACGTGATGGCGTGATAGACAGCCGACAGCATTTCACTACCGCCCCTCTTGTTCTCCCGCTCCCGCCTTCTCTCGCTCTCTTCACCCTTTCTTCACCCTGTCCTCCACTACACAGACGCCACCCATGGTGGCATGGGTGGCGTCTGTGTAGTGGGGGGTGCGGCATTCCCGCTGCCTGTCCTGCGCTGCGCGGGACGCCAGTCTTCTCAATGGACTGCGGAGGCGTGGCGCTGGCTGAGTGCATTGACGGCGCTGGGCGGGCAGCGGCTCCAGGCATTGAAGTCGCTGACGGGCATGGGGCGCGCGAACAGATAGCCCTGGCCGATATTGCAGCGGGTATCGCAGAGGTAATCACGCTGTTCCGCGGTCTCGATGCCTTCGCCGACCACGGCGAGATTCAGACGCTGACCCAGCTCGACGATGGTACGGGTGATGGCGCGCGCTTCCGGGTGACTGTCGCTGCGCCCGACGAAGCATTGGTCGATCTTCAACTCGTCGAACGGCAGGTTGTAGAGCTGCATCATCGAGGAGAAACCGGTGCCGAAGTCATCCAGCGCCAGGCGATAGCCGCGGTCGCGAATGGCGTTCAGCAGGTGGCGAGCGTAGGTGAGGCAGTCGATCCCGCAGCTCTCCGTGAGTTCGAGCGTGATGGAGTGCGGATCGACATGATGCTGACTGGCCAGCGCATCCAGCGTCTTCAGCATGTCGCGGGTGCGCAGCAGCTGGGGTGACAGGTTGAGCGCGAGATCAAGGTGGAGTCCCTGGGACTGCCATTGGCCCTGCTGGCGGAAGCCATGCTCGATGACCTGCCAGGTGAGTGCCTCGATACGATTGCTGCGTTCCGCCAGGGCGATGAACTGGTTGGGCATGACCATGCCGCGCAGAGGATGCTGCCAGCGCACGAGAGCCTCCGCGCCGCTGAGCCGGCCGCTGGCGAGGTCGATCTTGGGCTGGTAGACGAGGTGCAGCTGGCGCTCGGTCAGCGCATCATCCAGTTCATCGAGTGACAGCGGATCGCGTTGCTTGTCCAGCTCTGCCAGCAGCGAGGCCAGGTGCATGATGTCGAAGGGCTTGCCGAGCTGGCCCAGCATCTCCAGGCCGCTGCGCTTGCCCCGGGCGACCATCGCTTGCATGTCGTCGTTGTGACAGGCGCTCATCAGGATGATGCCCGCCTCGACATTGCGTTCGCGCAGATAGCCGAGCACATCATCGCCGGTGAAGTCGCCCAGTTCGTAGTCCACCAGGATGAGGTCCGTTTCCAGACAGGCGGGATTGCAGGCGATGTCCTGCAGCCCTTCGCTCTGCGTGCAGTCGAAACCATGGGCGGAAAGCAGCCCGCTGATGAGTTCACGAAAATCCGGATCGTCGTCAATGATGAGTGCGTGTCGAGTCATGTAAGCCATCCTCAAGCGAGTGTCGGGAATATGCTCGTGCCGCTGTGCATGAAGTGTCTGCATGAGCAGTGCAAAGTCGAGCAGGTGATCCCAGATTAGCAATGCGGTTACATGATTCGCGGATATCGACACATTTGGCGGCGTCTTTTTACATTCGAGCTGTCAGGGCGATGGATCAGAAGGCTGGCAGCGTGAGCCAGCCAGGGTGAGCCAACCAGGAAGAGGCGGGGAGGGGGTAGCAAACAAGGAAGAGGCGGGTAGCTGGATGGAGGGCGCCACATACTCGCGCAGCCCCGGGTTCTTCAGGGGCCACGCGAGTGTGTTACCTGAGACTGATGACGCTGCCAGACTGGCAGGTTCAGCGCAGTCGATCGCAGTCGGGCTTCTCGCCGTCGGCGCGAGCCTGCTGATAGGTCGGCAGAGCGGTCTCGAGGCGCTCGTTGAGGGCCGCCATGCGCTGCTCATCACTCGGGTGCGTCGACATCCACACCGGAGGTTGCGCGCCACCGGCAGCGTTCATGTTGGCCCACAGTTTGATGCTGGCGCGCGGATCGAAGCCGGCTTCGGCCATCAGGTCCAGCCCCAGCAGGTCGGCTTCGGACTCGTGGGAGCGCGAGAACGGCTTGAGCACGCCATATTCCGCACCCATGCCCAGCAGGCCCATGAGCTGATCACCACCGGTACCTTCGAGGCCGGCCAGTGCCTGGGTCAATGACAGCCCGGCGGAGGTCAGCGATTGGGTCGAGACGCGCTCGTTGGCGTGGCGCGCCAGCACGTGGGCGATCTCGTGGCCGATGACGGTCGCCAGCTGATCCTGATTCTCGGCGACCTCCAGCAGTCCGGTGTTGACACCGATATACCCGCCCGGCAACGCGAAGGCATTGGCGGACTCATCCTCGAATACCTTGACCTGCCAGCCGCTGATGCCATAGCTGGCGGGTACCTTGGCGGTCACCGCATCCGCCACGCAGCTGACGTAGGCATCCTGACGACCTTCCACCACCGGCAGCTCCTGTTGGTACTTGCTGAAACTGGCTTCTCCCATCTTCTCCAGCTCCTGATCCGAATAGAGCGTCAATTGGCTGCGGCCCAGAGGAGAACTGGCGCAGGCACTCAGGGTGACGGACGCCGCAAGGGCCGCCAGCGGGAGCAGACGACGCAGGGCGCGGGGAGATGAGAGATCGAGCAATCCTGGCATTTAGGCCTCCTGGCAATGGTGACGATGACAACCTTCGAGTGCACGGCAAGGCGGTGCTGAACGTGCAAGAAACGTGCAGACAGCATAACCGGATAGGCGCAGTGGTGCAGTCAGCGAAATGATACGTTGCTGAGATCACAGCAACGTCAGGCCAGACGGCCCCGCCGGACATGAGATACTGGGCGTGATCTGATGGGCCAGCCACGGCCCTTGCCCCATGTATCTGACAGGGAATCACCATGTCACCAGAGTTTGAACGCCGCCTCTCGCATCTGCTGGACCGACTCGAACCGATGCTGCCGCCGACGGCTGTCGAAGTGGACTGGACACGCGATGTCGCCGCCTTGTGGACCCGCCACCCCCTGGGAGGGCGCCTGACGCCGATCGCGCCGCGTGACGCCCTGACACTCGAGGACCTGCTCGGCATCGCACGCCAGAAGCGCGAGCTGCTGGCCAATACCCGCGCCTTCCTCGCGGGCAAGCCGGCCAACCATGCGCTGCTGTGGGGCGCGCGTGGCACCGGCAAGTCATCGCTGGTACGTGCGCTGCTCAATACTCTGGGCAGTGAAGGCCTGCGGTTGATCCAGATCGATCGTCACGACCTGCCGGCACTGCCGGCGCTGGTCGCCGAGCTGGCCCAGCAACCGCATCGCTTCATCGTCTACTGTGATGACCTGTCCTTCGAGGGCAGCGATGACGCCTACAAGGCGCTCAAGAGCGTGCTGGATGGCACTCTGACGGGGCCGCCGGAGAACGTGCTGCTGTATGCTACCTCCAACCGTCGTCATCTGCTGCCGGAGCACATGAGCGACAATCACGACACGCATATCGTTGATGGCGAACTGCATCATGGCGATGCGGTGGAAGAGAAGATCTCGCTGTCGGACCGCTTCGGCCTGTGGCTGGCCTTCCATCCCTTCAATCAGGATGCCTACCTGGAGACCTGCCAGCACTGGGTGGAGTGGCGCCTTGGCGTGGGAAGTTTCGATGATGCCGCACGTGCAGAGGCGCTGCGCTATGCCACCCAGCGGGGTGTGCGTAGCGGGCGTGCTGCCTGGCAGTTCGCCAATCTGTGGGCGGGGCAGAAGACGCTGGAGGCGTGAGCCCGGTGCTTGGGGTGCTTGAAACATCAGTACTCACGACATGAAAAAGCCGCCCCTGCAGTCATCTGCAGGGGCGGCTTTTTCATGGGGCAGGCTGGCGGATCAGATCCGCTGGCCTGCCATCACGCACAGGCGCAGTTCACGCCATCAACGGCGCTGCTTGCGTTCCTTGCGGGCTTCCTTGGTGCGCGCCAGTGAACGCTCTTTCGCGCGCTCGCGGTCATCAGCCCCCTGGGCTCCATCGAAGGGGTTGTCGCCGGAGCGGAACTCGAAGCGCATCGGCGTGCCCTTGACCTTCAGCACCTTGCGGAAGGTGTTGGTCAGGTAGCGCTTGTAGGCTTCCGGCAGACGGTTGGTCTGGTTGCCGTGCACCACGATCAGCGGCGGATTGGCGCCACCCTGGTGAGCCATGCGCAGCTTGATGCGGCGGCCGTTGACCATCGGCGGCTGGTGCGCCTGGGTGGCGTCCTGCAGCAGGGTGGTCAGACGCTTGGTCGACCAGCGGGCCACGGCGCTTTCGAAGGCGCGGTCGATGGACGGGTAGAGATCACCCACCGCAGTGCCGTGCAGCGCGGAGATGAAGTGCAGGTCAGCGTAGTCGGCAAAGCCCAGGCGACGCTTGATCTCGGAGCGCATCTTCTCCTTGGCTTCGCTTTCCAGGCCATCCCACTTGTTGACCACCAGCACCAGGGCGCGGCCGCTGGTCAGCACGAAGTCCAGCAGGTGCAGGTCCTGCTCGACCAGTCCCTGGCGGGCATCGAGCACCATCACGGCGACGTTGCACTTCTTGATCGCTTCCAGGGTCTTGATGATGGAGAACTTCTCCACCACTTCGCGCACGTTCTTGCGGCGACGGATCCCGGCGGTATCGACTAGCAGATATGGCTTGCCACGACGCTCGAAGGGAATCTCCACGGCGTCGGTGGTGGTGCCGGCCTGGTCAAAGACGACCACGCGCTCCTCGCCCAGCAGGCGATTGACCAGTGTCGACTTGCCGACGTTCGGGCGACCGATGATACCGATGCGCACGCCGCGGTCATCCAGCTCCGGATGCAGGTCCTCGTCTTCGCCTTCCTCGACTTCAGGGTAGGGCGAGAGCACCTCTTCCAATAGCGTGGTGACGTTGCGGCCATGCTCGGCGGCGATGGCACGCGGGTCACCCAGACCCAGGGTCCAGAAGTCGGACTTACCGATCTCCTCGTCCATGCCGTCGGTCTTGTTGACCACCAGCCAGGTCTTCTTTTGATTGACGCGCAGATGATTGGCGATGGCCTCATCCGCCATGTTGAGGCCGGCGCGCGCATCGACCATGAACAGCACGATGTCGGCTTCGTCGATGGCGGCCAGTGACTGGCCGGCCATCATCAGGTCGATGCCTTCCTCGTCACCGCTGATGCCGCCGGTGTCGATGACGGTGTAGGGCTTGCCGCCGACCTTGCCGGTGCCGTACTTGCGGTCACGGGTCAGGCCCGGGAAGTCGGCGACCAGGGCGTCACGGGTCTTGGTGAGGCGATTGAATAGCGTCGACTTGCCGACATTCGGGCGGCCGACCAGGGCGATCACGGGGTTCATGGAATCTCACAGCATTCGCAGGGATAGCATCGATGCCGGCCCCGTACGGTCTGCTTCGAACCATGATGGCTGGAAAGCACCTTGTGCAGGCAGGGCGATAGCGATGATATCGGACTTGGGGCACTGGATGACGACGCAGGCGTCGCATGCATCCAGTATGGTCCGCCGACAGGGGGTTAGCACTGTCGGCGGAAAGATCTCGTGGCTGAATCAATGGCTGCGTCGTGCGGCAGGCCTGATCAGCGGGGGCAGCATTCTAGCATTGACAGGGAGTTGCTACCAATGGCGCATTACGACAACGGCAGCCATCTGGCTGCCGTTGTCGTGACGAGGGCTGATCGAGGCGCATGGCAGATTGCGGGGCAGGCTGACGTGCGCGCTCGATCAGTGGCTTACGGCGCTTCGAGATCCAGCGCCGTCAGCTCGCCATCGTTGGTGTAGACATAGATGCGCTTGCCTTCGGTCAGCGGGGTGATGCTGATGCCATCGCCCCCCACGTCATAGCGGCCGGCCATCTCGCCGCTTTGGGCGTCGATCAGGTGCACATAGCCTTCGTAGTCACCGACCACCAGCTTGCCATCGACGAAGGCCGGAGAGGTCAGCCAGCGGCCTTCCAGGTCTTCGGACTTCCACAGCACGTTACCCGTGTTGGCATCCATCGCCAGCACATGGCTGGCGTTGTCGATGCTGAACAGGTAATCGCCGACCACGATGGGCGTCAGATAGCTGGAGGACGGCTTGTCCCACAGCGGCTCGCCGTTGCGGGCGTCCAGCGCGATCAGGCGACCGTTGTAGCTGGTGACGAACAGGCGGCCATCCTGGGTCAGCACCGGCTGGCCATCGAGGTCGACCAGCTGGTCCACCTCGGTACGACCGGCCGGCACGGCAACGCGCAGGTCCCACAGTTCCTGGCCTGAGCGGTTGTCGAGCGTGACCAGCTTGCCGTTGGCGAAGCCCGCGAAGGTGACCGGCTGGATGACACGCGGCGCACCGGTGCCACGCAGCGTCAGGGCCGGAATCGTGGCCGAGTAGGCCCACTGCTCTTCGCCGGTGAAGCGATCAAGCGCAGTCACGGTGCCATCGACGCTCTGCACCACGACCAGCTCGTCGTTGTACTGCGGCGCGGCCAGCACTTCACTGGAGACTCGCGTGCTCCATTCAATGCTGCCATCTTCCTGACTGATGGCACTGACCTTGCCATCGCGCGTACCGACGTACAGGCGGGAGGCATCCGCATTCAGTGCACTGGTGATGCCAGCCGGCAACCGTGTCTGCCAGATGTCCTCGCCATTGTCGGCAGCGAGGGCTTCCAGCTCACCGCCTTCGGCACCGACGAACAGCCTGTCGTTGGCGAAGATCGGTGACAGCGGATAGTGGGCACGGCCAAGGCCATTGCCGACCGATTCGCTCCAGACGGAATCCAGCGCGACCTGGCGGTCGAAATCGACCAGTTCCTTGGGCGCATATTCCGGTTGGGCACTGCTGGCACAACCGGCCAGCAGACTCACGGCCAGCAGTGAGGCCGGTACGCTCAGACGACGAGTGACGCTCATGAAGAAGACTCCGCAGCCAGATCGGCGAGTTTCAGGTCGAGACCGTAGACCGGCTGACCACTTTCCTGCGACAGGGCGCTGGCCTGCTGATAGGCGGCGATGGCCTCATCATGCTTGTCCTGTGCGGCCAGGGCATCGCCACGCACCGCCGCCGCCTGCGCTGCCAGCGGCGCAGGCGGGCTCTTGAGCAGGGCGAGTGCCGCATCATTGTCGCCACGCTCGACGTTGATGCGCGCCAGACGCAGGCTGGCCAGCCCCTGCAGATAGCTGTCATCGCTGTTGTCGATCACGCTCTGCAGCGCCGTGGCGGCTGCGTCGAGATCGTTGGCCTTGACCGACATGCTGGCATCCAGCAGGTGCGCCATCTGGGTGTAGAGGCTGTCGCCGTGCTCGCTTTCCAGTTCGCCGATCAGCGTACGCGCCTGCTTGACGCCGGCGTCTTCCAGCTTGGGCTGGCTGACGAGGCTGATCAGTTGCTGGTAACGCACGGAGGCCGCTTCCGACTGGCTGGCTTCGTAGTTCTGCCAGGCCTTGAAGGCAAAGACACCGGCGCCGGCCAGTACGACACCGGCAATCAGTGACTTGCCGTTCTCGCTCCACCAACGCTTGATGGCTTCAAGCTGTTCTTCTTCGCTTCTGAGCTCTTCCGCCACGGGCGGTCTCCTTGACCTGGCCGGCATGCCGGCACTTGCATTCGAGAGGCGGAGAGCTGGCTCTCCGCCCGATATTCATTGGCAGTCTCAGGCGCCGAAGACGCTGTCGAGACGTTCGCCCAGTGCACGCTGGTTCAGCGTTTCCTGGTCGCGTTCCTCGCGCAGGAACTTGAGCGCCACCGTGCCTTCGATGACTTCATTCTCACCGAGAATCAGCGCGATACGTGCACCGCTCTTGTCGGCCTTCTTCATCTGACTCTTGAAGCTGCCGCCACCGCAATGCAGTACCAGGCGCAGGTCGGGAAGTGCGGTGCGCAGCTCTTCGGCCAGACGCATGGCTTCGCCTTCGGCCTGCTCGCCCATCGACATCAGGTAGACATCGACAGTCTCGCGGACGTCCTGCGGAACCAGTTCCAGCGTCTCGAGCAACAGGATGAGGCGCTCGACGCCCATCGCGAAGCCGACCGCCGGTACCGGCTTGCCGCCCAGCTGTTCGAACAGGCTGTCGTAGCGGCCACCGGCACACACGGTGCCCTGGCTGCCCAGCGCGGTAGTGGTCCATTCGAACACACTGCGCGAGTAGTAATCGAGGCCACGCACCAGGCGCGGGTTGATGACGTATTCGATGCCAGCGGCGTCGAGTCGTGCCTTGAGGTCCTCGAAGTGCACGCGGGACTCTTCATCCAGGTGATCCCCCAGGCGCGGCGCGGCGTCGACGACGGCGGCCATGTCCGGGTTCTTGGTGTCGAGGATGCGCAGCGGGTTGCTGTGCAGACGGCGCTTGGAGTCTTCGTCGAGGACATCCAGGTGCTGTTCGAAGTATTCGACCAGCAGGTCACGATAGGCGGCACGCGCCTCGAGGCTACCCAGCGAGTTGAGCTCGAGGGTGACGTGCTCAAGCAGGCCCAGCTGGCGCCACAGACGCGCGGAGATCAGGATCATCTCGGCATCGATGTCCGGGCCTTCCATGCCGTAGGCTTCGACGCCCACCTGATGGAACTGACGATAACGCCCCTTCTGCGGGCGCTCATGGCGGAACATCGGGCCGGTGTACCACAGACGCTGGATCTGGTTATGGACCAGACCATTCTCCATCGCCATGCGCACGCAGCTGGCGGTGCCTTCCGGACGCAGGGTCAGGCTGTCACCGTTACGGTCGTCGAAGGTGTACATCTCCTTCTCGACGATGTCGGTGACTTCGCCGATGGAGCGCTTGAACAGCGCAGTCTGCTCGACGATGGGGGTGCGGATCTCGCGATAGCCGTACTGGCCCATCAGCGCTTCCACCTGGTGTTCGAAGTATTGCCATACCGGTGACTGGTCCGGCAGCAGGTCGTTCATGCCACGAATGGCCTGGATCTTGGTGCTCAACGTTCTCTCCTGAATCCTTGCGCATCTCCCCACGGCGCTCGCATGAGTCATGCAGGCGGGTGGGGAGACGAAGGCGCGTCACTCACGACGCGCAAGCCAGCCGAGACAAGCTCAGCTCTGGCGGATGATAGTGTCGGCCTCACGGGCCTCTTTTTCCGCGACCTTGTCGCGGATGAGTCGCTCAAGATCGTCAACCAGGGTGTCATTGGTCAACTTGCTGGCCGGCTTGCCGTCCAGGTAGACCAGGTTGGCGGGGCTGCCGCCGGTCAGGCCGACATCGGTCTCCTTGGCTTCGCCGGGGCCATTGACGACACAGCCGATGACCGAGACGTTCAGCGGCGTCATCACGTCTTCAAGACGTGTCTCCAGCTCGTTCATGGTCTTGATGACGTCGAAATTCTGACGTGAGCAGCTGGGACAGGCAATGAAGTTGATGCCCTTGGCGCGCAGCTTGAGGCTCTTGAGCATGTCGAAGCCGACCTTGATCTCCTCGACCGGATCCGCTGCCAGAGACACGCGGATGGTGTCACCGATGCCGTCCATCAGCAGCATGCCCAGGCCGATGGAAGACTTGACGGTGCCCGAGCGCAGGCCGCCCGCTTCGGTGATGCCCAGGTGCAGCGGCTGTTCGATGCGCGCTGCCAGGTCACGATAGGCGGCGACGGCCATGAAGACGTCGCTGGCCTTGACGCTGACCTTGAAGTCCTGGAAGTCGAGGCGGTCCAGATGGTCGATGTGACGCATGGCAGATTCGACCAGTGCCGCCGGCGTCGGTTCGCCGTATTTCTTCTGCAGGTCCTTTTCCAGGGAGCCTGCGTTGACGCCGATGCGGATCGGGATACCGTTGTCGCGTGCGGCGCTGACCACGGCACGCACGCGGTCTTCACGACCGATGTTGCCCGGGTTGATACGCAGGCAGTCGACACCAAGTTCCGCCACACGCAGGGCGATCTTGTAATCGAAGTGGATGTCGGCCACCAGCGGAATGTTGCTCTGCTGCTTGATGCGACCAAAGGCTTCGGCGGCATCCATGTCCGGCACGCTGACACGCACGATATCGGCACCGGCATCCTCGAGGCGCTTGATCTGCGCGACGGTGGCGGCGACATCGTTGGTGTCGGTGTTGGTCATGCTCTGCACGGAAATCGGTGCATCGCCGCCGACGGCCACATTGCCGACATGAATCTTGCGCGAGACGCGGCGCTTGATGGGGGAGTGACTATGCATGGGATTCCGGATCATTCACCGAGGGTAAGTTTGGCGACACTGCCGCGCGTGACGCGCGTGAGGTCGACCGCTTCATTCATGTAACGCAGCTCGACGCCAGAGGCATTGCCGATGGTCATCGTGAAGGGCGGCTTGCCTTCCAGCGTCGTGCTGGTGCCGGCCTCGTTGTTGCCGCGCAGCAGGCGCTTGCCATCGGCATCACGAATGTCGGTCCAGGAATTGATGTTGAACGTCAATTCGAGCTTGCGCGGGTCTGCCGCCGGTGCAGCATCCTCTGCTGCGCTCTCCTGTGAGGTGTCGGCACTGGCATCGGCGACTGCACTCACGTCAGTGCTAGCGGCGCTATCCGTGGCAGCGTCAGCCACTGAATTGTCAGCCTCTGAAGCGCCCTGCGCGCCAGCGTTCGTGTCGAGCGCGTCAGCACTCTGCGCTGTCGCCTCGGAGGATGCTGCTGCGTCGACGGCAGACGCATCACCGGTAGCAGTGGAGGACGGAGTCGCTTCACTATCGGTGGACTGCGAGAGCGAAAGCTCGATGGAGCCATCGGCATTCACGACCGGTGCGGTGTTGTCAGCATCGCTGCCACCTTCGAGGGCGGAGGTTTCCGCCGGCGAGGTGCGGCCATAGTCGCCGCTCTGCCACCACACGTAGCTGAGACCGATCAGGCCGGCGATGACCAGCAGGCTGACGAGGCGGAACAGATACTTGCCCATCTTGCCCGGCGGGCGCACCGACGGCGTGGAACTGGGGGTGTAGCGCTCGGCTTCGGTGGTGCCGAACTGGGCGTTGTACTGTCCGACGATGGCCTTCTCGTCCATGCCCAGCAGGCGGGCATAGGCACGCAGATAGCCGCGACGGTACGCGGCGATGGGAATCTGGTCGTAGTGGTCGCGTTCCAGGTCATCGACCAGGCTGGGGCGCAGGTTGAGCTGTGTCGCCACCTCATCACGCGACAACCCCTGATGCTCGCGCTCCAGCTTGAGGCGCGTGCCAGGCAGTGCATCACTGGCGTGCTGATCAGGGGCGGGTTGATGTTCGCTCATGGCGCATCCTTGTAAGGAAAAACTGTCTACCGAACGCACATCCGGGCGCTCTTCCGGTACTGCGGAAACTGCTCCTGACACTGATGCTGGAGCATACTGACTGATGCTGTCGCGCGATTGGCCGGGTGCTGCACGACTCGTTGATCATCATGCGAGTGAGCAGCGTGAAAAGCGATGACCCCCCATGCCAATCGACGCGTGCGAACACACGTTCGTCCGCGTCGGCACTATACCAAGCCCGCGCCGAGATTTTCACCGGCATTTCGGTCTTCTCGGTCCTGCTTGCAGCGACCCCGCCCATGAGGTGGCGCCATCAGCGGCGTCGTTGCACTTCGCTCAGGGAGTGCGAATCACCGCGCGACCGGATTCCCGTGTCATGACCTGCTCCAGCTGACGGCTGTAGAGGTCTGCCAGACGGCTGTCGCCACGTGCTGTGGCCACATCGACGGCCAAGGCGAGACTGTCGCTGTCGGTGCCTGCCAGGCGGAAGTAGCGGCTCAGCGCCGACTGGGCGGCGTCATTGTCACCGGCGTCATGTGACATGCGTGCCACCGCCAACCAGGCCTCTGACTCACGCGGGTTGATCTTGACGGCTCGCTCGAAACTCTTCGCGGCCTCGCTGGTCTTGCCCAGCTGCATCTGACAGCGGCCCAGATTGGTATAGAGCTGGCTACGATTGTCGTAGGTCAGGTCTTCAGCCGCGATCTCGAGCTGCCGACAGGCCTCGACGTATTCACCGCGAGAGTAGAGAAAGGCCGCGTAGTTGTTGCGCGCACGGGTAAAGGACGGATCGCTGGAAATGGCCTGATTGAAATAGTCATCGGCGAGCACGTTCTCCCCCTGGCGCTGATAGATCATCGCCAGCCCGGCCTTGGCCTCGGCATTGCTGCTCTGCAGCTTGAGTGCCTTCTGGAAGGCGCTGTCGGCGCGTTGCAGCTGATTACGACCCAGATAGGCTTCTCCGAGTTCCACGTAGGCGTTCGAGGCCTTGTTGTCATCCGGCGGGGCGTAGGGGTCGTTGGTTTCCACGCGTGTCGCGCAGCCTGCGAGGGTCAGGCCGGCAAATCCGAGGCACAGCAGCAGGGCTCTGGTGCGGCGAGTGATGCCGCGAGCAACGGTGCGGGTGTGGGAATCATGCTGGCAGGGGCCCTGTGTGACAGTGCCCTGTGCGACAGAGTGATGGGCGACAGGGTCATGCTCATTGGTGCGATGACGGGGCAGACGACTCGGCATGCAATCCTCGCGTGAATGAAGGCTCATGATGTGCCTGCGGGCGAGGGTCGCGGCAGGCAACAAAAGCGCCCCCATCAAAGCGCCGCACCTGCCACAAGTCAAGGTGGCAGGGCGGCGCATGGCTATGGCGATAGCGTCAGTTCAGGGCTGGCAGCCGCTCAGTCGGCGTCGAGCTGGATGGCGTTGATGTAACGCTCGGCGCGACGGGTGCGGTCCTTGACCTGCCCGACCAGCTGGCCACAGGCGGCGTCGATGTCATCGCCACGTGTGGCGCGCACCGGTGCGGTGTAGCCCAGCTCGTAGAGACGCTGCTGGAAGCGCATCACCTGGTTGCGTGACGGCTTCTCGTAACCAGAATGCGGGAACGGGTTGAACGGGATCAGGTTGATCTTGCACGGCAGTTCGTCGAGCAGCGCGGCCAGTTCCTCGGCGTGCTGGATCTGGTCGTTGACGTCCTTGATCAGGGTGTACTCGATGGTGACGATACGGGCATCGTCACACTTGGCCAGGTAGCGATGGCAGGAGTCGAGCAGCGCGCGGATGTTCCACTTGCGGTTGATCGGCACCAGCACGTTGCGCAGTTCATCGTTGGCCGCGTGCAGCGAGATCGCCAGGCTGACGTCCATCTCGTCGCCGAGCTGGTCCAGCTTGGGTACCACACCGGAGGTGGAGAGGGTGACGCGACGCTTGGACAGGCCATAGGCGTTGTCGTCCAGCATCAGCTTCATCGCCGGCACGACGTTGTCGTAGTTCATCAGCGGCTCGCCCATGCCCATCATCACCACGTTGGTGACCGGACGCTTGCGGGTGTCCTTGCGGTCTTCGGCGCCACGGGTGGCGACCCACACCTGGCCGATGATCTCGGCGGCGGTCAGGTCACGCTCGAAGCCCTGCTTGCCGGTGGAGCAGAAGCTGCAGTCCAGCGAGCAACCGACCTGGGAAGACACGCACAGGGTGCGACGGTTGCCGTTCTCGGACGGGATCAGCACGGTCTCGACGTAGCTGCCATCGCTGACTTCCAGTACCCACTTGCGGGTGCCGTCCTTGGACTCGCCTTCATAGACGATGCCCGGCGCACGGATCTCGGCGACCTGCTTGAGGCGCTCGCGCAGCGGCTTGGCGAGGTTGGTCATCTCGTCGAAGCTGTCGACACCTTCCTGGTGAATCCATTTCATCACCTGGGTGGCGCGGAATTTCTTCTCGCCGATGCTTTCGAAGAAATCTTCCATCGCCGGGCGCGGCAGGCCCAGCAGGTTGGTGAGCTTGACGGCGGCAGGGGCCGCGGCATCGGTGGCAGTTGCAGTGGTATCAGTCATGGTATGGGCCGGTCGTGTCAGGGATGGGCAGGCGTCACACAAAGGATAGACGTCTGCAGGGCGACGCTGTCAGCGGAGGTGGCGATGGCTCGCAGACCTCAAGAGGCTCTCATCATCAGCGCAGTGCGCGTGGGCGTCACATGGCGTGGGGAGAGGGCGCTGCAGCGGCTTTCAGAAAAGCGTATCGGACCTGCTCAAGCGTCGAATCTGCTTCAGGGGGTGCATGCTGTCGCGCGACGCTTCAGCACGTCCGATACCACGACGGCCCCGCCTCGCAGGCAGGGCCGTCGTGTCATGCACGGCTGGGATACGCGTGCCCCGAAGGGCCGGGCTTCTCAGTCGTACAAGGCGAAATCAACCGCGCGGGCAGATTTCGTTGTCGCCGAAGAAGTAGGCGATTTCGCGAGCAGCAGATTCCGGCGCGTCAGAACCGTGAACGGCGTTGGCGTCGATGGAAGTGGCGAAGTCTGCACGGATGGTGCCGGCTTCTGCTTCCTTCGGGTTGGTAGCGCCCATCAGGTCGCGGTTCTTGGTGATGGCGTCTTCGCCTTCCAGCACCTGGATCATGACCGGGCCGGAAGTCATGAAGCCGACCAGCTCACCGAAGAAGCCACGTTCGCTGTGCTCAGCGTAGAAGCCTTCGGCCTGTTCCTTGGACAGGTGAACCATCTTGGAAGCGACGATCTGCAGACCGGCCTTCTCGAAGCGAGAGTAGATCTCGCCGATCACGTTCTTGGCAACGGCATCCGGCTTGATGATGGACAGAGTGCGCTGAGTCATGGTGAATCTCCTGAGACAAGCTTTGAAGAGCCGCACGGCAGATGCCGCACGGCGGAAAACGGGCTCTGTCGGCATGCGCACGACAAAAGTGGGCGGCATTATAGCGGCAAGTGCCACCGGCTGCATCCATCATGCCTGAGTCGCATGACGCGCAGATGGCAAGCGCCTCGTCGGCACGGGCTGGCGAGGCGCTGAGGGTCGGCTCGGACGTTGCGCCTGGCCTGGACGCTGAAGCTCTATTTACAAGCTGAAGCCAGTCTCAGACGCTGAAGCCTGGTCTAGACGCTGAAGCTCTCGCCACAACCACACTCGTCCTTGACGTTGGGGTTGTTGAAGCGGAAGTAGCGGTTCAGGCCGTCCTTGACGTAGTCCACTTCGGAACCGTCGAGCACGGTGAGGGCTTCGGTGTCGACATAGACGGTGGCGCCGTGATCGACGAAGACGGCGTCTTCCTCGTTGGCCTCGTCGGCGAAGTCGAGCACATAGCTGTAGCCGGAGCAGCCGCTGGGCTTGACCGAGACACGCAGGCCAAGGCCGTGGCCGCGCTCGGCCAGCACGACACGGATCTGGTCGGCGGCGGAGGGGGAAATCGACAGGTGTGCCATGAGCAGTCTCCCGGGTCAGGCGCGCAGCGAGATCAGGGCATGCCTGAGTTCGCCGAGCGCGGATTCAATGTCGGTAGCGGTGGTGAAACGTCCGAAGCTGAAGCGCAATGACGCCAGCGCCAGTGGACGGGGCACCCCGATGCCGGTGAGGACGAACGACGGTTCGACGCTGGCGGAATTGCAGGCCGAGCCGGTGGAAATCGCGATGCCGCGCAGCGCCATCAGCATCGCCTCGCCATCCACACCCTCGAAGGCGAGATTGACGATGTTGGGCGAGCTGACCTCTATATCGGTATTGAAGTGCACGCCTTCAAGGCCGGCAAGCCCGGCGACGAACTGATCACGCAGCGCGACGAGGTGCTGGTGATCGGCATCGAACTGCTCGGCGCTCAGGCGGTAAGCCTCACCCATGCCGACGATCTGATGGGTCGGAAGGGTGCCGGAACGCATGCCGCGCTCATGCCCACCGCCATGGATCAGGGCATCGACCTTGATCTGCGGCTGGCGACGTACATACAGCGCGCCGATGCCCTTGGGGCCGTAAGCCTTGTGGGCGGACAGTGACAGCATGTCGATGGGCTGACGACTGACATCGATTCGTATCTTGCCGGGCGCCTGGGCGGCATCGACATGGAAGGCCGCGCCATGCGAGTGGGCGATGTCGCCCAGCGCATCCAGGTCATTCAGACTGCCCAGTTCGTTGTTCACTGCCATCAGCGACACCAGGATGGTATCGCTGCGCAGGGCGTCGCGCAGGCTGTCCGGGCTGATGCGTCCGTCAGGCTGCGGCGCGATGCGCGTGACCTCGAAGCCTTCCGCCTCCAGCGCGCTGGCGGTATCCAGAATCGCCTTGTGCTCGATGGTCGAGGTGATCAAATGGCGGCCACGCGCGGCATTGGCACGCATGTAGCCGGTCAGCGCCAGGTTGTCGGCTTCGGTGGCACCGCTGGTCCAGACGATCTCGCGCGGGTCGGCACCGATCAGCTCGGCGACCTGACGACGCGCGCCCTCGACGGCCTGCTCGGCCAGCCAGCCCGGCATGTGACTGCGCGAGGCCGGGTTGGCGAAGGTGCCGTCCTGCGTCAGATGACGCATCATCAGCTCGGCGACGCGAGGGTCGACGGGCGTGGTGGCGGCATAGTCAAGGTAGATCGGCTGGGACATGGTGACTTCCTGAAGACACGACGGACAGTGATGACGGTGAACGTGATGAAGGCGATCTCGAAGGCGGTGGGGCGCGGCGAGCATCGCCTCGGTTGGCCGTGCTCAGCCTGGCTGGCAAACGCCGCTCAGCTGCCTTGCATGACGGTGATCGGTGTCGGCTCGCACGCTTTGCGCTGACGACTGGCGATCTGGCGAATCTCTTCGCGCGCGACCAGGTCGGCCAGGCTGATGCCGTCGAGAAAGCCGTGGATCTCGTCGGACAGATCACACCACAGATGGTGCGTCAGGCAGGTGTCACCGGCCTGACAGTCCGACATTCCCTGACAGCGTGTGGCGTCGACTGACTCGTTGACGGCGTCGATGATGCACGCCACCGAGGTGGTCTCGAGTTCGGTGTCCAGCAGATAACCGCCACCGGGGCCACGCACGCTCTTGACCAGACCGGCACGTCGCAGACGCGCAAACAGTTGCTCCAGGTACGACAGCGAGATGCCCTGGCGTACGGAAATATCGGCCAGGCAGGTCGGGCCACAACTGGCATGCAGGGCCAGATCGAGCATCGCGGTGACGGCGTAGCGTCCCTTGGTGGTCAGGCGCATGACAGAGTCCGTGAGCAGATGGAGCCTGCGACGTTGAGGACGAGGCCGGGCACAGTCGCCGCCTCTGGCGAGACGGCGTATCAATGCGCCCCATTATGGTGGGGTGGTCTGGCGGGGTCAATCCCGACTGAATTGGTCAACTTTAGCCATGCTGACGTTCGGCGGGCTCCTGCGTATCGCTTGCCTGCTCGGTCGGCGGCTGCTCAGTCGGCGCCTGCTGGGTCGAGGTCTGCTCGGAGCGCGGCTGGTCATCCGGAGCAGTGCCCTGCGATGCGTTGGATGCAGCGGCGCGGGCCTTGGGCGAGGTGCTGCCCTGGGCCGCGGCCACGTCAGCGACGGTCGTCTCGCCACCGCAGGGCCCCAGCTCATCGATCAGCTGGGCAAAGTCGGCGTCGTCGAGCTCGGGCAGGCGCCCGGCGCGATAGCTGGCATCCAGCTTGCGCAGCGTGCCGCACATCTGTTCGATGCGCTTGTCCACGGCATGCATGTGATCGAGCATCGCGTGCATGGAGCGCGCGACCGGATCGGGCATGTCCTGGCCCATGCCGTAGGCATCGAAGCCGAACTTCTCCTTCATGGCCTCGCGGCTTTCCGGGTCGACCGACGGCTCCTCCGCCACATCCGGCTCGGCGCGCTTGACGATCTTGCCGGGAATGCCGACGACGGTGGCGCCGGCAGGCACTTCACGCGTGACCACGGCGTTGGAGCCGACCTTGGCACCGGCGCCGACGGTGAACGGGCCGAGAATCTTGGCGCCGGCACCGACGATGACGCCATCGCCGAGGGTCGGGTGGCGCTTGCCGGCGTTCCAGGTGGTGCCGCCGAGGGTCACGCCGTGATAGAGGGTCACGTCATCGCCGATCAGGGCTGTCTCACCAATGACGACGCCCATGCCGTGGTCGATGAAGAAGCGGCGGCCGATGGTGGCACCCGGGTGGATCTCGATGCCGGTCAGCCAGCGCATCAGGGTCGAGCCGGTGCGCGCCAGCCATTTGGCATTGTGGCGCCATAGCCAGTGATTGATGCGGTGGGCCACCAGGGCATGCAGGCCCGGATAGTTGGTCAGGACTTCAAAGAAGTTGCGCGCCGCCGGATCACGGGCAAACACGCTATCGATGTCTTCACGCAGTCGAGTGAACATGGCGTGTCCTCAGGAAGTGCGGTTGGCCGTGTCGGCTTGTGCCAGGCGAACCTGCTTGTCCACCGCGGAAAGAATGCCGCGCAGAATGTTGATTTCCATGCTGTCCGGACGCGCGCGCAGATAAAGGCGACGCAGGCGTGCCATCAGCTGGCGCGGCTGTTCCGGATCGAGGAAGTCGACGCTGATCAGTGTCTTCTCGAGATGCTCGAACAGGCGCTCGAGGTCGGCATGGCTGGCCAGCGGGCTATCCCAGTCGATACCGAACGGCTGGGCATCCTCGGCACGCGGCGTCTCGCCGGCGGCTTCCTGGTCGGCCAGCCACGCCTGGCGGCACTCATAGGCCAGCACCTGTACCGCCGCGGCCAGATTCAGCGAGCTGAAATCCGGATTGGTCGGGATGTGCACGTGACGGTGGCAGCGCTGCAGCTCTTCATTGGAGAGCCCGGAATCCTCGCGGCCGAAGACGATGGCCACGCGGGCATCCGGCAGGCGGGCTTCATCGGCCAGGGTGGCACCGAAGGCGCGCGGCGTGATCATCGGCCACGGCAGGTTGCGCGAACGTGCGCTGCAGCCGACCACCAGACTGCAATCCGCCACGGCCTCTTCCAGGGTCTCGTGCACCGAGGCGCTGGCAACCAGCGCATCGGCACCCGAGGCGCGTGAGGCGGATTCCTGGCATTGCACCTGACATCGCGGCGCGACCAGTGCGAGATCGGCCAGGCCCATATTGAGCATGGCGCGGGCTGCACCACCAATGTTGCCGGGATGGCTGGTGCCAATCAGGACAATGCGCAGACGTTCAAGCATGAGGACTTCCAGGATAGCGATTGAAGGGCAGGGCAATCGACGCGGCCCGGTCACCGGGCTGGGCGAGACGTGCGCCAGAACCCGATATCCTAGCATGAAGCCAGCGCAGGGAGCAGTCAGCCGTGGCGTGATCCCGCCGTCTCTCTACGGCGAAGGTCGCGTGTCGCGATGGCAGCTCGAGCCGAGCTCTGATAGACTACGTCGTCCCGTCATGTCGCAACATGTATTCGCCCTCGTTGGCGCCGCGTGCTGTGGCGGCTGGCAGCCTGCATACATTGCACTATGCAGCGTGCCCCGCGCCGTATCAGGATTCCTGTACGGGCTACATGACCACCTGATCTGATTGCACCCAGTTTCGCTCGATTCGTGTTGCGCCGCGTTGATGTCTCACGCGCCGTGGCACCCGTTCTTTAACAGCTCCCGACTCGTCAAGGCCTTGATCATGCATCCGATGGTCCAATTTGCGCTGCGTGCTGCACGCGGTGCCGCAGAGCAGTTCGTCCGTGCTCGTGAACGTATCGAAGTCGCCCGTGGCGACAACGATCTCGACACCTTCATCGCAGACACTGCACGTCGCGCCGAAGCGCACATCGTGCGTCAGCTGGAGCGCGGTTATCCGCAACACGGTCTTTCCGGCCGTTATACCGACCATCGCGATGGTGAAGGTCAGGGTTCTGACTACCACTGGCGCATCGAGCCGGTGCACGGTTACTCCAACCTGGCATCCGCGGCCTCCGGCTTCGCGCTGTCCGTGGTCTGCCTGTTCAAGGGCCGTGCCGAGCACGCGGTGGTCATCGCGCCGTTCACTGATGAAGAGTACATCGTCAGCCGCGGTCGTGGTGCACAGCACTCCGGTCACCGTATCCGCGTGACCAACGCCACCTCCATCGAAGGTGCGCGTCTGGCGATGGGCCTGCCGGAAAGCTGGCAGCGTCCGCGTCACCTGCCGACCTACCTCTCCATCGTTCAGCAGGTCGGCCCGCAGGTCGAGATGCTGCGCACCAGCGGCTGTGCGCTGCTGGACGTGCTCGAGCTGGCCTCCGGCCGCGTCGATGCCGTCTATGTGCTGGGTCTGGATGCTGGTGACAGCGAGATCGTCAGCCTGTTCCTGAAGGAATGTGGTGCTCTGGCAGGCAGTGCCGACGGCACGCCGGTCGTAGTCGCCGAAGGCACGCTGATGGCCGCTGGCGCGCGTCTGTACAAGGCGCTGGCGCAGACCATGCAGCCGCACCTGTAAGACTGCACTTGGCAAGACGGTATGATCTGATGGCTCTGTCAGTATTGAGCCTTCTGGAGAACGAAAAAAACCCCACCTCGCATGAGGTGGGGTTTTTTTGTGCCTGGCATTCGTGGCGCTACCACCGTATCTCTTGCCTGTGGTGGTAGCGCCGACTGCCCTGGTGCAGTCGAGTGCAGCGCTTACGGTGCGCCGTCCTCGAACTGCTCCTTGGGCGGGGGGATCAGATCCACACGCTTCAGGCCGACCACCAGCAACAGCGCCGCTGCCACGTAGATGGAGGAGAAGGTCCCCGCGACCACACCGATGATCAGTGCGATGGCGAAGTTGTGGATCATGTCACCGCCGAGGAAGTACAGCGCCAGCAACACCAGCAAGGTGGTGCCGGAGGTGGACAGCGTACGTGACAGCGTCGCGTTGATGGCGTCATTGAAGATCGACGGCATGTCATCGGTACGCGATTTGCGGATGTTCTCGCGAATGCGGTCGTAGACGATGATGGTGTCGTTCAGTGAGTAGCCGATCACGGCCAGCACCGCGGCCAGTACCGTCAGGTCGAAGTCGAGTCCGAACAGGGCGAAGATGCCCAGCAGGATGATGACGTCGTGACCCAGCGAGATGAGTGCGCCGAGGGCGAACTTGTACTGGAAGCGGAAGGCCACGTAGACCATCACCACGGCCAGGGCGAGCAGCATGCCGAGACCCGACTGGTCGCGCAGCTGATCACCGACCTGGGCGCCGACGAACTCGGCGCGGATCAGGTTGACGCTGTCACCGGTGGCCTGAAGGTGCGCCACGATGTCATTGCCGATACCGGCTTCGAAGCTCTGCTGCAGACGCACCAGAATCTCGTTGCTGGCACCGAAGGTCTGGACCGAGACATCCTTGTAGCCAGCGGCCTCCAGTGTCTGGCGCACGCTGTCCAGTGCCGGTGCCGCCTGGTATTTCACTTCCACCAGGGTGCCGCCGGTAAAGTCGAGGCCCAGGTTCAGGCCATGAATCACAAGGGCGCCAATGGCCACGATCGTCAGCACGATGGAGACGATGAAGGCCGCGCGCCGCTTGCTCATGAAGTCAAACTGTCGCATCACGATGGCCCCTCAGATCCAGAGTTTCTTGAGTGTCTTGCCGCCAATGGCAAGATTGATGATGCCGCGCGAGACCATGATCGCCGTGAACATCGACGTCAGGATGCCGATGGACAGCGTGACCGCGAAGCCCTTGACCGGGCCACTGCCGATGGAGAACAGGATCACCGCGACCAGCAGGGTGGTGATGTTGGCATCGACGATGGAGGTGAAGGCGCGCTCGAAGCCGGTATGCACCGCTTGATGCAGCGGCATTTTGGAGCGCATTTCCTCGCGGATACGCTCGAAGATCAGCACGTTGGCATCCACCGCCATGCCCAGCGTCAGCACGATACCGGCGATACCCGGCAGGGTCAGGGTGGCGCCCAGCATCGACATCGCGGCAATCAGGATCGCCAGGTTGGCGGTCAGGGCCACGTTGGCGACGACACCGAAGGCCTTGTATCGCGCCAGCATGAACAGCACGACCAGCAGCAGGCCCAGCTCGACGGACAGGATGCCGCGCGAGATGTTCTCGGCACCCAGGCTCGGGCCGATGGTGCGTTCCTGCACGAAGTAGATCGGCGCGGCCAATGAGCCGGAACGCAGCAGCAGCGACAGCTCCTTCGCCTCGGTCGGAGAATCCAGACCGGTGATGCGGAAGCTGTTGCCCAGCGCGCTCTGGATGGTCGCCAGACTGATCAGCCCTTTCTCGGTGTACGGGATGCGCTTCTCGACCTTCTCGCCGTCTTCCATCACGGTGCGAGTGCGGGTCTTGTGCTCGATGAACAGTACCGCCATGTTGCGGCCGATCGCGGCACGCGTGACGCGGTTCATGATCGAGCCACCGGTGCCGTCCAGGTTGATGTTGACCTGCGGGCGGCCACTTTCATCGAAGCTGGTGCTGGCGCTGGAGACGCTGTCACCGCTGATGATCACGTCCTTCATGATATTGGCGGTGCGGCTCGGCTGGTTGCGGAACGCGAAGCTCTCCATCTCGCTGGCCGGCGTGTCGCTGGCCGCTTCGAGACGGAATTCGAGGTTGGCGGTGGCGCCCAGTACGCGCTTGGCGGCGGCCGTGTCCTGCACGCCCGGCAGCTCGACCACGATGCGGTTCGGGCCCTGGCGCTGAACCAGCGGCTCGGACACGCCCAGCTCGTTGACGCGATTGCGGATCGTGGTCAGGTTCTGATTGACCGCGTAATCCTGAATCTCCTTGACGGCGGCGGCGGTCAGGGTGAGGTCCAGTACGGCCCCACGCTCGATATCGCGCTCGTCGTATTCGAAGTTCTGGAAGTCGCGCGAGATCAGTGAGCGCGCCTGCGAGCGGTCTTCCTCATCGGAGAACGTCAGGCTCAGGGTACCGTCGTCGACTTCGCTGCCGCGGTAGCGGATACGCTCCTCGCGCAGGGTTTCCTTGATGGCGCTGGCGTTGACTTCCAGGCGCTGCTTGACCGCGGCGTCCATGTCGACTTCCAGCTGGAAGTGGACACCGCCACGCAGGTCAAGGCCCAGCTTCATCGGTGAGGCACCGAGGCTGGCCAGCCACGACGGCGTGGCATCGGCCAGGTTCAGCGCGACGATGGCGTCATCGCCAAGGGTGTCGCTGATCAGTTCCTTGGCACGCAGCTGCTGGTCGTTGCTGGTGAGGCGAATCAGGCCGGTGGAACCATTGAGTTCCTCGGATTTGGGCGTGATGCCGGCGTTTTCGAGGGCGCTGGTGGCGCGATCGAGATCTTGCTGGTCGATGGCCTCGGCGCCGCTGGCGGCACTGATCTGCACGGCCGGGTCTTCGGGGTAGAGATTCGGCAATGCGTAGATCACGCCGACGGCAAGTACCAGGCAGATCACCAGGTACTTCCAAAGCGGATAGCGGTTGAGCATGGCAGCCCTGTCCTTGGTGGAGCGGGAGAGAAAAAGCATGCTGCCGGCACAGGGGCCGGCAGCAGGAGGGATCAGATGGACTTGATGGTGCCCTTCGGCAGGACTGCAGCCACGGCAGACTTCTGCACGTTGACTTCGTTGCCTTCGTTCAGCTCCATGGTGATGAACTGCTCGCTGACCTTGGTGATGCGGCCAACCAGGCCACCACCGATGACGACTTCGTCACCCTTGGCCAGATTGCTGATCAGGTTCTTGTGTTCCTTGGCGCGCTTGGACTGCGGACGCCACAGCAGGAAATAGAAAATGACCACGAAGCCGACCAGCATGACGATCTGGCCGATGGCGCCGCCGCCGGCGACAGCCGCTTCGGCTTCCGCGTGTGCGGCAGGAATCAGGAATTCCAGCATGTGTATCTCCAGAGGTTACGAGTGAACTGTTGTTATGCAATGAGCGTGATTCAGGCTCTTCTTCACGTCTGGCTCGAGTCGAATATCAAGACGACCGGAGGATTTGGCCCCCGGTCGTCATTCGCCTCGATCAGTCGGCCAGCGGCGGCACCGGCAGGCCGCGCGCGGCATAGAACTGTTCCACGAAGTCCTGCAATGTACCCGCTTCAATTGCACCGCGCAAACCAGCCATCACGGTCTGGTAGTAGCGCAGATTGTGGATGGTGTTGAGCATCGAGCCGAGCATTTCCCCACAGCGATCAAGGTGATGCAGATAGCCGCGCGAGAAATTGGTGCAGGTGTAGCAATCGCAGTCCGGGTCCAGCGGTGAGGTGTCACGCTTGTGGACGGCGTTGCGGATCTTGACGGTGCCCGTCGGCGTGAACAGGTGGCCGTTGCGCGCGTTGCGGGTCGGCATCACGCAATCGAACATGTCGACGCCACGCCGCACGCCCTCGACCAGGTCTTCCGGCTTGCCGACGCCCATCAGATAGCGCGGCTTGTCTTCCGGCATCCACTCGGGAAGGTAGTCGAGCACCTTGATCATCTCGTCCTTGGGCTCGCCCACGGACAGGCCGCCGATGGCGTAGCCGTCGAAATCGATCTTCTTCAGTCCCTCGAGGGACTTCTCGCGCAGGTCCGGGTACATGCCACCCTGGATGATGCCGAACAGCGCCGACGGCGTGTCGCCATGCGCATCGTAGGAGCGCTGCGCCCAGCGCAGGGACATCTCCATCGACTTGCGCGCTTCATCATGAGTGGCCGGATACGGCGTGCACTCATCGAAGATCATCACGATGTCGGAGCCCAGCGAGCGCTGAACGGCCATCGATTCTTCCGGGCCCATGAAGACCTTGGAGCCATCGACCGGTGAGCGGAAGTGAACGCCCTGTTCGGTGATCTTGCGCGTCTTGCCGAGCGAGAAGACCTGGAAACCGCCGGAATCGGTCAGGATCGGCTTGTCCCACTGCGCGAAGTCATGCAGGTCGCCATGCGCCTCGATGACTTCGGTGCCCGGGCGCAGCCACAGGTGGAAGGTGTTGCCGAGGATGATCTCGGCGCCGATGTCCTTGATGGATTCCGGCGTCATGCCCTTGACGGTGCCGTAGGTGCCCACCGGCATGAAGGCCGGGGTTTCCACGGTGCCGCGCGGGAAGGTCATGCGGCCACGACGTGCACGGCCATCGGTCGCGAGCTTTTCAAAGCTCATGAAGCATTCTTTACGCATGGTGCTCTCTTTGCTTGGCGGCGAAACAGGCCGCAGCTGGTGTGTCGATGCCATTATGTCATCAAGCCACTAAGTCGCTATGCCGCAGCATAGCGCGGGGCGCGTTAACTGCGCATGACACGGCCCTCGGCGAATGCCGGGGCCATGTCAGAAAAGGGGAGTCAGGCGCGTTCCAGCAACATGGCATCGCCATAGCTGAAGAACTGGTAGCGCTCTTCCACCGCCGCCTGATAGGCCGCCATGGTGTGCTGGTAGCCGGCGAAGGCCGAGACCAGCATCAGCAGGGTCGATTCCGGCAGATGGAAGTTGGTGATCAGCAGATCCACCACCTGCCATTCGTAGCCCGGGTAGATGAAGATGTCGGTGTCACCGGAGTAGGGTGCCAGCTCACCACCATGGGCCTTGGCAGCACTTTCGAGGCAGCGCACGCTGGTGGTGCCGACGGCGACCACACGACGGCCGGCGGCACGGGCACGGGCGATCTTGTCGCAGGCTTCCTGACCGACCTCGATCCATTCGCTGTGCATGTGGTGCTCGAGAATGCTGTCGACACGCACAGGCTGGAAGGTGCCGGCACCCACATGCAGGGTGACGAAGGCGGTCTCGATGCCTTTCTCGGCCATGGCGGCCATGATCGGCTCATCGAAGTGCAGGCCCGCCGTCGGCGCGGCCACGGCACCATCACGCTTGGCGTAGACCGTCTGATAGCGCTCGCGATCCGATAGCTCGTCGTCGCGGGTAATATAGGGCGGCAGCGGCATGTGGCCGTGCTGGTTGAGCAGCTCGATCATCGGCGTCTCGCCGTGGAAGCGCAGCTCGAACAGCGCCTCCTGACGACCTTCGACCACGGCCGTGATGCCGCCTTCGAAGATCAGCTCGGTGCCAGGCTTCGGTGACTTGCTGGAGCGGATGTGCGCCAGGCCACGATGGGCGTCCAGCGGACGCTCCAGCAACATCTCGATCTTGCCGCCGGAGGCTTTCTGGCCATGCAGGCGCGCGGGGATCACGCGGGTGTCGTTGAAGACCACGACATCGCCGGGTTCCAGCTGCTCGAGCAGATCCGGGAAGCGGCGGTGCACGATCTCGCCGCTCTTGCCATCCAGATGCAGCAGACGGCAATCGCTGCGCTGCTCTGACGGGTAGCGTGCAATCAGCTCATCCGGCAGGCTGAAATCGTAATCGCTGCGCTGCATCGGGCGCGCGTCGGAAGGTGTGGCAACGCCCGAGGCATCACCGGAATCGATACGTGACATGGCCAACCTGACACTCTGATAGCACGAGGCGCGTGGTGCGCTCCGTGGCATGCGTACATGCACAATGGGGAGATGCCGCCCTGAGACACTGGCGCTCTCGTCGCGAGCGCACGACTCCCTTTCTGCGGGTGGGGCAGTCCGGTGCGACACTCTCGAGGCCTTGGATGTCTGGGCAGACGAAAAAGGTCGTCCATGATACCCAATGCCATCGTTCACGCGAAGACCCGTTTGCGGGCGACACGCCTCAGTCCACTGCGGCGTGGGGTGTGAGGAAGCGCTCCATGTGTCTGATCTGACGCCAAAACTCGTTGACCTTGGCGCAATGTCCCGTATAATTTCGCTCCGTTGCCGGTGTGGCGGAATTGGTAGACGCAGCGGATTCAAAATCCGCCGCTTAATAGGCGTGTCGGTTCGAGTCCGACCACCGGCACCAGAATTGAAAAAGTCGCTTTCGAGCGGCTTTTTGCGTTTCTGGCTCCCACCGATTCATCTTCCTTGTGGTTCTTCGCTCGCTCAGTCTCTGCCCCGAATACCAGCTTTTTCTAATCTCATCACGCCTCGCCTGTCTTGGCGCTGGCGATAGCTGCTGCTTGTCTGTGCGCTGTACGTGACCGCAGGGGGCCAGACACAGGAAAGCCCCGATCGAATGTCGGGGCTTTCCTGTGTCTCGTGCATCCAGACGGCGACTTAGGCCTGATATGGAACGCTCTTTACGCGTCGATAGAGGCTGTTGCTGGCGAGGGAGGGATCGAGGAGCGCGATGCGGGTGTTCTGGATCGCGAGTTCCTGGCGCAGGGTGAACCACTTGCCGACGTATTCATGACAATCCTGGCAGTGCACCAGGTGGTCGGCTGATGGAGTGTGGTACTGATACTCCATCTTCAGGCCGGAGCAGGCCGGACAACACAGTGCGGCTTGAGCTTTCCCTTTCATTCCTCCTCTCCCTCTCAGCATTCGACTGAATTCGGTTAGGTTCAGCGTAGCGGTCTCTTTCCTTGAGTTCGCAAACCCGCCAGTCATCAAGGCCCATGAATCAATCGCTCAGACTCATGGATCTTGCTGGCTGGGGAGTGAAGCTTCCCATGCTTGCGCGTCATCCTCTGACAGGGCCTGTCCCTGGCTGCACTTCCTGTGCACTTGGCCCGTCGCTACGCTGAACCTGCCGCTCTTCCTGAGCAGCGATCGGGCGCTGCTGACCCGAAAAATCTTGGACACCTTTCAGAAACTGACTGAATTCGGTGTCATTCAGCGTAGTGATCTCTTTCCCAGAGCTCGCAGGCTGCCAGTCATGAAGATTCGTAAACCTACCCGCTCAGGCTTACGAATCTCCCTGGCCGGGAGCGAAGTCCCCAAGCCTGCGCGTCATCCTCTGACAGGGCCTGTCCCTGGCTGCACTTCCTGTGCACTTGGCCTGTCACTACGCTGAACCAGCCGCTCTTCCTGAGCAGCGGTAGAGACGTTACTGGTTATCTAAAACTTGTACAACTCATGATTTGTTGCACAAGTTTTCAAATGTGTAAATTTCTGTACTTTATTATTTTCTCATATAAATCCATGCACGATGGCCGCCTTCGAGGGTGGACTCTCCTGCTCGTGTGACCCCCATCGTGAGGGGCATGTTCAGGTGGTCCATATGGCCTGCTGCCGCATCAGCACGGCGCTTGATACACTTTACCGCTTCCGCCCGAAGACCTGGTGGTAGCCGTATGCGCCCGAGGCTCGCATCCCATCAGCAACTCAGGATGGGTAGGGTGGGGATCCTTCACGAGCGCCAGGCCACTGTCATTTGATGCCCCTAGGTGGTTGTCCGAGGCCGGCGCTGTGGCGCTTTCACCAATTGACTGGAACATGGAATGACCATCATGCATTGGATGCCGCTGAATCTGTGGTTGTCACTGGTTGCGCTATGCGCCATGGGGGCGATGTCGCCCGGGCCGAGTCTGGCGATGGTGCTGCGCCATACCCTGGGCGGCGGGAGGAGGGCAGGGGTTGCCGCCGGGATCAGTCATGCGCTGGGAGTCGGGTTGTACGCCGCGCTGACTGCCTGGGGGCTCGGCGCCTTGATCATTCATTATCCGGGGGCCTTCCATGCGATCATGCTGCTGGGTGCAGTCTATCTGGCCTGGTTGGGGCTCAAGGCGCTGCGGGCAGGCCGCGGTGGAGCGCTGGAGGCACAGGCCGTCACGACGTCCCGCTCCATGGCGATACGCGATGGTTTCATGGTGGCGCTGGCCAACCCCAAGTTGATCCTGTTCTTCGTGGCGCTGCTCAGTCAGTTGATTACGCCGCAGATGAGCGAGATGGGCAAGTGGCTGGTCGTCGTGACGGCCATGGGCATCGACGGCCTATGGTATGTGCTGGTGGCACTGGTGCTGTCGCACTCGCGGGTGCTGCCCTGGTTGCAGGCGCGCGCGATGTGGATCAATCGTCTGACGGGCGTGGTCTTGCTGGGGCTGGCGTTGCGGGTGGTCTGGGGGCTTTGAGATAGCCTGTCAGCCTGCTGGGGATCTGGTGATTCGTCATCTGGTAGAGAGAAAGGTGAGATAACCCTTGGGTGACAGCTGCAAGTCGATGACAGCTGCAGATGGCGGCGTATTGAAACAACACATTGAGAAAACGGCCCTGGCACCTTGTGTCAGGGCCGTTTTGCATGCGCGTCTTGCGGGTTGTGAGGCGTTTGTCGATAGAGGCGTATGCACGGTGCCGTTAATCGCTGAGCGGCATCATCTCGGCGTACTCCTTGATCGAGACCTCAAGGCTCGTGTCAGGTCTCGCCAGGAAATGCAGTGTCAGCGGCAGTTTGTCGCCCGCAGTGAGTGACTGAGACAGGCCGATCAACATCAGATGGGGGCCGCCGCCGGGAGCCATCGCCAGCGGCGCGTCAGAGGAAATCGCCAGTTGCTTGATTCTGTGCATCTGCATGCGCTCTTGCGTGAGTTGCATGCTGTGCAATTCGACTGTGGCGGCCATCGGCGTACTGGCACCTGTCAGTACGGCATCGCCCTTTGCGATCGACAGTGTCAGGTAGACGGCCCCGGTCGTGGCACCCGGTGGCGTCGGCAGCGCGAAGGCTTGCTCGACATGGGCGATGGCGGATGGGGCTTCCTGCGCCGAGGCGTGAATGGTGGCAAGGGAGAGCAGGGATAGCGTCGCCAGCCATCTGCTGGCGGTGGTGATGGTGGTGCGAAGGGCGGTGATGCCAGCCGATATCTGTCCGGTGCGTCGCGGCGCGCCATGTCCCTGGCGAGGTTGCCTCATGCTGTGCGCATCTCCTGTGTCGGCGTGTAAAGAGAATGACCCTGGGGGCGGTCCATGATGCCAGTGTGGTGTTTTCTGACGGCGATCGCCTCTAGTGTAGAGGCTAGTGCAGAGACTATTGCAGAGGGTTCTGTTTTAGGTGGTTTGCACGAATGCGAGCGTTACCTGTTGCCAGGGTGTGAAGGCAGGTGTCCGGGCCGCAGTTGAAGGCAGCTTCGTCGCATTCTGCTACCGTGGGACGCATTGGTCGATGCCATCCGGCGGTGTTGGTCGTCGCGGATGGCTATCGAAGTGATTCAAGGACAGGCAAGGAACAGGGAACGGTGATCCAGGACGAAATCATTCAGCTGGTCGATGCGCAGAATCGCCCTTGCGGCACGGCACCACGTCGCTTGATGCGACGCTACCGCTATTGGCACCGTGCGACCTATGCCTTCGTGCTCAATTGTCGCGGTGAGCTGTGCATCCAGAAGCGTACCCTGAGCAAGGAAGTGTTCCCCGGCTATTTCGATCTCGCCAGCGGGGGGGTTGTCGGAGCCGGTGAGGCCGTGCAGGTGGCTGCCCGACGCGAGCTGGAGGAAGAGATTGGCGTGCGTGGTGCGCCGCTCAAGCATTGTTTTGATTTCTGCTACACCGACGCGACCAACCATGTCTTCGGCAGTGCATATCTGGTGCATTACGATGGCCCGCTGACGCTGCAAACCGAAGAAGTGGCAGATGCCTTCTGGGTCACGCCTGCCGATGCGCTTGCGTTGCATCCTTCAACGCCTGATAGCCGTATGGCCCTTGAACGTCTGATCCGTGATGGCTTTCTGAGCAAGGCCTGAGCCGATGATCTTCGCTTTTCCATATCGAGGCTGCGCAGCAACGCTGCTGGCCCAGCGTCATCTGACGTGTGCTGCCCGTCGTGATGGCTGCATCTCCTCCTCCCCACTTTGTTCTGGAGTCTTTGCATGAATGCCAAGGTATCGCCACAGCAGCTGGAAGAGGTGGAAGCCGCACTGTCGACGGTGCTGGCGGGCAAGCCGCGCCAGATCCGTCTGGCGCTCTGTTGTCTGCTGTGTCGTGGTCATGTCCTGGTCGAGGATTTGCCCGGGCTGGGCAAGACGACGCTCGCCCAGGGCCTGGCGCGTCTGATCGGAGCGGACATGCAGCGGGTGCAGTTCACCAGCGATCTATTGCCGGCTGACATTCTGGGCGTGTCGGTATTTGATCCGCGTGAGGGCAACTTCCGCTTCCACCCCGGCCCGGTATTCCATTCGCTGGTGCTGGCGGACGAGATCAACCGTGCCACGCCCAAGACGCAGAGCGCGTTGCTGGAAGCGATGGAAGAGCGTCAGGTCACGGTGGAGGGCGAGACCCGTCGCCTGCCGGAACCGTTCTTCGTGATCGCGACCCAGAATCCGCTTCAGCAATCCGGCACCTTCCCGCTGCCGGAATCCCAGCTGGACCGCTTCCTGATGCGGCTGTCATTGGGCTACCCGGAACCCGCAGCCGAGCGCGAGATTCTCAAGGGCAATGCCGGGCGTCAGCATATCGAGGCGCTGCGACCCTTGTTGCCCGTCTCGGTGCTCAAGGAGTGGCAGGCCGCCGTGGACCGTGTGCGCCTGTCTGATCCGCTGCTGGATTATCTGCAGGCGCTGGTGGCGGCGACGCGCAGCTCGCCGGAAGTGGCCTATGGTCTCTCGACGCGCGGGGTGCTGGCGCTGGCCAGTGCTGCGCGTGGCTGGGCACTGCTGGCAGGGCGTGACTATGTGCTGCCGGAGGATGTGCAAGCGGTCTGGGCGCCCGTCGTGGGGCACCGCCTCAGCGAAGGCAGTGTTGCTGAGGGTGAAGCCGTGGCGCGCCATCTGCTCGGGCAGGTGGCGGTGGTGCCTGCATGACGCAGGTGGCGAAGCCCGGTGCCTGGGCGCGCGTGAAAGCCCGCATGCTGCGCAAGATGTCGATTGGTGGAGGCGAGGCGCTTCATCACGCGCGCTTGATGATCCTGCCGACGCCCTTTGGCCTGTTCTGGGCGGTGCTGGTGATCCTGTTGCTGCTATTGGGTATCAATTACGAGAACTCGCTGGCGCATGGCCTGTCCTTCTGGTTGTTCGCCGTGGCAGTGGTCAGCATCTTTCGCAGCTGGCGCAATCTGGCGGGGGTACGAGTGCAGCTGATCGCCGATGGCGAGGCGTTTGCGGGCAATACGTTGCGCGTCATGGTGCGCCTCACCGGGCGGGCTCGCTCACATGCCATCGATGTTCGGCTGGGAGAGGCGCGACAGCGACTCGAGATCCATGACGGTGAAGGCAGTGCGCCGCTGGAGCTGGCGGCCTTTCAGCGTGGCCAGTTCTCATTGCCGACGCTGACGCTGGAGTCGCGCTGGCCGCTGGGACTGGTGCGTCTGTGGGCCTGGGTCGCGATCGACACACCGGTCCTTGTCTATCCGCAGCCAGAACTCCCCTCCACCCCGCAGGGCAGTCGTCGCACGCTCGAGCAGATAGAGCAGGGCGATTTCGCCGGTCTGCGCCGCTATGTGCCGGGTGATGCGCCAGCGCATATCGCCTGGAAGCACTGGGGGCGCAGCGGCGAGCTGGTCACCAAGCGCTTCGAGACGCCAGCGCGTCCCTCGCTGTGGCTGGATTACGAGGCCTGTCGTGGCGACATGGAGCAGCGGCTTTCGGAGCTCACGGCACGCGTGCTGGCGGCGGAAGGCGCCCAGGCGACCTATGGTCTGCGGCTGCCGGGCCAGACATTGGCCATCGCCAGCGGCGGGGCGCATCGCCGTCGAGTGCTTGAGGCGCTGACGCTGTTCGGCGGCGAGCAGAGGTTGCCATGGTCCGCCCAGCTGGCGGCCAGTGAGGCCGCCGAGCGAGCCGGCGCGAGTCGTCCCTTGAGTCAGGAGGGCAGTGCATGAGCCTGTCGACAGCCAAGGCTTCCCCGGGACGTGCCTCCCTGGGCCGCTCCTCAAAGGACGAGCTCTCCAGTGGCGCATCTTCTCCCTCCTCCAGCGCCAGACGACGCTGGTGGCAGCGCAAACCGCTGACGCCTGATCAGGCATTGGGCTGGCTGGAACTGCGCCACCTGTTCATCGGCCAGTGTCTGGTGTTGGCGCTGCATGTGCTGTGGATGCCGGTGTGGCTTGCCTTGCCGGCCTTGCTGGCGGCGTTGTGGCGCTTTCAGCAACTCCGGGCGCGAGTTCCGCGCGCTGGCATCCTGTTGCGACTGGCGGCGGTGGCCATGGTCGCGGCGGGCCTGTTTCTCGAATACGGCCAGATGCTGCGCCTGGAGGCGATGATCGGTCTGCTGGTCGGCATCTATCTGCTCAAGCTGCTGGAGACGGACAGCCTGCGGGATGGTCGCGTGGTCTGTGGGCTGGGCTTCGTGGTGCTGGCAGCGGCCTTTCTGCACGACCAGGGGCCCTTGATGGCGGCGGCCTCGGTCATGGCCGCGGCGTGGCTGATCGGCGGGCTGGTATTGATCGCCGGCGCACGCGAGCGTCGCGAGGCCATGCGGGAGACTGCCTGGCTGATGGGGCTATCCCTGCCGCTGATGCTGGGCTTGTTCGTGCTCTTTCCCCGCTTGCCGCCGCTGTGGAACGTGCCGCAGCTCAACGAGGCCACCACCGGGCTTACCGACAGTGTCTCTCCTGGCGATATCGCCGCCCTGGGTCGCAGTGATGCTCTGGCGTTTCGGGCGCGTTTCGACAACGGACTGCCTGCGGCCTCCCAGCGCTACTGGCGTGTGTATACCCTGAGCCTGTTTGATGGCGTGCGCTGGTCGCGTGCCACGCCGGAGCGTCTTCAGGAGGCGCTGGGCGGGCCGCCTGAACGTTACGTTCAGCGCGGGACGCGCATCGATGGGGAAGTCGCGCGTCATCGCTATGAGCTGTTGTTGGAGCCGGACCCACGCCCCTGGCGGCCGAGTCTCGGCGCGCCACTGACGACCAGCCGCGAGGCCCGTTACCTGATTGATGGCACCCTTGAGGGGCAGGCGTCACTCAATACCCGCGAGTTGCTGGAGATGTCTTCCTCCGGCGCGCCACCGACCACGGCTCCGCAATGGATGCAGCGCCTTGATCAGCTGTTGCCCGATGATGGCAACCCGCGTGCCCGTGAGTTCGCTCGCGATCTGATGCGGGAGTCGGGGGGAGATCCTCAGGTCTTCCTGCAACGCCTTTTCCAGTATTTCAATCGCCAGCCTTTCCACTACACCCTGACGCCACCGCGCCTCGAGGGGCTCAGCCGTGTCGATGATTTTCTGTTCGATAGCTTGCAGGGCTATTGCACCCATTATGCTTCTACCAGCGTTTTTCTGGCGCGTGCTGCCGGACTGCCGGCGCGAATGGTCGCGGGGTATCTGGGCGGCGAGGCACAGGGCGATGGCATCGGTGGGCCACAGGAGTTGAGCATTCGCCAGTATGACGCTCACGCCTGGGTCGAGGTGTTCTATGCCGGCCGCTGGCATCGATTTGATCCCACTGCGGCGGTGGCTCCCGAGCGAATCTCGCAGGGGGCGCTGAGCCTGCAGGGGCAGCCGGGCTTCATGGCCGATGCTGGCTTGCGTGCCTTCACGCTGAATAATTCGTTGCTCAGTGATCTGAGACGGCAGTGGGAGCGTTTCGAATACCGCTGGCAACGCAGCGTGGTGGGGTTCCGTCTCGATGAGCAACGTAATCTCTGGAAGCGGCTGTTTGGTGACTTCCGCTGGGAGTGGCTTGTCTGGGGTGTGCTCGGGCTGCTGGGTAGTGTGGTGCTGGCAGGCGTGACACTGGTGTTATGGTCTGGCCGTAAGGTATCAGCGCACGCAGGTGTGCGAGCCTACCGCAGATTGGTGAAGCGACTTGAGCGCACGGGCCATGGCCCTCACGTGGGCGAGGCTCCCGGCAGCCACTTGCGCCGTATTGCTCAGCAGCAGCCGCAGAATGTAAAAGCATTGTTACATTTGGCAGATCTGATTGAACAATGGCTCTACAACGATGCTACGGTATTAGCGAGCCCTCATGATCAATCACCACCCTTGCGTAGTATTCGACGCCAGTGGTCTGTTCAGGCTCGCAAGATTCGCTGAAGCGCAACGACGACCTTCATGAGTGTGAGTCACTGATTGATAGAGGTTTTTTGTGATTAGACATCTAATCATCATGGCGCGATGCCACTACTGAAAATTGCTAGGTTGCAGTAAGTGATGTTGTGTATCAAAATGTAACTAACCGTCCTTGTCGATCATGCCATTGCCCCCCTTCGCAGCATGATGCAGCACCTTTCCCCAGCAGGAGTATGTCCCCATGGTCCAGGTCATCCGCACAGAAGGCACAGTACTTGTTGTTTCCTCCACTAACGAGGCGCAGCGTGTCGTCAATGGAATGACGCTTGAACCGACAGCTACTCTGGTCGCACCGCAGGGCGCGATCGTGGTGCTGGAAGACGGCACCCAGCTAGTGGTGCCGCAGGGAGCGCCGATTGGCGTAGAAGTCTTGCTGGCCGAGTCGCGTGGAGATGCGCCTGTTGACCCGGCAGTGGAAGCGTTGCGCGAAGCGATCGCTCGCGGCGAAGATCCGACCACGATTCAGGAAGCTCCCGCAGCTGGTGAGAATGGCGGTGCGCCGGGCAGCAGTCGTAGTGGTTTCCTGGATGCCTCTGGGGTGGGGCGTGAAGGGCGTGTTGAGCGGACCTCCTATGAATATGAGGGCGGCTTTACCGACCCGGAGTTCAATGATGAGGACGAAGATGGCCTGGGGCTGAATCTTGATCCGACACTGCCGACAGAGGTCGTGCTGTCCTTGTCGGTCGATGCCCCGGCGCTGACCTCCGACACCACGCCGACCATCGTGGGTACCACCGATGCGCCTGATGGCAGCACTGTCACACTCGTCATCACCGACAGCGACAGCAACGAGCAGACCGTCACCGCGACCGTCGAGAACGGCACCTACAGCGTCGACGCCGAGACGCCGCTGAACGAAGGCGAATACAGTGTCGAAGCCACCGTCACTGACCCGGCCGGCAACACCGCGACCAGCAATGACGTGGGCGAGATCGACGCAAGTGCGCCGGCGCTGACCGTCGACGCCCCGGCACTGACCTCCGACACCACGCCGACCATCGTCGGCACCACCGATGCCGAAGACGGCAGCACCGTCACGCTGGTCATCACCGATAGCGACGGCAACGAGCAGACCGTCACCGCCACCGTCGAAGATGGCACCTATTCCGTCGATGCGGAAACGCCGCTGAGTGAAGGCGAATACAGCGTCGATGCTTCGGTTTCTGATACCGCAGGAAACACCGCGACCAGCACCGATACCGGCGAGATCGACCTGACCGCGCCGACT
>NZ_VFBC01000006.1:0-131622 GCF_011319755.1 Cobetia sp. MB87 | reverse complement strand
GCTGCCGCCACCTTCGCGCGTGACTTCTATACCGTCGAAGGCCATCGCGCCGCCCTGGTGCTGCCGCCCTTCATGCAGCGCCTGCTGGAGAAGTGATCCGCATGCACCTTGCGGTGGCAAGCAATATCCATCAGGCACGAAAACGTGCCTGATGGGATGAACAAGCGTTGAGTCAGTCAGACCGAGACATTGGTCGCAATCTGCCACTCTCACCACATCGCTGCACCGCCTACGGCCGTTTCGCAATGAAACGGCCGTTTTTATTTTGCACCGATATGAGGCGAACTGGTCTTGTCAGGCGCCTAACTGCGCGGCAATCGCGCGGAATGATCCGCCATCCCGCCACGCGGCTTTGGCCTATATCACTGGGTTTTAGCGCTTTTTTCAGCGTTGAACGCAGCGGATCAAGAGATAGGCGGAAATTGGAACGCGGCTTGCTATTGTCGGTAGGTGCCATGCAATGCATTGCACCACTTCTGACTCGAGGCTGATCGAGCGGACTCCAGACTTTCGCGAGGGAATCACGATGCATAACAACAAGAAGCCACTGCTGATCGCTAGCGCCGCTGTCCTGGCCGCCTCCATGGCGACAGGTGCCAGCGCCGCGACCCTGGATAGCGTCAAGGAAAAGGGCTTTGTCCAGTGTGGCGTCAGCACCGGCTTGCCGGGCTTCTCGGCACCGGATGACGCCGGTAACTGGCAGGGCCTCGATGTCGACGTCTGCCGCGGCGTCGCGGCAGCCGTGCTGGGTGATGCCAGCAAGGTGCGCTATGTACCGCTGACGGCCAAGGAGCGTTTCACCGCGCTGCAGTCCGGCGAGATTGATGTCCTGTCCCGCAACACCACCTGGACGGCCACCCGCGACACCTCACTGGGCCTCAACTTCGCTGGCGTGAACTATTACGACGGCCAGGGCTTCATGGTCAGCAAGGACCTGGGCGTCTCCAGTGCCAAGGAGCTGGACGGGGCAGCCGTCTGTATCCAGTCCGGCACCACCACTGAGCTCAACCTGGCGGACTACTTCCGCCTGAACGACATGTCCTTCGAGCCGGTCGTCTTCGATACCTCCGACCAGACCGTCAAGGGCTTTGAAGCCGGTCGTTGTGACGTGTTGACCTCCGACCAATCCCAGCTCTACGCGCTGCGCATCAAGCTCTCCGATCCGGCGTCCGCGATGGTGCTGCCGGAAGTCATCTCCAAGGAGCCGCTGGGCCCCGTCGTCCGCCAGGGCGATGACCAGTGGTTCAACATCGTCAAATGGACCCTGTTCGCCCAGATCAACGCCGAAGAGATGGGACTGACCTCCGACAACATCGAAGAGAAGAAGGCGGACACCAACCCCAACGTCGCGCGTCTGGTCGGTGCCGATGGCAACTACGGGGAAGCCATGGGCCTGCCGGCTGACTGGGCCTACCAGGTCATCAAGCAGGTAGGCAATTACGGCCAGATGTTCGAGCGCAACGTCGGTACCGGCTCCGCACTGGGTATCGAGCGCGGCTTGAACGCACTGTGGACCGATGGCGGCGTCCAGTACGCACCGCCCGTTCGCTGATGTCTCGGCTCGCCTGGAGGTCCAGTGCGAGCCGGGTGAAACGTGACGCAGGCTGAGCAAGGACGCTGGCCAGGGAGAAGTGGCCATGCGGTCATTTTCCCTGGCCAGCGTCGTGAGGGGCTTGGTCTGTTCCCCGTGATCCTTTCCTCGAGTGCCGAGAGATAACTGATCTGCCGTTCGATAGGGCGGCAGGCGGAAGTCGCATAGCTTTCCGGCGGAGATTGCCTGTATGACACAACCTGCTTCTCGCCCGCCGGCCACGGTCAAGCCGCCCTTCTGGCGTGACCCGGCCAAGCGGGCACTGATCTTCCAGCTATTGATGCTGGCAGGCGTGTTCGGTGTGTTGGCGATCATCGTCAGCAATACCCTGACCAACCTTGAAAGCCGTGGCATCACCACCGGCTTTGCCTTTCTGGACAACACCGCAGGCTTTGGCATCCTGCAGAGCCTGATCGACTATTCCGAGCAATCCACCTATGGCGATACCTTCATCGTCGGCCTGCTCAATACCTTGCTGGTATCCGCCCTGGGTGTCATCGCCGCGACCGTGATCGGTTTCATCATGGGGGTCGCGCGTCTGTCCCCCAACTGGCTGATCTCGCGGCTGGCGGCGGTCTATATCGAAGTCTTCCGCAACATCCCGCTGCTGCTGCAGATCTTCTTCTGGTATTTCGCCGTCCTGAGAACCCTGCCGAGTCCACGAGGTTCGCTGTCGCTGGGCGAGGCGTTCTTCCTCAACGTGCGCGGTTTGTTCGTGCCGGCCCCCATCACCTCCAGCGGTTTCTCGGTGGTGATTGCCGTGTTCGTGCTGGCCGTCGTCGCCAGCGGCATCTTCAGCTACTGGAATCGCCAGCGGCAGGCCCGTACCGGTCAGCGCCTGCCGGCGGGCTGGATCTCGCTCGGTCTGATCATCGTGGCGCCGCTGCTGGCCTACTTCGCGATGGGCATGCCGCTGAGCTGGGAGCTGCCGGAGCTCAAGGGCTTCAACTTCCGAGGCGGCATCACGGTCGTCCCGGAGTTCCTCGCCCTATGGGTCGCGCTGTCGGTCTATACCGCAGCCTTCATTGCCGAGATCGTGCGTTCCGGCATCGAAGCGGTACCGCACGGTCAGACCGAAGCGTCACGGGCGCTGTCGCTGTCCGGTGGCATGACACTGCGTCTGGTGGTGGTGCCGCAGGCGCTGCGCGTCATCATCCCGCCGCTGACCAGCCAGTACTTGAACCTGATCAAGAACTCGTCGCTGGCCACGGCCATCGGCTATCCCGATCTGGTCTCGGTCTTTGCGGGTACCACGCTCAACCAGACCGGTCAGGCCATCGAGGTGATCGCCATGACGATGCTGGTCTATCTGACCATCAGTCTGCTGGTCTCCATGTTCATGAACTGGTTCAACGCCCGCATGGCGTTGGTCGAGCGCTGAGGGTCTGCCCATGTCGATTGAAAAGACCCTGTCACGGGTCACCGAGAAGATGATCGATTCCCGTCCGGCGCCGAGCGACAGCATCGGCGCGGTGGCCTGGCTGCGAGCCAATCTGTTCGCCGGACCTATCAATACGCTGTTCACGCTGTTCGCGATGTATCTGGTCTACCTGCTGGTGGTACCCAGCCTGCAGTGGGCACTGATCGATGCCAGCTGGAGTGGCACCTCACGAGAGGACTGCACGGGGGAGGGCGCCTGCTGGGTGTTCATCAGCGCGCGTCTCGATCAGTTCATCTACGGCTTCTACCCGAGCGAGGAAACCTGGCGGGTCGATATCGTCTTCGCCGTCTTTGCGGCGCTTATCGCCTGGCTGGCGATACCGAAACTGCCGGCCAAGGGCTGGGTCGCCATCGTCACGCTGGCGGTCTTCCCCTTCATCGCCTACTTCCTGCTGCATGGTGGCAGCTTCGGCCTCGAGATCGTCGGTACCCACGAGTGGGGCGGTCTGATGCTGACACTGGTACTGGCGGTGGTGGGTATCGTGGCGGCACTGCCGCTGGGGATCCTGCTGGCGCTGGGGCGTCGCTCCGAGATGCCGATCGTGAAGAGCATCTGCGTGGTGTTCATCGAGTTCTGGCGCGGTGTGCCGCTCATCACGGTGCTGTTCATGGCCTCGGTGATGCTGCCGCTGTTCGTGCCCGGTGAGGTCAATCTCGACAAGCTGGTGCGCGCGCTGATCGGCATCACCCTGTTCCAGAGTGCCTACATGGCGGAAGTGGTGCGTGGTGGCCTGCAGGCGATCCCGAAGGGACAGACCGAGGCCGGCATGGCGCTGGGGCTGGGCTACTGGCGCAACATGGGGCTGATCGTGCTGCCCCAAGCGCTCAAGCTGATGATTCCCGGCATCGTGAATACCTTCATCGCCCTGTTCAAGGACACCTCGCTGGTACTGATCATCGGGCTCTTCGATCTGCTCGCCATCGTGCAGGCCGGTCTCGCCGACCCCAAATGGCTGGGCTACTCCATCGAGGGCTATGCCTTCGTGGCGCTGGTCTTCTGGGTCTTCTGCTTCAGCATGTCGCGCTACAGCCAGTATCTCGAGCGCCTGCTGCATACCGGTCACAAGAAGCGCTGATCACGGCGCCAAGGAATCTTCATCATGACAACGACAACATCCGCCTCGCAGGGCAACACCGGCGCCGATGAGCGCCCGATGATCGAGCTCAAGGACCTCAACAAGTGGTACGGCGACTTCCACGTGCTGCGTGACATCAACCTGAGCGTGCGCAAGGGCGAACGTATCGTCATCTGTGGCCCTTCGGGATCCGGCAAGTCGACGATGATCCGCTGCATCAATCATCTCGAGGAGCATCAGGAAGGCGATATCGTGGTCAACGGCATGCCGCTGACCCAGGACATCAAGCAGATCGAGGCGATCCGTCGCAACGTCGGCATGGTGTTCCAGCACTTCAACCTGTTCCCGCATCTGACGGTGCTCGAGAACTGCTGTCTGGCGCCTATCTGGGTGCAGAAGCGGCCGCGCCGCGAGGCGGAAGCGGAAGCCATGAAGTACCTGGAGCGCGTGCGCATCGCCGATCAGGCCCACAAGTTCCCCGGTCAGCTGTCCGGCGGCCAGCAGCAGCGTGTCGCGATCGCGCGCTCGCTGTGTCTGAGCCCCGAGGTGATGCTGTTCGATGAGCCGACTTCGGCGCTGGACCCGGAGATGATCAAGGAAGTGCTGGATGTCATGGTCGAACTGGCCAATGAAGGCATGACCATGCTGTGCGTGACCCATGAAATGGGCTTCGCCAAGACCGTCGCCGACCGCGTCATCTTCATGGATCAGGGCCAGATCATCGAGGAGAACGCGCCGGAGCCGTTCTTCAACAGCCCGCAATCCGAGCGGACTCAGCTGTTCCTCAGCCAGATTCTGGGACATTGAGGCCACGAACTGATCGGATGATGTAAGCCGAAAAAGACAACGCCCCGCGTGATTTCCATCACGCGGGGCGTTTTCGTGTGTGAGTCGCAAGGCAGTCAGTAGGTACTCACACTTGCTGTATCTCTCTGAATAGGGAGATCAATCAGAGGCTGGGCTCGGTGCGGCGTACTTCGCTGCTGCGGGTGTCTGGCAGCTCTTCATCGCTGCCCAGGCTTGGTTCCTGCGGCTTGGCAACGGCCTTGGGCGATGCAGCGGCAGGTGTATCGGCAGATGGCGCCATCGCCGCTGTGGCAGCGGGAGCATCTTCGCCTTCGCGCGGCCAGGTGACGCTGCGCGGCTTGCCGACCCAGCTGTCGTCATTGTCATGCACCGCCGGGCGGCGCGAGATGGAGCGCGTCACCAGCGCCGCGGCATCCAGGGTGTGATTGGCCCCGCGGATGCTCAGCAGGTGATGCGGCGCCATCAGCAACTCGAACAGCAGGCGCGTCATCACGAAGGCCAGCAGGAAACCGCCGACACCCTGCGCCAGTACCGGCCACTGCGCGACCAGCGAATTGTCAGGCCCGATGGGCGTCAGGTGCTGCAGCGTCCAGCCGCTGGCAGCCGCCAGCAATCCCAGCTGCAGCATCAGGTGAGCGGTGACCAGCACGCGCCGGGGCAGCGGGCGGCGCATCAGGAGCAGATTGCGCATCGAAACTTCTCCGAGAAAAGACCACAGGATGAGGGGAGCGGTGGCAGAAGGGCAGGCGGCACCCCGCGTTGGGCGGATGTTAGCACGCACTTCGCCATCGACGTCATGTCCGGGAGTCGCGACGGCCGTGTCGGTACTGGCGGTTCTGAAGGAGCGTCGCGTGCGGCTGGCGGGGTAAAGGAAAGGCCGGGCATGCCGATACAGAGGGCGGCACGTACCGATGATGACGCCGGTACACCGCATGCCTGCATGCCTTGCCACCGAGGGCAGACCGACGCGCTCTGCGCTGGTGCCCCCGGTCCCCTTCCCGATGGATTCGAACCAAGGAGTGGCGATGTTTGCCTCGTTACGTGCGCGCATCACGTTAGCCTGTGTGGCGATAGTGCTGGTGGCGCTGGTGGTCGTCAGCAGCCTGAATGCCTGGACCACGTTCCGCAATACGCATGCCGATGAGAGCGACTACCAGCAACAGGTGCTGAGATCGAATGCCGCCCAGCTGAGTCAGTGGTTCAGCGTGCATATCAATGCGGTGAGCGGCATTGCGGCCAGTAGCCTCGAGAGCTTCCCCGATGCCGCCTTGACCCAGGCGATGAAGCAGGGCGACTTCAGCAAGACCTATGTCGGCTTCCCGGATGGTCGTTTCCGTTACTTCGATGGTCGCCCGGGGCGGGCAGGGTATGACCCGCGCCAACGTGGCTGGTATCAGGCGGCGGTGGCGGCCGGCAAGCCCGTCATCACGGCGCCCTATGTCGGAGCCACCAGTGGCGAGCTGGAGATCAGCGTGGCGGCGCCGATCTATCGCGGCTCACGGCTGGTCGCCGTGGTCAGTGGTGATCTGCCGCTGGCGTTCATCACCCGGACGGTCGCCGAGCTCTCGCCGACGCCCAACAGCTTCGCCTTTCTGATCGACGATACCGGCACGCTGATCGCCCACCCGGATGATGCCTTGGTGCTCAAGCCGATGAGTGCACTCGCAGCGGCCCTGACGCCCGAGACCCTGGCCAGCAGCAATCGCCTGGTGGCCGCTGGCCAGTCGGCACTGGTGGTCGATATCCAGCAGCGTGATTACCGCATGTTCAGTGCCGAGCTGGATTCGGCAGGGCTGGGAGACACCGGTTGGCGTCTGGCGCTGGCCCTGGATGTGGCCGACTCGGATGCACCGCTTTATGCCCAGCTGTGGACCACGCTGGCCATGACGCTGCTGGTGTTGCTGGGAGCCGCTGCCGTGATGTCGTGGATCGCCAACCGCAGTCTGCGCGGCCTGGCGCTGGTGCGTGATGCGCTGGTGGATATCGCCGCGGGCGAGGGCGATCTCACGCGACGCATTCAGGTCAGCGGGCGTGATGAAGTCGCTGAGATCGGCAATGCCTTCAACCGCTTCGTCTCGACCCTCAATGGCGTGCTCAGCGAGATTCGTCTTGCCAGTGGCGCGGTGCAGACCGCCGCCGCCGAGATCAGCCAGGGCAGCCAGGATCTGTCATCACGTACCGAGCAGGCGGCGGCCAATCTGCAGGAAACCTCGGCCTCGATGGAGCAGATCTCCGGCACCGTCGCTCAGTCCGCGGACTCCGCACATGAAGCTGACGGGCTGGCCAAGTCGGCCAGTGAGGTCGCGCGTCGCGGTGGCGAGGTGATCGGAGAGGTCGTTACCACCATGCAGGGCATCGACGACGACTCGCGCAAGATCACCGAGATCGTCAGTGTCATGGATTCCATCGCCTTCCAGACCAACCTGCTGGCATTGAATGCCTCCGTCGAGGCAGCCCGCGCCGGCGAGCAGGGGCGTGGCTTCGCGGTGGTGGCCGGTGAGGTGCGTACCCTCGCCCAGCGCTCTTCCGAGGCCTCGCGGGAAATCGCCACGCTGATCAGCTCCGCCAATGAGCGCACGCGCAATGGTGCCGAACAGGTCAGGGTGGCCGGCAGCACCATGAACGAGATCGTCTCCAGCGTCATGCGTGTCAGTGAGGTGATCGGCGAGATCAGCCATGCCACCCAGGAGCAGAATCACGGTGTCGGACAGGTCTCCAGTGCCGTGGCCGAGCTGGACCAGGTGACGCAGCAGAATGCGGCGCTGGTCGAGGAATCCGCCGCGGCCGCGGATGCGCTTTCCGAGCAGTCGGCGCGTCTGGCCGAGATGGTGGGCCGCTTCCGTCTGGATGGCCCTGCGCAGCCGCCGGCAATGGCGCCGCGCAGCGCAGGCACTCTCTCCGCACAGGACTCCATCCCCCGCGCTGCCAGACCCGTCGCAACGGAGGAGCTGGATTGGCAAGCCTGGTAAGGCCGTCAGCACGCGGGCCTGTCAGTCGCGAGTGACAGGCACCAGACGCCAGGGCCGCCCTTCGGGGCGGTCCTGGCGTTTCTGGTTATCGGCGGCCTTGTCGATCTACAGGGGGAGCGGGCTGGCGGGGCGGTGTGCGGGAAATGAGCGGCAAGGGTTGAATGTGCGCAAGGGTGCCAGCATGTAGTCAATTGAAAGCGAAGCGATGATCGTCATTCTTCATCAACGACGCCTCACGAGAGACAGGGAGTGTGTAAATGGTTACTTACATCGTTGCTGCCGACGCCGCACGTGCACGTATCTTTGCCCGTGCCGCCGGCAAGGTCACCGAAGTGGAAAGCCTCGTACATCCTGAAAGCCGCCAGCATACCGGTGACCTGAGAACCGGTGGCAAGGGGGAATCCAGCGGCGGTCATGGCAGCCTGCATCAGACTGGCGATGACGGCGCAACCTCTGACAAGCATCAGGACTTCTTCGCCAAGGAAGTCGCGCAATACCTCAAGCAGACGGCCAATGACGGCAAGTTCGATCAGTTGATCATCGCCGCTGCTCCCAAGTTCCTGGGTGCGCTGCGCGACAAGCTCGACAAGCCGGTCGCCAAGCTGGTGACGGAAACCGTCGACAAGGACCTCTCCCACGAGAGCGCTGATGAGATCAAGGCACGTTTCACCGGCCTGACTCACTGATCACATCCCCTTCGCCTAGAGATCTGGACGCCGCCAGCGGAAACGCTGGCGGCGTCTGTGTGTGAGCGGTCACTATTGTAGTGACCCTCATTTCATGAAGGCTGGTGACATCGGGTTCGGTTGCCAATGGCCAGACGTGTGCGAATCACGGCACCTGCGGCAGGATGATCTCGTCACTGCGTGAGGCGCTGCCGCTCAGGTTGCGGCAGCCGGCGACGAATTCGCGCATTGCCTGAGTGATGAAGCGATCACGATGGTGGACGAAGCGATAGGCGCGGGTCAGCTCCAGCCATGGAGTGGGCAGCTCGACGAGGCTGCCGCGTCGAAAGGCATCTCGCAGCGCGAGGCGCGAGATGCAGCCGATGCCAAGCCCCGCTTCCACGGCGCGCTTGATGGCTTCGGTGTGTTCCAGCTCCAGCATGATGTCGAGGCGCTGGGAGACGCTGGTCGAAGGCCCGTCCAGATGTGGACGCAATGCCTGCTCGAAGGTGCCGCGTGTGCCGGAGCCACGCTCGCGCATGATCCAGCGTGCCGCCAGCAGGCGCTCAAGCGTGACCTCACCCTGTGCCAGCGGGTGTGACGGCGCGCAGAAGATGCTCAGCCGATCACTGACCCAGTGGGTCGCCTCCAGCAGCGGATGCTCCACCTCGCCTTCCACCAGTCCGATGTCCAGTTCGAAGTGCACCAGCTTGTCGATCAGCTGATGGGTGTTGTGCACGTGCAGTTCGACGCGGCTGGCAGGGTGATGGTGCAGAAAGTCACCGATGATCTGAGGTGCCAGATAGTTGCCGATGGTCAGCGTCGCGCCGATCTCCAGCGAGCCGGTGGCATCCTGCTGACCGAGCAGTTGCTCCAGCTCCTCGGCCTGGTCCAGCAGCGCGATCGCCTTGGGCAAAAGCTCACGCCCCAGGCCATTGAGCCGCAGGCGCTTGCCGTGCCGATCGAACAGCCGACAATCGAACTGGCGCTCCAGCTCGGCCAGTGCGGTGCTGGCCGCTGATTGCGACATGGCCAGGCTGTCGGCGGCCAGCGAGACATTGTCATGCCGCGCGACCGCCACGAAGACGGCCAGCTGGCGAAGGCTGTAGCGCATTCGACCTCCCGGGGCATGCAGTGAAGGGACAGAGATGAGGAGGCGAAAGTGAACGCAACGCAGGATTCGCCGTCAGAGCGGGCGAACTCTGCAAGATCGAGGTTGAAATGCGATTCATTCGCAACCAATATTGGTAAACTAGATAACCTATATCCAGATAAACCATTTAACGCATAACCCTGCAGTGACTACAATCGCTGCATAGTTCATTGGGGTATAAGCTGTTATTTGCTTATTCCAATAGAAAATATAGAATTCGAGGGGCCATGCCCCGGGAGGCCATCAGGTGAGCAGTCTGACCACAACCGAAGTCATCGACGTCCATCACTGGAACGATTCGCTGTTCAGCTTCCGCACTCAGCGTGAAGACAGCCTGCGCTTCAAGAACGGCCAGTTCGTGATGATCGGCCTGGAAGTCGACGGCAAGCCGCTGATGCGCGCCTACTCGATCGCCAGCCCGAACTACGAGGAGCACCTCGAGTTCTTCTCCATCAAGGTGCAGGACGGCCCGCTGACCTCACGCCTGCAGCACCTGCAGCCGGGCGATCAGATCATGGTATCCCGCAAGCCGACAGGCACGCTGGTACTGGATGACCTGTTGCCGGGGGAGAATCTCTATCTGTTTTCCACCGGTACGGGCCTGGCGCCTTTCCTGAGCGTCATCCAGGACCCGGAAACCTACGAGCGCTATGACAAGATCATCCTGATGCACGGCGTGCGCCATGTCTCAGAGCTGGCCTATGCCGACATGATCGCGGAAGAGCTGCCCAAGCACGAGTATCTTGGCGAAGAGATCGCCGAGAAGCTGATCTACTACCCGACCGTGACGCGCGAGGAGTTCCGCAACCAGGGTCGCATCACGGACCTGGTCGAGAACGGCAAGCTGTTCGAGGACATCGGCCTGCCGCCGCTGGACCCGAAGCGCGATCGCGCCATGATCTGTGGCAGCCCGGCGATGCTCGACGACATCAGCGCCATGCTGGATGCGCGCGGCTTCGCCATCTCGCCGAAGATGGGCGTGCCGGGTGACTACGTGATCGAGCGTGCCTTTGTCGAGAAATGATCAGGTCGAGAAGTGATTCGCGAAGATCACTTATGAGCGACAAGTGCTGAAACGAAAAAACCGCAGGCCGATGGCCTGCGGTTTTTTGTGTGCTCATGTCACCCGTGGGGGCAGCACGTCAGTACCAGGGGCTTGCGCCAGAGGCTCAGACGGCGTCCTTGCCGGTCTCGCCGGTACGGATGCGGATGACCTGCTCCAGCGGTGAGACGAAGATCTTGCCGTCGCCGATCTTGCCGGTGTTGGCGACATTGGTGATCGCCTCGATCACGGAATCGATCATGGCGTCATCCACCGCGACTTCCAGCTTCACCTTGGGAAGGAAGTCGACCACGTACTCGGCACCCCGATACAGCTCGGTGTGGCCCTTCTGGCGGCCGAATCCCTTGACCTCGGTCACGGTGATACCCTGCACGCCAATCTCCGACAGGGATTCGCGCACGTCGTCGAGCTTGAATGGCTTGATGATGGCAGTGACCAGTTTCATCGTCTCTCTCCTTGGGTGATGGTGCGGGTAACGAGGCCTGCTCGTCACGCCGGTCTCTGACTCAAGCATACACCGCTTATCCAGTCAGGAAAAAAGACTCCCGCCAGGTGGCGGGAGTCTTGATGCTGCAGGTGCTGTCGCGTTCAGGCTTACTTGCGGCTGGAGGTGAATTCCGGATAGGCCTCCATACCACATTCGGCCAGATCCACACCTTCGTATTCTTCTTCCTCGCTGACGCGAATCCCCATGATGGCCTTGATGATCAGCCACACCACGAAGCTTGCGATGAACACCCAGGCGAAGATGGAGGCGGCGCCCAGCAGCTGTGCGGAGAAGGTGGCATCGTCATTGGTCAGCGGCACGGCCAGCAGACCCCAGAGGCCGACCACACCGTGCACGGAGATGGCGCCGACCGGATCATCGATCTTCAGCTTGTCGAGACCGACGATGGAGAACACGACCAGCAGACCGCCGACGGCGCCGATCAGGGTGGCAGCACCGACGCTCGGTGCCAGCGGGCCAGCGGTGATGGCAACCAGGCCAGCCAGCGCGCCGTTGAGGGCCATGGTCAGGTCAGCCTTGCGGAACCACAGACGGGCGAGGATCAGCGCGGCGATGACACCACCACAGGCAGCGGCATTGGTGTTGACGAAGACCTGAGCGACCGCGTTGGCCTCATCGATGTTGGACAGCACCAGCTCGGAGCCGCCGTTGAAGCCCAACCATCCCAGCCACAGGATGAAGGTACCCAGCGTGGCCAGCGGCAGGTTGGCGCCCGGGATGGCATTGATCTCGCCGTTCTTGCCGTACTTGCCCTTGCGAGCGCCCAGCAGCAGCACGCCTGCCAGAGCGGCGGATGCGCCGGCCATGTGCACGATGCCGGAGCCGGCGAAGTCGCTGAAGCCCGCTGCGCTCAGGAAGCCGCCGCCCCAGGTCCAGTAACCCTGCACAGGATAGATGACGCCGGTCATGACCACGGCGAAGGCCAGGAAGGCCCACAGCTTCATGCGCTCGGCGACCGCACCGGAGACGATGGACATGGCGGTAGCCACGAACACGACCTGGAAGAAGAAGTCGGAACGTGCGCTGTAGTAGATGTCGCCACCGGAAGCGATCGCTTCCTCAGCGGTATTCTCGGCACCGATCAGGAAGCCCAGGCTCGGCAGGAAGCCGCCTTCGGCGCTCGAGTACATGATGTGGTAACCGACGACCATGTACATGGTGCAGGCGATGGCGAACAGCGCCACGTTCTTGGTCAGGATCTCGGTGGTGTTCTTGGCGCGGACCAGACCGGCCTCGAGCATGGCAAAGCCGGCTGCCATCCATAGCACCAGGGCGCCACAGACCAGGAAGTAGAAGGTATCAAGTGCGTACTTGACCTCGATGATCTCGTTCATGCGGGGTTCTCCTTGTTATTGTGCGCGGGGCTCAGACAGCGTCGGCGCCGCGTTCACCGGTGCGGATACGGATGACATCGTCCAGCGGAGTGACGAACAGCTTGCCGTCGCCGATCTTGCCGCTGTTGGCCGCCTGGGTGATGGCATCCAGTACCGATTCCACACTGCTGTCATCGACAGCCACTTCAATCTTGACCTTGGGAAGGAAGTCGACGACGTACTCGGCACCGCGATAAAGCTCGGTGTGCCCCTTCTGACGTCCGAAGCCCTTCACTTCGGTGACGGTAATCCCCTGCACGCCGTTGTCGGCCAGTGCTTCTCGCACGTCGTCCAACTTGAAGGGTTTGATGATGGCGGTGATCAGTTTCATGTGCTGCCCCCGTTCGCTACCGGAATGATCATTCTTGTTAAGCATGGCCAGTCAGATGAGCTGGCGGCCTGTTCCTGACAAGTGCATCGCACGAGATGTGCCATGCGGCTGAAAATCCTTGTAACTCATCTGGTTATCGCAGGATGGATGACAGTCTTACGGCCTGTGCAAAGATGGCTGAATCCGAAGGTCACCTGGCATGCACCGTAATGGTGCTGTTTCTGCGGCTTTGGATGTGGGGGCAAGTGCTAATGTGGTGCAGATGTGTGCCTGCCGATGAGGATTGTCTGGTGCAGGACGATGCGGGGCATGCACCCGTCTCCAGGGTTGCGTATCCTTGCAGCAGGACACGACGGCCCCATGTACAGGGGTGTCATCATTTTCTGACCGGCAGTCCGCACGACGCGGCTGCCGGCCCGCAACGGCTGAGGTGCAGCATGTTCAAGAATGACGTCATCGGGCGTATGGCCCAGCAGATCGGTGAGCGCCTGCAGGATGCCTCGCATGGCCCGGAAGAGTTGCAGAAGTCCGTGCAAGGGGTGATGCGCGGTGCCTTCGACCGCATGGAACTGGTTTCGCGTGAAGACTTCGACATCATGATGGATGTGCTGACGCGCACGCGCAGCCGCGTCGAGTCGCTGGAAAAGCAGGTCATCGCCCTTGAGGCACTGCTGGAGAAGCAGGGGCTGGTGGCGGGCAACGTGCCGGCAGCCGAGCCCGCCACGCCAGTGGATGATGAGGGGGAAGCCGCGGTAGCGAAGCGTGAAGCCGCCAGTCACGCCGCGGAGATCGAGCGCCAGCGCGACGCCTGACCCCCTCAGGTGACGGCTGAATCAAAACCGCCACGCCCTTTCGGGGCGTGGCGGTTTTTTGCGTCATGGGCGCCGCTGATTCCGGGAGCGGCCTCAGGCAGTCTGGGGTCGAGTGCCCAGCATCCAGCGTACCAGACCTACCACAGACGCGATGATCCAGAAGACCTCGATCACGAAGCTGGCGAGGTTGAAATTGATGCACAGGCTGATCAACAGCAGGATCGCCCCGCTCAGATTCATCAGGTTGTAGGTCAGGCTGCGGGCATCGAGTCTGCCTATCTGCAGCAGGAAGAAGGCGCCGACGACCAGAGTGGTGCCTAGCATGCCGATCACATCCGCCAGGGGTGCCAGCGGGGCAAGCATGTCTTGCATGGGTAGTGCTCCTGAAACAAGCCGAAGTCGTCCTGAATGGCTGGCCCTTTCCGTGGGTTGGACGATTCTCTGCCGCGCATCGGCGGCGTTCCGTGAGACAGCTTGGCGGTCGTCGCGGCCAGGCCGGGACAACCGATCAAATATACCGCAGTCCCGGTCTGGCGGCACTCTTGTGGCTCTCTCGAGGACGCTATCGCCCCTGTATGAGCACTTTCTTGGTGCAGGCAGGTAGCGAGTCGGCCCCACACCATGCCCGTGTGGCGTCTGCTGGCGCTGAAATGCGCCAAAACAGGCGCTTTTGCGTGGAAAGTACTGTCACAACCACTACTTTTAATTCGCCATGAGCGTTTGTTGGCCATGTCAGCGAGCGATCCGCCTCGCCATCCCCGGGCGCGTCGCGGCGCGTGAAGCTGAAATGGCAGACGTAGTCACAGCTGCAGGGCGCCAGACGCTCTCAATCACCAGGCAGCAGTAGGCCGTCACCAAGCGCCAGGGCCTGAGACTCCAGACCCTGAGCATCAACGACTCGATGCTCGTGCAAATTCTTCGAGTGCAGTGCTTGCGCCTTATCTGACCCCTTCCCGTCAGGCGCCTCATGAGCTCTTCTGGCTCAATCTTGTCTCTGATATGGCTTTCATCGCTCGACTGAGTCGAGTGTCCAAGTACCCTGCCTGCGCTTATTGGGTTTAATTTCTGTTGGCTGGTGCTTGTGAGTTGAGGCCGGGCTGTGGGTTGCCTGGTCTGGCGTTGGCTCGCTTGTTCATCGTTGGTGTCGGTGCCTTGAATGCTGAAATTTTGAGCGCTCAAAAAATGTCCACATTCGATGATTATGTAATGTTATCCACAGCCTGTTTGTGTGTTACGTATTCAGTAATTGCGTGAGGATGGGGCGTAATGGAAGTTACGAAATAGCGGCGAATATTGTCGCCGGAATACGCATTTACAGGCGGCGCATGGCCGTGTCGTGGTGGTATGCGAAGCTTTGCGGCAATTGTCGAGTGTCCAAGCGTTGAGGCGCTCGCCTTCTGGGGAGTATGAGGTTTGCCATGCTGAGAGGGTTGGCAGCGGTGTGTGCCTTCGCGCTCATGGCAGGCCAGTGCCTGCTCCGATTGCGCCGTGCAACTGAGAGGCGGCATCACGCAGGGAAGACTCATGTCATTGGCAATGTTGCGCACGCGCGCGTCACTTGGTCTCGAGGCACCGGAAGTTCAGGTGGAGGTACACCTCTCCAACGGCTTGCCGGGTCTGTCCATCGTCGGCTTGCCGGAAGCGGCGGTGAAGGAGAGTCGAGAGCGGGTGCGCAGTGCGCTGCTCAATGCCGGCTTCGAATTTCCGGCGCGCCGTATCACGCTCAATCTGGCGCCAGCGGACCTCCCCAAGGAAGGCGGTCGCTTCGATCTGCCGATTGCGCTGGGGATTCTGGTCGCCTCCGGGCAGATACCGGAAGAGGCCGTGGCAGCGATGGAGTGCCTCGGCGAGCTGGCGCTCGATGGCAGCATCCGTGCCGTCACCGGCGTGCTGCCAGCCGCACTCTGTTGTCGCAAGGCGGGGCGGACGCTGGTGGTACCGCGCGGCAATGCCGACGAGGCGGCGCTCGCCGAGGAGTTGGAGGTATTGGCGGTGGGCCATCTGCTGGAGTTGGTGGCCCACCTGCTGGGGCGCGAGCGCCTCACGCCGCATGTGTGCTCGATCATCCCCCAGGCGCGTCTGCCGGAGCCCGACCTGAGCGAGGTGCGTGGCCAGCATCAGGCGCGCAGGGCATTGGAGATCGCCGCGGCCGGCGGTCACAACCTGCTATTTGCGGGCCCGCCGGGCACCGGCAAGACGATGCTGGCCAGTCGCCTGTCCGGCATCCTGCCGCCACTGGGCGAGGGAGAAGCGTTGGAAGTCGCTGCGGTGCGCTCGGTATGTGGTCTGCCGATCATGGAGCGCTGGGGCCAGCGGCCATTCCGTGCTCCGCACCATACGGCCAGTGGGGTCGCGCTGGTGGGCGGTGGCTCCAAGCCGCGCCCGGGCGAGGTGTCGCTGGCGCATCATGGCGTGCTGTTTCTGGATGAGCTGGCGGAGTTCGACCGCGGCGTGCTCGAAGTGATGCGCGAGCCGCTGGAGAGCGGTCGTATTCTGATCTCGCGCGCCAGCCATCAACGCCGTTTCCCGGCGCGCTTCCAGCTGGTCGCGGCGATGAATCCCTGCCCCTGCGGCTACCTCGGTGACAGTCGCCGCAATTGCAGCTGCACGCCGGCGCAGATCCAGCGCTATCAGGCGCGTCTGTCCGGCCCGTTGCTGGACCGTATCGACCTGCAGGTCGAGGTGCCGGGCCTGCCCGCCGAGGAGTTGACGTCCGCCACTCCTGGCGAGGCCTCGGCCGGCGTGCGCGAACGAGTGCTGGCCGCTCGCGCGCGCCAATTGGCTCGCGGCGGCCTGAATGCTCATCTGGATACCCATGCGCTGGAAGCCGCCTGTCAGCTGGAAGACGGCGAGCGCCAGTGGCTGGCCGGTGTGCTGTCACGCCTCAATCTCTCGGCGCGCGCCTATCACCGAGTGCTGCGTGTCGCGCTGACACTGAGTGATCTGATCGACCAGGACGGCGTGCAGCGGCCGCAGCTGATGGAGGCCATCGGCTATCGCCAGCTGGACCGCATGATGGGCAGGGACCCGGCTCGCCCGGGTGCTAGCGCCCAGCAGCGCAGCGCCTGATGCCTCCGGATCATGTTCTCGGCACTCTGCGAGGGGTCAGTAGGAGGGCCTGTCCGCGCCGGGAATGCCTTCACGAATCAGGCGTGAGAAGTCGCCGTCCGGATGATTGTCGGCGGCGATGGCGGCGGGGTTGATCAGGCTGCTGGCCTTGAGTTCCGCGAAGGGTGCAGCGTCACTCAGGGCGTCCTGGTCCGCGACATATTCCGGCAGATAGCCTGAGAGCAGCAGGCGGTAGTCCAGCGGCAGGCCGTCGGTCAGGCGCGTCATCATCGCGTAGACGAGGGTGGTGCAGTTGCTGGTGGCGGTGTTGTAGAAGCGTGGCTGAGTGCGCAATGCCTCGGCTTCGTCGACGTAGGCCAGCAGCAGCTCGCGGATCATCTCGCGCGGCATCTGCACCCGATAGAGGTGTACCTGCTCGCCGCGCACGTTGCTGCGCACGCGGATGATGTCGCGTTCGTCGGCGGCGATCACCGCCAGTTCGTACTGCTTGAACATGCCGCCGAGGGTCGAGAACTGCTCGGTGCGCTCCTTGCGGATCTCCACCGAGAAGGCCAGATAGCGGCCATCGGCAAAGCCGAAGCTGACCAGCGTATGGGCGATCTGCGGGCCCATCCAGTGACTGGTCAGCAGGTCCACCGAGGTCAGCTCCTCCAGCGGATAGTCGCGGCTTTCCCAGCGCGGCGTGTAATTCTCAATGCTGTGCCACACGAAATTGCGTACCTGCTCGAGATGCAGCACTTCACCCTGGGTGGCAGCCTCGTCCCGTGCTGGCGTGACCACCTGCCCCTCGACCAGATGCGCTACCTCCGGCGCCCAGTCGCGGTCCGCCCGAGGCGTGATGCTGGCCCACCAGGCAAGGCTTGCGACCAGCAGCATCAGGTAGCAGCCCATCAGCCGCCAGCGAATCGCGCTGGCCTGCGGCCACCACAGGGCAATCACGCACACGAGACCCAGCACCGCTGCGAGAGCAGCCACGATGGTGCGCAGGCCTTCCGGCCCCGGCAGCCGGAACCACAGTGCGGGCACCAGCCAGAGGCTCGCGCCCACCACGGCGAGGCTGCCCATGGCGCGGGCCGCGAGGCTGGCCAGAGTCATCGCGAGGCCCTCACGCTAAATGGTTCATGAACGGCGCTCTTCGGCGATGGCCTGCTCGAGACGCGCGAGACGGCCCGGCACCAGACTGTCTTCGAGTGTCGAGATACGCAGGATGTGGCCAAGCGAAGGATGCGGGGAGCGAGTGATCAGCACGCCCTGAGCCATCAGTTGCTGTTGCACTTGCGCTGCCAGCTCGGCGCTCTTGAGGCGCACGCAGAGGAAGTTGGTCGCGCTGGGCAGGACTTCCGCGCCCAGCGAGCGCAGATGCTCGGCGAGACGATCGCGACAATCGATGACGCCGGCGACATGCGCTGCCGCCTCTTCAGGGTGCGCCAGCAGTAGCTCACCTGCCGCCAGCGCCGGTGCACTCACGGCGTAGTGGATACGCACCTTGTTCAGCAGAGCGATGTCCTCGGGCTCGGCGATCATGAAGCCGAGACGCAGGCCCGCCAGGCCATAGGCCTTGGAGAAGGTGCGCAGACGGAAGGTGCGCGCCATCGGCGCATGGTCGGCGTGGGCGGCATCCGGGCGGAAGTCGTGATAGGCCTCGTCCAGCAGCAGGCTGCAGTTCTCCGGCAGGGCGTCGCACAGGGCGCGTACATCGGCGTCAGAATGCAGATGGCCGCTGGGGTTGTCAGGGTTGGCGAGATAGACGACGCGGGCATCGTGTTGCCTTGCCGCAGCGAGCAGCGCCGCGAGGTCCGGTGCCAGTCGCGACGATGAGGTGTCATCAGCCGTGGCGAAGCTCTCGTCGTAGGGCACCTCGATGACCTCGGCACCCAGCCCGCGGGCAAAGTACGCCAGGGTCGGATAGGTGCCGGCGCTGGTGATCACGCACTCGCCCGCACAGACGGTGGCGCGCATCACCAGTGCCAGCAGGCTGTCGGCACCGGCGTCGACCAGCAGGTTCTCGTACGCGACTCCCAGACGCTCAGCCAGTTGCTGGCGCAGTTGCCAGGCATCGGCGTCGGCATAGCTGCGACTCAGGTCGGCCAGCGCAGTGCCCAGCGCGCCACCCAGCGTATGATGCGGCATGTCGAGCCCTTCGTTGGAGCCATACTGATATGGCAGCGCGTGTCCCAGTCTGCGTTCCAGCGCCTTGATGCCGGGGAACGGGTTCTGCGGCCCATCCTGATAGAGGTGGGCAAGAAAGCGACGGGGACTGGCGGTGGTCATGTTGGCTCCGGAAAAGCAGAAAACGATAAAGGGCGCATCAAGAATGGCGAGTGGCTCCGGCGCAGCAGGGCTCAGGGCTTGAAGCTCAGGGCTCAGGAGGATTGCGCGCCAGTGACTCGAGGGCTGCCTGGTCGAAGGCGCCGCTCAGTGTGAAGGTGCGCGTCTCATTGCGCTCGGCGCTGGCGCTGCGGACCAGCGTCAGCTGCAGCTGATACGGTTGCAGGGTGCGGTCTGACAAGGTCAGTGCGACGCCGCTGGCCTCGAGGGTGGTTTCGAGACGCCACTGGCGGCTATCGACGGCGGGGCGGTCAGTGCTCCAGTTGAGCACCTGAGGCCCGTTCTTGAGCGCCAGCAGTGCGCGGGTCAGCGCCTCGTTCAGCGCCCCCGGGTTGGCCTGCAGCGTGGCATCCACCTCGGGCGGCGCGAGCAGCAATACCTGTTGCTCGAGCGGGGGAGTCCAACGCTGCTCGGCGATCAGGCGCGCCGCGCTCTGGCCGAGACCATAGATGGGATCGCGTTCGGCACGTGGCACCTGGTCCAGGCTCATGCAGCCCGCCAGCGTGGAGAGTAGCAGGGCCGCGGCCAGCATGGGCAGGCGATGCATGGCCATCATGCCGTGCGCCCCTGCTGCGGCAGGTCTGACGGGCGCTGCGACAGGGCATCGAGGAAGGCGTCCAGCTCGGCGAACAGCTCCTGGCGTATCGGCTCGGCTTCATTGACCAGATGGTGCTGGGCCTCGGGATGGCGGTAGATGCGCGCATTGGGGAACTTGCTGGCCAGTACGCCGAGATTCCATTGCCAATCGACGGTGGTGTCCTGCTCGCCCTGCAGGATCAAGGTCGGCAGAGAGCAGGGTGGCAGGGCGCGCAGACGGGGAATCCATTCCCGCATCGCCGTCACCCACTTCACCGCGAGGCGATCAGCCTGCAGCGGATCATTGGTGCTGAGAAACTCGTAGAAGTCCACATCGTTGGTGTTCGCGCGGTACTTGCGCGGAATGGAATCGATGAAGGGGCGCGCCATGCTGTGCAACCAGCGTGACTGCGACCAGCCCCACGGCCGTACCAGCGGTGCGAGCAGGGCGATTCCCTGCCAACGCGATTCATCGCCGCGCATCAGGGCGTCGGTGGCCAGCACCGAACCGCCGGTGCTCTGGCCGATGCCGAACCACGGGTACGGCGCCAGGCTGTGGTCTTCCAGGTAATCCTGGAAGGCCTGCAGGCAGCCGACATAGTCGCCGAAGTCATCGATGGAGGCGGGCTCGCCGGATGACAGGCCGTGCCCCGGCAGGTCCCACAAGGCGACCTGCCAGCCGTTGCGCAGCAGGTGCGCCAGCAGATGACGATAGAGGGCGAGGTGATCGAAGTAGCCGTGGACCACGAAGACGGTGCCGCGCGGCTTGCGCGGTGTCCACAGCTGGGCCCACAGGCGAAAGCCCCCGGCCTCCAGGTGGCCGGCATGCACGGCGATGTCCTCGCTGCGCAGCGCATCGAGACCGTAATGGCCCAGGTAACGCTCCAGTGGACTGGACGTCTGGCCCGGCAGCATGTCAGGCAGGCGGATAAAGGGGCCGTGGTCGAGAAGTTCACTGAAATCGGGCATGGTCATCTCCATAATGCTGCCATGCTAGCGGCTGGCGCGGCTGCGAGCTACACAAAGAACAGTGTTTCTTCACTGTTTTCCCCGCCTGTCGCCGAGCAACAACAGCGACGCGGAATCAACGCTGGGCGGGTAATCGGGCTCCATGAGCTTGTTCATTGGTCATAGCAGTCCTTTCGCCGGCCTCGCCATCGGGTATGGTGATGGGATTCGTCCCCGCTCGGCAGGTATCAGCGTTTTCCTGCCCGGCGCCTCGATGGCTCACGCTTGTCTGGCAGTTGCGCGTCAGCAGTCGCGTCAAACGCCGCGCCAGTGAGTGCCATCTGGCGAAAATCCTTTTGAACACCACTGCTTGCAGTGTTGTCAGCCGTTGAGGGTTTCCAGCGATTCGTTTTCAGGGAGAGCAAACGCATGACCGACCGTATTCAACTTCAGCGCCTGGCCATCGACGCCAGCCTGCACCGCTTCATCGAGCAGGAAGCGCTGCCGGGCACAGGGATCGCGCCGGAGACCTTCTGGGCGGGTGTCGATTCACTGCTGCACGAACTGGCACCGCGCAACCGCGAACTGCTGGCGACCCGCGATCAGCTGCAGAGCGAGATCGATGCCTGGCACCGCGAGCATCCGGGCAAGGTAGACCTCGAGGCCTACAAGGCGTTTCTGCACAAGATCGGCTATCTGCTGCCGGAGCCGAACACGGTCGAAGCCAGCACCGCCTTCGTGGATAGCGAGATCTGCCAGCAGGCCGGGCCGCAGCTGGTGGTACCGGTGATGAATGCCCGCTACGCCCTGAATGCCGCCAACGCACGCTGGGGGTCTCTCTACGACGCGCTATACGGCACCGACGCGATCAGCGAGGAAGATGGCGCCGAGCGCGGCAAGGACTACAACCCGGCGCGTGGAGCCAAGGTCGTCGCCTATGCGCGCCAGGTACTGGATACCATCGCGCCGCTGGCTGGCGGCAGTCACCACGACAGCGAAGGCTACACGATTCGCGATGGCCATCTGCTGGTGCGTGCCGGAGGACGTGATCTCAGCCTCAAGTCGCCGGAACGCTTCCTCGGCTATCGCGGCGACGAAAGCGCGCCGAGCGCGATCATCTTCGCCCACAACGGCCTGCACGCCGAGCTGGTGATCGATGCCGAGCACCCCATCGGCAAGACCGATCCCGCCAACGTCAGTGACCTGATCATGGAGGCCGCGCTCTCCACCATCATGGACTGCGAGGACTCGGTGGCCGCCGTCGATGCCGAAGACAAGGTGACGGTCTATCGCAACTGGCTGGGCCTGATGAAGGGCGACCTGACCGAGACGCTGGAGAAGAATGGCCGCAGCATGACGCGCAAGCTGAATGCGGACCGCGAATACACCGGCGCCGATGGCACCACGCGCGTGCTGCATGGTCGCTCGCTGATGCTGATTCGCAACGTCGGCCATCTGATGACCAACCCGGCCATCCTGCTCGAGGACGGCAGCGAAGCACCGGAAGGCATCATGGATGCCATCTTCACCAGCCTGATCGCGCTGCACGACCTGAAGGGCGACAAGCAGGACCGCGGCGGCATCTGCAACTCGCGTACCGGCTCCGTCTACATCGTCAAGCCCAAGATGCATGGCCCGGAGGAAGTCGCCTTCGCCGATGAGCTGTTCGCGCGGGTCGAGCAGCTGCTGGGGCTGCCGGACTCCACGCTCAAGATGGGCATCATGGATGAGGAACGCCGCACCACTGTCAACCTCAAGGCCTGCATCGCGGCCGCCAGTTCCCGCGTGGCCTTCATCAACACCGGCTTCCTGGACCGCACCGGTGACGAGATGCACACCTCGATGGAAGCTGGCCCGATGCTGCGCAAGGGCGACATGAAGGGCGCCGCCTGGATTCAGGCCTACGAGAAATGGAACGTGGATGTCGGCCTGGAATGTGGCCTGCGGGGTCGTGCCCAGATCGGCAAGGGCATGTGGGCCATGCCCGACCTGATGGCCGCGATGCTGGAACAGAAGATCGGCCATCCGCGCGCCGGCGCCAATACTGCCTGGGTGCCGTCACCGACCGCCGCCGTGCTGCATGCGCTGCACTATCACCAGGTCTCGGTGAAGGATGTGCAGCATGATCTGCTCAGCCGCCCGCGTGCCAGCCTCGATGACCTGCTGACCATCCCGCTGGAGCTCGATCCCCAGTGGAGTGCCGAGGAGATCCAGGCCGAGCTGGACAACAATGCCCAGGGGATTCTCGGCTATGTGGTGCGCTGGATCGATCACGGCACCGGCTGCTCCAAGGTGCCGGACATCCACGATGTCGGCCTGATGGAAGACCGCGCCACGCTGCGCATCTCCAGCCAGCACATCGCCAACTGGCTGCATCACGGCATCGTCGACAGTGCCCAGGTGCAGGACACGCTGGAGCGCATGGCCGGCGTGGTGGACCGCCAGAATGCCGCGGACCCCAGCTATCAGGCGATGACGGATGACCTCGAGGGCTCCATCGCCTTCCAGGCCGCCTGCGAGCTGGTCTTCCAGGGTCGCGTGCAGCCGAGCGGCTACACCGAGCCGGTCCTGCATCGCCGTCGTCTCGAGAAAAAGCAGCAGGCGCGCTGATCACAGGGCGGCTGACAGCAGGAAACACTGAAGACAACAACGGCGACCCTGGGTCGCCGTTGTTGTCTGTCGCCGAGCAGGAATTGCCCAGCCACTATTTTGCCAGACGCATGTTTCCCGAGACCTCATTTGCCGCTAGCCTTGCCCCAGAAACCGCGTAACCGCGCGATCGGACCCAGTGTGTCGAGGAGAATGTCATGCCCGTGATGAGCGCCGCCGCCATCGAGGATTTCCTCGATGAAGTCTTCCCCCAGCGTCTGGGCACCATCGAGGCCGTCGGCGATCGCTGGGCGACTATGGGGTTGGCCATCGAGGATGAGCACCTGCGTCCCGGCAGCTGCGTGTCCGGACCGACGATGATGGCGCTGGCGGATGTCTGCCTGTATGTCGCGATTCTCGGCGAGATCGGCCCGGAGCCGATGGCCGTCACCAGTGATCTCAGCATCCACTTTCTGCGTCGCGCGCGCGGCGACCGCGACCTGATGGCCACCGCGCGTATTCGCAAGCTGGGCCGGCGGCTGGCTGTCGGCGAGATCGAGCTTTACAGCCACGGTGACACCGACCCGGTCGCCATCGTGACCGCGACCTATACCTTGCCGGACAGCGATGACTGACCTCGGCAGCGTCACGGGAAGGCGCGCTACAGCTTGTTGATGTCCTTCTCCTCGCTGCCGCGCTGACGCCAGCCGGTGACGGCCAGGCTCAGCCAGCCGGCGATCAGCAGCAGGCCGCCGATGGGCGTGATGATGCCCAGCTGGGTGCGCGCCGTGGTCGCCAGGGCATACAGCGACCCCGAGAACATCAGGATGCCGGCGGCCCACAGCCCCAGCGTCAGCATCTGGCCGCGCAGCGGCTGCACCGAGCGCCAGGCGAGTACCCCGACCGCCGCCAGCACGTGCCACATCTGATAGCGGACGCCGGTCTCGAACACGCGCATCATGTCCGCGCTCAGGGTGCCGCGCAGGCCATGGCTGGCGAAGGCACCCAGCGCGACGGTGGACATGCCGGCCAGTCCCATGGCCAGCCACCAGTGGCGGGAGTGGGAGTCGTTGTGACGCATAGACATTAATTCCTTGAGGGCAGATGGCGCGGCACGATGTGCCTACGCCTGCACACGTAAAGCCGCTACAATAGCGGCCTCTTTTCGCGGGAGGACAGCATGCAGATACAGCTCAACGGTGAAGACCACGTGGTGACGGACGACACGACGATTGCCGCTCTGGTCGAGAGTCTCGGTCTCCAGGGCCGCCGACTGGCAGTGGAACGCAATGAAGACATCGTGCCACGTAGCGCGCACGCCGACACCCGTCTGCATGCCGGTGACCGCATCGAGATCGTCCATGCCATCGGTGGTGGCTGATCCGTCCTGTTTCCAGGATTGACACTTTTCACTACTCGCTCGCGCTCAGCGCGTTCACGTCCAGCTCGATGAGGTCATCATGACAGACAGTTCTGCCCCGACATTGAACAACCCCGTCACCCAGGTCGCCGGCGACAGCCCGTTGATCGTCGCCGGTCGCGAGTTCTCCTCGCGCCTGCTGGTCGGTACCGGCAAGTACAAGGACATGGACGAGACACGTTCCGCCATCGAGACGTCTGGTGCGGAAGTGGTCACCTTTGCGGTTCGCCGTACCAACCTGGGCCAGAACGCTGACGAGCCGAACCTGCTCGACGTGCTGTCACCGAATCGCTACACCTTCCTGCCCAACACCGCCGGCTGCTACAACGCGCGTGACGCGGTGCGTACCTGCAAGCTGGCCCGTGAACTGCTGGATGGCCACAACCTGGTCAAGCTGGAAGTGCTGGGCGATCAGGACACCCTGTATCCCAATATCGTCGAGACGCTCAAGGCCGCTGAAGCGCTGGTCGCCGATGGCTTCGACGTGATGGTGTATACCTCCGACGACCCCATCGTCGCGCGCCAGCTCGAGGAAATCGGCTGCTGCGCCATCATGCCGCTGGGCTCGCTGATCGGTTCCGGCCTCGGCATTCTCAACCCGCACACCCTATCGCTGATCATCGAGCGCGCCAATGTGCCGGTGCTGGTCGATGCCGGTCTGGGTACGGCGTCAGAAGCCGCCTTCGCCATGGAACTGGGCTGTGATGGCGTGCTGATGAACAGCGCCATCGCCCACGCGCGCCAGCCGCTGTTGATGGCAGATGCCATGCGTCAGGCCGTGATTTCCGGCCGTGGTGCCTTCCTGGCCGGCCGCATGCCGACTCGCCTGACGGCACGTGCTTCTTCACCGGGCGCTGGCCTGATTACCGGCTGAGCCCTGAAACATTCGAATCCGATGCTCGCGCATCGTTCATGCAAAGACCAAGACGACCCCATGACTGACGAGACTTCCAAGCCGCAGGACGACACGTCCACTTCTGCTCCCGCTGACGACGCGCAGCAAGAGAGTGTGCAGAACGAGCGCGCGCAGCCCGAGAGCGTGCAGACCGAAAGCGCGCCAGCGACCCCTTCCGTTGCCGATGAAGCCGTCGCCCGCAAGCGTGGCATCAAGAGCTACGTGATTCGTGGTGGCCGTATGACCCAGGCCCAGACCCGTGGGCTGGAAGAGGTCTTCCCGCGCCTTGGCCTGCGTCACGAGCAGGGCGAGCTGGATCTCGAGGCGCTGTTCGGGCGTCGTGCGCCGCTGGTGATCGAAGTCGGCTTCGGCATGGGCAAGTCACTGTGTGAACAGGCACAGGCCAACCCGGACACCGACTTCATCGGCATCGAAGTGCACGCGCCGGGCGTCGGCAAGCTGCTGGATGATGCCGACAAGCTGGGCCTGACCAACCTGCGCGTCTATCGCCACGACGCGCTGGAAGTGCTGGCGGATTGCGTGCCGGCCGGTTGTGCCGACACTTTCCAGCTGTTCTTCCCGGACCCGTGGCCGAAGAAGAAGCACCACAAGCGTCGTATCGTTCAGCCGGCCTTCGTCGAGCTGGTGCGTCGTGTGCTCAAGCCGGGCGGCCACTTCCACATGGCCACCGACTGGGCCAATTACGCCGAAGCGATGGCGGAAGAAATGGCTGAAGCGCCGGGCTTTGCCAACACCGCTCCGGCGGAAAGTGCGCCCTACGTGCCGCGTCCGGACTTCCGTCCGCTGACCAAGTTCGAGCAGCGCGGCGAGCGTCTCGGCCACGGTGTGTGGGACCTGATCTTCGTCAAGCAGGACTGATCAGCGCCTCGTGCGCAGTGGCGGCGTCTTCATGACGCTGCATCGCGGCCGCCTTCGGGTGGCCGCTTGCGTGTGAGGCCCGCCGCTTTTGCCTTTCTCTTCCCACCTCATCCCGAGAGTTGCTGACCATGACGACGCCTACCGCTGACTCGGCTGATCGCCCGACCATGACCCCGCTGACGGCCCTGACCTGTCCGCTGGATGCCCAGCCGCTGGTACGTGATGGCCAGAGCTGGTGCTGTGCCGACGGGCATCGCTTCGATATCGCACGCCAGGGGCATGTCAATCTGCTGCCGGTGCAGCGCAAGCGCAGCCTGGACCCCGGCGACAGCAAGGCGATGGTGAGCGCCCGCCAGCGATTGTTCGCGCTGGGCGGCTATCAGCCCCTTGCATCAGCCTTGGCCGATTGTGTGCTGGCACTGATGGATCAGGAGGCGCCGCTGGCCGTGCTGGATGCCGGCTGCGGCGAAGGTTTCTATCTGCGTCAGCTGGCATGCGCTGCCGGTGAGCAGAATCTCTCGCTGACGGCGGCGGGGCTGGATATCTCGAAGCACGCGGTGCTGGCCGCGGCGAAGCAGTCACGTGATGCCGCCTGGCTGGTGGGCACCAACGCCGCTCTGCCGCTGGAGGATGCCTGTGTGGATGTCGTCATTTGCGCCTTCGGCTTCCCTGTCTGGCAGGAGTTCGCGCGTGTCCTCAAGCCCGGTGGCCACGTCGTGCTGCTGGAAGCGGGCGCCGATCACCTGCTGGCGTTGCGCAGGATTCTCTACCGCGAGCTGAAGCCCGCGCGTGGTGAAGCCGGATTGAGCGCTGCCGAGTCCGCTGGCTTCGCCATCAGTGGCGAGGTCGAGCATCTGCATGCGGGGCTGTCATTGACCAGCAATGAGCAGATTCGGGACCTGCTGACCATGACGCCGCACCTGTATCGTGCTGAGCGTGATGGCCTGGCACGTGCGGAAGCCATGACAGCGTTGGAGGTCGAATTGCATGCGGAGTTGAGGGTGTTCTCGCTCGAGGGTGTACAAGATAAATCTTAAATAGAAATTTTTCGCATTTGGCTTGCAAAAGCAAATGAGAATGATTATCTTGTCTGTGCGGTGTCCGGGCAGACATCGCAGGGCGCAAGCCCAGCCGTAGCGGCGGAGTCAGGCCCCCGCTACGGTGTTTCTCCTCATCAAGCTAGTCACGGTCTTGGGCATCCTCATCTGGGGATGCCCTTTTTCTTGTGCGCTGCGCACACTGCGAGCTCTCACGTCGCGTGGTCGTCAGATCGACAAGTCGACTAGAGGTCAGGTCGGCAAGAGCTCAGGTCGACAGGAGCTCAGTTCGCCAGCCACAGGGGCAGGGTCAGCATCGCCAGCAGCGTCTGGGCGGTGATCAACGCCGCCATCAGCTCGGCATTGCCACCCAGCTGGCGAGCCAGGATATAGGCGGAGGTCGCGGTGGGCAGTGCCGCGAACAGGATCGCCACATCGCGCGCCACTCCCTCAAGGCCGAACCACTGGCAGAGCACGACGACCAGTGCCGGCATCGCCAGCAGCTTCAGCAGGCTTGCCAGCCACGCCACGCTGCCACTGCTCACCAGCACACGCGGGCGCAGCGCCACGCCCACTGCGACCAGGCCGAGCGGCAAGGCGGCGCGTCCCAGCAGGCTGATGGCGTCACCACTCCAGCCCGGCAAGCCGATGCCGCTCAGGTTGAGGGCCGTGCCGGCCAGACACGCCAGCACCAGCGGATTGCGGGTCAGCGCCTTGAGCGAGCGCAGCAGGCCGCCTTCTCCCAGGGTGCCAGCGCCGATGAAGGCCATCACGCACAGCAGGTTGGCGGCAGGCACCATCAGCGCCAGCGCCACGGCCGCGACGGTCGCCCCGGCACTGCCATGCAGCGCTGCTGCTCCGGCCACGCCGACGTAGCTGTTGAAGCGGATGCTGCCCTGGAAGAGCGAGGTAAAGGAGGCGGCGTCGCCCATATGACGGCTCAGCCAGTCCGGCGCGTGGCGCCAGCTCAGCCATAGCGCGGCGGCGAACAGCAGCATCGCGCCCAGCATCACGCTGGCCAGCGCCACGACCGGCACGCTGGCCATGTCGGCGCGCGCCAGTGTGGACACCAGCATGGCAGGGAACAGCACGTAATAGATCAGGCGTTCCAGTTCGCTCCAGAAGCCTTCGCCGGGGAAGCGCTTCCACCCGAGCAGCGCCCCGGCGAGGATCAACAGGAAGAGGGGGCCGAGCGCCTGCTGTACACTTGCCATGCTGACTCCTTGTCGGGGCTGAGTGCGAATGCCTTGAGAGCGATGTGGTGTGCGCGTGACATGATGTCTCGCCTGCTGCCACGGCGAGGTGGGCTGGTAAGCTTGTCATGACTCGCTCAGCGCTGCACTTGGACTCAGGTCTTGTTCGCCGGTCGCGCGCTGTCATCATGCCGTGGCTGAGCGCAGACCATTCCCATCACGTCACTTTCTTTCCCATTCGGGGCGCCTTGCCTGTCGATGCGCTGCCGGACCGTTGCCGGAACTGCCATGTATCGCGTAGAAGAAGACAATGCCCGCCCGCGGCTGCTCAATCTGCTGATCATCGTCACGCTGATCACCATCGTGGTCTCGCTGTATTACCTGATCGACTATTACCTGGTACGCGACGGCAGCAACGGCAAGGTGACCTGGTTTGCGCCCAATCAGTCCTGCGAGCTCAATCATGCCCCCTGTACTGCCGAGCTGGGCCGCTTCGGGCGTATTACCCTGGCGCTGGACGGTGATATCAGTCCGCTGACACCGCTGGGCATTCGCGTGATGACGGAAGGCGTCGCGCCGGAGGGGGTCGAGGTGGACTTCATCGGCCGCCACATGGACATGGGCGTGAAGCGCAGCGTGCTGAGCACCACCGATGCCCAGAGCCTCGAGCGCCAGCATTGGCAGGGGGAAGGCCAGCTGGGGTTCTGCAGCAGCGCGACCATGGCGTGGCGTGCGCAGGTGATCGTGACCACCGAGCGTGGCCGGCTGGGCAGCTGGTTCGATTTCGATAGCCATCCTCAGGCCACCACGGCGGAGCAGCTCGAAAGCTCGGTCGATCAATTGTTTCGCAGTGATACCCGCCCGACGCATCAGGGCAGCTAGCCGTTGGCGCTGAGCCCGGCCGGCAGGGACGTCGTTTCAGGCATGAGGACACCGGGAGGCAGGGATGGGCGCAGAGCGAAAGTCACAGGACGAGCAGGCAGGCACTAGCCGACAAGAGAGCCATCAGCTGGACAAGGGCGTCAGACGCTGGTGGCTGCTGGGCGCCGTCGGCCTGGCGGCCGTGATCGGTGCCGGTGTCGCCTGGCAGCAGGCGCAGCAGGATCTGGCACCGGTCGCTGGCATGCAGGCCTGGGCCAGTCTGGGCGGCCCCATCCAGCTCGAATCGCAGCAGGGTGACTTCACGCTCGCGGAGGTGTCGATGGGCGAGGCCGCAGACGCGCAGGCCACGCCGGTCATCGCGCTCTATTTCGGCTATACCCAGTGTCCGGATGTCTGCCCGATGACGCTGGCGGCGCTGCGTCAGGTGATGTCTGAACTGCCACCGCAGGCGGCGGCGCGCGTGGTGCCGGTCATGGTCTCGCTGGACCCCGAGCGCGACACCCCTGCCCGGCTGGCCGAATACACCGGTCACTTCGGGCCGCGCTTTCAGGGCATCACCGGCAGTCAGGCGGCACTCACCGATGTGGCGCGGCGCTATGGCGTCAGCTATCGACGTGTCGAGGCACAGGACTCCGCGCTGGGTTACACCATCGATCATGGCGCCGCGCTCTATCTCGTCTCTGCCCAGGGGCGCATCTACGATCGCATTCCATTCACGCCGGGGCCGGCCGGTGTTCGCGCTGGCGTGACGCGTGTCCTGAGCGCGACCGCTGATTGAGCCTTGCGCGGCACTCGCTGAATGCGCCGCGTCTTGAGGCCTTTCTCGGGAGTGAAATACACATTGTCCACAAGTTGGCAAGCGCTCAAGGAAGATTTTGTGGATAATCATGACGCCTCGAACACGCAACGCAGGGCCGTCAAGAGCCGTTTTATAAAGTCTAGCAAAAACAATCTGTTACGCGATATCGACTAAAAATATCAAGTCAGTGGTTGCTTTGCGTTCAACCAGCATCACTGCCGCGACAGGCACCAGAAAGACTGGTTGTCAACCTGTGGTCAATAGCTTCCCCACAGATTTATCCACAGGCTGGCGGCGTCCGCACCGGGCCTTCTGGAGAGGAGAATCAGCGGACATCAGCCATTGCTGTAGTGATGGCATGCATCGTTGTCCTGTGCGCAGCTGACGTCTGGATGAGCTTGCCACTGGCCTTCATCCAGCCTTGCCAGAAACGCAAAGAGCCGCCCATCGGGCGGCTCTTTGCGTTTCTGCCGGCAGCAGTGCTCGCCGGTTACCAGCAGGGGAGGCTCACACCGCCATTACTGCTTGGCGTCGGCCTTGGTCACGTCGAGCAGCTCGACCTTGAAGGTCAGCGTCTCGTTCGGGCCGATCGGGCCGCCGGTGCCAGCCTTGCCATACGCAAGATCAGCCGGGACGTAGAGCATCCAGGTGTCGCCGACGCTCATTTCCTGCAGCGCTTCCTGCCAGCCCTTGATGACCTGGTTGACCTTGAAGCTGACCGGCTCGCCACGCTGATAGGAGCTGTCGAAGACGGTGCCGTCCAGCAGCTTGCCTTCGTAGTTTACCTTGACGGTATCTTCAGCGGACGGAGTCGCACCGTCACCGGATTCCAGCACCTTGTATTGCAGGCCGGAATCCAGTGTCTTCACACCGTCCTTCTTGGCGTTGTCGGCGAGGAACTTGTCACCTTCTGCCTTGTTGTCAGTCGCTTCCTGCTCGACCATCTTCTTCTGCTCTTCCATCTTCTTCTGCTGGAAGCGGGAAAGCGAATCCGCGATTTCCTGGTCGCTCATCTTCATGTCGCCCTTGGCGTAGACATCACGCACGGCTTGAGTGAAGGCGTCGAGATCCAGATCGGTGATGTCCTGGGAGAGGCTCTTGCCCAGAGTTGCACCGATGCCATAGCTGAGCTGTGCCTGCTCGTCGGCGAGGCTGTCATCGGCGGCAAAGCTGAACGGGGTGACCAGGAGGGCGCCGAGCGCGACGGCACTGACCAGCTGTTTCATGAAAACTCCTTCAGGATGGAATGGGCCTGAGACGGGCCCGAAACACGCAATTGGCACCGAGGCGGCATGGCCTGCCTCGGGCACTAGTGTTACTCCGACTCTACCAGCCGCGTACAAGTTCCGCATCTCGCTGGCGTTGTCAGGCGTCGGCGGGCACGCGGGCCAGTGCCAGCCGACGCAGGGCGCGAGCCGACGGGTGATCCCCCACGGTGAGCGTCATCGTGCCGCTCAACAGAACCAGGGATTGCTGAAAGGCCTGCAGCGGGTCCGCGACATGCGCGAAGGGCGCCCGCAGGCCGGTCGCGCCTTCGGCTGCCGACAGCGCAGGGCTCAGCTCTTCCAGCTGGGCGAGGGTCTCCTGCTCGGCGGATAGCTCGCAGGCCTTGAGCTGCTGATAGAGGCGTTCCAGGCGTTGCACCGCTGCCGGGTCCTGGGTCGCGGGCAGCGTCATCAGCTCCTGCCTCAACTGGCGGCGGCGCTCGCGCAGCATGCCGGTCATCCAGCCCTGCCAGTCGCGCACGTCTTCCAGCAGGCGAGTGGGTGAGGCGGCGAGGGCGATGCCGTGGGCGGACAGCCAGTGAATCCACAGCAGCTCGCAGACATCTAGGCCCGCCTCGTCCTGCAGCAGCAGGCAGGTGCTCATCATGTCCGGAACTGGCTGAGAGTTGCCCGCAGAGCCGACCTCGCCGGGCAGGGCATACAGAGACAGCGCGTAGTCCCACAATCCGATAGAATATGCGCCCATCAAGTCGGCCTCTTCGTGTGTCACGGATGATGTCTCTTCGTATATCACCGATGATGTCTCTTCACGTGTCGCGCTCAGCAGCTTGCTGCGTCGTAGCGTTCGTGTCGGTGGCGGTGAACGGGAGTCCGACGCCCCCCGTATTTTCTGATCGAGGTTGTCATGATTGCACTGCGCCAGCTCGCCCTGCAACGCGGCGGAGCACCGCTGATCGACGAAGCGGACCTGACGCTGCATGCCGGTCACAAGGCCGGTATCGTCGGCCCCAATGGCGCCGGCAAGTCGAGCCTGTTCGGCCTGATTCTCGGCGAGCTGACGCCCGACAGCGGCACGGTATCGCTGGCCGGTGGCGTGCGTGTCGCGCACATGGCGCAGGAAATCGATGCGCTGGAGCGCCCGATCGTCGACTACGTCATGGACGGGGACCACGCGCTGCGCGAGACCGAGCGCGCCCTGGCGGCCGCCGAAGAAAGCGGCGAGCACCAGCGTCAGGCCGAGTTGCACGCCCACTTCGACACTCTCGATGGCTATACCGCACGGGCACGTGCCGAGCAGCTGCTGGTCGGCCTCGGCTTCAGCCAGGCGCAGCTCGGTCAGCCGCTGGCGGCCTTCTCGGGTGGCTGGCGCATGCGGGCCAATCTGGCGCGCACCCTGTTCACGCCGTCCGACCTGCTGTTGCTGGATGAGCCGACCAACCACCTGGATCTCGATGCGCTGCTGTGGCTGGAGCAATGGCTGGCGCGTTATCCCGGCGCACTGCTGCTGATCTCCCACGACCGCGACTTCCTCGATGCGGTGTGTGATCACATCATCCACTTCGATCGCCGCAAGCTGGTGGTCTACAAGGGCAACTACAGCCGCTTCGAGCGCACGCGTTCCGAGCGGCTGGTGCGCGAGCAGGTCGAGCACGAGAAGACCATGGCGCGGCGCGCCGAGATCGAGGATTTCGTGCGTCGCTTCAAGGCCAAGGCTACCAAGGCACGTCAGGCCCAGAGTCGCATGAAGATGCTGGAGCGCATGGAGGAGACGGCGGCAGTGAAAGCCGACTCCCCGTTCCACTTCACCATCCCGTGCTCCGACAAGATCTCGCATCCGCTGCTGGGGCTGGACCGCGCGGTGATCGGCTATCCCGGTCAGCCGCCGCAGCTCTCGGGCGTGCGTTTCTCGCTGTTGCCCGGTCAGCGTATCGGTCTGCTCGGCCCCAACGGCGCGGGCAAGTCGACGTTGATCAAGGCACTCACCGGCGAGCTTGCGCTGGTCGAGGGCCAGCGGACCGCCGGTGAGCATCTGGCCATCGGCTACTTCGCCCAGCATCAGGTGGACGGGCTCGACCTGTCCTCGACGCCCTTCAATCATGTGCTGCGCCTGTCACCGTCGGCGGGCGAGCTGGAGATCCGCACCTTCCTCGGCAGCTTCGGCTTCCACGGCGATGAGGTCTACGCCACGGTGGAGTCGTTCTCCGGTGGCGAGAAGGCACGTCTGGCGCTGTCGCTGATCGCGTGGCAGAAGCCCAATCTGCTGCTGCTGGATGAGCCGACCAACCACCTGGACCTCGACATGCGCGAGGCGCTCACCGATGCGCTGGCGACCTTCGAGGGCACCGTGATTCTGGTCTCCCACGACCGCCACCTGCTGCGTGCCTGCGTCGACGAATTCTGGTGCATCGCCGATGGCCGCGTGACGCCCTTCGATGGCGATCTGGATGACTATCGTGCCTGGCTCAAGGCGCGGGTCGAGGGTGAGCGGCGTGAAGCGCGTGCTCAGAAGGATGCCGATGCCGGCACTGACAGCACGCGTACGCCGGACCGCAAGGAGGCGCGCCGTCAGGCGGCTGAACTGCGCGAGAAGCTGCGTCCGCTCAAGAAGGTCAGCGACAAGGCCGAGCAGAAGATGAGCAAGGCGCAGGGCGAGCTGGACAAGATCGAGGAAGCGCTGGGCGACGCCACGCTCTACGAGGCGGACCGCAAGGCGGAACTGACCAAATTGCTGGCCAGCCAGGGCGAGATCAAGAGTCGCCTCGATGAGGCCGAAGCCGAATGGTTCGATGCTCAGGAAGCGCTGGAAGAGATGGAAGCCCAGCTCAAGGCGGCGGACTAGGTCATGCGGCTGGACCGCTGGCTGACACGTCAGCCACAGCTCAACCGTCGTCATGCGCTCTCGGCGCTGGCGGCGGGACGCGTGCGGGTCAACGGCGCGACGATCAGCGACCCGCTGCATGAGGTCGGCCCCTTCGATGACATCCACCTGTCAGCGCCTGACACGACCGTCTGCCTGCAGGTCGCGCGGCGTCCGCGTCATATCCTGCTCAACAAGCCCGCCGGGGTCGTGACGGCCTGTCATGACCCCGAACACCTCACCGTGATCGATGTGCTGCGTGACTCTCTTGAGGCGCGCGGCGAGGACAGCGGCTGGCTGGCCGAGATTCACCACGTCGGGCGTCTCGACCGTGCGACGACCGGCGCCCTGCTGCTGACCAACGATGGCGAAGTCTCGGCGCGCATCAGCGATGCCGGGCTCGAGGGGCCCGCCAAGCGCTATCGCATGGGGCTGGAGCGTCCCCTGACGGAGGCCGAACAGGAAAGCGCCATCGCACAGGTTCGCCAGGGGGTGCTGCTCGAACATGATCCGCGCCCGACACTGCCGGCACAGCTTGCGTTTCTCACCGCAGACCAGGCGCGCCTGACGCTGCACGAGGGCCGCCATCATCACGTCAAGCGACTGTGGCGTAGCCTGGGCAATCGCGTGGTGTGGCTGCACCGTGAGTCGGTGGCAGGCTTGAGTCTCGAGGGGCTGGCGCCGGGGGAGTGGCGCGAGCTTACCCGCGAGGAGTGTTCACGGCTGGGGGCCGCGCAGCCTCGCGGGTGAGGCCATCCGGCGGATGGCGGCTTGCCGACACCGGGTCATCCACACCCGCCTGGCGCGCCGCCAGTGCGTGACGGCTGCGATGGGGTGTGGATGGATCGTTCTGGATCGTCGTCAGCGCTGCTCAGCTGCCGGTCGCCTGACTGGGCAGGTCCTCTGCCGTGATGCTCGCCTCGTCATCGTCGCTTGAGCTTGCCTCAGGCGTCGACAGGCTGACCAGCTCGCCCTCGGCGTTGCGCGTGAAGTTGCGCACGATGACCCCGATATCTTCCGGCAGCGGCGCAAACTGGCTGCAACGGCTCAGCACTTCCTGCATGTCCTGATAGCCACTGTCGCGACGCGAGTCGATGGTAGCGCGCGAGAAGTCGATATCCTTCAGTGAGGTCTCGCCCGGGCGCGCCGAGGCCAGCAGACGCACCACGTTGATCGAGGGCTGCTGGGTCATGGCGAGGATGCGCTGGATCTTCGGCGACTGACGCAGCTCCTCCGGCAGATAGTCGGCGAGATTCTCGATTCCCATGCGCAGCGCCTGATTCTCTTCCAGCAGGTTGAGGTGCTCGCCGGCACGACTGGAATACTGGATATCCTTCTCGCGCAGCTGCGCTTCCTGCAGGGTCTCCGGCACCTTGCCATCGGCACTCCACAGGTCGATCACGTAGCAGTTGACCACCGTCTCGCCATGCGGACGCTCCGACAGCACCCAGCTGACGGGCGTATTGGAGTACAGGCCGCCATCCCAATAGGCTTCGCCATCGACCCATACCGGCGGGAAGGCCGGTGGCAGGGCTCCGCTGGCCAGGATATGGCGATGGTCCAGCGCTTCATGCGAGGAGTCGAAGTAGCGCAGCGCGCCGCTGCCGATATTCACCGCTCCGACCGACAGGCGAACGTTCTCCGGGTGGCGGGCATCGAGACGCTCGAAGTCCACCAGCCGATTGAGCGTGTCGCCCAGTGGCTCGGTGTCGTAGAGGCTGGGCGGCTCGCCGAAGAAGCTCTGCCAGATCGGCACCGTCCACAGTGGGCGCGGGCGGAAGAAGCCCGGGATGCCCCACAGCATGGCGGAGGTACGCGCGACGCTGCGCTCCCACGGATGAAAGGCGGGGCCCATGCTGGCTGCGGGTTGGGCGATGCCATACCAGAATGACTCGAGGGCCTTGAGGCGCTCGCCCTCCGGATTGCCGGCGATCAGGGCACCATTGATGGCGCCGACCGAGGTGCCGACCACCCAGTCGGGCTGGATGCCGGCTTCGGCCAGCGCCTCGAAGATGCCGATCTGGTAGGCGCCGAGCGCGCCACCGCCTTGCAGCACCAGAATGTTGAGCGCATCGGCGCAGAAGTCGCAGGATGTATCACGCATGAAACCTTCTCCTCTCTAGCAGTGCAGCACTCCGCCGGGGAATGCCCGAGGTCAGGGGGACCGTCGCGAGCGTGACGCCAAGTGATGGGGGAGGCGTGGGCTCGTGGAGGCGGCGAAAGGGTGACGAGGTGCATATCAGGGGAATGAAGCACCTGATCAAGGCAATGCGGCACTGGTTCAAGGCACTGGAAGTGCTGTTATTGTGCAGTGCAGCATGGCGCCTGTCAGCATAGCACGCATCCTTGCCTTGCGTGGCTGCGATCTCATTCAAGCGACTGACTGAGGCGGCGGGGTTAGGACAGGAGCAGGAGTCTTGCAGCGGTCATTGGCACCAGGGCGTCAGCCACAGGTCGGCTGCCAGCAGCAACAGGGCATAGCGTCCGCCCTTGGCGATCATGATCAGGACGATGCTTTTCCACCACGCCAGCCGGAAGATGCCCGCCAGTACCGTCAGCGGGTCGCCGATCAGCGGGGCCCAGCTCAGCAGCAGGCTCCAGGCGCCGAAACGGCGATACCACAGGGTGCCGCGTGCCAATGCGCGCCGCGAGACCGGAAACCAGCGCCGTGTGTGCAAACGACGGGCGCCACGCCCCAGAGCGACGTTGATCAGGCTGCCGAGCGTGTTGCCCAGCGTCGCGGCAAGCCACAGCGCCCAGGGCGCGTGCCCCTGGCACCACAGCCCTGTGAAGGCCGCTTCCGATCCGCCGGGCAGCAGGGTGGCGCTGGCCAGCGAGATCACGGCGAGCGAGGTCAATCCCGGCAATGACAGTACGGCCACTTCATCCATATCACTTTCTTCTGTTTTTCACGGTGGCAGGGCGCTGGGGGTGGCTTTCTTCCCTCCTCAGCTCGGGTATGCTGTTGGCACGTCAAAGCCATATTTCGGGAGCTTCCTGCATGCATATTCCGTGCGTCCTGACGATAGCGGGCTCAGACCCCTCCGGGGGAGCCGGCATTCAGGCGGACCTCAAGACATTCTCTGCGCTGGGCGCCTACGGGGCCAGCGTGATCACGGCGCTGACGGCGCAGAATACCTGCGGCGTGCGCAGCGTGGAGGCGGTCTCGCGGGAATTCATCGCCGCACAGCTGGACGCCGTGCTGGATGATCTCGATATCCGTGCCGCCAAGATCGGCATGGTGGCCGATCCGCTGGTGGTGGAAATGCTCGCCGACCGCCTTCAGCAGCGCCGCCCGCGCTGGGTCGTGCTCGACCCGGTGCTGGTCGCCAAGAGTGGTGATGCGCTGGTCAATGATGCTGCCATCCAGTCGGTGGCCGAGCACCTGGTGCCGTTGGCCGACATCATCACGCCCAACCTGCATGAAGCCGCGGTCCTGCTGGGCGAGCGGCGCCTGATCGGGCGCTCTGACATGCCTGCGGTCGCCCGCGAGCTGCGTGCCAGAGGCGCGAAGGCGGTGTTGATCAAGGGCGGGGCGCTTGAGGGGCAGGCCTGCGATGATCTGCTGGTCAGCGATGCCGGCGAGCAATGGCTGTGTGCACCGCGCATCGAGACCGACAACCTGCACGGCACCGGCTGCTCGATGTCTTCCGCCATCACGGCGCGGCTGGCGAACGGTCTGCCGTTGCCGCAGGCGGTGGTCGAAGCGCGCGAATGGCTGCTGGGCGCGCTGCGCGCCTCCGACCAGCTCAACGTCGGCAAGGGCCGTGGGCCGGTGCACCATTTCCACGCCCTGTGGTGAGTCAGCGAGAGTCAGGCCCGTGAGAGCAAGCCACTGATAGCCGATTCCACAAGGGTGATGATCCTGCAGGAGCGATGACCTGCAGGAGAAAGGCCTCCGTGAGTTCCCCTCGATCCCTGCCAGCCAACGAGTAGATGCCATGCCTATATCGCTGTACCGCTTGCCCGTATCAGCTATCCGTGGCGCCGTTTGCTGCCTGAGCGCCGCCTGTCGTGCCATCAGCCTGCCGGTGGCGAGTGCGCCGCGCTGGCTGTCCGCGGGCGTGATGGGGGCGCTGCTGGCCACCACCAGCCCAGCGGCGCTCGCCGTCGAGATCAAGGGGGTGACATTCGCGGATCAGGTGACCACGCAGTCCGGCCAGCCGCTGACGCTGATCGGCAGTGGGCTTTTCACCTACTTGCTGTGGGACGCCTATGTCGGTGCCTATTACCAGGATGCGCGTCGTCCGCGCCCGGCACCGCTCAAGGATGTCTCGCGTCGCCTGGTGCTGGAGTATTTCCATGCCATCGATGCCGAGGACTTCGCCAAGGCAACCACCAAGGGCGTACGCAAGAACCTGTCCGCGACGGATCTTGCGACGATCGAGTCTGAACTGACGCGCTTCAATCGTGCCTATCGGGATGTCGTGCCGGGGGATCGCTATGCGTTGCAATGGCTGCCCGCCGGTGGGGGCAGAGGTACGCTGTCGCTGGTGCTGAACGAACAGGTCATCTTTGAAAGCGATTCACTGGCACTGGCCAATGCTCTGTTCGCGATCTGGCTTGGCGATGAACCGGCCCAGCAGGATTTCCGTACCCAGCTGCTGGGGCAGTAGCGCGCTTTCCATCTGGCCCCTCTAGCCCCTCTCTAGTCTATCTGGCGTATCTGTAGCGGTATCGCTATCGTCTTGCGCCTCTATCGCGCCTCAAGCGAGACACCACGAAAAACGCCCCTGCCGGGAGACCCGGCAGGGGCGTTTTTCATGCTCGTCTTTCTATCTTTTATCTTTCTATCTTTCTATCTTTCTATCAGCCTCTCCACCTATCTCCGCAATCTGTCTAGCGGGTCTGATGCACTTGCTCGGGCTTACTTGCCCTCGGCAGCCTTGATGTCGGCCTGCAGCGTGTCGAGGATCTTGCTGCCGCGCTCACCGGATTGTTCACGATAGACTTCCCAGCCTTTCTCGCCGACCGGGCGGAAGGCTTCGCGCTGCTCATCGGTCAGTGTGATGATCTCGATGTCGCTGTCTTGCTTGATCTTCTCCAGGCGGTCGGCGTTGTACTCCTCCTGCTTCTCGAAGATGTACGGGCGCATCTCGTTGGTGACCTTGTCGAGCATCTGCTGCTGCTCATCATCCAGACCGGAATAGAAGTCACTGGAGGCCACCAGCGTGGTGATGAACTGCGCCTGCTTGGCCTGGATCATGTAGTCCTGAACTTCGTAGAAGCTCATCTCCTGGATGGCGAACACCGGGTTCACCTGGCCGTCGATCTGGCCCAGCTGCAGGCCGGAGTAGACCTCGGAATAGGGCATCGGCGTCGGGTTGGCACCGTAGCCGCGATAGCTCTCGACCAGAATCGGCGAGGTCATGGTGCGGATCTTGAAGCCTTCCATGTCCTCGGGCGTCTTGATGGCACGGTTGCCGGTCCACACCATCCAGCCTTCCGGAATCACGCCCAGCAGCTGGAGGTTCTGCTCGGTATAGGCCTCGGACAGCATGTCGATGGCCTTGGAGCTGCCGAGCACCTCTTCATTGACGGCGTTGTCATCGGAGAACAGGAAGTGCAGCGTGAAGACGCCCGACTCAGGGATCACCGAGGCCAGGTGACCCGGTGAGGCAAAGGTCAGCTGGATGGCATCGCTCTGCACCAGTTCGGTGAGCTGCGAGGAGGTACCCAGTGCGCCGTAGGGGTAGATCTCGACATCGATGTCACCGCCGGAAGCCTCTTCGATACGCTTCTTGAATTCCTGGGCGTAGGCATCCTGCACGCTGCCAGAGACTTCCTCCAGCGCAAAGCGCCAGGTGTCAGCCTGCACACCCGCGGAGGCCAGTGCCGCCATACCCAGGCCGGCCGTCAGGGCGCCTCCCTTGATGAGCGCGGCAAGACGAGAAAGGGGAACAGGAGTCCTGGACGTCTCGCGATTCTGCTCGGGTGACGGGTTCCATTGCATCGTCATCTTGTTCTCCTTGTGTGATTTCCATCAGCGTCGGGCGGCTATGGGCGTACCCGGCGTGCAACTTGCATCATTTAGATAATATTGCCATTCTTAATATAATAAAAAAATCACCAAAATGGATAGTGTGATTAGAATTTATTATGAATAAGCTGAGCCTGTGCGCATGAGGCTCTGGTACTCGAGCTCTGGTATTCGAAGAACTGTCCTTCGCTCGCCAGAACTTCGCGCTCGGTCTTCACAATCGGCCTCCATGCACCAGACCGACATGCCGCACAGCGGCTGGATACTGATTTCAAGCACCGCTAATAAAGCTAGAACAAGAGTAGCCAAAGTGAAAATCACGGCGGCGCCGCGGAAAATTTCAATGGATCGTACCGGCAAATGCAGGATATCTGGCGCAAACCACTGCGCTCATGACATCTGGTAGAAGGCCTATCTGGCAGGATGCCACATCAACAGGAAGCCGCTTCATGAACTCGCCCCCCTCCAAGTCTCCCTCCGCTGACGAGACCCGCCCCGCCCCGGCCGAGACGAATGGCGCTCAGGCCCCCCTCGCACATCTGCCTGCGCCGCTGCGCCGTCTGGCCGCCTGGTTCGAACGTGGTGACCAGGGCCTGGCGCATCTCGAGCGCTGGTTGATCGCCCTGTGCGTGCTGGGCATGGCGACGGCCAGCATCGCCAACGTCATCGGGCGCAACGTCTTCAATTACAGCCTGCCGTTCACCGAAGAGCTGATGCAGATCCTGCAGCTGTGGCTGACCTTCCTCGGTATCAGTTACGGCGCGCGCGCCGGGCGCCACATCCGCGTGACGGCGCTGCTGGACTTCATGCCGCCGTGGTTGCGCAAGGTGCTGCTGATCGCCGGGCAGGTCATCACCTGTGCCTTGCTGGCCTACCTCGCCTGGCTGGCGGTGGATTATCTGCAGAGCCTGGCCAGGTCCGGGCGTGTCACGCCGTCGCTGCGCTGGTCACTGGCGGCGCTCTATGCCGTGGTCCCGCTGGGGCTGGCGCTCGGGGCTCTCCAGTATCTGATGGCGATTCTGCGCAATCTGCTGGCGCAGGGCGCCTGGTTGTCATGGCGTACGGCGGAGATGGACGAGAACGAGGAAGTCGACGGCAGCGGCGCGCTCTAGCCACTGCGCCTGGCATGTCTTCTCGATGCCGCGATAGACGATTGATCACACTTCATTGACCCAGGGACGGAAGCTGCGATGTGGATTCTGCTCGTGATGGTGGGGCTGCTGTTGCTTGGGGTACCCATGATGGTGCCATTGAGCGTCGGCACCTTTTTCTTGTTGTTCAGCGATTTTCCTTTCCTCAAGCCGGAGCTGGTGATCCAGCAGATGATCGGTGGCCTGCAGCCGGTGGTGCTGACGGCGGTGCCGATGTTCATTCTGGCGGCCGATATCATGCTCAAGGGCTCCACTGCCCAGCGCCTGCTGGATGTGGTCGAGCGCTTCGTCGGCCACTGGCGCGGCGGCCTGCCGGTGACCACCGCATTGGGCTGCACCCTGTTCGGCGCGGTGTCCGGCTCCACTCAGGCCACGGTGGTGGCGATGGGGCGCCCGCTGCGCCCACGGCTGCTGGAAGCCGGTTACAGTGACAAGTTCACCATCGCGTTGATCATCAATGCCTCCGATATCGCGCTGCTGATTCCGCCCTCGATCGGCATGATCATCTACGGCGTCGCGACCGGTACCTCGGTGGGTGACCTGTTCATCGCCGGTATCGGGCCGGGGCTGATGATCCTGGTGCTGTTCTCGCTCTACTGCATGTGGAAGTCTTGGAAGCTGGGCATCGCGCCGCAGCCCAAGGCGGACTGGCCCGCACGCCTCAAGGCCTTGAAGCGCGCCAGCCTGCCGGCGGGCTTCCCGGTGATCATCATCGGCGGCATCTACTCGGGCATGTTCTCGCCGACGGAGGCTGCCACGGTCTCGGTGATCTACGCGCTGATTCTCGAGATGCTGATCTATCGTGGCGTGACCCTGAAGGACCTGCCCAGTGTGGCCTTCTCCACGGGGCTGATCACCGCGGTGGTGTTCATCCTGGTGGCGGCGGGCGCGGGCTTCTCGTGGATGATCTCCTTCGCCAAGATTCCGGATGCCATTCTCGGCGGCTATATCCCCTACCTGTCGGAGCATGCGCTGGCGCTCTTGGCAGTGATCGCGGCGGCCTACTTCGTCGGCTGCATGTTCGTGGACCCCATCGTGGTGATCCTGATTCTGGCGCCGGTGTTCGCGCCGGCAGTCGATGCCGCCGGGCTGGACCCGGTGCTGGTCGGCACCCTGGTCACCCTGCAGGCGGCGATAGGCTCGGCGACTCCGCCCTTCGGCTGCGACATCTTCACTGCGGTGGCGGTATTTAGAAAACCGTACATGGAGGTCATCCGGGGGACGCCGCCCTTCATTGCCCTGCTGTTGCTGGCGACGGTGCTGTTGATGCTGTTCCCGCAGATCGCTCTGTTCCTGCCCAGCCTCGCCAACTAGCAGCTCCTCCCACATCCTCAAGTAACACTTGTCGCGCCCCGCAGGCTCAGACTGCGGGGCGTTCGCGTCTGGTATGCTCCCGAACACGAAATGTCATCATTCATCTCTTGAAGGAGCAAGCGGCATGCGAGCATTGATCCAGCGCGTCACACGGGCGGAAGTCGTGGTCGAGGACGAGAGCGTCGGCGCCATCGAGGGCGGTCTGCTGGTACTGGTGGGCGTCGAGAAGGGCGATGACGAAGCGCGTGCCGAAAAGCTGCTGCACAAGTTGCTGCATTACCGCGTCTTCGGTGACGAGAACGACAAGATGAATCTCAATGTCCAGCAGGTGGGCGGCAGTCTGCTGCTGGTCTCGCAGTTCACGCTGGCGGCGGACACCGGCAGCGGCATGCGCCCCAGTTTCTCCTCGGCGGCGCCACCGGCGGAGGGCGAACGACTGTTCTCCTATCTGGTCGACAAGGCGCGTGAGCGCGGGCGGGAACTCGGGGTGGGAATCGAGACCGGGCGCTTCGGCGCCAACATGCAGGTCTCGCTGCTCAATGACGGGCCGGTGACCTTCCTGCTCGAGAGCTGATCGCGTAGCCCCAAAAAAACCGCCCCCGAGGGGGCGGCTGCAAGCATTGGATGACAGGACTGTGCCGCCTCGCGGGAGCTCGGCACAGGTAGCGCAGTCTTACTCCACGCCTTCCGGATTGCGTGCGTTCAGGAAGGCCTGTTCGGAGACTTCGTGCCACTTCTCGACCTTGCCTTCGAAGGTGGTGTAGGACTCGTAGATGCGGCCGGCCAGCTCATTGGAGTCACCAAGCTTCTTGACCACTTCGCCGGACAGCTCACGTGCCTTGTCGAGCACGTCCTGCGGGTAGCGGCGCAGCTCGACCTTGTGCTCGTTGAGCAGTGTCTCGAGGGCATCGTTGTTGCGCGCGGTGTACTCGTCGAGCATGTCCTGGTTCACGTCACGTACCGCGGAACGCAGGATGGCCTGCAGGTCCTTGGGCAGCTCGGCCATGGCGTCGTCATTGACGATGGCTTCGAAGGTGACGGTCGGCTCGTGCCAGCCCGGATAGTAGTAGTACTTGGCGGCCTGATAGAGACCGAAGGCCAGGTCGTTGTACGGCCCGATCCACTCGGTGGCATCGATGGCTCCGGACTGCAGCGAGGTGAAGATCTCGCCGCCCGGCATGCTGACCGTCGCCACGCCCATCTGCTGCATGACATCGCCACCCAGACCCGGGATACGCATCTTCAGACCATCGAGATCGGCGACCGAGTTGATCTCCTTGTTGAACCAGCCGCCCATCTGCACGCCCGAGGCGCCACCGGCCATGACTTCGACGCCGAACTTGTCATAGACCTCGTTCCACAGTTCCAGGCCGCCACCGTAATGCAGCCAGGCGTTCATTTCCTGTGCGGTCATGCCGAAGGGTACGGCGGCGAAGAACTGGGCTTCCGGCGCCTTGCCTTTCCAGTAGTAGGAGGCCGAGTGACCGATCTGCGCGGTACCGGAAGAGACGGTATCGAGCACCTCGAAGCCCGGCACCAGCTGGCCCGCCCCGTACACCTTGATCTTGAGGCGACCATCGGACATCTCATCGACCAGGCGCGCGAGGCGTTCCGGCCCCTGGCCCACCCCCGGGAAGTTCTTCGGCCACGAGGTGACCATCTTCCAGGTGTAGGTATCGGCGGCATTGGCGACGGCCGGCAGGGTGCCCATGGCGGTCATGGTACCGACGGCGATGCCGAAGGCGAGTTTGTTGAGTTGCATGGCATGCTCCTTGAAGTGCCCGATTGTTGTTGTGCACCGGTCAGAGACCGGCGCTGGGCAAGAGGTGGGCCGCGAACGGCTCCCGTGCATCTGCATGAGCCGACTGGCGGCTCTCCCATCAGCTGGCGGGGCAGGCCCCGCCAATTCAGTTGCTGCTCTGTATTTATGCTTTCCGTGCACTATCCGTGTTCTGTTCTTGTTCTGTCTCGTCAGTGTTGGCCTAGAACTGCGCCGGCAGCCAGGTGGCCAGGCCCGGGAATGCAGCCAGGGCCCCCAGCATGCACAGCTGGATCAGGATGAACGGCACGACACCCTTGTAGATCTGCTTGGTGCTGACTTCCTTGGGTGCCACGCCGCGCAGGTAGAACAGCGCGAACCCGAAGGGTGGCGTCAGGAAGGAGGTCTGCAGGTTGATGGCGATCATGATGCCCAGCCAGATCGGGTCGAGGCCCATGGCCAGCAGCACCGGGCCGACGATCGGCACCACCACGAAGGTGATCTCGATGAAGTCGAGGATGAAGCCGAGCAGGAAGATCACCAGCATCACCACCAGGGTGGCACCGATGACGCCGCCGGGCATGTTCTCGAAGATCTCGGTGACGACCTCTTCGCCGCCGAAGCCGCGGAACACCAGCGAGAACAGTGCCGCACCGATCAGGATCAGGAACACCATCGAGGTGACGTTGGTGGTGGAGCGCACCACCTCGGTGAGGGTCTTCAGGCTCAGCTTGCGGTTGGCGAGGGCCAGCATCAGCGCGCCGAAGGCACCCACGGCCGAGGCTTCGGTCGGGGTCGCGAGACCGCCGAGAATCGAGCCGAGCACGCAGACGATCAGCACGATCGGTGGCACCAGGCCCTTCAGCAGTAGCCAGAAGACGCTGCCGGTATGGCCCAGCTCTTCCATCAGCGCATCACGATCGACGGCTGGCGCCTTCTCCGGCTTCAGCCAGGCGACGATGGCGATGTAGACGATATAGGCGAGCACCAGAATCAGGCCTGGAATCAGCGCGCCGATGAACAGGTCACCCACCGAGACGGTCTTCGGGCTCCAGATGCCCATCGACAGCTGGGCCTGTTGATAGGCGGAAGACAGCACGTCGCCCAGCAGAACCAGCGCGATGGATGGCGGGATGATCTGCCCCAGGGTGCCGGTGGCACAGATGGCGCCAGTGGCGAGTGACGGGTCATAGCCACGCTTGAGCATGGTCGGCAGTGACAGCAGGCCCATGGTGACGACGGTCGCGCCGACGATGCCGGTGGAGGCGGCCAGCAGCATGCCGACGATGGTGACGGAAATCCCCAGCCCGCCACGCAGCGAGCCGAACATCAACGCCATGGCGTCGAGCAGCGTCTCGGCGACCTTGGATTTCTCCAGCAGCACGCCCATCAACACGAACAGTGGCACGGCCAGCAATGTCTGGTTGGTCATGGTGCCGTAGAGGCGGTTGGGCATCGCGGACAGGAAGCTGGCATCGAATACGCCCTGGGTAATGCCCAGCGCATCCAGCCCCATGCCGAGTCCGGCAAAGGCAAGCGCGGTACCGGCCAGTGACAACGCCACCGGATAGCCCAGCATCAGGACAATACAGATACACACGAACAGCAGCAGTGGCATGATCTCGAGCATTACACCAGCTCCTCATCGTGGTCAGGGGTGTCATCGCTCGCATGCGGAGAGGGCAGGCGGCCCATCAGGAACAGCAGGTGGCGGCCGGCTTCCGCGACGCCTTGCAGCATCATCAGGATGGCGATGGCCGGAACCAGGGTCTTGAGCAGGTAGACGCCTGGCAGGCCGCCGGATTCGGGGGAGGCTTCCTTGATGCCCCAGGAATCGCCCACGTAACCGAGGCTGGAGAGCAGGATGAAGATCATTACCGGGAACAGCAGGAACAGGGTGCCGCCGAGATCGACCCACGACTTCCCGCGGTGCGACATGCGCTGATAGAAGATATCCACTCGCACATGGCCGTCGTGCTTGAGCGTGTAGCTGGCGGCGAGCAGGAAGACGGCCGCGTGCATGTACATCACGGATTCCTGCATTGGGATGCTGTTGATGTTGAAGGCGTAGCGCAGCATCACGATGGTGAATTCGACCAGCATCATGATGACGACCAGCCAGGACACGCAGCGTCCCAGCCCCTCGGTCATGCGGTCGAGCCCTGTGAGCCAGCCGGGGGTAGAGGCATTGGCAGACATGGAGTCCCCTTGGCCTGCGGGTAGCAGGTGATGATTGTTGGTGTTGTTGTTGCTTTGCCGACAGCGTCTGCTGTGTCTTTGCCAAGCGCTTGTGTTGCAAGCGATTGCTGGCAAGTTCGCCAATTCAGATGTTGCTCATGTTGTGGTCAGTCGCGGTGTGCAGCAAGCCGTGATGGCATCGCTTTGAACAACGCTATTCCACGCTTCATCCCTGTAAGTGACATCGCTCGGATGCGGCATGCCATCAGTCATCGCTAAGTCAACGATTAATCCACGTCATTGGCAGACAAAGAGTAGCGAGCGGCGCCGCAACAACAAATGGATCATTGGTCTGACAGGATATTTTTGCCTTTGCTTACAGTGAGATAGGCGAAGAAATGCCGGCAGTGATACATGAGAACGCTCAAGGAAGGACGCGGAAGGGTCGCTTTATGCGCATCAAGCCGAAGCTGGCGGAAGCGTGAGTCGGGAGAGCCAGACGGGAGAGCCAGTCGGTAGAGGGGGCGACATTCGGGGGAGCGATGTCAGAGTGTCAGGCATCAGAGATGCATGACTGAGAGAGGCGCCGGAAAGTCAGGCGAGCCCGATCGCCTTGCGGCATGCGGCTGGCAGATGGACTTCTACCGCAAGCGGCAGATGGTCGGAGAACAGGTGCGACAGCGTGGTCGGGTGGCTCAGACGCAGCGTCGAGGAGACCAGAATATGGTCGAGTCCACGGCGTGGTTGCCAGGCCGGGTAGCTGTTGATGGCCTTGCTGGGGCGGGAGTCGAGTGCCTCGCTGAACGCCTTGTGCTGACGAAGCTGGGCCAGCGTGCAATTGAGGTCGCCCATCACGATGACATGCTTGAGGGGCGCGATCAGCTCGCCGAGGTACTGCAGTTGACGATGCTGGATACGGGCACCGAGTGCCAGGTGAGTCACGAAGACATGCAGAGCGTGTTCGCCCTCGCCGAAGCGGGCATGGATGGCCCCGCGTCCCGGCAGGGTGCCGGGCAGGCTGTGCTCTTCGAGATGGCTGATAGGCAGGCGCGACAGCAGGCCGTTGCTGTGCTGAGCTAGGCGGCCCAGGTTGCGGTTGAGCTGCTGATAGCGATGCGGGAATTCGGCCGTCTCGGCCAGTGAATCGACCTGATTGACGTTGCCGGAGCGGAAACTGCCACCATCCACCTCCTGCAGCCCGACGATATCGTAGGGCGTGATGGCGGCGGCGATCAGCTCCAGCCGCTTGCGGCGCATCGGGTGTGGCAGCACATGCTGCCAACCGCGGGTGACATAGTGATGCCACGCCGCGGTATGGATACCGACCTGCATGTTGAAGGTCAGCAGACGCAGGGGAGGTGCCGTCTCGTCGAGTCCGGCACCTTCCGCGGCGCTGGCGGCCACTGGGTCAGCAGCCGCTACCATCAAGCGGCATCCTTGCTGCCGGCTTTCTCTTCACGCACCTGCTCGACCAGCTCGTCGGTGATCTTGAGCATGTTCTGCAGTGAGCCTGCCGTGCTCGGCGAGATGACATAGCGGCCATCGACGATCAGTGCCGGGACACCCATGATCTTGTAGGCGCGCATCTGGGCGTGAGCCTGGTTGACCTGGCTCTTCACGCCGAAGGAGGTCAGCGACTTCTTGGCGTCTTCTTCACTGACGCCGTAGTCGCTGTAGAACTTGGCGATATCATCCGGATCGGTCAGGCGCTGGTGGTCCTGATGGATGGCATCGAAGAAGGCCTTGTGGGTCTCGTCGAGGATGCCCAGGTCCTTGGCGGCATAGAAGGCATAGGCGTGCTTGACCCAGTCCTGCCCCATGGTGGCCGGCAGACGGTTGAAGGTCACGTCACTCGGCAGTTCGTCGACCCACGGCTCGAGGCTGGATTCCAGCTTGTAGCAGTGCGGGCAGCCGTACCAGAACGCTTCGACCACTTCGACATTGCCCGCCGGCGCGTCGGTCTTCACCGGCTCGTCGAGTACCTGATAGTCCTTGCCAGCTTCAGCGGCGAAAACGCTTGCTGACAGGCCAAGGCCCGCCACCAGAGTCAGTAGGGGTTTCCACTTCATGGAACATCTCCATCGGGTTGAGGCATGCCCGGGCATGATCCCCGGCAACATTAGTGATGCATCGAGTATGCGTGTCAGCCACCACTGCTGTCGAGACTGCCGGGCGGGACACGGCGGATCACTGTCGGGCCAGCCTAGCGTGACAAGGTTGACCGCTGGATGAACGCCGTTCGATCACGCCACCTGGGCGGCGTGCTGGTGCCGGTCGTCATCAAGTCAGTCATACGCGACACCCGGCTGATCAGATGCCTCAGCGCAGGCCGTGGAGATATTCGGCCACTTGCTGCATGTCGCTGTCACTCATGCGCGCGGCAATGCTGCTCATGATGGCGTTCGGGTCGTTGTCGCGGGTGCCGTCGCGGAAGGCCTTGAGCGCCGTCACGGTATAGGCGGGGTACTGCCCGGCCAGTGCCGGATAGCCTGCCGAGTCGATGCCTTCACCGCGCGGGCCATGACAGGCCGTGCAGGCCGCGATGCCGCGCTCCAGCGAGCCGGCGCGATACAGTACCTCGCCTGCACGGGCGGCTTCTGGCTCGGCCTGTCCGCGATTGGCAGGCTGCGCGGCGTAATGGGCCGCGATATCGGCGATGTCCTGATCGCTCAGGTTGTCGGCGATACCGGCCATCTGCGGCACCGAGCGGCGCCCATCCCGGATGTCGGCCGTCTGCTTGCGCAGGTAGTGGGCCTGCTGGCCAGCAAGATGGGGGAAGGCCGGCGTCGGCGAGATGCCCTGGGCGCCATGACAGGCAGCACAGACGGCAGCCTTGGCCTTGCCTGCCGCGGCATCGCCGACCAGTGACTCGGCGGCGGCCCCCGTCGGCAAGGTGGCGGCCAACGTCGTGGCAGCAAGTGCCAGCAGCAGACGCACGGGGCGCACGGGGCTCTGCCTTGGTCTCATCAGCTCATCCATTTCACTGGTCCCTGTTTCACGAAGAGGCCCGTTCGGGGCTTGTATCATCCGGCGTGGATGGTGACCTCTGTCATTTCCCCGGTGCCCGCGCCGTACTGCGCGCGGTGAGAAGTACACCCCACTCTCGCAGCCCGTGAGAGCAGGGTGGTACACTAGGCCTCATGATCGCCATGCTGACCTTGCAGGCAGTATAGCGAATCCCCTCAGGGCGCGTGAGCGTGCCTGTCGCCAGTCGTGTCATCGCAGCAATCCAGTGCATCTTCCCGCTGTCGTCGGCAAGGTGCAGCGCCGATGGCAGGGCATGCGGCACTCTTTTCGTTACACCGGTCGTTTCTTCTGCTCTCTCGTGATGTCGCGCGGGCGAGACGTCCGCCTTCAACAGGTATTCAGAACTCCCATGGCCGAATCATCTCCTTCGACCCCCAAGCTCCATTATCGTCAGGCGCGCTTCCTGATCAGTGCCGCGACTCTGGCCCAGTGCCCGACGGACGTGGGTGCCGAAGTGGCCTTCGCGGGTCGCTCCAATGCCGGCAAGTCCAGCGCCATCAATGCGTTGACCTCGCAGAAGGCGTTGGCCCGTACCTCCAAGACTCCCGGCCGCACCCAGCTGATCAACTATTTCACCATCGGTGAAACGGGCCGCCATCTGGTCGACCTGCCCGGCTATGGTTATGCCAAGGTGCCGGACAAGGTGAAGCGCGAGTGGCAGTCACATCTGTCCAACTACCTGCGCAACCGCCAGTCGCTGCGGGGTCTGGTGCTGCTGATGGATGTGCGCCATCCGCTGTCCGAATTCGACCAGATGATGCTGGGCTGGGCCGACGAGGCCAGGATGCCGGTGCATATCCTGCTGACCAAGGCGGACAAGCTGAAGCGCGGGCCTGCTGCGGCAAGCCTGCAGAAGGTACGTCACGCGCTCAAGGAGTGGGAAGACCTGGTCACCGTGCAGCTGTTCTCGTCGCTGAAGTATTCCGGTGTGGAGCAGGTGCATGCCAAGCTCGACGAGTGGCTGGCGGACCCGTCGGTGATGGACGGCGTGGAAGAGATGGCGGGCGATGAGGCACCGCAGGATCCCTTCGACGACTGAAGAGGCAAGGCGGTTTGGGCGAAGCCTCGAACTGCACCACCTTGCATGACGAAACGGCCACCCCTCGGGGTGGCCGTTTGCGTTACGACAGGCGCGCTGTCACTCACAGCTGCGCGTTTGCGCTTCCCCAGAGCCCACTCACATGAACAGGCTGCGCGGCGCGGTGGAAATGGGGTCAAGGCGGGTCAGAGAGCTCGTCTCCCTGGGCGTCGAGAGAATATGCGGGACCTTTGCCGCGGGCTCGACGACTTCCGGCATCGTCACGGCCTCGCCGGGGACGAGCAGGCTGCGCATGGCCTCCTGTGGGGAGACTGCCGGCGCCTCCTGCACGTCGGTTTGCAACGTCGAGAGGCTGGCACGTCCACCGTAGACCGCCACGATGACCAGCAGCGCCGATGCCAGCACGATGGCGACGCCTTTCAGCAGGGCGCGGCTGGTCTGCCGCGAGGGTGTCATGATCGGCGCGCGCTGCTCGCCTTCACCATGCAGGGGCGGCCTCCGGAGAGAGGAAGATGACACACGGTAGCGCGGGAGTGAGTGGGTGCTCATGCTGGCCTCTCCTGTTGACGTCGAGGTGGCAGGCATCTCCCAGCGCAGACTCAGTAACCCCAGACAGGGTTCAATGTCGACGGCGCTGGAAAACTTGTACATGAAATATGGTTGATGCGTCATTTTTGTACAAGTTTTAATTCACTCAGCCATCGGGCACACCAGATGCATCAGCCGCGCCACACCTTGAGCCTCAGCCGTGGGTCACTCACTCAGTCATTCAGTCATTCAGGCGTGCAATCAGCGCCGGCAGTTCGCGGACATGCGAGATGACATGTACGCCTGCCGGGACGGGGCCCGGGGCTCCCTGACCCTTGACGTCGATCCAGGCGGCCTGCATGCCCAGTCGCGCGGCAGGCAAGGCATCTTCCTTCCAGGAGTCACCGACATGCAGGGTGGTGGAGGGGCGGCTGCCCAGGCGTGCCATGGCGGCGAGGAAGGGGCGCGCATCCGGTTTGGGCGCCAGCCATTCGCCGGCGGCGATGCTGAACTCGAAATGATGGTCCAGCGCGAGGCGAGCCAGATCGACATTGCCGTTGGTGATGGCACCAAGGCGGTAATTGCGGGCGAGGGAGTCGAGCAGCTCGCTGGCTTCCGGGAAGGGCGTCAATTCGTGACGCAGCGCCAGGAAGCGCTCGATGGCGGCGCGCGACCAGTGGCCCGCCTGCTCATCATCATGCCCGGCATCGCGCAGCATGGCGTGCATGGCCTCGCGGCGCAGCCAGGTGAAGTCACCGCGGCGCAGCGGGTGCTCCAGCCCCAGCGCCATGCGGCGGCGGGTATATTCCTCGAGGGGGAAATCATTGGCATGCCCGATCTCGCCATCCAGCCAGGCGTAATGCTCGGCCTCGGCGCGCTCCATCACCGCGCGATTGGCCCAGAGGGTGTCATCGAGATCGAAGGTCAAGGCCGTCAGGCGAGGCGCATTGGCAGGCGTCACAGGGTGTCATCCTTGAGTGGAGCATCAATAGGGGAGGCAACGTCGGTGTCTGACGTTGGCGTCTCTGACCCGCGCTGGCGGCGGGCGCGAGGGTGGGCCTGATCATAGGCGCTGGCCAGTTGCTGCCAGTCGAGGCGCGTGTAGACCTGGGTGGTCGAGAGGTGGGCATGCCCCAGCAGCTCCTGCACGGCGCGCAGGTCGCCGCTGGATTCGAGCAGATGACTGGCGAAGGAGTGGCGCAGGCGGTGCGGATGCAGATGCTCGGGCAGGCCGCGTTCTTTCGCCTGCGTCACCAGCCTGAGTTGGACGCCACGCTGGCCGAGGCGCCGCCCCTGCTGGCCGACGAACAGTGCCGGCTCGTCCCGGGCGGCGAGCTGGCCACGCACCACCAGCCAGGCATCCAGCGCCTGGCGAGCGCGTGAGCCGATCGGCAGCTGGCGGGGCTTGTCGCCCTTGCCGCGCACGCGCAGGCGGCGGGTTTCCAGCATGTCGAGGTCGAGACTGACCAGCTCCGAGAGACGCAAGCCTGCGCCGTAGAGCAGTTCCAGCATTGCCTGATCGCGGATCGCCAGCGGTGTGCCGTCATGCGGGCAGTCGAGAAAGCGCGCCAGACTGTCGATATCCACCGGGCGTGGCAAGTGGTCGGGCAGGCGCGGGGTCTGCACCAGACCCGCCGGGTTGTGTGGCAGCACATCCTGCTCGACCAACCAGCTACAGAAACGGCTGATCGCCGCGCGCCGCCGCGCCAATGAGCGTGGCGCGAGGCCACGACTGCGCTCGGCACCCAGAAAACGCCTGAGCGTCGGTACGTCCAGCGTCTGCCAATCCTGCGGCAGGGGCGGCGCGTCCTTTGCATGAGCGGCACTGCTGTCCGCAGCGGGGCGCAGCATGAAGGCGGTCAACGCCTGCAGATCGCGCGCGTAGGCGCTGACGGTCGCGTGGCTGCTGTCGAGGGCAAGCTCGGCCAGAAATTCCCGGCAGGTCGCGGACAGCGCCTGCTCGGCGGCAACACGCTCGGCGCTCCTCGCTGCGGTGCCATCGGTGGATGTATCGATGACCGAGGTGCCGTGGACCGACTCGAGGCGGCTCATCGGCTGGCCTGGTCGTCACGGCTCGAGGAGCGCAGTGGCGCCGGGCCCGAGGCATCACGCCCCAGGCAGCGGGCCAGCACGTCACCGAGGTACTCGGGAAACAGGGTGTCGAGTCCGGCACGGAACTGCTCGGCGTCGGCACTCGCCACCACCAGATAGCCCAGGCACTCGCCACGGGTCAGGCGCACGATGACGGCGGAGCCGCGCGTGGCATCGGCCTGACTTGCATCGACGAGGTCTGCGCATTCGGCGCCGAGTGGCCATTGATGGTCGGGCAGCAGGGCTTCCCAGCGCGTGCGCGGCATGGCCAGGCAGCGGCTGGCGCGTCCCTCGAGCAGCCGCTCGAACTGCTCGCCGCGCGCATCATCGAGCGCCTGGCGCGGCGGCTGTGCCGAAGCACCGGCATCGCGCTGCCACAGACAGACGGCCGCGATATCGAACAGCTCGCTGAGACGCGTGGCCAGCGTTTCGGCCAGCGCATCATCGGACTCGGCATCGAGCAGATCCAGCACCAGCTGACGCAGACGCTGATAACGGCTCTCGTTGTCGCGTGCGGCGGTCAACAGCTCCTCGAGGCGCTCTTCTGCCTGATCGGTCCGCCCACGCAGATCATGCACCAGCCGCTCCAGCAACGAGATGCTGCCGCCGCGCGCTTCCGGGTGTGGCACCCGCATGCGTTGCAGCAACCCTTCACGCCCCTCGAAGAAATCGGGATGCGTGGCCAGCCATTCGGCCACCCGATCCGGGTCCAGCGTGCGCGGGCGACGTGACGCGGGTGACTCGGCCATGTGGGACTCCTTGCGGACGGTTGGCAGCGGGACGCTGTCGGCCATGTTTCCGGCAGCGTCACTCGGCTGGGGCTGGCGATCTACAGGATGATGCGGCCTTCGAAGACGGTCTCGGCGGGGCCGGTCATGAATACCGGCTGGCCGTCGCCACCCCATTCGATGCTCAGGGTGCCGCCGGGCAGCGTGACGTTGACCGGGCTTGCCAGCAGGCCACGGCGAATGCCGGAAGCGACCGCTGCACAGGCGCCGGTGCCACAGGCCAGCGTCTCGCCGACGCCGCGCTCGAAGACACGCAGGCGCGCTTCATGGGGCGTGACGACCTCGAGGAAGCCGGCATTGACGCGCTTGGCGAAGCGCGGATGCGCCTCGATCAGTGGGCCCAGCGTCAGCACAGGGGCCTGTTCGACACTCTCGACCAGCAGCACCGCGTGGGGGTTGCCCATCGAGACGACGCCGATTTCCAGCGTCTCGCCCTCGACATCCAGGGTGTGCACCGGCAGGTCAGCCTCGGCCTCGAAGGGCAGCGCGGCGGGGGCGAAGCGCGGCGCGCCCATGTCGACGCGCACACGACCATCTTCGGCCACGACCAGGGTCAGCGGGCCGCCGGCCGTCTCGACGCGAATCTCGCGCTTGGTGGTCAGGCGCTGTTCACGCACGAAGCGCGCGAAGCAGCGCGCCCCGTTGCCGCAGTTCTCGACTTCACTGCCATCGGCATTGTAGATGCGATAGCGGAAGTCCATGTCCGGGTCGCGGGGCGGCTCGACCACCAGCAGCTGGTCGAAGCCGATGCCGAAGTTGCGGTCCGCCAGACGGCGGATATCGGCATCGCGCAGGCGACTGCGTTGCGAGATCAGGTCAATGACCATGAAGTCATTGCCCAGTCCGTGCATCTTGGTGAAGTTCACCAGCATCAGGCATCACCTTCCGGCAGCAGTTGCTCACCGGTCCACAGTTCTTCGAGGCGCTCGCGACGACGCACCAGGTGCATCTTGGTGCCATCGACCATCACCTCGGCAGGACGGCAGCGGCTGTTGTAGCTCGAGGCCATCACGAAGCCGTAGGCACCGGAAGAGCGCACGGCGAGCAGATCGCCCGGCGCGATGGCCAGTTCGCGGTCCTTGCCGAGGAAGTCACCGGTCTCACAGACCGGGCCGACCACATCGTAGCTGGCGGACTTGCGAGCCTCGCGCGTATCGACGGTGACGATGTTCTGCCACGCCTGGTACAGCGACGGGCGGATCAGGTCATTCATGCCGGCATCGATGATGGCGAAGTTCTTCTCTTCACCGGGCTTGAGGTATTCGACACGGGTCAGCAGCACGCCGGCGTTGGCGGCGATGGAGCGGCCCGGTTCGAACAGCAGCGTCATCTCGCTGCCGTGCTCATAGCGGGCCAGACGCTCCAGCAGGGCGCTGGCGTAGGCGAAGGGCTCCGGCGGAGTCTCGTTCTGGTAGGGCACGCCGAGGCCGCCGCCGAGGTCGAGGTGCTCGATGACGATGCCGCGTTCCCGCAGGCGATCCAGCAGGACCAGCAGGCGTTCGAGGGAATCGAGGAAGGGCGCCAGCTCGGTCAGCTGGGAGCCGATATGGCAGTCGGCGCCGACCACCTGCACGTGCTCCATGGCGTTGGCGATCTCGTAGACCTCCAGCGCCTGTTCGACCGGAATGCCGAACTTGTTGGCCTTGAGGCCAGTGGAGATGTACGGGTGAGTGCCGGCATCGACGTCGGGATTGATGCGCAGCGACACCGGCGCGACGCGTCCGAGACGGCCTGCGACGGCGTTGAGGCGCTCAAGCTCCGGCAGCGACTCGACGTTGAAGCACTTGATGCCCAGCTCCAGCGCACGCTCCATCTCGCCTGCCTGCTTGGCGACGCCGGAGAACACTACCTTGGCGGGGTCGCCGCCGGCCTTGATGATACGCTCCAGCTCACCGGCGGAGACGATGTCAAAGCCAGCGCCCAGACGTGCCAGCACGTTGAGCACCGCCAGGTTGGAATTGGCCTTCACGGCATAGCAGATGAGATGCGGGTGGTCGCCCAGCGCATCCTGATAGGCCTTGAAGTGGCGCTCGAGCGTGGCACGGCTGTAGACGTAGCACGGCGTACCGAACTGCTCGGCGAGCGTGACGAGCGAGACGTCTTCGGCGTGCAGCACGCCATCCTGATAAACGAAGTGATCCATGATCCGGCCTGCAAGATGTCGCGCCGGCGGGCATCACCCGCCGGAGATGAATAAGGGGGCTCAGGCGTCGCTGTCGGAAGTCTCGGCAGCGGCGGTGCTCTCTGTCCCGGAGGCGTCGTCAGGTGCCGGCGCGGGAGCTTCGGCACGCTGGCCACCGGCATCGGCGTCCGCCGGCAGATAGAGCGGGCCTTTCTGGCCGCAGCCGGCCAGCAGGCCAGCACCCAGCAGCAGCGCCGCGAGGGTGCGAAGGGTATGACGGGCGGACTGGCTCATCAGATGACGCATCGGGCGGCCTCCTGGCAGCAAGCGATAGAGCGATGCGGGCCCGGTAGCCATGGGTGGCGACCAGGCCCGAAAGAGGATGATCAGGCGCGCGAGGCCAGGGCGTCACGCGCACGCTGCACGGCAGCGCGGACCTGGTTCGGCGCGGTACCACCGATGTGATTGCGCGCCGCGACGGAGCCTTCCAGCGTCAGCACGTCGAAGACGTCCTGCTCGATGGTGTCGGAGAACTGCTGGAGCTCTTCCAGGGTCATCTCGGACAGGTCACGCTGCTGCTCGATACCGAAGGCGACGGACTTGCCGACGATCTCGTGGGCATCACGGAAGGCGACGCCCTTGCGCACCAGGTAGTCCGCCAGGTCGGTCGCGGTGGCGAAGCCCTTGCTGGCCGAGGCGTACATGTTGTCGGACTTGGCGCGGATCGCCGGGATCATGTCGGCGAAGGCACGCAGGCTGCCGCGCACGGTATCGATGGTATCGAACAGCGGCTCCTTGTCTTCCTGATTGTCCTTGTTGTACGCCAGCGGCTGGGACTTCATCAGGGTCAAAAGGCTCATCAGATGGCCATAGACACGGCCGGTCTTGCCGCGCACCAGCTCCGGCACGTCCGGGTTCTTCTTCTGCGGCATGATGGAGGAGCCGGTGCAGAAGCGGTCCGGCAGGTCGATGAAGTCGAACTGGGCGCTGGTCCACAGCACCAGCTCTTCGCTCATGCGTGACAGGTGCATCATCAGCAGGCTGGCGAAGCTGGTGAATTCGATGGCGAAGTCACGATCGCTGACGGAATCGAGGCTGTTCTCGGTCGGACGGTCGAAGCCGAGCAGTTCGCTGGTGACGTGCCGGTCGATGGGGAAGGTGGTGCCGGCCAGGGCCGCGGCGCCCAGCGGCAGCACGTTCATGCGTACGCGGCAGTCACGCAGGCGGTCCTGGTCGCGGGCGACCATTTCCTGCCACGCCAGCAGGTGATGACCGAAGGTGACCGGCTGGGCGCTCTGCAGGTGAGTGAAGCCCGGCATGATGGTGTCGGCTTCCTGCTCGGCCAGTCCCAGCATGCCTTCGCGCAGACGCGTCAGTTCGGCGTCGATGGCATCGATCTCGTCACGCAGATAGAGGCGGATGTCGGTGGCGACCTGGTCGTTGCGTGAACGGCCGGTGTGCAGCTTCTTGCCGGTGATGCCGATCTTGGCGGTCAGGCGTGCCTCGATGTTCATGTGCACGTCTTCCAGTGCCACGGACCACTCGAATTCGCCCCGCGCGATCTCTTCACTGATTTCCTTCAGTCCCGCGATGATGACGTCGCGTTCTTCTTCGCTCAGCACGCCGACACCGGCCAGCATGGTGGCGTGGGCGATGGAGCCCTGGATGTCGTGCTGCGCCATGCGCTGATCAAAATCGACGGAGGCGGTGAAACGTGCCACGAAGGCATCGGTCGGCTCGCTGAAGCGGCCGCCCCAGGACTGATTGGTAGATTCGCTCATCGGGATCTCGAATTGTGGTGACGTGTCCAGAGTTCGGCGTCCGGTGCACGGTCGCGCAGCCGGTATCGTTGACCTTGGAGTGTACCAGACTCCTGCGCGTGGGCGAGGGGCCGCGGCCAGTCCGGCGGATCGCGGAAAGCGTGCCACGGATTTTCCCCCTGAGGTGACTGGCTTTATGATAAGTGTCATCAGAGGGCAGCGCTGTTCGTCAGTCATGTTTGCTCAACAAATTTGAATCAGATGGCGTGCGTTGCGCGCCAGCAAGGAGAATGCCGTGCCCCGCCGTGAGATTCTGCGTATCGCGACCCGCAAGAGCCTGCTCGCCCTGTGGCAGGCCGAACACGTCAAGGCGCGTCTCGAGGCCCTGCATCCTGGCTTGAGCGTCGAGCTGGTGCCGATGTCGACGCGTGGTGACAAGATTCTCGACACCCCGCTGGCCAAGATCGGCGGCAAGGGGCTGTTCGTGAAGGAGCTGGAAGAGGCGATGCTCGACGGTCGCGCCGATATCGCCGTGCACTCCATGAAGGACGTGCCGATGCACTTCCCGGAGTCGCTGGGTCTGGCGGTGATTCTCGAGCGTCACGCCCCGACCGACGCCTTCGTGTCCAACACCTGTGCCAACTTCGATGCTCTACCGCAGGGCGCGCGTCTGGGGACCTCCAGTCTGCGCCGTGGTCTGCAGGCCAAGGCGGCACGCCCGGACCTGGAAGTGCTGAGCCTGCGCGGCAATGTCCAGACGCGTCTCGGCAAGCTGGATGCCGGCGAGTTCGACGCCATCATCCTGGCCACTTCCGGCCTGCAGCGCCTCGAGCTGGATGCGCGCATCACCGCCGAGATGGACGCCGAGACCTGCCTGCCGGCCTGTGGTCAGGGTGCGCTCGGCATCGAGTGCAACCTGCAGGACGAGGAGATTCTTGCGCTGCTCGAGCCGCTGGCCCATGAAGACTCCAGCCGTTGCGTGCTGGCCGAGCGCGCCATGAATACGCATCTGGAAGGAGGCTGTCAGGTGCCGATCGGCGGCTATGCCGTGCTCGAGGAAGGTGGTAGCCAGCTGTGGCTGCGCGCCCTGGTCGGCAACCCCGACGGGACGGTCATCCTGCGCGCTGAAGCGCGTGGTCCGTCCGACGCTCCGGAAGCGCTGGGCGTCGCCGTGGCCGAAGATCTGCTCTCCCAGGGTGCCGGCGAGATTCTGGCGGCGGTCTACGGCGATGCTCGTGGCTGAGGTATCAGCGATGGCGAAGGCGTCGCGTCTTGAGGTGTTGACAACGCGGCCGGGCTCGCGCGGAGCGGTTCTCGATGCGATGCTGAGCGAGGCCGGCTGCGCGGTGGAGTGCCTCAAGCTGATGGCGCTCGAGGCCTTGCCGCTGGAACCCGCCGCGCGCCAGGCGATCATCGACGTCGATCTGTATCGCGGCGTGATCGTGATCTCGCCCCAGGCCGCCGGCTATCTGGCCGATTGGCTGGAGGAGTGGTGGCCACAGCTGCCCGAAGGCGTCAGCTTCTATGCCGTCGGCGCGGCTACGGCCGAAGTGCTGCATTCGCGGCTGGGCGTGCCGGTGCGTGTTCCGCCGCGCGCCACGCGTGGTGAGCATGCCGAGCGTGATGCGCCGGTCGGTACCACCAGCGAAGCCCTGCTGTCGCTGCCGTCGCTAAGGGCGCTTGCGGGGCAGCGCTGGTTGCTGGTGGCCGGTGAAGGCGGGCGTCCGCTGCTGGAAGAGACGCTGGTGGCACGGGGTGCCCAGGTCACGCGGCTGGCACTTTATCGACGCCTTCCGTTGGCTTTGTCGCCGCAACAGGCTGGCCGTCTGGCGGCGGGCGCGTATGATGCAATGGTGGTGACCAGCAATGAACTGCTCGAGACGGTGATGGCGTCGGTGACGCCGCAGGCCTTGCACCAACCGCTAATCGTGTCGAGCCACCGTTTGGCTACACTGGCACACGCTCATGGTTTCGAGCGCGTGACGGTCGCCGAGGACGCTTCACCCGGGGCCCTGACGCAGGCAGTACTTCGCGCCTGCGCCCCCTTCAGCAAGACTCGCCATGCAGTGACCGGCGCCACTGCGCCTGGTCCGCGTGAGGCCATCGATTCCCAAGAATCCGGAAAAGGGCAAGCGTAGATGAGCAACCGAGAACACGATCAGGAAGATAACGGCTCTGCCGGCATGACGCCCGGCAAGTCGGGCGACAAGGATGCTGCCGCTCGCGCATCAGATGCTTCTTCCGCTCCCGGCGTTTCCGCCGATGACACTGCCTCTGGCCGCCCTGGCGCCGAGGCCTCCCGTTCGTCCTCTTCCTCGTCATCCGACACGGCTGATGCCCCGCGCGAGCGCCGCTCGCGAGGTGGGCGCAATCGTCGTGGGCGTGGCAAGGGGCAGGGCAGCTCCTCCTCTTCAACCTCATCCTCCACTGCCAGTGAGTCCACGCCCGTGAGCCAGACTTCAGACGACAACGCATCGACGCCTTCCGGCGCTAAATCGCCGCTTGCGGAGCGTAGCGAATCCGCAAAAGAGGCGTCTGCCGCCAAGCCGAGTGCTGGCAAGGCCTCTTCCAGCAAGGCGTCTCCCGGCAAGCCCTCCACGCCGGCTGGCAAGACGGCCAGCGCCGGTGGTGCAGGCCTGGGTGGCGCGACGGCGCCCGGCGCGGCGGCGCCCGGCACGCCGCCGCCCGGCGAGCCGCAGGGCAAGAAGAGCAAGGCCGGCAGCATCGCGCTGGTTCTCGTCATCGTGCTGGCCATCGTGGTCGCGGTGCTGGCGTGGCTCGGCTGGCAGCGTCTGAATGCGCTACCGGATGCCCAGGGCCTCGACAAGCAGGTCAACGAGAGCGTGACTCAGCAGGTCGGGCAGGTCTCCAGCAAGGTCGATGGCCTGTCGAGCACGCTCGAGAAGAATGAATCCCGCGTCAGCGAGCTCGACAAGCGCCTGTCCAGCGAAAGCCAGGACACCGAGCAGGCCCTCAACAAGGTGCTCGAGGAGCTCAGCAAGTCCCAGCAGACGGACGCGCGTGACTGGCACTACGCGGAAGCCGAGTACCTGCTGCGCCTCGCCAACCAGCGTCTGCAACTGGAGCGCGACGTGAACGGTGCCGATGCGCTGCTCGAGAACGCCGATGCGCGCATCGCGGCGGCCAACAACCCGGCGCTGCTGCCGGTACGCAAGGCCATCCAGTCCGAACTGGCCAGCCTGGACAGCGTGCCGCGCGTGGATCGCAGCGGTATCTATCTGGCGCTGCTCGCCGAGCAGGAACAGCTGGCGCGTCTGCCGCTCAAGCAGGACGTGGCCGAGATCGCCGCCAAGGTCGAGAACGACGCAGCGCCGACAGGCGGTTGGCAGCAGCAGCTGGCCCGTTTCGGCAACGAGCTGAAGGACCTGGTCACCGTGCGTCGTCATGACGAGGCCCTGGAAGCCCTGATCACGCCGGAGCAGGAATCCTACCTGCGCCAGAACGTGCGCCTGGTGCTGGAGCAGGCGCAGCTGGCGCTGCTCAAGGAAGAGCCGAAGCTCTACCAGGCCGCCATCGACAAGGCCATCACCTTGGTCAATGGCTACTACGACACCAAGACCGATGGCGTGCAGAATGCCATCGCCAAGCTGGAAGAGCTCAAGAGCAAGACCATCCGTCCGGAGCTGCCTGACATCTCCGCCTCTCTGAGCAAGCTGCGTGAGCTGATCGAGCGCCGCGCCCAGCAAGGGGGTGGCAACGCATGAGAGTCCTGATACTGCTGATCATCATCGGGCTGGCCATCGGTGCCCTGTTCGGGCAACTGATGCAGGCCTTCCCGGGCTACTGGCTGATTCGCGTCGGCGATACCTCGGTCCAGACCTCCTTCTGGTTCGGCTTGATCCTGCTGTTCGCGGGCTTCGTGGTGCTGCACTTCGGTCTGCGCCTGCTGTCGCGCTTCGCGCATCCGTTCTCCCGCCTCAAGGTGTGGAACAGCCGTACCCGTCATCGCAATGCCACGCGCAAGACCGTGCGGGGGCTGGTGGCGCTGGCCGAAGGCCGCTGGAAGCGGGCCGAGAAGTCGCTGACCCACTCGGCGGAAGATTCCAGCACGCCGCTGGTCAACTACCTCTCCGCTGCCCTGGCCGCGCACTATCAGGGACGCTTCGAGCAGGCGGACACGCTGCTCAAGCGGGCGCATGAGTCCACCCAGGGCTCCGAGAGTGCCGTGGGTCTGGTGCAGGCACAGCTGATGCTGGACCGCCAGCAGCATGAACAGGCGCTGGCGACCCTGACGCGTCTCGACAAGCAGCTGGGCGAGCACCCGCAGGTGCTCAAGCTGCTCAAGCAGGCCTATCTGGCGGTCAATGACTGGGATGGTCTGCGTCGTCTGATGCCGCGTCTCGACAAGCAGGACCTCATCTCCCCCGAGGAGAAGAAGGAGCTGGAACAGCGTGCCTATGTGGCGCTGATCCAGCAGGCCGCGCGCAATCCGGAAGACATCGAGCGCGTGCGCAACCTATGGGCCGACATGCCGGATCACCTGCGTACCGACGTGAATCTGGTCGCGCTCTACGCCGAAGCGCTGATCGCCGGTGGCCAGGAGGGTCTGGCCGAGCGTCTGCTGCGTCACTCCCTCAAGGAGTGCTGGGATTCGCGTCTGGTGCTGCGCTACGGCCTGCTGGACGTGGATGCACCGCGTCAGCTGGTGTATGCCGAGAAGTGGCTGCAGGAGCGTCCGAATGATCCGGACCTGCTGCTGTCGCTGGGCCGTCTGGCACTGCGCAACGCCAGCTGGGGCAAGGCTCAGGAGTACTTCGAGGCTAGCCAGCGCCAGCGTCCGAGCGGTACGGTGTGTGCTGAACTCGCGCGTCTGTTCGCCAACCTTGGCGAGCACAACAAGAGTCAGCTCTACTACCGTCAGAGCGTCGAGCTGCTGGATCGCTCACTGCCGGCCCTGCCGCAGCCGAGCAAGGACAACGCCTGAGGAGCGGCCGCCGAGTGCCAACCGTCGAGTGCCAGCCAGTCAGTGCCAACCAAGGCATGACAGGCGTCATGAGGGCGGGCGGACAAGGCACTCGGCGGCTTGCACGATATTTCCTTGTTTGATGAAAGGTATTGCCCAATTGCACCGGTCGCGCTGTCGGCCGGTGATGCAGGTTTCTCTCCGGGGTATCCAGGTTCACACGCTGTGTGACGGGATGCCCTTCTTTTTGCCCGTATGACGGGCGCTGTGGGCATTCTCTCCCAGGCTTTCGTCCTGTCAGCATGCCGCCGTGAGGTGTCGGCGGGTGCATGTTGGCGTGGGCATGGCCAGTGCCGGATTTCTCGTTGCTGATCCGGCAACGATGCGTCCGGGCCTGCATGGCCAGAGCGTGATCGTATGGCGCTGGCTGGAAGCGATTCCTCCGTGCGATGATTCTGCGTGTCGGATGCACCCATGCACGTGGTGCATCTACGGGCCGAGTCCGGTCCGTTTCCCCAAGCGATGATGGAGTCTGCATGTTGCATAAGTCCCTGGCCCTGATGGGCGCCTCTGTACTGGCCGTATCACTGGCCGGTTGTGCCGCTACCGGTAACAGCTCTTCCAGCAACGCCGCCAGCTCCTCCAGCTCGTCCAGCTCCATGATGAGCCTCGCCAGCAGCATGCTGAGCAGCCAGACAGGTCAGTCCCTGCCGGCAGCCGACCTGATGTCCAGCCTGACCTCCCAGCTGGGTGTGTCCTCCACTCAGGCGCTGGGTGGCTCTGCTGCCATGCTGGCCCTGGCCCAGTCCCAGCTTGGCACCAGCGCGACCTCCGAGCTGTCCACCGAAGTGCCGCAGCTGTCCAGCCTGACCAGCAGCAGCTCGCTGTCCACGCTCTCCAGCCTGGCGAGCCTGAGCGGCAACGACAATGCCAAGGCTTTGGCCAGCACCGTCGGCAATGTCGATGACAGCGCGTCTCTGGACAGCGCCTTCTCCGCGCTGGGCATGGACAGCAGCATGGTCTCCCAGTTCGCGCCGGTGCTGCTCAGCTACATGGGCGGCGAAGGCGTCAGCTCGACGCTGCTGAGCTCGCTGTCCAGCATGTGGGGCACCGGCTCCTGAGCCAGCCTCGCGCATGAGGTGTGAGGCAGCGTTTTATGCCCGCACATGAAAACGCCCCCGAGCCACTGGCTCGGGGGCGTTTTCGTTTCAGGACGGCTGCCTTCGCAGACAGCCGTGCCGGAATACCGCTTACGCTTGATCAGTCGCCGTCGGCATCCGGTTGGGTGGTCTGACGGATGCGCTGTTCCTCGGCATCCACGACTTCGCCATCCTTGGTGGCATGGCGGGTCAGCGGGTTCTCCTCGCGACGCTTGGCGACCTTGGCGGCGGCCTCGCGCTGCTCGGGGGTCTTCGGCTGACCGGCGGCGGAGCCATCGATCACGAACGGCGCCTGCATGGTGCGTACGTTGGCCGGCGGCGCGCCACCGTCCTTGTCCTGACCGAAGTACATGGTCATGTGCGGGAACGGGATCTCGATGCCGGCTGCATCGAAGTGCTGCTTCACGAGCTTGTTGTACTCGCGGCCGATGGCCCACTGGTTGCCCGGGCTGGTCTTGATCATCACGCGGATGTTGACCGAGCTGTCGGCCAGGGCCGAGACGCCGGCGATGGTGACCGGCTCGAGAATCTCCGGACCATAGCTGCCTTCCTGCAGCTCATCGAAGGCCGCACGCAGGTGCACGATGGCGTGGTCGACATTCTCGCGATAGGAGATACCGTATTCGCCGACATGGTAGGCGAAGTCACGCATGTAGTTGGAGACGGTATCCACCGACGAGAACGGCACGATATGGAAGGTGCCGGACAGGTCGCGGATACCCACCGAGCGGATGGTCAGGCGTTCCGCGGTACCGGTCACGCCGCCGGCGGTGACCACGTCACCCGTGTTGATAGCGTTCTCCAGCTGGATGAACACGCCGGTGATGATGTCCTGCACCATTTTCTGGGCGCCGAAACCGATCGCCAGACCCAGCACACCGGCACCGGCCAGCAGCGGCGCGATGTCGATGCCGATCTCCGACAGCACGATCATCGCGGTGAAGACGATCATCGCGATGGCGATGGCATTGCGGAACAGTGCCAGCAGGGTTTCCACGCGTGAGGACGGCTTGCCCTTGCCGGTATCGGGATTGAGCTTGTGCTCGATCATGCTGGCGATGCCGACCCAGATCACGACCGCGAAGGCGAGAATGAACAGCACATGGAAGATACGTGACAGCAGCAGGGCACCGGCATCCGTCGCCAGCCACTCACCCAGTGCCACGATGTGCCAGGCATTCAGCACCATGCCGATTACCACGATGACGATGATGGCGCGCATGATGCGCAGCGCGGTCGGGATGTAGGAGTTGAGGCGCTTCTCGAGCATCGGCAGCTGACCGCGCAGCTTGTCGGAGACCTGGATGCGCTTGCCGATCAACTGGGTAAGCACCTGGGAGAGCAGGTAGCCGCCCCCGATGGCGCACAGTGTCTTGAGCGTCGCCCCCATCATGAAGGGCAGGGCAGTTTCCGGTGTGGTCTGCGAGATCACGAACAGCGTGATGAAGTAGGCCAGTGCGAAGAGATGCCAGGTGCTGGCCAGGATACGCAGGGCTATCGCGACCAGGCTGTTGCGGGTTTCCTGTGCCTGATTCAGAAGACGGTCACGCAGGATGATGCGATTGCGCGTGATGACGACGATGGCCCAGACAAGTGTCACGGCCATGATCAGCAGGTTGACGAAGCTGCCCACGGCTGGCGCCAGGTTGTTGTTGACCATCGGAACCACGACGAGAATGCCATAGCCGATGAAGCCGGCCAGCATCGCCAGCGAGCGATTCCAGTAGCGTGCGACCTCATCACGCATCGGGAACAGGCGCAGGCCCTTGAAGTCCGAGGAGAACAGCATGCGCATCAAGGCCTTGACCAGCTCGATCACCAGGTAGGCGTTGAGGAACATCGACTCTCGCTGACCGATCACGCCCTGTTCGCCATAGGCGAAGATGGCGAGCAGATAGCCGCCGAGGAAGGCGAGACCGATGACCGCGATGTCCACCACTGCCGCGATGAGCACCGCCAGCAGGGTGCGCAGCAGCGGACTGCGATGCTGGCCATCCAGTGACCACTGGCTGACGCGCCCGAAGAGCGGACGGGCCAGCCGGCGCAGGATCAGGAACAGCCCGATGGTCGAGATGACCACCAGTCCCAGACTGATGGCTTCGGTCGTGAAGTGCTCCCAGTCGATACTGCTGGCGTCTTCGCTCCCGATGCCGCTGAGTGTCTCCATCATCCGGTCCAGCGTGGCGGACAGCTCCGCGACCAGGTCCTGGCTGATCTCGGCAAGCTGGCGCGAGAGTGACGGCGAGTCCTCGCTCAGGGTGACGTCTTCCCCCGCCACCTCGACGGCTTGCTCACTTGCCTTGCTGTCCAGCTGTCGCAGGCCTTCGATCAGGGCCTCGCGTTGACTGGGGTCTTCCAGCAGCGTGGCCAGGCTCTCATAGGAAGATGTCGCGCCATCGCCGCTGCCATCGTCGGTCGGGGCGGCATGGGACAGGCTGCTGAACCCGAGGCTCAACACCATCAACAGCATCATCATGCCGGACATCAGCCAGGCAGGTAGCCATGAGTCCGGTTGGCGTGAGGCAGCAAGGGCGGGAGGGGAGTGCGGGGGTGTCGGAATCGCCACAGATGGCTTCTCCATGTCGGTGAGTGTGTGAGGCGTCGGGGTAGAAAGCGAGAGCAGGCTCCGGATATGCATCAGAGGCTCGCAAGCGTCCCATCGATAACGCGAGGATCTGTCAGGTAGATGTTGAAGGGGCGTCACGCGCGTCCTGCGCGCACGCCGAGCGAGAGTCCATCCCTCAGTTATCGGGGCACTTGGTACTATCCCAACCCCTGCGGGGACTCCGCCAGAGACATTCTTGCGCACAGCCTGCGGCAGGCGCCGCCATCCTTCAAGGTCTTCTGGCGCTGGTCGGGGGAGAACCGGGACCTGCTGCCACGCAGGATGTTGCAATGTCGCGTTGCATGAACTGGTGTGGTGAGTTGCAGGATGAGTCGGTATTGTTGCGATTGATTATTATTCGTTGTTCAGGTGTGATAGTCATGCGCACAGAGGGTCTTGCGGTATCGTCCTGCGCAGGGCCACGTCTGCCTTCGCTTGAGTGCGAGATCATTTCCTTCATTTCGGAGTACTGCATGACCGTCTCGTCGACTGCTTTTACTGCTCGTGGCATGACCCGGCCTGCATGGTTCAAACAGGGCCTGATGGCGACCTTGGCGGTAGCGCTGATGGGGGCTTCCCTGTCTGCCGAGGCACGCAGTGTCGAGACGGCCTACGGTGAGCTGGATATCGAAGGCACGCCGCAGCGTGTCGTCACCCTGTACGAAGGCGCGCTGGATGTGGCTGTCGCCAGTCAGGTGACGCCGCTGGGTGCCGTGACCACGCGTGGCGGTGATGGCGTGGCGAGCTATATCCAGTCGCAGGTGCCGGACATCAAGATCATCGGTACGCCACGTGAATTCAATCTCGAGGCGATCGTCGCGCTCAAGCCGGACCTGATCCTGGCGCCGCCGGGCCTCGACAAGACCCAGTATCAGCTGATGTCGCGTCTGGCACCGACTGTCGTGCCGAGCGCATCGGCGCTGAGCCAGCATGGCTGGAAGGAGCAGAGTCGTGTCTATGCCGAGGCGCTGGGCGAGACGGCCGAAGCGGAACTCGAGACACGTCTGGCCGCCATCGACGCGCACGCCGCGCGTCTGAAGGCCGAGATGACCACCCCGCAAACCGCCAGCCTGGTGCGTCGCATGCCGGGTGGCCTGATGGCGATGTCCGACCAGCTGTTCGCGACCGGCCTGATAGCGGCCAGCGGCTATGAGCTGGTTGGCGGTGATCTGGTCAAGCCGGGACGCCCGCATTCCGATCCGCTCAGCGACGAGAACATGGCGCGCATCGATGCGCAGACCATCTTCCTCGCCACCATGGACGATTCCTCTGATGCGGCGGTCGAGGCCCTGGCGGCAGAACCGGCCTTCCAGCGACTCGAGACAGCGGATCGCGACAGTCTGGTCGGCGTGAATGGCCAGCTGTGGACCAGCGCCAGCGGCCCGCTGGCCGCGGAAGCACTGCTGAAGGACATCGATCGGGCGCGCGATGATGGCTAGTCGCAGTCATGTCGGTGCACGACGTTTGACCCCTGCGCAGGCAGGGGACCTCTCGCAACCGCGACGCGGGAGGTGGTATGCAGGCTGAAGAGACCTCTCCCCAGGTCCGCAGGCCACGCGCACATGCCGCCCGGATGACCCACAAGGTCTCCGGGCGTCTTGCGTTGCGTCAGGTGATGCCACTGGCCTGCCTGAGCGCCCTGCTGACCTGTCTGGCCAGCCTGCTGTGGGGGGCTGGCGATGTCGGCCCCTGGCAGGCGCTGCAGGTGCTGGCCGGACAGGGCAGTGATCAGGCGCGCTTCGTGGTGCTCGAGCTGCGCGCACCGCGTACCCTGATCGGCATGGTGGTCGGCATGATGCTCGCCTGTGGCGGTGCCCTGATGCAGGTAGTGGCACGCAATCCGCTGGCGGAGCCGGGCTTGCTGGGCGTGAGTGCTGGGGCCTCCTTTGCCGTTGCCGTGGCCTTGTTGTTGGGGATGGAAGCGACCGGCATGCACGTGATGGTGGCGCAGAGTGGTGCGCTGCTGGGTTGCCTGTTCGTGATGAGCACCGTGCGGATGAGCGGCGCACGTCAGGACCCGGTGCGACTGGTGCTGGCCGGGGCGGCATTGTCGAGCCTGCTGGTGGCGCTGACGTCTCTGGCCTTGCTGATCGACCAGCGCGCGGCCGACGAGATCCGCTTCTGGGTGATCGGCAGTCTGGCCGGACGCTCGCTGGAGGCGCTGTACAGCAGCCTGCCCAGCATCCTGCTCGCGATCCTGCTGACGCTGTGGCTGGCTCGGCCACTCTCCGCGATGGTGCTGGGTGAGCAGGTCGCCAGTGGTCTGGGCCATCATCCCAAGCGCGTGCGCAAGGTCGCGATCCTGGTGGTGGCGCTGCTGGTCGGTGCCTCGACGGCCTTGGCAGGGCCGGTGGCCTTCGTCGGTCTCGCCGTGCCCTATGTGGCGCGAGCGCTGTGCGGCGCCGATGTGCGGCGCACGCTGTGGCTGTGCCTGCCGCTGGGGGTGACCATGCTGCTGAGCGCCGATGTAGTCTCGCGGCTGGTCGTGCCGCCTTCGGAGCTGCCGCTGGGGGTGCTGACGACCCTGATGGGCGCGCCCGTGCTGATTGCCGTGGTGCGTGCCCGCCGTCTGCCCACCCTGTAGCGATTGATGCCTCTGGCGCTTGCGGCGTGAACGATGATGGAGGCCAGGTTGGCGCGTATGCCGGCGCCATCGCCTCATTGCTTGAATCGACCGGCCCTGTCAGGCGTTGTCCTGACAGGGCCTTGTTTGGAATCGATGATGTCTAGACCTTCACCGCTTGATCCCCTTCGCTCGGCCCCCACCGGCACGCTCTGGTGGCGACATGGCAAGCTGTCCCTGCTGCTGTTGCGTGCGCCGTTGCTGGCGGCCGGAATACTGCTGCTGGCGCTGCTGATGGCCAGTGTCGCCTCGCTGATGCTGGGCAGTGCCGGCCTTGGGCCGTGGGATGCCTTCAAGGCGGCCTTCGGGCACGGCGAGTTCGCCACCGTCTTCGTGGTGCAGGAACTACGTCTGCCGCGCTTGCTGGCTGGTATCGCCACGGGCGCTGCCTTCTCGCTGGCGGGCTGTCTGATGCAGACCCTGGCCGGCAACCGTCTGGCGACGCCCGGCATCATCGGCATCGACAACGGTGCGACCGCCTTCGCGGTGGCCTCCGTAGTGGGGATGGGCATCTCGCTGGCGCCGCCGGTGATGGCGTTGAGCGGCGCCGTGATCGCCACTGCGCTGGCCTTCGGGCTCTCCGGTGGCATCGGCACGCGCGGTTATCGCTTCCTGGTGGCCGGTATCGGGGTCGGAGCGCTGTTCGGTGCCGGGACACAGCTGATGCTGGCAAGAGTCTCCATCGATGTCGCCAACAGTGCCTACCCGTGGACGGTCGGCAGCCTCAACGCGCGTGACGCCGATTCGCTCACCTGGCTGGGGCTGGCGCTGCTGATCGGCGTGCCGATCGCGCTGTGGCTGGGGCGCGGGCTGAATACGCTGCGTTTCACTGACCGCGTGGCGACGGGGCTGGGACAGCCGGTCTCGCGAGTGCGCCTGATCACGCTGTGGCTGTCGGTCGTGTTGACGGCGGCGGCCGTTGCAGTGGCCGGGCCGGTAGGCATGGTGGCACTGGTGGGTCCCGAGATCGCACGCTATCTGTCGCGCCACAAGGGCGTGCCGCTGCTGGCTTCGGCGCTGGCCGGCGCGCTGGTGATGGTGCTGGCAGACCTCGCCGGTCGCACCCTGCTGTCGCCGCTGGAAATCCCGGTGGGTATCGTGATGGCCGTTGTCGGCAGCCCTTATCTGCTGTGGATACTGCTGCGCAGCCCACGCTAGGCGTTGCCCCTTTTTTCCTGCTGAGCGGCCCGGGGCCAACCCTTGCCGCTCAGCGTCGCATGACAAGTTTCAGCGGCTGATGATGTTGTAGCGGCCGATGATGTATCAGGAGAGTGCGCCATGAGCGCTGAGACGATGCTTGATCCGCGAGCGATGAATTCCCCGGCCGATCGCCACGCCGCGGTTACCACCGATACCCTGCGAGCGAAAGAGCTGTCGCTGGGCTACGGGGCGCGCCAGCGCCATGTCACCGTGATCAATTCGCTGACCCTGGGGCTGCCCGACGGCAAGGTGACCGCGATCGTCGGCCCCAACGGCTGTGGCAAGTCGACACTGCTGGCAGGGCTGGCTCGCCTGCAATTGCCTGAGTCAGGCGCGGTGCTGCTGGAGGGCAAGGACATTCATGCCTACAAGCGACGCGAAGTGGCACAGCGTATCGCCCTGCTGCCCCAAGAGACGCACTCGCCCGAGGGGGTGACGGTGCATGAGCTGGTGCGCTTCGGCCGCCAGCCCTACCAGGGGGCGCTGAGTCAGTGGTCTGAGGAGGATCAGCGCCTGGTGGCCGAGGCGATGGCCGCCGCCGATATCGAGCGCCTGGCGGACCGTGAGCTGGCCTCGATGTCCGGTGGGCAGCGTCAGCGCGCCTGGATCGCCATGGCGCTGGCACAGCAGACACCCTTGCTGCTGCTGGATGAGCCGACCTCGGCGCTGGATCTCGGTCACCAGATCGAGGTCTTCGAGCTGATCCAGCGTCTGGCCCATGAAGAGGGCAAGACCATCGTGATGGTGGTGCATGATCTGGCCAGCGCCTGCCGCTATGCCGACCACATCGTGGCCATGCACGCCGGCCACGTGATTGCCGAGGGCGCGCCCGCCGAGGTGGTGACGCCGGAGCTGGTGCGCAAGCTCTATGGCGTCGAGTGTCGCTTGATCCCCGATCCGGACACAGGCACGCCGCTGCTGATCGGCGTACGCCGCACCAGCGAGCGTCTGAGTGGCAGTGCGACCTGATGAGCCCGAGGCGGTGGCTATGGCAGGCGCCGTGACGCCTGCGTAGCCGCTGCCTGGCCTTGAGCAGGCCTGAGAGAGGGGCTTGAGAAGGTCTGATGAGAGAGGGGCTTGAGAAGGCCTGACGAGAGAGGGACTTGATAGGGCAGCTTGAGAGAGCGGTCTGTCTGGCAGAATAGGCCAGCCGGAATAGAACGCCCAGAAACAGAAAGGCCTCCCCGAAGGGAGGCCTTTCTGTCACGGATATGGTGGAGGCGACGGGAGTCGAACCCGTGTCCGCCGGCACTCCGCCTTCGGCTCTACATGCTTAGTTTCATTATTTGATTTAACACCACTGCCGCCAATGAACAGGCTACAGCAATGCGATTCTCTGAGTTTTAATCTCGACCTTAGAGACGTCGGCCAAGACGATCCTGTTTATACGGGCTCGTTCTCAATCCACCTTGAACAGGCGCAACGGTATCATGAGCAGCTTATGCAGCTAGAGCGTAGTTGTCGTCGTTTGCGACTATATATTTGCAACGTTTTATTTACGAGATACGTTACGATCTCGGCATGCACCTCAGGGTTTGCCACCAGCGTCGAATGCCAGAACGCCCCCATAACAGTGTTACCACTTTACTGCGTTGCTACGTCTTCATCATAACAGGTGGGGACTGTGCTACGCCAGTTCAAGCGTTCAGGAAAATTTCTGACCTGACAGTAGCTTGCTGGCGTGAGCCTCCTCACGCTGTCCTCAGCGGTCGCGCAGGATACGGGCTTTCTGACGGTTCCAGTCACGGTCTTTCTCGGTGGCGCGCTTGTCGTGCAGCTTCTTGCCTTCCACCAGCGCGATCTCGCACTTCACGATCGCATTCTTCCAGTACAGCTTGACCGGCACACAGGTGTGGCCCTTGTCCTGGGTGCGCGAGAAGATGCGTGCGATCTGCTTCTTGTGCAACAGCAGCTTGCGCGTGCGCTGCGGGTCCGCCACCGCGTGGGTGTTGGCGGTTTCCAGCGGGTGGATGTGGCAGCCCAGCAGCCAGGCTTCGGCGTTCTTGATCACGATATAGGTATCGGTCAGCTGGCCCTTGCCTGCGCGCAGTGCCTTCACTTCCCAGCCTGCCAGTACCAGACCCGCTTCGAAGGTTTCCTCGATGTGGTACTCGTGGCGTGCCTTCTTGTTCTGGGCGATCAGATTGCCGCCCTGTTCGGGTTTCTTTTTCTTGCCCATGTTGCCTCATTTGTCGTGTGCGCCTGCCGTCATCCAGTGTGGATATGGCACATCCTTCTGGATGGGGGGAGGCGTGTTACCATTCAAGGCCAGACGGCACTTCATGCGCCGGCCCATTGTTCATGATACGCATGCTGCGTATCCAAGTCAGCGGAGAGCTAGATGCCTACGGTCAACCGGTCTGCCCTGGTGCGGCATTCGGCCCGGGCAATGTTCGATCTGGTCAATGATTTCGAGCGTTATCCCGAATTCCTGTCCGGCTGCAGCAACGCGGAATTGCTGGAACGTGATGAGGACCATCTCAAGGGCAGGCTCACTCTGTCCAAGGCAGGCATGCAGCAGAGCTTCGTCACGCGCAATGACCTGTATGCCCCCGAGCGGATTGAGCTGAACCTGGTCGATGGCCCCTTCAAGCGTCTGCAGGGGACCTGGCTGTTCACGCCGCTGGGCGAAGATGCCTGCAAGGTCTCGCTGGAGATGGACTTCGAGTTCAGCAATCGCCTGCTGGGCATGGCGTTCGGCAAGCTGTTCAGTCAGGTCGCCGCTCAGATGGTCGAAGCCTTCACGCGCCGCGCTGACCAGATCTACACCCAGCGCTGACACATGGCCGTTGGCCAGGGTGGAGCGCCGCGCAGGTGATATAAAGGTGGCGAGAGCACAGGAGCAGACATGACAGACAGAATCACGGTCGAGGTGGCCTATGCGCTGCCCGACAAGCAGAAGATCGTCTCGCTGGCGGTCGCCCCCGGCACCACGGCACGCGAGGCCGTGCGCATGGCGCGCCTGGAGCAGCACTTTCCGACGATTGCCGCCGAGGTGTTTCTCGAGGCGGACCTGGGCATCTTCGGCAAGGCGCTGCGCAAGCCCGATGAGCATGTGCTGGACGCCGGGGATCGAGTCGAGGTCTATCGCGCCTTGATCACCGACCCCAAGCTTGCGCGCAAGCGGCGCGCCGACAAGGCTGCTCGCGCCGGTCAATGAGACGAGGCGCAGGTGAGCATCAAAAACAGCGGGGCACCTTGAGAGGTGCCCCGCTGTTTTTCTGGCTTGTCACTGAGTGAAGAGGACAGTGATCAACGCTCTTCAGGCAGGTCGGCTGCGCCTGCCTTGGATTCAGCACGGTTAGGCTGTGCCGCGCGAGGGTCGATGTCCAGGTCCGGCACGATGACGGTTTCCTGGTCGATGTCGCCACTCTTGTCGATGTTGGAGAGTGAGTCGCCTGCGAAGGTCAACGTCACGCGCTTGTTGATGATTTCGCCATCCGCTTTCTTGAGGCGATAGACGTAATCCCAGCTATCCTCACTGAAGGGGGCGGTCAGCAGCGGTGAGCCCATCACGTAGATGACCTGTTCGCGGCTCATGCCCGGCTTCAATTGCTCGACCATTTCCGGCTTGATCAGGTTGCCCTGAGGAAGGTCGCGCTTGTAGACGCTGAAGTAGCTGCACCCGGTGAGCAGCGACAGGGCGCTGCAAAAGGCGACTGTTTTGATCAAGTTTTGCATTTGCCCTGAAGATTCCCTATCGTTTTGCCTTGGCCGATCATACCTGATACATCAAGCGACTGCGAAGAGTACCCCAGCATGGCCGATCAGAACCATGAACTGCGCAAGGCGGGACTCAAGGTAACCCTACCGCGAGTCAAGATCCTGCAGATCCTCGAGAAATCGACGGATCGACACCTGAGTGCCGAGGACGTGTACAAGGCGTTGCTTGAGGCTGGCGAAGATGTCGGTCTGGCGACGGTTTATCGTGTGCTCACCCAGTTTGAAACAGCGGGACTGGTGATGCGTCACAACTTCGATGGCGGTCACGCCGTCTTCGAACTGTCCCAGGAAGAACACCATGACCACATGGTATGTCTGGACAGCGGCGAGATCATAGAGTTCTGTGATCCCGAGATCGAGCGCCGTCAGCGCGAGATCGTCGAGGAGCACGGCTATGAGCTGGTCGAACATGCGCTAGTGCTCTACGTGCGCCCCAAGGGTGACAAGAGCGATAGCTGACGCGGGTTGCGTCAGGGATGACGTGGCCGGCGAGCCTTCTCCGGCCAGATACACGCACGGCCGCCCCTGAGGGCGGCCGTGCGTGTATCTGGCGTTCGTCTTGTTGAGGAGCGTCATTGGACGAATGGACGTCGACGGCAGCGCTCAGTGGCGGCTGTCGGCAGCGCCGAGCATCTCGCGGGCATGGGCGAGGGTCTGCTCGGAGAGGTGGATGCCGCCCAGCATGCGTGCCAGCTCGCGCACGCGGCCGCTTTCATCCAGCAGCGCCATATGGGTGCGGGTCGTGTCCTTCTCGGCCTGCTTCTCTATATGCAGGTGCTGATGCGCCTGTGCGGCGACCTGCGGCAGGTGCGTGACGGTCAGCACCTGGCCCTTGTCGCCCAGTCGACGCAGCAGCTGACCGACGATCTCGGCGGTGGCACCGGAAATGCCGACATCGACTTCATCGAAGACCAGGCTGGGGATGGTCGAGCGGCTGGCGGCCACGACCTGGATGGCGAGCGACACACGCGACAGCTCGCCGCCGGAGGCGACCTTGGCCAGCGCACGTGGCGGCTGGCCCGGGTTGGCGCTGATGCGGAAGTGGATACGCTCCATGCCTTCCGGCTGCGGGCGCTCCCGCGCCTCGATGGCGACCTCGAAAGTGGCCTTGCCCATGCCGAGAAAGGCCAGCTGGTCCTGGATGTCGCTGGCCAGCTGCGGGGCGGCGGTGGCGCGTCTGGCGCTCACTTCATTCGCCAGCCCCTTCCAGGCCTCACGACGCTGAGCCACTTCTTCGCGCAAGGCTTCAATGGCTTCCTCATCGCCCCCCAGGCCGTCGAGTTCTTCGCTCAGGCGCTGATGAAGGCCATGCAGCTCGTCCGGCATCACATGATGCTTGCGCGCGATCTGATGAATGCGGCTCAGGCGCTCATCGACGAAGGCGAGGCGCTCTGGGTCGAGTTCGGTGACTTCCACGAAGCGGTGCAGCTCACGCGCCGCTTCTTCTATCTGGATGCGCGCTTCCTCGAGCATGCCCAGCGCACTGGCCAGTGAGCCGTGCTCGTTGCCCGGCAGATGCGCCAGGCGGGCCAGGGCCTGATTGAGGCGTGACAGCGCACCTTCTTCGTCGTGATCACAGCATTCGGCGGCGGACTGCGCCTCGGCCAGAATCTGCTCGGCATTGGCCAGCGTTTCCTGCTCCTGCTCCAGGGCTTCCAGTTCCCCTTCGCACAGCGCCAGTTCATCGAGCTCCTCGACCTGGTAGCGCAGCAGCTGGCGACGTGCACGCACCTCATCGCCATCATTGCTCATGCGCTTGAGGCGCCGGTGCGCCTCCTGCCAGTGGCGGAAGTCTTCGCGCAACTGGGCAGCCTGAGTCTCCAGACCCGCATATTCGTCGAGCTGACGCAGATGCGTCTCTTCCTTGAGCAAGGAGTGATGGGCGTGCTGGGAGTGGATGTCGATCAGATGCTCGCCCAGCTCGCGCAGGTCGGCGATGGTACAGGGCGTACCGTTGATCCAGGCCTTGGAGCGGCCGCTGGCGGTGATGACGCGACGTAGCAGGCAGTCGTCGCTGCCCAGTTCGCGCTCATCCAGCCACTGACGGGCGTCGCCAAGGTCACTGATATCGAAACGCGCGATGAGGTCGGCGCGGTCGGCGCCATGCCGCACGCTGCCGGCATCGGCGCGCTCGCCCAGACACAGGCCGAGAGCGCCGAGCAGGATGGACTTGCCGGCACCGGTCTCGCCGGTGATGGCGGTCATGCCACGGCGGAAATCGAGTTCCAGCGTTTCGACGATGGCAAAATCTTGGATGGCGAGTTGCAGCAGCATGACTACCTCCGAGGGGGCTTTGACGTACGCCGTGCTGGGAGAACATCAGCGGACCCGGACTCGATGGGCGGGCTACGGTGTCGCCATACAGTATGTTTATACAGTGAGCATGGCTTTTTATACAGCACGTTCGGGTGGCCTTCAATCCATGCCGGACTCAGTGGTGAGAAAAGCCCGCGGCAAGGCTTGAGAAGCGATGTGCTGTCCCCATATAGAGGCACTGACACTTTCAGTCGGCAGCAATGGCCTGGCCTTGCTGCCTCTCAAGGCAACTCATGGTCTGTCTGTCAGCCCAGTGCGCGTGATGCTTCGCGACAGGCTCAGCAGACCACGAATCAGGGCAATGGCGCACAGACGTCGGCCCGCAGGAGATCAGCATGGCTCAGGACCCGCAGACCCCGATGGATGAAGAGCTTCAGCGTGCCGCTCGCGATGCCGAGCCGCAGCCGGAAACGCCGGAAGGTGAAGTGATCGACAACGTACTGGATGCCGATGATACCGGCGCCGAAGGCACTCTGGTGGACAACCCGGAGGCCGAGATGCTGGCCGCTCAGGTCGAAGAGCTTGAGCAGGCCGTCAAGGAAGCCAAGGACCAGGCGCTGCGTGCGGCTGCCGATGCGCAGAACGCGCGCCGTCGTGCCGAGCAGGACGCCGAGAAGGCGCGCAAGTTCGCGCTGGAGAAGTTCGTCAAGGAAATGCTGCCGGTGGTGGATTCCCTCGAGAAGGCGCTGGAATCCATGTCCGATGACGAAGCGGCCAAGACCCACGTCGAAGGCATCGAGATGACCTTGAAAATGCAGCTGGATGCCCTGAACAAGTCAGGCGTCGAGCAGCTGGATCCGCACGGCGAGCCCTTCGATCCGGAATACCATCAGGCTGTCGCCATGGTGCCGTCCCCGGACGCGGAGCCGAACAGCGTCATCGACGTGATGCAGAAGGGTTACACCCTCAATGGCCGCCTGGTGCGTCCGGCGATGGTGGCAGTCAGCAAGGCCTCCTGAGGCCTGCGCGCTCTCGACGCCCGATAGGCGTTGGATCGCGCCCTGTGGGGGGCTCAGGGCGATCCGGCCCGGGAAAATTTGCCCGGCCGGGTCTTGAAACCCTGACACGCGACCCCATCTAGAGAAACAAGTTCAGGCACCGACACAAGGTGCCGATATCCAGACTTATCTTTCAGGCTAGCAACAGATTCGAGGTATACGATTATGGGACGCATCATCGGTATTGACTTGGGTACTACCAACTCCTGTGTGGCAGTGCTCGACGGCGAGAAAACCAAGGTCATCGAAAACGCTGAAGGCGGTCGCACCACACCGTCCATCATCGCTTACACCGACGACAACGAGATTCTGGTCGGCCAGTCGGCCAAGCGTCAGGCAGTGACCAACCCGGAGAACACTCTCTTCGCGGTCAAGCGCCTGATCGGTCGCAAGTTCAAGGATGATGTGGTTCAGAAAGACATCAAGATGGTGCCGTACAAGATTGTCGAAGCCGACAACGGCGACGCCTGGGTGCAGGTGAAAGACAAGAAGATGGCACCGCCGCAGATCAGTGCGGAAATCCTCAAGAAGATGAAGAAGACCGCGGAAGACTACCTCGGTGAAGAAGTCACCGAAGCCGTCATCACCGTACCGGCCTACTTCAACGACTCCCAGCGTCAGGCGACCAAGGACGCCGGCCGCATCGCGGGTCTCGACGTCAAGCGCATCATCAACGAGCCGACTGCCGCAGCCCTCGCCTACGGCATGGACAAGTCTCGTGGTGACAAGACTATCGCGGTCTACGACCTGGGCGGCGGTACCTTCGATATCTCCATCATCGAAGTCGCCGACGTCGACGGTGAGACCCAGTTCGAAGTGCTCGCCACCAACGGCGACACCTTCCTGGGTGGTGAAGATTTCGACATGCACCTGATCAACTACCTGGTTGACCAGTTCAAGGCAGACAGCGGTATCGATCTGTCCGGCGACAACCTCGCCATGCAGCGTCTAAAGGAAGCCGCCGAGAAGGCCAAGATCGAGCTGTCCAGCGCTCAGCAGACCGACGTGAACCTGCCGTACATCACGGCTGACAACACCGGTCCGAAGCACCTGAACGTCAAGGTGACCCGTTCCAAGCTCGAGTCTCTGGTCGACGACCTGGTCGCACGCTCTCTGAAGCCGTGCCAGACCGCACTGTCCGACGCTGGCCTGTCCGCCTCCGAGATCGACGACGTCATCCTGGTCGGTGGTCAGACCCGCATGCCGCTGGTGCAGTCCAAGGTGGCCGAGTTCTTCGGCAAGGAGGCGCGCAAGGACGTCAACCCGGATGAAGCGGTCGCCGTCGGTGCCGGTATCCAGGGCGGCGTGCTGGGTGGCGACGTCAAGGACGTGCTGCTGCTGGACGTGACGCCGCTGACCCTCGGTATCGAGACCATGGGTGGCGTGCTGACGCCGCTGATCGAGAAGAACACCACCATCCCGACCAAGAAGTCTCAGGTGTTCTCCACCGCTGACGACAACCAGGGCGCGGTGACCATCCACGTCCTGCAGGGTGAGCGCAAGCAGGCCGCACAGAACAAGTCTCTGGGTCGCTTCGACCTGGCCGACATTCCGCCGGCACCGCGCGGCGTGCCGCAGATCGAAGTCGCCTTCGACCTGGATGCCAACGGTATCCTGAACGTGTCCGCCAAGGACAAGGCGACCGGCAAGGAACAGTCCATCGTCATCAAGTCTTCCGGCGGCCTGTCCGACGAAGAGATCGAACAGATGGTGCGCGACGCGGAAGCCAACGCCGACGAAGACAAGAAGTTCGAGGAAATGGTCCAGCTGCGCAATCAGGCCGACGGCATGATCCACGCGACCAAGAAGACCCTGACCGAAGCCGGTGACAAGGCCGAAGCCAGCGAGAAGGAAGCCATCGAGACGGCGATCTCCGAGCTGGAAGAAGCCCTGAAAGGCGACGACAAGGATGCGATCCAGGCCAAGCTGGATGCACTGACCGAAGCGTCCGGCAACCTGGCGCAGAAGCTGTATGCCGAGCAGGGCGCCCAGGGTGAGCAGGCTGCCGAAGGTCAGGCTGGCAAGAAGCAGGACGACGACGTGGTTGACGCCGAGTACGAGGAAGTCAACGACGACAAGAAGTCCTGAGGGATTTCTTGAACGACGTCTGATGACAGCGCGGGAGCCTTGTGAAGGTGTCCCGCGTTGTCGTTTGCATCGGTGGCGCCTTGCGCTGGCCGCAGGCCACCGGTGACAACCGGCATTCCAGAACAGACCGGCAGCCTCAGGCTGCCAGCAATCCAGGCGGACCTGATCCATGTCCAAGCGTGATTATTACGAAGTGCTTGGTGTCGAGCGTGGCGCCGACACCAAGGACATCAAGAAGGCGTACCGACGCCTGGCCCAGAAGCATCACCCGGACCGCAACCCGGATGATGAAACTTCGGCCGAGAAGTTCCGTGAAGTCTCTGAAGCCTACGAAGTGCTGTCCGATGCTGACAAGCGCGCCGCCTATGACCAGTTCGGTCATGCCGGTGTCGATGGTCAGGGCGGCGGTGGCTTCGGTGGCGGCGGCTTTGGCGGTGGTGGTGCCGGCGGCTTCGGCGATGTGTTCGGCGATGTCTTCGGTGACATCTTCGGTGGCGGCGGTGGTCGTCGCAACCCGAACGCTCCGCAGCGCGGCAGCGACCTGCGTTACAACCTGGATCTCGATCTGGAATCGGCGGTTGCCGGTACCACGGTCGATATCCGTGTGCCGCGTCTGGCCGCCTGTGGCCACTGCGATGGTGACGGCGCCGAGCCGGGGTCCAGCAAGGAAACCTGCCCGACCTGCAACGGCATGGGCAAGGTGCGCATGCAGCAGGGCTTCTTCGCGGTCGAGCAGGCGTGTCCGACCTGCCACGGTCGTGGCGAGAAGATCAGCGTGCCATGCCGCAAGTGTCACGGCGAAGGTCGCGTGCAGGAATCCAAGACCCTCTCGGTCAAGATTCCGCCGGGTGTCGACACCGGCGATCGTATCCGTCTGAACGGCGAAGGCGAGGGCGGCGTCAACGGCGGGCCGTCAGGTGATCTGTATGTGCAGGTCAACCTGCGCGAGCACGATATCTTCAAGCGCGATGGTCGTCACCTGCAGTGTGAAGTGCCGATCAGCTTCGTCGATGCGGCGCTGGGCGGCGAGCTCAACGTGCCTACTCTCGACGGACGTGTCGTGCTGAAGATTCCGGCCGAGACCCAGACCGGCAAGCTGTTCCGTCTGCGCGGCAAGGGTGTCAAGCCGGTGCGCGGCGGCCCCGCCGGGGACCTGTTGTGCAAGGTGGTCATCGAGACCCCGGTCAGCCTGAATGAAGAGCAGAAGGAGCTGCTGCGTCAGTTCCAGCAGAGCCTCGGTGATACCGGCAAGAGCCATTCACCGAAGGAGAACAGCTTCTTCGATGGCGTGAAGAAGTTCTTCGAAGACATGAAGCCATAGGCATTCGCCTTGCCGTCCGCGGGCCAGTCCCGTGGATGGCCTTCATGCAAGAGAGCCCCGCACTCGATTCATCGAGTGCGGGGCTCTCGCGTTTCAGGCTGGCCGCTCAGTCCGGGGTATGACTATTTCGGCGTCGCTTCAGCCGTGAAGGCCTCGGGTTCGATGACGGCAAAGCAGCTCAGCAGCGTGGTCTGGAAGCTGCTGAAATTGTCATCCGAGATCATCAGGAAGCGATTGCCTTCCAGGTGCGTCAGTCCTTCGAAGTTGTCCAGCGACCAGCCATCGCCACTCGACAGGCGTGCCAGGGTGCGCACCTCGGCCTGGGTGCCGGGTTCGCCGAGATGCGCGCGGCGCAGACTGATCACCAGCGGGAAGGGCGGTGAGAAGGCGCGCTCCAGCATCAGCATGTCACCGTCGGGCAGCATCTCCATGGCGGTCAGGCTCGAGCCGGTATCGCTGGCCAGCGGGTAGCTCCACTCGTGCTTGTCATCGAGGCTGAAGATGCGCGTCATGCCCTCGCTCATGCCCTCCGGCGTGGCTTCCAGCCCGGCGAGCAGACCGTATTTCGGATGCAGGGTCAGGGCTTCCATGCCGTTGTTGGGTGCCGCACCACGCGCGCCCATCGGGGTGAAGGGCTCATTGACGGCAAGGCCGCTGGGCAGGAAGTGTTCGACGCGTGGCTGCTGCTCGAAGCTGATCACCAGGCGGGAGTCGCCGCGGCGGTCATTGTTCGCGCGTAGCAGCTGCAGGCCCTCGGCGTCACTGAGGGCGCCGCGCAGCGAGACATCGGTCTCGTCGCGCAGGGTGTAGGTATTGAGCGCCTTGGCCCCGACCAACTCACCATGGCGGAAGGCGAGGCGCAGACGATGCAGCCAGCCGCGGTCCGACACGGCATACAGCAGTGACTCGTCCTGATCCCAGCCGATGTCCGACAGGCCACCGACGGGAGTGTCATCCAACCACTTGCCCGGCAACCTGAGCGTGCCGCACCACTGGATTTCCGGGAACTCGCTCTTCTGTTCCGGCGATGCCAGCGTATAGGGGCGCGGGTGAACGCCGCAGGCGCTCAACAGGCCGGCAAGCGCCGTGGTGGCAGCGATGGTCTGAAGCATGCGCCAGCGGCGCGAGGCGATGGATTGGCGTGCAGGCATGCTGACTCCGGAGACTGAGCGGTGATGAGAAAAATGACGATCAACAGGAGACAACCTGGTACGAGGCTACTCTAGCGCGTAACCGGCACAAATACATGACGTCAGCCAACGCTGCAGGCGGCTGATATACTCGTGGGCACAGTACCGGTGGCACGCTCGGGGCATTCTCGCGGGCTGTCACCCTCAAGACCCACAACAGGCAGGAGTCAGCATGACCCGTATCGCAATCATGGGCGTCGCCGGACGCATGGGACGCACGTTGGTCGAGGCCGTCGGTGCAGTGGAAGGTCTGTCGCTGGCGGCGGGCATCGTCGAATCCGGCAGCTCCCTGGCGGGCGTCGACATCGGTGAGCTGGCGGGTCAGGGTCGTCTGGGCGTGGTCGCCAGCGACAGTCTGGCTGCCGTGGTGGATGACTTTGACGTGGTGATCGACTTCACCGCACCGCAGGTGACGCTGGCCAATCTGGCGCTGTGTGCCGAGCACGGCAAGCGCATGGTGATCGGCACGACCGGTTTCACGCCGGAGCAGCTCGAGCAGCTGGATGGCTACCGTGACAGCGTGCCCTTCGTGTTCGCGGCCAACATGAGCTCCGGGGTCAACCTGACCCTCAAGCTGCTGGAGACCGCCGCGCGTGCCCTCGGCGATGCCGGTTATGACATCGAGATCATCGAGGCGCACCACCGTCACAAGGTCGATGCCCCCTCCGGCACGGCGCTGGCGATGGGCGAAGCCGTGGCACATTCCATCGGGCGTGATCTTGCCACCCACGGTGTCTTCGCGCGTGAAGGTCAGTGCGGCCCGCGTACCGACAAGGAAATCGGCTTCGCCACCGTGCGTGCCGGTGACATCGTTGGTGAGCACACCGTGATGTTCGCCACCGAAGGCGAGCGCATCGAGATCACCCACAAGGCGTCCAGCCGCATGACGTTCGCCAAGGGCGCGGCACGTGCAGCCGAATGGTTGTCAGGGCGTGAAGTCGGCCGTTATGACATGCAGGATGTGCTGGGACTCAAGTGAGCGAATTGGAGAGCAACGTGGGAAGCGAAATGGAGAGCGGAATGAAGAGCCAAGCGCTGAGATGACAGTCTGGCGACATTCAGGAGAATTTCTTGAAAGCTGTCTCGGTGGGCAGGATGCGGCGCAAGTGAGAGCCATCAGGGCCGCCTTGTGCCGCTGGACTGCGTCGCTTTACAAGCGGTGTGCAGTGTCCCGGCTCGGCCAAGGGTTTCGTCAAGCTGACCGCAGCGACGAAACGACCGTATCGTGGGCCTTGTCGCCTGTTGGCGGGGCATGCGCGGGGTGGTCAGCACTCAAGGATTCCGGTAATCTCTACCCAATTTGGCCACGTTCTTGGCCGCCCTATTGGTTGCCGTTTTGGCAGCGCTCGGGCCAGCAGCATTCCGAAGAATGATAACAAGCGGGATGAAACCTGATTTTTCGGTTTCGTCCCGCTTTTTTGCAACCTGAATTTGCCGCCTCTGGCGCGCGTCTGTCCAGTGACAGACTCTCGGCATAAGTCGGCAGCGGGACACAGGCTCGGCGAATGCCGAGCACGATAATCAAGCAGCATGTCCGGTGTTCGACCGCGGATTCCGGGCAGGAAAGTGGACACTATGGGGAGGACGTTGCGTTGATCAAACCCGCGATACTGGCCTTGGAAGACGGCAGTGTATTTCACGGCAGCGCCATCGGTGCTGATGGGCAGACCAGCGGCGAGGTGGTGTTCAACACTGCCATGACCGGCTACCAGGAAATCCTGACCGATCCCTCCTACACCCGACAGATCGTCACTCTGACGTATCCGCACATCGGCAATACCGGCATCAACGACGAGGACACCGAGTCCGATCATGTCGCAGCCGCCGGCCTGGTCATCCGCGACCTCCCGCTGCTGGCCAGCAACTTCCGTTCCACTCGCTCCCTCGATCAGTACCTGCGCGACGAGAATGTCGTCGGCATCGCTGACATCGACACGCGTCGCCTGACGCGCATCCTGCGCGAGAAGGGCTCCCTGAACGGTGCCATCCTCGCCGGTGAAGATGCCCAGGGTGATGATGCCGTCGAACGCGCGCTGGAAGCGGCACGCGCCTTCCCGGGTCTGAAGGGCATGGACCTGGCCAAGGAAGCCTCCTGCAGCGAGCAGTTCGAGTGGCACGAAGGCGAATGGACACTGGGTGAAGGCTACGCTGATACCCGTGAGTCCGAGCGTCCCTTCCACGTGGTCGCCTACGACTACGGCGTCAAGCACAACATCCTACGCATGCTGGCATCCCGCGGCTGCCGCCTGACCGTCGTGCCGGCACAGACGCCTGCCGCTGAGGTGCTGGCGCTCAACCCGGATGGCGTCTTCCTGTCCAACGGCCCGGGCGACCCCGAGCCCTGCGACTACGCCATCACCGCGATTCGTGAAGTGCTCGAGACCGACACGCCGGTCTTCGGTATCTGCCTGGGTCACCAGCTGCTGGCACTGGCCTCCGGCGCGACCACGGTCAAGATGGGCCACGGTCATCACGGTGCCAACCACCCGGTACAGGACCTCGACAGCGGTGTGGTGATGATCACCAGCCAGAACCACGGCTTCGCAGTGGATGAAGCGGGCATGCCGAGCAGCCTGCGCGCGACGCACAAGTCGCTGTTTGACGGTAGCCTGCAGGGCATCGAGCGCACCGACCGCCCGGCCTTCAGCTTCCAGGGTCACCCGGAAGCCAGTCCCGGCCCGCAGGACGTCGCCCCGCTGTTCGATCGTTTCATCGAGATGATGCGCGCGCGACGCTGAGCCGAGCGCAGGCTCGAGGGCCTGATCCATCGTTGAGTTCAGTCACCAGATCATTGCGGGAAGAGACATGCCGAAACGTACAGACCTAAACAGCATCCTGATCATCGGCGCCGGCCCCATCGTCATCGGCCAGGCGTGCGAGTTCGACTATTCCGGCGCACAGGCCTGCAAGGCCCTGCGTGAAGAGGGTTACCGGGTCATCCTGGTCAACTCCAACCCGGCAACCATCATGACCGACCCGGTGATGGCCGATGCGACCTACATCGAGCCGATCACCTGGGAGACCGTGGCGCGCATCATCGAGAAGGAGCGCCCGGACGCCATCCTGCCGACCATGGGCGGCCAGACTGCGCTGAACTGTGCGCTGGCGCTCGAGCGCGAAGGCGTGCTCGAGCAGTACGGTGTCGAGATGATCGGTGCCAACGCCGACACCATCGACAAGGCCGAAGACCGTGATCGCTTCGACAAGGCGATGAAGAAGATCGGTCTGGCCTGCCCGAAGGCCAAGGTCGCGCACTCCATGGAAGAGGCCTGGGAAATCCAGGCCGAGCTGGGCTTCCCGTCCATCATCCGTCCCAGCTTCACCATGGGCGGTTCCGGCGGCGGCGTGGCGTACAACCGTGAAGAATTCGAAGAGATCTGCCATCGCGGCTTCGAGCTGTCGCCGACCCGCGAGCTGTTGATCGACGAATCGCTGCTGGGCTGGAAGGAATACGAGATGGAGGTCGTTCGTGACAAGAACGACAACTGCATCATCGTCTGCGCCATCGAGAACTTCGATCCGATGGGCGTGCACACCGGCGACTCCATCACTGTCGCCCCGGCCCAGACCCTGACCGACAAGGAATACCAGCTGATGCGTGATGCATCGCTGGCCGTTCTGCGTGAGATCGGCGTCGAGACCGGCGGTTCCAACGTCCAGTTCGGCATCTGCCCGGACACTGGCCGCATGGTCGTGATCGAGATGAACCCGCGCGTGTCGCGTTCCTCGGCGCTGGCTTCCAAGGCGACCGGTTTCCCGATCGCCAAGATCGCCGCCAAGCTGGCAGTCGGCTACACCCTGGACGAGCTGCAGAACGATATCACCGGTGGCAAGACGCCGGCGTCCTTCGAGCCGTCCATCGATTACGTCGTCACCAAGATTCCGCGCTTCACCTTCGAGAAGTTCCCGCAGGCCAATGACCGCCTGACCACGCAGATGAAGTCGGTCGGCGAAGTCATGGCCATCGGCCGTACCTTCCAGGAATCCCTGCAGAAGGCCCTGCGTGGCATGGAGACCGGCGTTGATGGTCTCGATCCGATCGTCGAGAACTTCAGCGACGAGAACATGGCGCGTATCAAGGGCGAGCTGCAGGCTGCCGGTGCCGAGCGTATCTTCTACATCGCCGATGCCATGCGTGCCGGTCTCGATATCGAAGAGATCTTCCGCCTCACCAACATCGACCGCTGGTACCTGGTGCAGCTGGCCGACCTGATCGCTCAGGAAGGCGCAGTGGCCGCAAGCTCGCTGGGCGAGATGGACGCCGATCGTCTGTTCCGTCTCAAGCGCAAGGGCTTCAGCGATGCGCGCCTGGCGCGTCTGATGGGCGTGTCCGAGAAGGCGTTCCGCAAGCACCGTCAGAAGCAGGGCATCCGTCCGGTCTACAAGCGCGTCGACACCTGTGCCGCCGAATTCGCGTCCGACACTGCCTACATGTACTCCACCTACGAGGAAGAGTGCGAGGCGGAAGTCAGCGACAAGAAGAAGATCATGGTGCTGGGTGGCGGGCCGAACCGTATCGGCCAGGGCATCGAGTTCGACTATTGCTGTGTCCACGCCTCCCTCGCCATGCGCGCGGACGGCTACGAGACCATCATGGTCAACTGCAATCCGGAAACGGTCTCGACCGACTACGACACTTCCGATCGCCTCTACTTCGAGCCTGTCACCCTGGAAGACGTGCTGGAGATCGCCGACAAGGAACAGCCGGTCGGTGTCATCGTCCAGTTCGGTGGTCAGACGCCGCTGAAGCTGGCGCGTGAGCTCGAAGCCGCCGGTGTGCCGATCATCGGTACCACGCCGGACGCCATCGACCGCGCCGAAGACCGCGAGCGTTTCCAGCAGATGATCGAGAAGCTCGGTCTCATCCAGCCGGAAAATGCCACCGCGCGCAGCTTCGAGGAAGCCTTCGTCAAGGCCGAGGTCATCGGTTATCCGCTGGTGGTGCGCCCGAGCTACGTGCTGGGCGGCCGCGCGATGGAAATCGTCTACTCCGCCGCCGAGCTCGAGAACTACATGACCCACGCGGTCAAGGTCTCCAATGACTCGCCGGTGCTGCTGGACCACTTCCTGAACGCGGCCATCGAGGTCGACATCGACGCGGTGTCCGACGGCAAGCAGGTCGTGATCGGCGCCATCATGCAGCACATCGAGCAGGCCGGTATCCACTCCGGTGACTCCGCGTGTGCACTGCCGCCGTACTCGCTGCCGGCAGACGTCCAGGAAGAGATGCGCGAGCAGGTCAAGCGCATGGCGCTGGAGCTCAACGTCGTCGGCCTGATGAACGTGCAGCTGGCCTGGCAGGATGGCGTGATCTACGTCATCGAGGTAAACCCGCGCGCTTCACGTACCGTGCCGTTCGTCTCCAAGTGCATCGGCCAGTCGCTGGCGCAGATCGCCGCGCGCTGCATGGCCGGCCAGACCCTGGAAGAGATCGGTTTCACCCAGGAAATCGTGCCGACCTTCTACAGTGTGAAGGAGGCGGTACTGCCGTTCGCCAAGTTCCCGGGGGTCGACCCGATCCTGTCGCCGGAAATGAAGTCCACCGGCGAAGTGATGGGCTCCGGCGATACCTTCGCGGAAGCCTTCTACAAGGCGCAGCTGGGTGCCGGTGAAGCCATCCCGGCCCTGACTGGCGATCGCAAGGCTTTCCTGTCCGTGCGTGAGTTCGACAAGGCGGGCGTTATCGAGGTGGCCCGCTCTCTGGTAACATTAGGCTTTACGCTTTGTGCTACCCGTGGCACGGCAGAGGTGATCGCCGCTGCCGGCCTCGAGGTTGAACCCGTCAACAAGGTGTTCGAAGGGCGGCCGCATATCGTCGACATGATCAAGAACGGCGAGATCGCCTATATCGTCAACACCACAGAGGGACGTCAGGCCATCAATGACTCGTCCGTGATCCGTCGCACGGCGCTGGCGCACAAGGTGCCCTACGCCACGACGCTGGCGGGTGCCAATGCCGTGTGCATGGCGCTTGCCTACGGCAACGACGTCAAGGTCCGTCGTCTCCAGGATATGCATGCAGGAGTCATGATATGAGTAGAAGTCCGATGACCGTCGAGGGCGAAGATCGCCTTCGCAAGGAGCTCGAGCACCTAAAGGGCACTGAGCGTCCCCGGGTCATCGCTGACATCGCGGAAGCCCGTGAGCACGGCGATCTCAAGGAGAATGCCGAGTACCACGCCGCGCGTGAACAGCAGGGTTTCATCGAGGGGCGTATCCAGGAGATCGAATCCAAGCTCTCCATGTCTCAGGTGATCGATGTCACCAAGTTGCCGAAGACCGGCAAGGTGATCTTCGGCACCACGGTCGACCTGATGAACCTCGATGATGATAGCGAAGTGCGCTATCGCATCGTTGGCGAAGATGAAGCCAGCATCAAGGACGGCAAGATCTCCGTCACCTCTCCGATCGCGCGTGCGCTGATCGGCAAGGAAGAAGGGGATGTCGTGGTCGTGCGTACCCCGGGTGGCGATGTGGAGTATGAAATCTCCGAAGTGCATCACATCTGAAGCACGTCACATCTGAAGTGCATCGCCTCTGATTCGTCAGATCCTGATGTCGTGACAGCCCTGCCGGTCATCCCGGCAGGGCTGTTTTCTTGCCTGCGGGCACGAAATCCTTCAGGGAGGGAGTAATGGAAATACAGGGAAGTCAGCCGGAAAAGCGCATCATGGCAACCTCCATGGTGGCCATCTTCATGGTGCTCGGGTTCATGCTGTTCGGGGTGGCATATGTGGTCTCCCAGTCGTTTGCCTATCGGTACACCGGGGACTCGGCGCTGTTGACGCCGTCATTGGTCCTGGGGAGTGCCCTGTTGGCGAGGGGAGTTTTCCACCTGGTGGTGCCGCTGGCGCACTTCGGCAATCAGTCGCTTTATCTGCGGCCGACACCAATCATAGGGTGTCGCAAGATCGATTATGAGCTGATCGAGGATTTCACCTTCGACAAGAAGACGCTGGGCATCAAGTATCGCGATGCCGGCAACGGTGAGGGGGAGTCCAGACAGACGACACTCAAGCGTCATCAGGTCACCCAGCGGGCGCTGGACGACATCACCTTCGAGCTGAATCAGCGCGTCAGGTCGTGATTGTCAGCAACAGAAAACGGAAACGCCGCCCTCGATGAGGGCGGCGTTTCTGTCTGCGGCAGACGTGGCGTGCGAGGTGAGCCTCGTCAGGCCTGGGCCCGGCGGCTTACTTTTCGCTGAAGCGTTGTACGTTCGACAGCTTCGGCTTGGCCTGCGGGTTGCGGCGATACAGCAGGGCGATCTTGCCGATGCTCTGGATCAGGGTCGCACCGGTTTCGCTGCACAGGTGGCGAGCCACCTCGCCGCGGGCTTCGCGATCGTTGATCGCCAGCTTCAGCTTGATCAGTTCGTGATCGTGCAGTGCGCGCTCCAGTTCGGTCACGACGCCTTCGGAAAGGCCGTTCTCCGAGACGGTGACGATCGGGTCAAGATGGTGCCCGATGCTGCGAAATGCTTTCTTTTGTGACTGTGACAAGCTCATGGTATCGTAAAGTTTCCCTGTTGGCGTCCGATGGGAGCGGGGAGCGTAGCGAAAGACAGGGTCGACTCCAGGGCTTGAAATCCAGGGGTGTGAACCCGTCTGTTGCGCAGGCAATGTCTGTGCCCGCGGGCGGAACCGCGCGCAGGACCCGCCATTCTACTCCATGACGACGCTCATGACACGACCCGTGCGCAAGCTGCCACGCCTTTCGTGTCGTCGTTATTCCCCGCGCGATCTCCCGCCAGTATTCGATTTTTCCCCGACATTCCAGGTGACAACGTGGCTCACCCCAGCAAGAGCAGTGCTGGCTGGATGAAGGAACACTTTGATGACGCCTATGTCCAGCGCAGCTGGGCCGATGGTTATCGTTCCCGTGCCAGCTACAAATTGATTGAAATCGATGACAAGGACCGCCTGCTCAAGCCGGGTGCCACCGTCATCGACCTCGGCGCAGCCCCCGGTGGCTGGAGCCAGATCGCCGCTGACCGCGTCGGCATGGACGGCGTGGTCATCGCCTCCGACATTCTCGAGATGGACGCTCTGGCCGGTGTCGACTTCATTCAGGGCGACTTCACCGAAGAGGCCGTGTTGAACCAGATTCTGGCGACCCTCGGTGACCGCCCGGTAGACCTCGTCATCTCCGACATGGCGCCCAACATGAGCGGCATGAGCGCAATCGATCAACCTGCCGGCATGTATCTGGTCGAGCTGGCGCTGGATCTGGCGCGTCAGACCCTCAAGCCGGGCGGCAATTTCCTGGTCAAGGTCTTCCAGGGCGAGGGCTTCGATGCCTATCTGAAGGACATGCGTGGCAGCTTCAAGAAGGTCGTGACCCGCAAGCCGGAAGCGTCGCGTGCACGCTCACGCGAAGTCTATCTGCTGGGGCAGGGTTTCAAGGGCTGACGGCCAGTGTTCTTGCATGCCGCTGCGCGCGGCAGGCACTGGCTCGCAGTGGCGAGATTTCCACGTTGCGGGTCGCATGCTTCATCGCGGGTTAAGGCGAGCCATGCGATGCTCTCTCAGACTGGCGCCAGTGTGTCCGGGCGAGTCGCAGGCGCTGGCCGATGCAGGCTGTCTATCGGCGCAATAGTCCATTGTCGGGCTTTAAGCAATGGTTGCCAGCCCCCATCTGGTGTAGTGTCGATATCATTGGGTCTTGAGTACGATGGGCCGGTGACAGTTCGGTGGGTTTCAATGCCTTACCGATACTGGCAGGCAAGTAGCACAATGCACGGCAAGCTTTGAGTGACTCGGTAGGCGAAGTGGCGCGTTGCGCTGACTTGATACCCCGCAGGCACGATCAGATAGCATGGCAGGCCACCACAAGACGGCAGTCGGAGTATTCACGGCATGCCAAGACAGATTCATGCAATGAGGGTGTCCCCTTGAACGACATGGCGAAGAACCTGATTCTCTGGTTGATCATCGCAGCAGTGCTGTTGACGGTGTTCAACAACTTCAGCGTCGATACCTCGCCGCAGGCGATGAACTATTCACAGTTCGTCCAGCAGGTGCAGAACGACCGGATCAAGAGTGTGACCATCGATGGTTACACCATTGAGGGTGAGCGGGCCGATGGCTCCAGCTTCACCACCATCCGGCCGGCGGCGTCCGATCCCAAGCTGATGGATGACCTGCTTGCCAACAAGGTGGAGGTCATCGGCAAGAAGCCTGAGCAGCAGTCGCTGTGGACACGCCTGTTGATTGCCAGCTTCCCGATTCTGATCATTCTGGCCATCTTCATGTTCTTCATGCGCCAGATGCAGGGCGGCGGTGCCGGCAAGGGTGGCCCGATGAGCTTCGGCAAGTCCAAGGCCAAGCTGTTGAGCCAGGACCAGATCAAGACCACCTTCAGCGACGTCGCGGGCTGTGACGAAGCGAAGGAAGAAGTCGAGGAACTGGTCGACTTCCTCAAGGACCCCAGCAAGTTCCAGCGTCTTGGCGGTCAGATTCCGCGCGGTGTCCTGATGGTGGGCCCGCCGGGTACCGGCAAGACCCTGCTCGCCAAGGCGATCGCCGGCGAAGCCAAGGTGCCGTTCTTCAGCATCTCCGGTTCTGACTTCGTCGAGATGTTCGTCGGTGTCGGTGCGTCCCGTGTGCGTGACATGTTCGAGCAGGCCAAGAAGCAGGCGCCGTGCATCATCTTCATCGATGAGATCGACGCCGTCGGTCGTCATCGTGGTTCCGGCATGGGCGGTGGTCACGATGAACGTGAGCAGACACTGAACCAGCTGCTGGTCGAGATGGATGGCTTCGAGGCGAATGACGGCATCATCGTCATCGCCGCGACCAACCGTCCTGACGTGCTTGACCCCGCACTGCTGCGTCCTGGTCGCTTCGACCGTCAGGTCATGGTGGGTCTGCCGGATATCCGTGGTCGCGAACACATCCTTGGCGTTCACCTGCGCAAGGTACCGATGGGCGACGACGTCGTGCCGGTCAACATTGCACGTGGTACGCCGGGCTTCTCCGGTGCAGATCTCGCCAACCTGGTCAATGAAGCCGCCCTGTTTGCCGCGCGTCGCAACAAGCGTCTGGTCGGCATGGAAGAGCTCGAGCTGGCCAAGGACAAGATCATGATGGGCGCCGAGCGCAAATCGATGGTCATGTCCGAGAAGGAGAAGCGCAACACGGCCTATCACGAGTCTGGCCACGCCATCATCGGCCTGGTGATGCCCGAGCATGATCCGGTCTACAAGGTATCGATCATTCCGCGCGGTCGCGCGTTGGGTGTGACGATGTTCCTGCCGGAAGAGGATCGCTACAGCTACTCTCGTCAGCAGATCATCAGTCAGATCTGCTCGCTGTTCGGCGGTCGTATCGCTGAAGAGATGACGCTGGGGCCGAACGGTGTCACCACCGGCGCCTCCAATGACATCAAGCGTGCTACCGAACTTGCCCACAACATGGTCGCCAAGTGGGGGCTCTCAAGCGAGATGGGCCCGATCATGTACGATGAGGACGAGTCCCATCAGTTCCTCGGTGGCCCGGGTCAGGGTGGCGGCAAGCTGAAGTCCGGTGACACCACCTCGCGTCTCGACAAGGAAGTGCGTCGTATCATCGACGAGTGCTACGCCAAGGCGCAGCAGATCCTGGAAGAGAATCGCGACAAGCTGGATGCGATGACCGAAGCGCTGATGACCTATGAGACCATCGATGCCGAGCAGCTGGCGGACATCATGGCTGGCCGTACGCCGCGTCCGCCGAAGGACTGGGGTGGCCCGGCAAGCGGTGGTGACGGTGGCCTGGTGGCCCCGGTTGCCGACACTCCGAAGGCGGAAGCGCCGGAAGCTCCCAAGGCCGATGATGACGCTGATGGCAGTGAAGACGACGACAGCAATCGCCGTCGCCCGTCTGACCCGCTGGGTGGTCCGAGCGGTCATTGATGTACGCCTGATCTAGGCCTGAACTAGGCCCAATGTAGGCATAAGGGGCGCCCGATATCGCATGCGATGTCTGAGCCTCTGAAAGGAAAAACGCCCGACTGGCTTGCCAGTCGGGCGTTTTCTTGTCTGCAGCAATGGTGGTTTGAACCGCTGCAGCAATGACGTTGGTAAAGTTAAGGTGCTGCTGATGAGTGGCCTACGCCGTGGCGTGGCGGCGTTGACTCATGTCTCTGAACGGGCATTGTCAGCGCCATGATGAGTGCGGGGTGAAAGGCCTGAGCCAATGGCGTTGCCATCTGCTGACGCCCCGTGTGGCGGCCATTCCACGCCTTGCGCGCCATGGGCTGGCTCTTTAAAGTGGTGCGCAATCATTTCTGACCGGGCTGCGAAGACACCTTCGTACCCCCCTCTCGCCTGCATGGTATGCCATGACGAATTCTGCCTTGAGTACGCCTCTCGAGCCTCGAGTGGGCCATCTGATGTCATTGGAGTGCGCCGGACACCTTCTCGATCTCTCGCGTCCGCGGGTGATGGGGATTCTCAACGTGACGCCGGACTCCTTCTCGGATGGCGGTCGCAGCGCGACCCTGGACGCCGCGCTGCGCAATGCCGAGCAGATGATGGCCGATGGTGCCGCGATGATCGATGTCGGCGGTGAGTCGACAAGACCCGGGGCGACGCCGGTCAGTACCCAAGAAGAGCTTGAGCGGGTCTGCCCGGTGGTGGAGCGGCTGGTAAGCGAGCTGGGCGCGTTGGTGAGCATCGATACCAGCAACCCGCATGTCATGCGCGAAACCGCACGGCTGGGGGCAGGCATGATCAATGACGTGCGTGCGCTGAATCGAGACGGCGCGCTCGAGGCTGCCGCTGACACCGGGCTGCCTGTCTGTCTGATGCACATGCGCGGCGAGCCGGACACCATGCAGCAGGATACGCATTACGCTCAGTCCATCGAGCAGGAAGTCCGGACGTTTCTGGCAGGGCGCATCGCGGCCTGTGGGGCGGCGGGCATCGCGCGTGAGCGACTGCTGCTGGACCCCGGCTTCGGCTTCGGCAAGTCACTGCAAGACAATCTGCGCCTGTATCACCGCATGGCGCAGTTACATGAATTCAACCTCCCGCTGCTGATCGGCACGTCACGCAAGAGCATGATCGGCAATGCCCTCGGGCGCGCGGTAGAGGATCGCTTGGCTGGTAACCTGGCACTGACGGCCCTGGCCGTTCGTGACGGGGCCAGGCTGTTTCGCGTTCACGACGTGGCCCCGACTGTCGACGCTGTCGACATGGCATGGGCCGTGCTACAGGAAGGCACGATACGATGAGTCGACGTTATTTTGGTACGGATGGCATTCGCGGCACGGTGGGGGAATTTCCTATCACGCCAGACTTCATGCTCAAGCTGGGCTGGGCGGCGGGACGGGTATTTGCCCGTCACGGCCGCGGCAAGGTATTGATCGGCAAGGACACGCGCATCTCGGGCTACATGTTCGAATCCGCGCTCGAGTCCGGCCTTTCGGCAGCGGGCGTCGATGTTTCCCTGCTCGGCCCGATGCCGACGCCGGGGATCGCCTATCTGACGCGCACCTTCCGCGCCGATGCCGGCATCGTCATCTCGGCCTCTCACAACGCCTATCCGGACAACGGCATCAAGTTCTTCTCCGCTGCCGGCACCAAGCTGGATGATGCGCTGGAAGCCGAGATCGAAGCCGAGCTGGACCGCGACATCGTGATCGTCGGCCCGGACAGCCTGGGCAAGGCGTCACGCATCCAGGATGCGGCCGGCCGCTATATCGAATTCTGCAAGTCCACGCTGCCGGGTCGCCTGGGCCTGCACGGCATGAAGGTGGTGCTGGATTGCGCGCATGGTGCGACCTATCACATCGCGCCGAACGTCTTCCGTGAGCTGGGTGCCAAGGTCAGCGTCATCGGGGGCGAGCCGGATGGCCTCAACATCAATCAGGGTGTCGGCTCCACGCACCCGCAGGCGCTGCGCGCGGCCGTCATCGAGCAGGGCGCCGATCTCGGTGTGGCCTTCGATGGTGATGGTGACCGCCTGATCCTGGTCGATGCCGATGGCCGCGTCATCGATGGCGATGACATCCTCTACATGATCGCGCGTGATCGTCACGAGCGCGGTGTGCTGGGTGGTGGTGTCGTCGGCACCCTGATGTCCAACTTCGGTCTGGCAGCTGCGTTGGAAGGCCTGGGAATTCCCTTCGAACGCGCCAAGGTCGGTGACCGCTATGTCATCGAGCGTCTGGAGGCCAATGGCTGGCAGTTGGGTGGCGAATCCTCCGGTCACATCGTCTGCAGCCATATCCAGAGCACCGGTGATGGCATCGTCTCGGCGCTGCAGGTGCTGGCGATCATGGCGCGCGAAGAATGCTCACTCAGCGAATTGCTGGTCGGCTTCGAAAAGGCCCCTCAGGCGCTGATCAATGTGCGTCTGGCGCCGGGCTGCGACAACAAGGCGCTGATGGCGGCGGATGCCGTGCAGGCTGCGGTGGTCGAAGTGGAGCAGACGCTGGGCAACGAAGGTCGCGTGTTGCTGCGTCCCAGTGGCACGGAACCGCTGATTCGCGTCATGGTCGAAGGGCGTCCGCACTTCGATGTCGATGCGCTGGCGGGTCAGATCGCCGCGACGGTCGAATCCAGCATGTCGGCGTGATGCGCTGACAGGACAGCTCGCCGGGGCGACGGTTAACGTCGCCGAGTGGTCGGGTTGCACAGAACGACAACAGGCGCCGAGTGCGCCTGTTGTCGTTCATGGCAGTTGCCCCGAGCCTGATCGTGCCGGATCACGGGGCTTGACAGGGGTCGCGAAGGTTGTCAGTCAAGGGCGGCTCCATTACCATCCTCGCACTGCTCACAAGGGAGAAGCACATGCGTACACCGCTGATTGCCGGAAACTGGAAGATGAATGGTGATCTTGCCCTGGTCGATGAGTTTGCCCGGGGCCTGCAGGCGGCTTCGCTGCCGCAGGGCATTCAGGTGGCGCTGGCAGTGCCTTTCCCTTATCTGAGCGCCGCTCGCGCGAGCATGCCTGTGAGCGTGGCGCTGGCGGGGCAGACGCTGAACCCGGCGAGCGAGGGTGCCTTTACCGGCGAAGTGGCGGGTCAGATGCTCAAGGATGTCGGTGCCGCGATGGTGCTGGTCGGCCACTCGGAGCGTCGAAGCCTGTATGCTGAAGACGATGCGGCGGTACTGGCACGTGTCGAGGCAGCGCTTGCTGCAGGCCTCACACCGGTGCTGTGCGTCGGTGAGACGCTCGAAGAGCGTGAAGCCGGTGACACGGAGCGCGTCGTGCTGGGACAGCTGGAGGCGGTGTTCTCCTCGCTCTCCGCCGATGCGCGCACGCGTCTGGTTGTCGCCTATGAGCCTGTCTGGGCCATCGGTACCGGGCGCACCGCTTCGCCACAGCAGGCGCAGGAGGTCCATGCGGCCATTCGCGCGCGCCTGGCCGAGTGGTCTGCCTCGCTCGCCGAGGCAATGCAATTGTTGTACGGCGGTAGCATGAAAGCTGCCAATGCCGCCGAGCTGCTTGCGCAGCCGGATATCGACGGCGGTCTCGTGGGCGGTGCCTCGCTCCAGATCGACGAATTCCTAGCCATTTGCCAGTCTGCAGGTTGAATCTCATGCAAGTAGCCGTTCTGATGGTCCATGTGGTACTCGCGGTCGCGCTGATCGTGCTCGTCCTTCTCCAGCAGGGCAAGGGTGCCGAAGCTGGCGCTGCCTTTGGTGGCGGTGGTGCTTCCCAGACCGTTTTCGGGTCCAGCGGCAGCGGCAACTTCCTCGCGCGCTTCACGGGTGTTCTGGCCGCGGGCTTCTTCGCGACCTCTCTGACACTGGCCTGGTTCGCGTCCAACGCCAATCAGCCGTCAGTCGAAGCGGGCATTCCGAATGCCAGCGTGATCGAGCAGCAGAAAAATTCACTGCCATCACTTGACGACTCCGAGGAAAGTGTGGAGAATACGTCGCCAGTGCTCGAGGAAAGCGGCAACGCAGACCAGCCAGCACTCTAAGGAATTCAAGGCGTTAACTTTGAATTCTTCCGGGTAACGTCTCAGGCGATACCCGCCCCCGTGCCGAAGTGGTGGAATTGGTAGACACGCTATCTTGAGGGGGTAGTGACCTTATGGTCGTGGGGGTTCAAGTCCCCCCTTCGGCACCATCTTGTTAGATCGATTGGCAGTCTGGACGCAACTCTGCCACCTTGGAAAGACGTCATTCCTTGACCTCCTTTTTCGGTGACATTACCATCGTCCGACTATTGTTGCGGGGTGGAGCAGTCTGGTAGCTCGTCGGGCTCATAACCCGAAGGTCATCGGTTCAAATCCGGTCCCCGCTACCAAGTTTCTTGAAAGGCCCCTTCCTATGAAGGGGCTTTTTGTTAGCACCAGTGCCAATCAGCCACCTAGCTCTCTTCTCTACTCCCGGTCAGGTGCCTGATGCAACTGCTGTAGGAGCCTCGTCTGTGTCAACCAAGGACGCTGCGCTTAACGCGCTTATCGATCCAGTCGTCTCTGCTCTGGGCTTCGAGCTCTGGGGTATCGACTATCTCTCCCAAGGCAAGCAGTCCCGTCTGGTGATCTATATCGACCATCCCGATGGCATTACCGTGGACAACTGCGCAAACGTCAGTCGTCAGGTGGGTGCCGTACTGGATGTCGAAGACCCCATTACCGGTCAGTTCCAGCTTGAAGTCTCGTCTCCAGGCATGGATCGTCCGTTGTTCACGCTTGACCAGTACGAGCGCTACATCGGTCACGTGGTGGCACTGCGACTTCGCCAGGCTTTCGATGGCCAGCGCAAGTTCCAGGGGCTGGTGACTGGCACCGAAGACGGTGATGTCGTGATCCGGGTCGATGAAGAAGAATACTGCTTTCCCATTGAAAGCATCGACCAGGCACGCATTGTGCCGCAGTTCAAATAACTGACGTTGTCGGCACACCGCTCGCGTTGCGAGCCCGGGTCGATGCGCAAGGACAGGTTTCTGGCGAGGCAAAGTCATGAGCAAAGAGATTCTGCTGGTCGTTGACGCCATCTCCAACGAGAAAGGCGTGCCGCGGGATGTGATTTTCGAAGCCGTCGAAGCGGCATTGGCTTCGGCGTCACGCAAGCGTTTCGATCAGGAAGAGGCGGATATCCGCGTCAAGATCGATCGTGTCACCGGTGATTACGCGACCTACCGTCGCTGGACCGTCGTCGAAGACGACGAGTTCGAGACGCCGGACTACGAGATCAAGGCCAGCATCGCCGAACAGCGCGAAGAGCCGCTGGCGCTGGGTGCCGTGGTCGAGAAGCAGATCGAATCCGAAGCGTTCGGTCGTATCGCTGCACAGACCGCCAAGCAGGTCATCGTGCAGAAGGTGCGCGAGGCCGAGCGTGCGGAAGTGGTGCGCCTTTACGCCGAGCGTGAAGGTGAGCTGGTCGCGGGTATCGTCAAGAAGACGACACGTGATGGCCTCATCATCGATCTGGGCGACAACGCCGAAGGCTTCCTGCCGCGCGGTGAGATGATTCACGGCGAGCGCTACCGCTTGAACGAGCGGGTGCGTGCCCTGCTGTGGAAAGTCGACGCGGATGCTCGTGGTTCTCAGCTGATCCTGTCGCGTACGCGTCCTGAGCTGATCATCGAGTTGTTCAAGATCGAAGTCCCGGAAATCGCCGAGCAGCTGATCGAGATCAAGGGTGCTGCCCGTGATCCGGGCTCGCGCGCCAAGATCGCGGTCAAGAGCAACGACAAGCGCATCGATCCGATCGGTGCCTGCGTCGGCATGCGTGGTTCACGCGTGCAGGCCGTGTCCAATGAACTGCGTAACGAACGCGTGGATATCATCCTGTGGGATGACAATCCTGCCCAGCTCGTCATCAACGCCATGGCGCCGGCAGATGTCGGTTCCATTCTGGTCGACGAAGACACCCATTCCATGGATGTCGCTGTCGCTGCGGACAACCTGGCTCAGGCCATCGGTCGCAGCGGTCAGAACGTTCGTCTGGCCAGTGAGCTGACCGGTTGGCAGCTCAACGTCATGACCGAGGCGGAAGCCGAGGGCAAGCGCGAGCAGGAAATCGACAGTTTTGTCGAATATTTCATCACTCATCTCGAGATCGAAGAGGATCTAGCCCGTGTCCTGGTGGACGAGGGCTTCACCTCACTCGAGGAAATCGCCTATGTCCCGCTCGAGGAAATGCTCGAGGTCGAGGGCTTTGACCAGGATCTGGTCGAGGAGCTGCGCGCTCGGGCCAAGGATGAACTGCTGAATCTCGCCATCGCCACTGAAGAGCAACTGGACGGCGCACAGCCGGCCGAAGACCTGCTCAACATGGAAGGCATGGAGAGTCATCTGGCATACATCCTGGCCAGCAAGGGTATCGTCACCATGGAAGACCTTGCCGAGCAGGCCATCGATGATCTGAAAGACATCGAAGGCGTCGACGAAGAGCGAGCAGCGGCGTTGATCATGACCGCCCGCGCGCCCTGGTTCGCAAGCGAACAGTAACTAGGTCACGGGCTCAGGAGGGTCGTACATGTCAGAAATGACAGTCAAAGAATTCGCCAAGAAGGTGGGCCGCGAGTCAGCCCGCCTACTGGAACAGATGCATGAAGCGGGTCTGAAGCACAAGTCAGAGAACGACGCCGTCTCTGAGGTCGACAAGCAGAAGCTGCTTGATCACCTCACCAAGAGCCACGGTGGTGGCGCCGCTCCGGCAGCGCCCAAGAACCGCATTACCCTGACCCGCAAGACCAAGTCTCGCATCAACACGGGTAGCGGTCGCGGCAAGTCCATCGAGGTGCAGGTGCGCAAGAAGCGTACCTACGTCAAAGAGGGCGAAGAGCAGGCTGCAGAAGCACCGGCTGCTGCTGCACCGGCAGCTGCCGTTGCGGACAAGCCGGCTGCGGCACCGCAGCGCGAAGAGCGTCGTGGCAATGACAACCGTCGCGAAGAGCGTCCGCGTCAGAGTGCACCGGCTGCTGCCGCTGCACCGTCCGCCGACGCTGCGCCGGAAGTCAATGCGCCGCCGAAGGAGCCGCGTGGTGATGCACCGCGTCGCGCCAAGGCTGCGCCGCGTGATGAATCACGTGATCGTCGCGAAGCCCGTGAAGACCGTAGCGAACGCAAGCGTGGCGGGGCCAAGAAGGTCAAGCGCGCCGAGCGTCGCGGTGGTCGTCGCGGTGGTCGTGATGCCAACCGTCAGCCGCCGAAGCCGGTCCAGACCTTCGTCCGTGAAGTCTCCATCCCTGAGTCCATCTCAGTGGCAGACCTCGCCGACAAGATGGCCGTCAAGGCGTCTGAAGTGATCAAGACCATGTTCAACATGGGTGCTGCGGTCACCATCAACCAGACGATCGATCAGGAAACCGCGACCATCGTGGTCGAGGAAATGGGCCACACGCCCAAGCTGATCAAGGATGACGCACTCGAGACAGCCGTTCTCGAAGGCATCTCCTACGAAGGTGAGCAGATCACCCGCGCGCCGGTCGTTACCGTCATGGGTCACGTTGACCACGGCAAGACCTCGCTGCTGGATTACATCCGCCGCACCAAGGTCGCCACAGGTGAAGCGGGTGGTATCACCCAGCACATCGGTGCCTACCACGTCGAACACGACAACGGCGACATCACCTTCCTGGATACCCCGGGCCACGCGGCGTTCACCGCCATGCGTGCTCGTGGTGCCAAGGCGACCGACGTCGTCATCCTGGTGGTGGCTGCCGATGATGGCGTGATGCCGCAGACCATCGAGGCTGTCGAGCACTCCAAGGCCGCGGGTGTCCCGATGGTCGTGGCAGTGAACAAGATCGACAAGCCGGGTGCTGATCCGGACCGCGTCAAGAATGAGCTGTCCCAGCACGGTGTCATCTCCGAGGAATGGGGTGGTGATACCCAGTTCGTCCACGTTTCCGCCAAGACCGGCGAGAACATCGACGCGCTGCTCGAAGGTGTCCTGCTGGTCTCCGAAGTTCTCGAACTTCAGGCCGTGCCGTCCGCGCCGGGTAAAGGCGTCGTGGTCGAGTCCCGTCTCGACAAGGGCCGTGGTCCGGTCGCGACCGTGCTGGTCCAGAACGGTACGCTGAAGAAGGGCGATATCGTCCTCGCCGGTCTGCATTACGGCCGTGTGCGTGCACTGATCAACGAACTCGGCAAGCAGGTCGATTCCGCGGGTCCGGCCATGCCGGTCGAGATCCAGGGTCTGGGTGGTACGCCGGACGCCGGTGAAGAGTTCACCGTGGTCCCGGATGAGAAGAAGGCACGTGAAGTCGCCAACTTCCGTCAGGGCAAGTACCGCGAAGTGCGTCTGGCGCGTCAGCAGAAGGCCAAGCTGGAGAACATGTTCTCCCAGATGGGTCAGGACGAAGTCGCCAAGGTCAACGTCGTCCTCAAGGCCGACGTGCAGGGTTCTCTGGAAGCCATCCGTGGCGCGCTGGAAGAACTCTCCACCGAAGAAGTCAAGGTGGCCGTGGTCTCTTCCGGTGTCGGTGGTATCACCGGTACCGATGCCAACCTGGCACTCGCTTCCGAAGCGATCCTGGTCGGCTTCAACGTCCGTGCTGACGCCTCCGCGCGTGAGATCGTCGAGCGTGAAGGTCTGGATCTGCGCTACTACAGCGTCATCTACCAGCTGATCGACGAGGTCAAGCTGGCCATGACTGGCATGCTGGCACCGGAATTCCGCGAGCAGATCGTCGGTGTTGCCGAAGTGCGCGATGTCTTCAAGGCACCGAAGATCGGCGCGATCGCCGGTTGTATGGTCGTCGAAGGCAACATGTACCGCTCCAAGCGCATCCGCGTGCTGCGTGACAACGTGGTCATCTATGAAGGCGAGCTGGAATCCCTGCGTCGCTTCAAGGATGACGTCAACGAAGTCCGCAACGGCATGGAATGTGGTATCGGCGTCAAGAACTACAACGACGTGCAGGTTGGCGACAAGATCGAGGTGTTCGACCAGATCCAGGTCGAGCGCACGCTCTGATAGCGCCCCTGCAAGGAGAGATCACGGATGCGTGAATACAGCCGTACTGACCGCGTGGCGGACCAGATCCAGCAAGAGCTCGCGCTGTTGATTCAGCGCGAGGTCAAGGACCCGCGCCTTGGCATGCTGACGGTCAGCGCCGCCAAGGTCAGCCGCGACCTGTCCTACTCCGATGTCTACGTGACCCTGCTGGGTGACGACAGCCCGGAACGCATCAAGGAAAACCTCGCCGTGCTCAAGCGCGCGGCAGGTTTCCTGCGCTCCCAGCTGGCGCGCACCATTCAGCTGCGCCACGTGCCGGAATTGCGCTTTCATTACGATGAGAGCGTCGTTCGTGGCCATCACCTGTCTTCACTGATCAATACGGCGGTCGCCGACGACCGCAAGCGCAGTGCAGAACGTGGTGATGACGACAGCGAAGATGGTGCCCCGGGCACCACGCCGGACGCCTGATGGCGCGTCGTCGTCGCGGCTTGCCGATCGATGGCGTTCTGTTGCTGGACAAGCCCAAGGGCATGTCCAGCAACTATGCGCTTCAGAAGGCTCGCCGCCTCTACCAGGCGCAGAAGGCCGGTCATACCGGCACGCTCGACCCGATGGCGACCGGCTTGTTGCCGGTCTGCTTCGGGGAAGCGACCAAGTTCTCCTCGCATCTTCTCGAGGCAGACAAGGTCTATCGGGCACGGATCAAGTTTGGCCAGGTCACCGATACCGGTGATGCGGAAGGCACGGTGATTCGCGAGCGGGAGATTCCCGAGCTTGCGCAGGCCGAGTTGGACGAGGTGCTGGACAGGTTCCGTGGCGAGATAGATCAGGTACCGCCGATGTACTCCGCGCTCAAGCACCAGGGACGTCCGCTCTATGAGCTGGCGCGCCAAGGGATTGAAATCGAGCGTGCAGTCCGTCGCGTTACCATCTACAATATGGCGCTTCTTGCGCGGCACTCCGATGGCATCGAGATCGAAGTGGCGGTCAGCAAGGGTACCTACATACGCAGTCTGGCCGAGGATATCGGCGAGGCGCTGGGCTGTGGAGCCCACCTCACGGCACTGCGTCGTCTCAAGACAGGCCCGTTCACGGGTGATGCCATGCTGGATTTCGAGCGCCTCGAGGCGCTGGCTGACCAGCAGGCACGTGAAGGCGTTCTGTTACCTGTCGACATCCTGCTCGATCATCTCCCGCGTCTCGACATCACTGCCGAGATGGCGCGGATGATATTGCGTGGTCAACAGGCTGAAACGACGACAGGGTCGCTGGATGTGGACTCCCTGGCTCGTGTGTATCAGGACCAGCAGTTGCTCGGGCTGGTCCGGATTGCGGCGGAGGGCGTCATCGCTCCTCGCCGACTGCTCAGTTCTGCCGTCGAGGCGGCGGCTGGGTGAGCTGATTGCGGCCTCGCCGCAAGCCGCATGAAGACTGCAAATATGCGTGGTCTTCGACATTTCTAATCTATCAAGCATATTGCTTACTGGAGAGACAGATGGCACTTACCGCTGAGAAGAAGGCTGAGATCGTTACCGAATTCGGCCGTGGCGAGAACGACACCGGTTCCCCGGAAGTTCAGGTTGCTCTGCTGAGCGCCAACATTGATGGCCTGCAGGGTCACTTCAAGGCCAACAAGCAGGATCACCACTCCCGTCGTGGTCTGATCCGCATGGTCAACCAGCGCCGCAAGCTGCTTGACTACCTCAAGCGCAAGGACTTCGAGCGTTACACCGCTCTGATCCAGCGTCTGGGTCTGCGTCGCTGATCAGCGATGTTGCCGCCATGCACTTCGGTGCATGGCGGGCCCCCGGTGGGCACAGGAAAACCGACACTGCCTGCGGGCGGTGTCGGTTTTTTTGTGCCTGATACCGAGGTGATCCGGGCTTCAGATCAGAGGCTCCACTCGCGCTGCAGCCCGCTTGTCGCGTGGGATCAACCCGCTTTTCATTGCCTATGGTGCGCTTTACCATGAGCGCCTGGCATCGATGACTATCAGATTAAAGGACATGCGCCGTGAACCCGGTAACGCACAGCTTCCAGTACGGTAATGACACCATCACCCTCGAGACCGGCCGCATCGCGCGTCAGGCGACCGGTAGCGTGATGGTGACCATGGGCAATACCTCGGTGTTGTGCACCGTGGTGGCCAAGGCGTCGCCGAAACCCGGCCAGTCCTTCTTTCCGTTGTCGGTCCACTATCAGGAGAAGGCCTACGCGGCGGGGCGTATCCCCGGCGGCTTCCTCAAGCGCGAAGGGCGTCCCACCGAAAAGGAAACCCTGACCTCACGCTTGATCGACCGCCCGATGCGCCCGCTGTTTCCCGAAGGCTTCATGAACGAGGTGCAGGTGGTCTGCACGGTGATGTCGGCGGAGCGCAATGTCGACCCTGACATCGCGGCATTGCTCGGCACCTCTGCAGCGCTTTGCATCTCCGGGGTGCCTTTTGCTGGCCCCGTTGGCGCGGCGCGCGTCGGCTTCAGCGAGCAGCGCGGCTACTTCCTGAATCCCGGCTACAGCGAACTGGCGCATTCCGAGCTGGACATGGTGGTGGCGGGTACCGAGAAGGCCGTGTTGATGGTCGAGTCCGAAGCGCAGGAGCTGCTGGAAGACGAGATGCTCGGCGCCGTGCTCTATGGCCATCACGAGATGCAGAAGGCCATCACGGGGATCGAGACGTTCGCCGCCAAGGTCAATCGTCCCAAGTGGGCGTGGGTGCCGCAGAAGCTCGACCGCGTGCTGGTCGAGGCGCTGGAGCAGAGCTTCGCCACCCAGATCGGTGATGCCTATCGCCTGAGTGACAAGATGGCGCGTCAGGACAGCCTGTCGGCGCTCAAGGCGCAGGCCATCGACCTGCTGGGCGCCGAGGATGATGCGCGCTTCAGTGTCGAGGCCGTCGCCACGGCCTTCGCGGCGCTCGAGAAGCGTATCGTGCGTCAGCGTGTGATCGCTGGTGAGCCGCGTATCGACGGTCGTGATACGCGCACCGTGCGACCGCTGGACATGGCGGTGGGCGTGTTGCCCAAGGCACATGGCTCGGCACTGTTCACCCGCGGCGAGACCCAGGCGATCGCCACTGCCACCCTGGGGACCACGCGCGACTCACAGCTGATCGAAGGGCTGTCCGGCGAGAAGCAGGACCGCTTCATGCTGCACTACAACTTCCCGCCTTACTGCGTCGGCGAGACGGGCTTCATCGGCGCGCCCAAACGGCGTGAGATCGGTCATGGGCGTCTGGCGCGTCGGGGCATCGAATCCATGCTGCCGTCGCTGCAGGCCTTCCCCTACGCGATCCGCGTCGTCTCCGAGATCATCGAATCCAATGGCTCGAGCTCGATGGCATCCGTGTGTGGGGCTTCGCTTGCGCTGATGGACGCCGGTGTGCCGCTCAAGGCACCGGTGGCGGGTATCGCCATGGGGCTGGTCAAGGACGCCAATGGCGTCGCGATACTGACCGATATCCTCGGCGATGAGGATCACCTCGGCGACATGGACTTCAAGGTCGCGGGTACCGCGGAAGGCGTCACCGCGCTGCAGATGGACATCAAGATCGAAGGGATCGACGAGGAGATTCTTGAGCAGGCGCTGGAGCAGGCCTTCGAGGCACGTCTGACCATTCTCGCGCAGATGAATGAGGTGCTGGCCGCCAGCCGCCAGGAAGTCTCGGACAATGCCCCGGCGATGCTGTCGCTGAAGATCGCACCCAACAAGGTACGTGACGTGATCGGCAAGGGCGGCTCCACCATCCGCAAGATCTGTGAAGAGACCGGCGCCAATGTCGATCTCGACGACGATGGCAGCGTGCGCATCTATGCCGAGCACAAGGCGCAGGCGCAGGCGGCTGCCAAATATGTCGAGGGCATCATTGCCGAGGCCGAGATCGGCAAGCTCTACGCCGGCAAGGTGGCGCGCATCGCCGACTTCGGTGCCTTCATCACCTTCATGCCGGGCACCGATGGTCTGCTGCATATCTCGCAGATCGTCGAGGAGCGGGTCAATGACGTACGCGACTACCTCAACGAAGGCGATGAGGTGGTGGTCAAGGTGCTCGACATCGACAACCGCAATCGCGTCAAGCTGTCGTTGAAAGAGATCAGCGAAGAAGAAAAGGCGGCCTTTGCCGCTGCTCAGACTGAAGAGGCCGCCGCCCAGGACTGACCGATCATCGCGGATAGTCCCCGCCCCGGTCTTGCCTGCTCTGCATGAGAGGTGAGCCCTTTGGGCAAGAAAAAGCCCCGCCAGTTCACTGGCGGGGCTTTTTCGTGTCTCCCTGCTCGGGAGTGCGCGAGCAGGGAGGGTTCAGGCGGGGGTTCAGGTGTGAACGATCAGCTGCGCTCGATGGCCAGCGCGACGCCCTGACCGCCACCGATGCACAGGGTCGCCAGACCCTTCTTGGCATCACGCTCGATCATCTCGTGCACCAGCGAGACCAGCACACGGCAGCCGGAGGCACCGATCGGGTGGCCGAGGGCAATGGCGCCGCCATTGACGTTGACCTTGTCGACATCCCAGCCCAGCTCCTTGTTGACCGACAGGGCCTGGGCGGCAAAGGCTTCGTTGGCTTCGATCAGGTCGAGGTCTTCCAGGCTCCAGCCAGCCTTCTTGAGGCACAGGCGAGTCGCCGGCGCCGGCCCGATGCCCATGATCTTCGGATCAACACCCGCGTTGGAGTAGGCCTTGATGGTCGCCAGCGGCGTCAGGCCCAGCTCGCGTGCCTTGTCGGCGGAGCACAGCATGACCACGGCAGCGCCGTCGTTGAGCGCCGAGGCGTTGCCGGCGGTGACGGTGCCGTCCTTCTTGAAGGCCGGGCGCATGCCCGCGAGTTTTTCGGCCGTGGTGCCGGCACGCGGATTCTCGTCGGTATCGAAGATGATCGGATCGCCCTTGCGCTGCGGGATCTCGACCGGAACGATCTGGCCCTTGAAGCGGCCAGCTTCGATGGCTGCGCAGGCCTTCTGCTGAGAAGCGGCCGCGAAGGCGTCCTGGGCTTCACGGGTGATCTCGTATTTCTCGGCCAGATTCTCGGCGGTGATGCCCATGTGGATGTCATTGAAGGCATCCCACAGACCGTCGTGGACCATGGAGTCGATGGCCTTCCAGTCGCCCATGCGCTTGCCATCACGCGAGTTGGGCAGCACGTGCGGAGACAGGGACATGTTTTCCTGCCCACCGGCCAGAATCAGCTCGGCATCGCCACAGCGGATAGCCTGGGTGGCCAGGTGCAGCGCCTTGAGGCCAGAGCCGCAGACCTTGTTGATGGTCATGGCGGGTACGCCTTCCGGCAAGCCTGCCTTGATGACCGCCTGACGTGCCGGGTTCTGACCGCATCCTGCTGTCAGCACCTGACCCAGAAGCACTTCATCGACCTGATCGCCACTGACACCCGTGCTGGCGAGGATATCCTTGATGACATATGCGCCGAGATCCGCGGCGGAAATGCCAGCCAGGCTGCCACCGAAGGCGCCTACGGCGGTACGACGGGCTGCTACGATCACCACATCCTGCATCTGAACGCTCCTGTTCTCTTGCGAGACTGTCTGAGTCAATTGGCTGCGACTATGGCCATGCCATCAAGCGGGCGAGGCGCAGTCCTGCTGAGGTGAGATTCCAGCATAAGGCAGTATTGTGCGGTGCGGCAATCGCCAAAGGGCATCTCCAGTGTCAGCCTTTAGCCATACGTATCGCCTGTCCAGACGGCACGACGCCAGCGCTCTGGCAGGCAGGGGCTGGCGTCGTGTTGGAGCGTTCGCGGAAGGCTCGATACCTGAAAGCTCAAGCCTTCAGGACGTGGAGCAACCGGCAGCAAGGGATGCTCAGGCCATCTGGACCGGGATGGCGTTGGCCGTATGGCTGACTTCGTTGCCTTCCATCAGATAGACCATGGAGGGCTTGTGCGCGTCCAGTTCGCTCTCGGCGTAATGGGCGAAGGCGCAGATGATCACGCGGTCGCCGACGTCGGCCTGGTGGGCTGCGGCACCGTTCACCGAAATGATCTTCGAGCCTTCTTCGCCGCGAATGGCATAGGTGGTGAAGCGCTTGCCGTTGTCCACGTTGTAGATCTGGATCTGTTCGTACTCACGAATGCCTGCCATGTCGAGCAGGTCGCCATCGATGGCGCAGGAGCCCTCGTAGTTGAGGACGGCGTGAGTCACGCGGGCCATGTGCAGCTTGGCCTTGAGCATGATGGCTTGCATCAGGATGTCTCCAGTTGAGCGCCGCCGGGCGCAGATCAAGGCCCTGGGACCAGGGCCCTGGCGCGTATGGCGTGGCGGACAGTGCCACGCCAGGGTGCAAGGCGGCGCAGTCTAATCAGGCATCAGGCCACCGGCAAGGCGACCTTCAGGTTATCGAGCAGGCGCGTACGGCCCAGGTGCGCGGCGACCAGAATCACCGCCTCGCGCGTGTCATCCTCGACCGCCCCCAGATCAGCCGCGCGGCGCAGCTCGAGGTAGTCCGGCTTGAAGCCGCTCTCGCTGATGGCGGCCAGTGCCTCGCGCAGCGCCACATCACGCGCCACGCCCTGCTCAAGGCGAGCCTTCAGGGCATCGAGGCACTGCTTGAGACGCGGCGCGATGGCGCGCTCCTGCTCACTCAGGTAGCCGTTGCGTGATGACAGCGCCAGCCCATCCTCGGCACGCACGATGGGCACGCCGATGATCTCGATGCCGAAGTGCAGGTCGCGGTTGAGCTTGCGGATCACGGCCAGCTGCTGGAAGTCCTTCTCGCCGAAACAGGCGACTTCAGGGCGTACCAGATTGAACAGGATGCTGACGACGGTGGCGACGCCATCGAAGTGACCCGGACGATTGCCGCCGCACAGGCCTTCGGAAACACCCGGCACCTGCACGTTGCACAGCCCGTCGCGGCCGGCGGGGTAGAGTTCTGCCGTCGAAGGGGCGAACAGCAGGTCACATCCTTCTGCGGCCAGCGCATTCTGGTCGGCTTCGAGGGTGCGCGGATAGCTGTCGAGGTCTTCGCCGGGGCCGAACTGCAGCGGATTGACGAAGATGCTCGCGACGACCATGTCGGCATGGCGACGCGCTTCACGGACCAGTGACAGGTGTCCGGCATGCAGGTTGCCCATGGTCGGCACCAGCGCGATACGCAGGCCATCGCGGCGTGCCTGGGCGAGTTGCTCGCGCAGGACGTTGATCTGGGAGACGGTTTTCATCAGAAGCCGTGCTCCGGCGCCGGGAAGCTGCGGGTCTTGACCGCCTGGTGGTAGGCCGCGAAGGCCTCCTGCACGCTGCCGGCATCACTCATGAAATTCTTGACGAAGCGCGGCTTGCGGCCGGGCGTCAGGTCGAGCATGTCGTGCATGACCAGAATCTGGCCATCGACGTCCACGCCGGCACCGATGCCGATCACCGGCACCTCGACGGCATCACGAATGCGCGCGGCCAGATCGGACGGCACGCATTCGAGCAGGATGATCGCGGCACCCGCGGCTTCCAGCGTGCGCGCATCGGCGATGATCTGCTCGGCACGTGCCTCGTCGCGACCCTGTACCTTGTAGCCGCCGAAGGCATGCACGTGCTGTGGTGTGAGGCCCATATGCACGCAGACCGGCACGCCACGCTGGACGAGCGCGGTGACGGCATCGGCCAGCCAGGCTTCGCCTTCGACCTTGACCATCTCGGCACCGGCCCGCATCAGACGCGCCGCATGATCGAGCAGGATGTCAGTGCTGGCATTGCTCATGAAGGGCAGGTCGGCCATCAGCAGGCTGCCTTGCTTGCCACGTGCCACGGCGGCGGTGTGGTAGCAGATGTCATCGATGGTGACGGGCAGGGTGCTGGTATGGCCCTGCAGGACCATGCCGAGAGAGTCGCCGACCAGCAGCACTTCAATACCGGCATCGCTGGCAAGATGAGCAAAGGTGGCATCGTAGGCGGTGAGGCAACTGAACGTCTCACCATCGGCCTTGAGGCGGCGCAGGGTGCTCAGGGTGACGTTTTTCATCGGGACGCTTACTCGTTGCGGCGCGTATGACGCGGCTGCCCGTGGCGTCGAGCAGCCGCGATCGCGAGAAGGCCGCCGAGGGCGGACTGCGGGCGACGCGGGCCGGTGTTACCAGAAAGTGTTACCGCATAGGCCAAAGTGGGCAAGACGGTAACAAGATGGCGAAACTCTACTCCTGAGGTCCGAGGGGGAGCAAGTCATCGCCCTCAACTCGAGACGCCAGTGTTTCGAGATTTTCCTCTCCCAGCACGTTGAGGCGCTGCGGGCCCAGCAGGTCAGCCAACGGACGCATCACGAAACCACGTTTGAGCATTTCGCGATGGGGCACGACGAGACGCGGTGTCGAGATCCTGCTGTCATTGAAGAGCAGCAGGTCCAGATCCAGCGTGCGGGGACCCCAGTGACGCAGCCGCACGCGGCGATGCTGCTGTTCGAGGGCTTGCAGTTGATCAAGCAGGGCGAGGGGAGACAGGCGGGTCGTCAGCTCGGCGACGGCGTTGACGAAGTCGGGCTGGTCCTGCGGGCCGACCGGCTTGCTGGCATACAGGCGAGAATGTCGCGTGCAGCGGGTCAGCGGCAGCCGGTCGAGAGCCTCAAGCGCGCGCTCCAGTTGAGCGCGCGGATCGTCAAGATTGGCACCGAGGCCAATCAAGGCTGTCGAAATCATGCACAGTTCCTGCGTGGAGACGGCAGTGGCTCAGGCGAGCCACTGCTTAGCCCTGGCCGCGGCCATTGCGCCGACGCTTGCCGCGACGCTTGGTGCCGACCGGCTTGCTGCCGGCGGGGCCTTCATCGGAGACGCCTTCGATCATCGTGACCTGGGTGCGAGCATCGACTTCCTGGAAGTCGGTCCACCACTTGCCCAGCCCCGGCTTCACTTCGCCGGCGAATTCGCGCAGCAGCAGGAAGTCGTAGGCGGCGCGGAAGCGCGGATGCTCACGGGTCTGGAAGGCGCGTTTGCCACGGCGACGCGGCAACTTGGCCTGCATGTCCCAGATCTCGCGCATCGGAATGCTGAAGCGCTTCGGGATCGAGGTATGGTTGAGCTGGCGAGCGATCGCCTGCTGGGCTGCCTGGTGGGCTGCCGGAATGTCGGGCATGCCACTGGCGATCAGCTGGTCGGTACGCGCCTTGACGCCCGGCCACAGCAGGGCGGCATACAGGAAGGCCGGTGTGACCGGCTTGTCTTCGCGGATGCGGTCGTCAGTGTTGGCCAGCGCCTTCTCGATCAGCGGCATGGACCAGTGATAATGCGCGAAGCTCTCTTCCGTCTCGGGGAACAGCATCTGGAACAGACCAAACTCACGCAGGAGATGGAAGGTTTCCAGTGCATAGCCGGACATGAACAGCTTGAGCACTTCCTCGAACATGCGCGCCGGCGGAATCTGCAGCAGCAGCGGGGCCAGTTCGTACATCGGTTCGGCCGTGGCCTCCTCGATGTCGAAGTCCAGCTTGCCGGCGAAGCGGACGGCACGCAGCATGCGCACCGGATCTTCGCGATAGCGTGTTTCCGGATCACCGATCAGGCGAATCATGCGCGCTTCGATGTCGCGTACGCCATTGGCCCAGTCGTGGATCGTGAAGTCGGACACGTCGTAATAGAGGGCATTGATCGTGAAGTCGCGGCGCAGCGCGTCCTCCTCGATGGAGCCGAAGACGTTGTCGCGCAGCAGCATGCCGTCTTCCGACTGCTGGGTATGCTGGCTTGGCGTGCTATCGGCCGGCTTGCCGCGGAAGGTGGTGACCTCGATCACCTCACGACCGAAGCGCACGTGCACGATACGGAAACGACGGCCGATGATGCGGGCATTGCGGAACAGCTCGCGGACCTGTTCCGGCGTGGCGTTGGTGGCCACGTCGAAGTCCTTGGGGCGTTGTCCGAGCAGGGCATCACGGATACAGCCACCGACCAGATAGGCCTGATATCCACCGCTTTGCAGGCGATAGAGTACCTTCAGCGCATTCTCGCTGAGCTGGCGGCGGGACACGGGATGCTCATCCCGCGGTATCACACGCAGGCTGGGCAATGGGGCCGCGGGCGCGTCAGTTGCATTGAAAAGCGTCTTCAAGCGGTCACCGGGGCGTTGTAGAAAGCGGGTAAATCCTTTGAGCATGCAGCGATTCGACTCGTGCGTGGCAGGCCGCCCAGTGTAGCCGAGGGCAGATACCTTGGCAAAGCGCCGGTCTGCCATCCAGGGGCCGACTCTGCACTTCAAGGCGTCTGACGAGGCGAAAATCACCTCTCAGACAAGGAAAAAGGGAGACCGATCACTCGGTCTCCCTTGCAGGTAGGGTACACGCATCCTTGAGCGGATGTTCTTTTTCGTGATGGCGCATCGCCCTGAATACGCACCACAGTCACAAATCAATGCAGACAGATCCTTCGTGTTGCAGATCATGTTGTTGTTGTCTGGCTGTCTGTTCGGTGACCATCTCGTATTCAAAACAATCTTCCATTCACCGACGGCTGAGTAGCCTCCCCCCGCGAGTTGTTGTTGTTTCGGGGGTGATCCGGGGTCGAGCCTGTTGTTCTTGTTGGTGCTCGAGGCCGGATTCGTCGCGTCCTGGTCAGTAGATTCCGGACTGCCGATATCTTGTTGTTGTTGGATCGGCGGATGATGAACTGCGGCCGTTTGTTCTTGTTTTGGCTCCTGCCTGTCACCACTCATGTAGTGAGGCATGCGGTTCATCATCAATGTCACGCGCTCGACGGGTATTGTTCTTGTTGGTGTCGAGGGTTTTCGAAGCATTGCGCGTTCTTGTTGTTGTTGGGCGCGCTTCGTATTTCCGGTTGTTCTTTTTCTTGACCGTGTTATTGCATCGGATGTGCCACAGCTTAAAAAAAACCAGCAATTCAGTCATTTAGACATAGGTCGCTGAGACGTGAGGTGTAGAGAGGTGCGAGGTGTTACCTGACGTGCCCATTGGTGCGCTGGTTGGGGTCATGATTTGGGGTCGATGGTAACAATTGGTGCGAAGGTCTAACGAAGTGCCTTGCAAGCTAATGATTGAGCTGGGTTTTTTGCAGGCCTTTCGACACTAAAGTCTAGCGATGCCCGCGATGATGCGTGGATCCGTGGCAGGCAAGGTGGCGGCGCAGGCGGGTTGCCCGCTCGGGATGGCACCCGCATGGTGCAGGGTCTTGAGTGCAGTGACTTCCGTGCTCCAGCGCCCCTCCAGCTTCAGTACGCCAGCGTCAGCTTGCGGGAGAGCTGCGGCGGCCCTTGCGACGTGGAATGCCCAGGCGCTGGCGTCGCTCCCAGAGGTTCTTGCGACTGATGCCGAGGCGGCGTGCGAGCTCGGTCTCGCTCATGTGGTCCTGATGCTCGAGCACGAAGTGCTGGAAGTAATCTTCCAGCGAAAGGTCTTCCTCCTCGCTGGCATCGCCGACCACCGAGAGGCCGCTGCGTGGGGTGGCCGCAGGCGGTGGCTGGCCCGTGTCTTGTTGACTGGTCGCGGGCTGACCTGTGACAGGCGCTGAGGCCGTCTCGGGACTTGCGTCCCTGGCGGCGCCTTTCACTGTGCCGTTCATCGACCCTTGCATTGCTCCTTTCGCCGCCCCTCTGCCTGCTGTCTTCGGGGCCGGAGCCGTGGGCGGGGCCATTGGGGCTGCCGTTGCGGCGGGCGCTGTCTGAAGCGGCTGCCCTGCGGGCGTGCGCAGGCCGAGGTCCTCTGGGGCGATGATGCGGCGCTCCGCCAGGATGACGCCCCGCTCGAGGGCGTTTTCCAGCTCACGGACATTGCCGGGCCAGGCGTAATGATGGATTTCCTGACGCGCCCGCTGAGAGAGTCGCATGCCATCACGACCATGCTTGCGTGCGATGCCAGCCAGCAGATGCTCGGCCAGCTCCAGCACGTCATCGCCGCGCTCACGCAGAGGCGGCAGGTCGATCTCCATCACGTTCAGGCGGTAGTAGAGGTCGAGGCGGAACTCGCCGCTGGCCGATAGCTGATGCAGGTTGCGGTGGGTCGCGGCGATGAGGCGGGTGTCGACATAGCGTGTCTCGATGGCCCCTACGCGGCGAATCTCGCCTTCCTGCAGTACTCGCAACAGTCTCGCCTGGGCATCCAGCGGTAGTTCGCCGATCTCATCCAGAAACAGTGTGCCACCGTCGGCGGCTTCGATCAGACCGGTGCGCGAGCTGGTGGCGCCGGTGAAGGCACCTTTTTCATGGCCGAACAGTTCGGACTCGATCAGCGTTTCGGGAATGGCGGCGCAGTTGACGCAGATCAGTGGTGCCTGATGGCGTTCGCTCTGGCGGTGAATGGCGCGCGCGACCAGCTCCTTGCCGGTGCCGGATTCACCGAGCACCAGCACGGTGACATCGGCGGGCGCAACCTTGCGGATGCGGGTGTAGACCTGTTGCATGGCGCGACAATGGCCAATCATCTCCACCGGCTTGGCCGTACCAGCATGCGCCTGGGGCGGAGTAGGCGCGGTACTCGGCACCCCCTGGCGTGGCAGCGACAGCGCATCTCGCACGCTGCGCGCGAAGGCCTGCTGATCGAACGGCTTGGGCAGATAGTCGGCTGCCCCCGCCTTCAGGCAGCCGATGGCGGCGTGCAGGCTGGGGTTGTCGGCCAGCAGCAGCACGGGAGTTGGCCGGCTGGCGCGCAGGATCGGGTCGGCGTGCTCTCCGGCCAGTTCGCTGTCACAGATCACCAGCGCGAAGTCGGCGGGGTGCTGCAGCCGGGCATCCTCCAGGCCGCTGGCCTGCACCACGTCGTGACCCTCGCGCTCCAGCAGATGCTGCAGCGTGTTGCGCGAAGCACCTTCCTTTTCGACGATCAGAATCCGGGCCATGGGTTGATGTCGCTCGCCTGAGGGTGTGCATGAGGGAATGACTGTCGTTCGAGTCTGTCCTGTTCGCACAGGGGAGGCAATCCGACAATCGTGGCTGTTGTCAGGTGTCCCGAGTGCATGTCATCTCGGCTCTCGGCGGCTCTCAGCGGCTCTCAGCGGCTCTCGGCAACCCTTGGCATTGGATCCGTGGCCGCACTGAGTGACGGCGCGGTACCGACTGCCGTGAGTGACCAGCGAGGAATGGCGTGGGCGAGTTGCTCCGCGGGGCTGGCGGTCGCCAGTTCGGAGGGCGGCGCCTGGCCGAGCAGCGTCAGGGTGTGGTGCAGCAGCGTTCGAATCGCGCTGGCGTCTTCTGGCAGGGCCGGCGCCAGATTCTGTTTGGAGAGCTTCTGGCCATTGTCGGCCGTGATCAGCGGCAGATGTGTCAGGCGGGGCATCGGCAGGTCGAGCGATGCCTGCAGCAGACGTTGCCAGGGGCTGTTGTCGAGCAGATCGAGCCCGCGCACGACATCGGTGATGCCCTGCTCGGCATCATCCACCACCACGGCCAGCTGATAGGCCCACAGGCCATCGCGACGCTTGAGCACCACATCGCCGAGCGCGGCGAGATCCAGCTGGACCGCGCCTTGCAGGCGGTCCTGCCAGCCAGCGATGGCCCGGGGGCCGCCGAAGCGCTCTGCGGCACGCACATCCAGCCGCCAGGCATGCTCGCCCGTGGGAGGTTCAGCTCGCTCGCGGCACCAGCCGGGGTAGATGGCGTGCTCGCGCCACTGCTTGCGCGAGCAGTCACACGGGTAGGCGATGCCACTGGCCTTCAGTCGCTCCAGTGCCTCGGCGTAGGCGGCGTGACGCTGACTCTGATGGCGGAGTTCGCCATCGCGCTGCAGGCCGAAGGCATCCAGCTGGCGCAGAATGGTATCGGCGCTCCCGGCGGGGCAGCGCGGCGGGTCGATATCCTCGATGCGCACCAGCCACTCGCCGCCGTGATGGCGGGCATCGAGGTAGCTTGCGACGGCGGCCAGCAGAGAGCCCGCATGCAGCGGGCCGGAAGGGGTGGGGGCAAAGCGGCCACGGTAGGCGGTAGGCATGTGGGCTCCGTCATCCTTCGTGGTGGGAAATTCGCAGACAGCAGGGCCTGAACGCATACGGGCACCGCTCCGAGGAGGGTGCCCGTATGGGGGGATGAGGCGACGGCCTGACGTCGCTTCATCGACAGCAGGGCTTAGCGGCCCAGCTGCTTTTCCTTCAACTCGGCCAGCGTCTTGCAGTCGACACACTGGGTCGCGGTCGGACGTGCTTCCAGGCGGCGGATCCCGATCTCGATGCCACAGGACTCGCAGAAGCCGTAGTCGTCTTCATCGATGTTATCGATGGTTTCGTTGATCTTCTTCAGCAGCTTGCGCTCGCGATCACGCGTTCTCAGTTCGAGGCTGAAGCCTTCTTCCTGAGTGGCACGGTCTGCAGGGTCTGCATAGTTGTTGGCATCTTCCTGCAGGTGACGCACGGTGCGATCGACCTCTTCCATCAGCTCCTGTTTCCACTCCATCAGGATCTGGCGGAAGTGCGCTAGCTGCTTCTCGTTCATGTACTCTTCACCCGCAGCCGGCTCATACGGGGTGAATTTCTTAAGCGCTTCTGGCTTGGTTTCAGCTAAGGGCATGGGACCGCCTCATTCCGCAAGGTGACTTGGGCCGTCGACAGCCTGATGCACTGCCTCCTTGGCCACGGCGAGGGGGCTGTCCTGACTGCTGCCCTCGCGAGAAGATCAGCTTATTTAGCGTAAAAATGACAAGTTTGCAACCGATCTCCGACGATAGTTTGTAGCGGGCAGTGGTCAGGTGCGTATCGGAAAACACCGATTTTCCTGCACGAAGGGGCTGGGAATGGGCCTTGGCAGGCGCCTAGAATGAAGCTCCCATCCTGAGGAGTGTTGTCATGCCGTTTGCCCGCCGCCTTGAATCCGTCGCCGCCTTTCGCGTGATGACGCTGCTGGAAGCTGCCCAGGCACGCGAGACCGCTGGCCATGACGTCATCCATCTGGAAGTGGGGGAGCCTGACTTTCCGACCCCTGCGCCGGTGATCGCCGCCGGGCAGGCAGCACTGGCGGCCGGTCAGACGCGCTACACCCCTGCCTGCGGCCTGCCGGCCCTGCGTGACGCCATCGCGGCAGACTATCAGCGTCGCCACGGCGTCACGGTCTCTCCCTCCCGTATCATCATCACGCCCGGCGCCTCCGGTGCCTTGCTGCTGGCCACGCTGCTGTGCGCCGAGCGTGGCGATAGCGTCCTGATGGCCGACCCGACCTACCCCTGCAATCGCCACTTCATGGGTCTCGTGGATGCCCAGCTGGATGTGGTGCCCGTCAATGCCGAGAGTGGCTGGCAGCTGACTGCCGAACTTGCCGATGATTTCTGGCGCGAGAACACGCGGGCAGTGATGGTTGCATCGCCCTCCAATCCCACCGGACACGTGCTGTCGCCCGAGGAATTGAAGGCGCTGGGCGAGCTGTGCCAGTCGCGAGATACACACCTGCTGGTGGATGAGATCTATCAGGGATTGACCTATGGCGTGCCTGCGCACACCGCACTGGCAGAGTGCCCCGATGCCTTCGTCATCAACAGCTTCTCGAAATACTTCGGCATGACAGGCTGGCGGTTGGGCTGGCTGGTGGCGCCGGAAGCCGCGGTCGAGCCATTGTCACGCCTGGCGCAGAATGTCTTCCTGGCCGCGTCGACACCTGCCCAGCATGCGGCGCTGGCGGCCTTCACGCCGGAATGCGAAGCAGAGCTCGAGCGTCGTCGGCAGGTGCTGGAAGCCCGTCGTGGCGTGCTGCTGGCCGGGCTCGAACGCCTGGGGCTGGCGCCGTCGGTGCCGCCGCAGGGCGCCTTCTACGTCTGGCTGGATATCTCGCACCTGAGTGATGACAGCGAGGCCTTCTGTCGCGCACTGCTGGAAGAAGAGAATGTCGCCATCACGCCGGGCACGGACTTCGCGCTGGCCGAAGGGCGTCGCCATGTGCGTATCGCCTTCACCGCCGATGAGGCACGTCTGTGCGAGGCATTGGCCCGCATGGAGCGCTTCCTTGAGCGGCGTGCCAGCCGGGCGGGAGTGTCGGCTTGATGGAGCTTGAGGGGCTGTATCGTGGTCGCCTGATCCGTCGCTACAAGCGCTTCTTCGCCGAGGTGGAGCTGCTCGAGGGTGAGCGGGCTGGTGAAGTGGTGACGGCGCATTGCCCGAATACCGGCTCGATGCGCGCGGTGTGCGTGGAAGGTTGTGAGGTATGGCTGTCGCCGTCCGACAACCCCAGGCGCAAGCTCGCCTGGACCTGGGAGCTGATTCGCCTGCCCATGGCCCCACCCGGTGCTGACGGTCGGCGTGAGGCCTTGGTCGCGGTGCATACCGGGCGTGCCAATGCCCATGTCGAGGCGGCGCTGCAGCAGGCCAGCGTCAGCGTGCTGCATGACATGGGGCTCGCCGACTTTGCGCGCCTCAAGCGCGAGTCGCGTGTCGAGGTCCTGCTGCCGGGCAATGACACGCCGGAGCGCTCACGGCTCGACTTCCAGATGTGGCCGAAGGAGGAGGGCGCGGCCTCGATCTATCTGGAGGTCAAGCAACTGACGCTGCGTGAAGCCGACGGTCACGGCTATTTCCCGGACTCGGTGAGCACGCGTGCCCAGCGTCATCTGGCCAGCCTCGCGGCGCTGGTCGCAGCAGGCCACCGCTGCGTGCTGGTGTTCTGCGTCGCCCATGACGGGATCGAGGATGTCGCACCGGCGGCGCATCTCGACCCGGCCTATGCACAGGCCTTTGCCCAGGCGCAGGCCGCCGGTGTCGAGGTGCTGGCGCTGGGCATGCAGATCACGCTCGAGGAGTCTCTCTCGGACGCGGGCCAGCCGCTGTGGCGAGCAAGACTGGGCCTGACGCGCGCGCTGCCACTGCATGACGCGTGCTTTGCTGGCTGATCAGATCGCTGGCGCTCAGCCTGTCAGTCAGCGCTCACCTCTCTCTATCATCTCTTCGTCATTTCTCCCTCGTTTCTCCACCGCTGCCTGCGGCCTCCCACAGCAGCAACAGTGCTGGCGAGGCATCGTTGTGCACCAGCTCGATGTCCAGCGCGGTCAAGCGTTGGCCGACGCAGGGGCCGCTGATGCAGGTGCCGTGATGCGGTTCGAAACAGGCCTGATGGCGGTGGCAGAGGATCAGGCCACCGGTCGCGTCCATGTAGGGATCGCCAGTCTCGTCCTCGGTCAGCATTCGACTGCCCTGGTGCGGGCAGCGGTCGAGGAAGGCGCGCAGGCCGTCGGGCTGCATCACCAGCAGGGCCGGACGGCCATCATCGAGTGTCAGTGCCATGCTGCGGCCGATGGGCAGTGATGGCAGCGGCAGTCTCAAGCACAGTCTGGATGAAGGCCCTTGCGGTAGTGTTGGTGGCCTTTCGGACATGAGGGGGCTCGCATCGGGTATCATGGCAGCGTTGGCACGCTCTCTTGTGGTCTTTTACCGTGTCTTGCCGCTTCCTTCCATGCCGGGTCATCTTCATGTCGCTATTCCGCCGCTCGCTCAAATCCAGCTTCCGCTCCAGCAACGAATCCGAGACGCCTGAGCGCACGGCCGGGGTGAGCCGTCGCCAGTTGCTGGCCGGCATGGTCGCCTCGGCGGGCGGGCTTTCCGTGCTGGGCACGGCACTGAGCAGCCCGCTCGCACAGGCCGCTCAGCCGGCCAACGGGCCCTTGCCCCCGCTGCCAGCCTGGCATGACCCCAAGGCATCCCACCCGTTGCTGGGCAGCATTCTGGTCGCGGAGGGCAATCGTCGTCTGTCGCCAGCGGCGCTGGTCGATTGGAGTCAGGCGCACTCGATGGTGCTGCTGGGTGAGCATCACGACAATCCGGACCATCACCAGCTGGAACGCTGGTTGATCGATGCGCTGGTCGCGCGGCGTCAGTTGGGCGGTGTAGCGCTGGAGATGCTGGACACGACCCAGGATGCCGCCTTGTCGCTGGCCAACCGCACCTCGCTTGCGGTCGCGGGGCTGCCGGATGACGAGCTTCAGCAGCTGCTGGCCTGGAATGCGCGTTGGCCTTTCACCGATTACGCCCCCCTGCTGCGCGGAGCGCTGGACAGTGGTGCGCCACTGGCGTCTGCCAGCCTGTCGGCGGCACAGCTGGAGGCCAGCATGGTAGCAGGACAGCCGCCGCTGGCGCTGCCGGAAGCGGTACTGCGCCTGCAGCGTGAGGCACTGGATGAAGGCCATTGCGGCCTGCTGGGTGCAGAGCGCCTGGATGCGATGCTGCGTGCGCAGCTGGCGCGTGATCAGCAGATGGCAGAACGACTGGAGGGCCTGGCGGCCGACGGTGCCACCAGCTTGCTGGTGTGTGGCTCCGGTCATGCCCGTCGTGATATCGGCGTGCCGCGTTGGCTGGATGGCAGCACGCTGTCCGTGGCGCTGATGCCGGTGGCCTGGGATGACGCGGGTCAACCGCTGACACATCTCACCGACTATCTGCCGGAGAGTGCCGGTGCGGCGCCGGCCTATGATCTGGTGTGGTTCACGCCGGCGACGGCGCCAGTCGCGGATGCCTGTGAAGGCCTGCGGGAAACGATGCAGACGACCGTCAGCTAGCGGCCAGTCAGCGACACAACAGCGGGCTGAATGCCCGGCATAAAAAAAGGCACCTCTCGGAGGTGCCTTTTTCGTTGGCGCGACCTGCGTGGCCCGACCTGAACAGTGACGCGATCAGGCGTTCTTGAGGTCCGACGCGCTCTCGGCACGACGACGCGGTGCCTTCTGCGGCGTTTCGTCTTTGTGACTGTCGTTGTGACTGTCATTGTGACTGTCGTTATGGCTATCGTTGCTGCCGGCCTGCTCACGGAAGCGGTCTTCGATATAGGTGATGCGCGTGCGGCCGTGGGGCACCGGCTTGAAGTCGGCATCGACACTGACCAGCACGATGCGGTCGATGGTCAGGATGCGCTCGCGGGTGATCTTGTTGCGGATCTCGACGCACAGCGAGATCGAGGTGCGACCGAAGGCGCTGGCGGTGATGCCCAGTTCGATGATGTCGCCCTGACGCGCGCTGGAGACGAAGTTGATCTCCGACATGAACTTGGTGACCACGCGTGAGGTGCCCAGCTGGACGATGGCGTAGATGGCCGCTTCTTCATCGATCCAGGCCAGCAGACGTCCACCGAACAGGGTGCCGTTGGGGTTGAGGTCTTCGGGCTTGACCCATTTGCGGGTATGGAAGTTCATGCACTCTCTCCTCGGGATGCCGGCGCACCTCACCGGAAGTGCGTGCCGTGATCCTCAGCTGCGTTTACCTCGAAAGTATATAGACTTTAGTTGCGACTGTCTGTGCATGGCCCGGATAGCGCAGCACTATCGCGGCGCGGAATAATTGGTGGTGTCATGACGCGAAACGGCCGACAGGAGTGTCCTGTCGGCCGTTTTCTTGCGGTGCCTGGCGCGACTGCTGTAGGGCGCCTGAACTCAGCGGTGATCGGGCGGACAGTTGTCGCGGCAGACGCGGAAGATGGCCACCTCTCCGAACAGATTCGGCCACCAGGTCGCCGCAGGGTGCGGCTCGTGATCGCCATTGCCGACCGCGCGATCGATGATCTTGAGGCCCTGGGCGCGACACAGGCGCTCGAAGTCCGCGAAGGTCGACAGGTGGATGTTGGGGGTGTCGTACCAGGCGTGCGGCAGTGACTTGGAGACCGGCATGCGCCCCTTGAGCCCCAGGTGCAGGCGGTGACGCCAGTAGGCGAAGTTGGGGAAGGTGATGATGGCTTCACGTGAGACGCGCATCATCTCTTCCAGCGCACGGTCCGGGCGGCGCAGTACCTGCAGGGCCTGGGACATCACCACGCGATCAAAGGTGTCATCGGCGAAATTGGCCAGGCCGTCATCGACGTTCTGCTCGATGACGTTCACGCCGCGCGCCACGCAGGCGCTGATGTTGTCGGGATCGATCTCCAGTCCGTAGCCGAACACCCCCTTGGTCTCCTTGAGCGAGGCCAGCAGGGTGCCATCCCCACAGGCGAGATCCAGCACGCGGCCACCTTCGGGAATCCAGTCGTGGATCTGGGCGAGGTCGTTACGCATGGCTGGCCTCCTGGGGAGCGGTGTGCAGGGGAGAGGCTGCGTTGCAGGCCTTGTCGTATGCGCGGGTCAGGAAGTTGCCCAGCACTGCCTGATAGCGCTCTCCCGGCAGCAGGAAGGCGTCATGGCCGTGAGGAGAATCGATGTTGGCATAACTGACGTTCTTGCCGGCATGGATCATGGCGTTGACCAGCTCGCGCGAGCGTGACGGCGCGAAGCGCCAGTCGGTGGTGAAGCTGACGACGAGCACCGGGCAGCTGATCGGTGCCATGGCCGCGGCCAGATCATCGCCGGCCGTGGCGGCGGGATCGAAGTAATCGAGTGCCTTGGTCATCAGCAGGTAGGTGTTGGCGTCGAAGGCGGTGGAGAAGGTGTCGCCCTGATGGCGCAGATAGCTCTCGACCTGGAAGTCGACGTCGTAACCGAAGTTGAGGCGGTCCTGGCGCAGGTCACGCCCGAACTTGGTCCCCATCGAGTGCTCGGAAAGATAGGTGATGTGACCGACCATGCGGGCCAGCTTGAGGCCGCGCTTGGGCACGGCATCGACACGCGAGTACCAGCCGTCATGGAATTCCGGGTCAGAGCGAATCGCCTGACGCGCGACTTCATTGAAGGCGATGTTCTGCGCCGAGAGTTTCGGCGTACAGGCGATGATGGCGACGTGACCGACGCGGTCAGGGTGGTCCATCACCCACTGCAGCGCCTGCATGCCACCCAGCGAGCCGCCGACCACCGCCGCGAAGCGGGTGATGCCGAGAGACTCGGCGAGGCGCTTCTGGCTCTCGACCCAGTCCGGCACGGTCACCAATGGGAAGTCAGGCCCCCATTGCTCGCCCGTCTCCGGGTTGATCGAGGTCGGGCCGGTACTGCCGTGGCAGCCGCCGATGTTGTTCAGCGCGATGACGAAGAAGCGCGAGGTATCAATGGGCTTGCCGGGGCCGATGTAGTCGTCCCACCAGCCAGGCTTGCGGTCGCTCATGGCGTGATAGCCAGCCGCATGATGGTGGCCGGTGAGGGCGTGACAGATCAGGATGGCGTTGCTGGCGTCCGCGTTCAGCTCGCCGTAGGTCTCGTAGACCAGCGAGTACTGCTCGAGGCGTCTGCCGCAGGCCAGCTCCAGCGGGGTATCGAAGTGGGCAGTCTGAGGCGTGACGAGACCGACCGAATCCGGGGGCAGGGAATCAGGCATCGTGGTGAAGGTTTCCAGCATCATGTCCAGCAGAGTGTTCGGGGCAAGGCCCGTGTCCGGGGCGCGAAGCCGCGGTGATGCGCCTTGTGGGCGTCTCGTGCACCGTGGTTCTGGCTTCGGCCGAGGGCTCACTCTAGCACAGCGTGCGCACGCGTGATCCAGTGACACACGATGCAAGAGCGCCCGCTACGGGAGCCCGTGGCGGGCGCTGATCTCGTCGGCCTGCGCCTTGGGCGCGTGCCCTTGGGCGCGTGCCCTTGGGCGCGTGCGAGCCATCCTGGCTGGCGGAGCGCCGGCTTAACTGAAGGCGCTGCGCAGCATGCCCAGTGACGGCAGGGTCTGGTTGATCAGGCTGCCGACCAGATTGAGCGCGATGAACACGAAGATCGGCGACAGATCGAGCATGCCGATCGACGGAATCACCTTGCGCACCGGCTTCATGATCGGATCGACCAGCTGGTGGACCAGGATGGCGCCCGGGTGGTTGGCCTGCGGTGCGACCCACGACAGGATGATCATCGCGATCAGGGCGAAGAAGTAGATGTTGATGATGCTGTCGAGAATGGTGCCCAGCGCCGTCAGCGCGATGAAACCAACCGGCAGCATGCCGCCACCGAACAGGGCGCCGATCGCGACCAGCACCAGGCTGACGACGATGAAGGCCGCGGCCAGGGTGGCGATGTCGAAGCGACCCAGCGGACGCAGGATGCCCTGCAACGGGGCCACCAGCGGGTTGGTCGCCTTGACCACTGACTGGGTGACCGGGTTGTAGAAGTCCGCGCGGGACAGCTGCAGCAGGAAGCGCAGCATCAGAATGTAGACAAACAGTTGCAGCAGGATGGTGACCAGCTGAAGTCCGATATTACCCATAGCACCCATGGGGCTTTCCTTAAGACGGTGAGAAGTGGGCGCGCGATAGTGCACGCGTCATGCCGCTAGCATGCCAACAACACATGAACAGCGCATGATGGCCTGTTGTGACTCGGGCTGCCAGCGACCTGCAGGAGATGTCAGTGGGGCAGAGGCTGTCAGCGATCCAGCTCGCGGGCAAGCTCGGCGGCGCGCACGCTGGAGGCCTTGGCGGCACGCTCGACGATATCGCGCAGCCCATCCTTCTCGAAGCTGTTGATGGCGCGCTCCGTGGTGCCATTCGGCGAGCACACGCGACGGCGCAGCTCGGCAGGCTCATGCTCGCTGGAGAAGGCCATCTCGGCGGCACCGCGGGCGGTCTGGATCGCCAGGCGGCGCGCGGTCTCGGCTTTCAGTCCCAGCTCGATGCCTGCCGCTTCGAGTGACTCGATGAACAGGAAGAAGTAGGCCGGGCCGGAGCCGGAAATGCCGGTGACGGCTTCCAGCAGACCTTCTTCCTCGACCCACTCGACGATACCGACCGCAGTCAGCATCTCATCCATCAAGCCGCGTTGCTCCTCCGTCACCTGGGCGGTGGCATAGAGACCGCTGGCACCGACACCGACCAGTGACGGCGTGTTGGGCATGCAGCGGATGATGGCGAGGTCGCCGCCCAACCAGCGCTCGAGGCTGTCGCAGGTGATGCCGGCCGCGACCGAGACGATCAGCGGCTTGCGGTTCTGCACCGCAGGGGTCAGTGCCTGGCAGACGTCATGCATCATCTGCGGCTTGACGCCCAGCACCACCACATCGGCTTGCGAGACGGCGTAGGCGTTGTCCTGGGTCGTGCTCACGCCATAGCGCTGCTCGAGGGCATCCAGTGTCTCGCGCGAGCGAGCCGTGGCGATGATGCGGTCCGCGGGATAGCCGGCATCGACCATGCCGCCGAAGATGGCACTGGCCATGTTGCCGGCGCCGATGAAGGCGATGGTGCGCGGTGTAGCGGTGCTCTGGTGCGTCATGCGGTGCTCCTGATCATTCAGTGGGAGGGCTGGCGGCAAGCTCGAGAGCCTTGCGTGAGCGTTGGCTTGCATCAGCGAGCGTAGGACTCAGTGGACGTGGGAATAGTCACGTGCGCCGAAGATGGCAGTGCCGAGGCGTACCAGTGTCGCACCTTCGGCGACGGCGGCCTCAAGATCCGCGCTCATGCCCATCGAGAGCGTATCGAGCCGGGCCTGCGGGTAGCTGGCGGCGGGGAAGCGTGTCTGCAGTCGCTCCAGCAGCTCGCGCAGCTGGCGGAAGGGCGCGCGGCGCTCGGCCTCACTGGCATCGGCGGCGCAGGGAGCTGGAATCGCCATCAGGCCGCGCAGGCGCAACCCGGGCAGCGCGATCACCGTCTCGGCCAGCGCCAGCAATTCCTGCGGTGCCACGCCAGCCTTGGAGGCTTCGCCGGAGATATTGACCTGCAGGCAGACATCGAGCGCGCCAAGCTCATCGGGGCGCTGCTCGCTCAGGCGACGTGCGATCTTCTCGCGTTCCACGGTATGCACCCAGGCGAAGTGCTCGGCAATGGCGCGCGTCTTGTTGGACTGGATGGGGCCGATGAAATGCCATTCGATATCGGTGAGGTCCGACAGCGCCTGCTGCTTGTCCAGCGCTTCCTGCAGGTAGTTCTCGCCGAAGGCCCGCTGGCCGGATTGCCAGGCTGCGCGCACCAGCGTGGCGGGTTTGGTCTTGCTGACGGCCAGCACTTGCGCCGAATCAGCGTTGCGTTTACTTGTCTGCAATGCCTTTTCCAGCCGCGCGCGGGCCTCTAGGATACACTGGGTAACACAAGCTTCGTCGTCGGGGACTGCGGTCATGCGGCTCGGCTCCAGAATTTGCGGAACAACCTGGCGATGGCTGGCACGGTATCAGGCGTGTCATCAATAGCATGAGCGTGACAGGCCTGGTGACATGGTGCCCATCGCACTATCTACTGAAGAGCCACTTCACACTTTCACCAGAGTACACAAGACTCGTTGGTACAAGAGCTTCGGTCTTCGCGAGGGAACTGCATGGATATTACCGAACTGCTGGCTTTTTCGGCAAAACAGAACGCGTCGGATCTTCACCTGTCCGCAGGTTTGCCACCGATGATTCGTGTCGACGGTGATGTGCGGCGCATCAATGTGCCGTCAATGGATGACAAGCAGGTGCGCGCGCTGATCTACGAGATCATGAACGACAAGCAGCGCCGTGACTTCGAGGAGTTCCTCGAGACCGATTTCTCCTTCGAGGTGCCGGGCGTCTCGCGCTTTCGTGTCAACGCCTTCCATCAGGGGCGTGGCGCGGGGGCCGTCTTCCGTACCATCCCCTCGGAAGTGCTGACGATGGAGGATCTGGGGCTCGGTGAAGCCTTCCGCAAGATGTGCATGCTGCCGCGTGGCCTGATCCTTGTCACCGGGCCGACTGGCTCCGGTAAATCCACCACGCTGGCGGCGATGGTCGATTACATCAATGAGAACAAGTACGACCACATCCTCACCATCGAGGACCCGGTGGAATTCGTGCACCAGTCCAAGCGCTGTCTGGTCAATCAGCGTGAAGTGCACCGTGACACCCACGGCTTCGCGCCCGCGCTGCGTTCGGCGCTGCGTGAAGACCCGGATGTCATTCTGGTCGGCGAGCTGCGAGATCTCGAGACCATCCGCCTGGCACTGACCGCGGCCGAGACGGGCCACCTGGTGTTCGGCACCCTGCACACCACCTCCGCGACCAAGACCGTCGACCGTATCATCGATGTCTTCCCCGGCGAGGAGAAGTCGATGGTGCGCTCGATGCTGTCCGAGTCCTTGCAGGGTGTCATCGCCCAGACACTGCTCAAGAAAGTTGGCGGTGGCAGGGTGGCGGCTCACGAGATCATGATCGCGACGCCTGCCATCCGTAACCTGATCCGCGAGGACAAGGTGGCGCAGATGTATTCCTCCATCCAGACCGGTGGCGCCCTGGGCATGCAGACATTGGATGCAGCGCTGACGCGTCTGCTGGCGGAAGGGCTGGTGACCAATGAAGATGCTCAGGCGAAAGCCAAGGGCTTGTTGAGCTGAATTCGCCAAGAGGGCCGACAATCACGTTGCAGGTAGGTGGGGCAGGGGCCGGAACACGTCAACTTTTCAGGTTCATGGGACGGCATTTCAGCGCGAGGCCTTGGGCGCGACTCTCAAGGCGCATATCGGGATACAACTCATGACTCCTCATGAATGGCTGCATGAACTTCTGCAGTTGATGGTCAGCAAGGGCAGCTCGGACCTGTTCATCTCCACCGGCACGCCGCCGCAGATGAAGGTCAATGGCCGCATGGTGGCGCTGGGTGACAAGAAGCTGGGTGTCGATCAGGTGAGAGAGCTGGTGCTCGCGCCGATGAGTGACATGCAGCGTGAGCGCTTCGAGGAAGAGCGCGAGGCCAACTTCGCGCATAGTCTGCCGGGAGTCGGGCGCTTCAGGATCAGCGCCTTCTACCAGCGTAGCCAGATGGGCATGGTGATTCGCCGTATCCAGCTGTCAATTCCCAGCCTGGAAGAGTTGCGGCTACCGGAGATCATCAAGGGGCTTTCCGAGACCAAGCGTGGTCTGGTGATCTTCGTCGGCGGTACCGGCGCCGGCAAGTCGACCTCGCTGGCAGCGATGATCCAGCACCGCAACCAGACCTCGAGCGGGCATATCATCTGCATCGAAGACCCGATCGAGTATATCCATCCTCACCAGCGCTCCATCGTGACGCAGCGTGAAGTGGGGATCGATACCGAGTCCTTCGAGGTGGCACTGCGCAATACGCTGCGTCAGGCGCCGGACGTGATCATGATCGGCGAGATCCGCTCGCGTGAGACCATGGAGCACGCGCTGACCTTCGCCGAGACAGGCCACCTGTGTCTTGCGACGTTGCATGCCAACAATGCCAACCAGGCCCTGGACCGCATCATCCACTTCTTCCCAGAGGAGCGTCATGAGCAGGTGTGGATGGATCTGTCGCTGAACCTCAAGGGCATCGTGGCCCAGCAGCTGTTGCCTCACAGGAGTGGCAATACCACCCAGCGCGTGCCGGCCATTGAGGTGATGCTGCGTTCGCCGCTGATCGTCGACCTGATCCGCAAGGGCGCGGTGGTCGAGATCAAGGACGTCATGAAGCGCTCGCAGCAGCAGGGCATGATGACATTTGATCAATCGTTGTATGCCTTGCATCAGCAGGGCTTGATCACTGAGGAGGTGGCATTGGCGCATGCCGATTCCGCCAATGACCTGCGCCTGATGATCAAGTTCGGCGATTCCGATAGCGCCCAGGAAGCCCAGCTGGATGTCCTGAATGCCGCCAGTCGCTTCTCGCTGCAGGGGGATGACGACTGAGGCGTGTCGGTCATGCCAGCTGTCGGTGATGTCAGCATGGTGATTGGCCAATCTAAAGCCGCCCTTCTTATGTTGAAGAGGGCGGCTTTTTCGTATCCGATGAGGGTCAGCGAGCGTAGAGGCCGCCCAATACTCTCGGGCCGCTTGCACCGGTGACGCTGGGCAGGTTGCCGGGGCGTTCCAGTACTCTGCGCGCCGCCAGCCAGGCAAAGGCGCTGGCTTCGAGCAGGTCTGCGTTCCAGCCCATGTCAGTGCAGGACACGAGGGGAGTCGCCTGCTTGCTTTGCGCCAGGCGCTGCTCCAGCTGCGTGAGCAGGGTGCCATTGCGTGCCCCGCCACCGCAGGGAGTCAGTGCGGCCAGTGATACGCCGGTCTGCTCCAGTGACTGCGCGATGCTCTCGACGGTCAGGCTCAGAAGTGTGGCCTGCACGTCGGCCGGTGACTCGTCGCCGGTCAGGTGCTGTGCCAGCCAGTCGAGATGGAAGTCTTCGCGGCCAGTGCTCTTGGGGAGCGGTCGGCGGAAGTAATCGGCCGACAGCAATCGCTCGAGCAAGTCAGGAATCACCCTGCCGCTGGCGGCCCATTGACCATCCTGATCCACCGCGGTACCACGATGACGGGCATGCCAGGCGTCCAGCAGGCAGTTTGCTGGGCCGGTATCGAAGCCGATGACGTCAGCCGTGGAGTCCTGAGGGGGAAGTAGCGTCAGGTTTGCGATGCCGCCCAGGTTGAGCAGCCCATGCCATTGGTCTGGCTGGCTGAACAGGGCAGCGTGGAAGGCGGGTGCCAGTGGGGCAGCCTGACCGCCGGCGGCCAGATCACGGCGCCGGAAGTCAGCAACGACAGGGATGCCGCACAGCTCGGCCAGCAGGCTGGGGTTGTCGAGCTGCAGGGTGTAGGGCGTGTGGCATGGCTGATCGCTGAAGCCATAGGGACGATGCTCGATGGTCTGGCCATGGCTGCCAATGGCTACGACATCCTCTGCAGTCAGTTGCTGGCGTGTCAGCAAGCGCGTCACCGCGCTGGCGGCCAGTTCGGCCAACGCCTTCTCGGCGGCGGCGAGATCCGCGAAGCATGCCTCATCGCAATGCATCAGCTGCCAGAGGCGAGTCCGCAGTGTCTCGGGCAGCGGCAGATCGAGCCCATCAATGAAGCGAATCCGTTCGTGGTCTGGCGAGGAGGGGGCGATATCGAGCAAGGCGATATCGAGTCCGTCCAGGCTGGTGCCGGTCATCAAGCCAAGGTAGAGCGCCATTGGGGGTCTCCCGATCATTGGGGGCGTGCAACAGGGGGGTGAAGCTCATGAGCACACCGCCCTGCAGCAGGGGGTGCATGCCATGCTCGTCATGCTAACATTCTCGGCCAACATGCCCCGTTACGAGGGGAGCAGCAACGGTCAGAGAGGGCAGGATGAGCGACAAGTCAGTAGTGGAAGCGCTGGAGATCATCAAGCGCGGTACCGATGAGGTACTGGTCGAGGAAGAGCTGATCAAGAAGCTCGAGTCCGGGCGCAAGCTCAAGGTCAAGGCGGGCTTTGATCCGACGGCGCCGGACCTGCACCTCGGTCATACGGTGCTGATCAACAAGCTGCGCCAGCTGCAGGACCTGGGTCACGAGATCATCTTCCTGATCGGTGATTTCACCGGCCGTATCGGCGACCCCACCGGCAAGAGCGTGACGCGCAAGCCGCTGACCGAAGAGGACGTGAAGGCCAATGCCCTGACGTATCAGGAGCAGGTCTTCAAGATTCTCGACAAGGACAAGACGCGCATCGCCTTCAACTCCGAATGGATCAGCAAGCTCTCCGCGGGAGACATGATCGAGCTGGCGGCCTCCAGCACGGTCGCGCGGATGCTCGAGCGTGACGATTTCGACAAGCGCTACACCGGCAATCAGCCGATCTCCATCCACGAGTTCCTCTATCCGCTGATCCAGGGGTATGACTCCGTGGCGCTGGAAGCGGACATCGAGCTTGGCGGCACCGATCAGAAGTTCAATCTGCTGATGGGGCGTGAGCTGCAGCGCCAGCGTGGCCAGGAGCCGCAGGTCGTGATCACCATGCCGATTCTCGAAGGTCTGGATGGCGTGCAGAAGATGTCCAAGTCGCTGGGCAACTACATCGGCATCAACGACCGCCCGGGTGAGATGTTCAACAAGATCGTCTCCATGCCGGATTCGCTGATGTGGCGTTACTTCGAGCTGTTGTCGCTGCGCCCCCTCGATGAGGTCAAGGCGCTGATGGCCAGCATCGACAACGGCGCCAACCCGCGTGATATCAAGATGGAGCTGGCGCGCGAGCTGGTGGCACGCTTCCACGATGAAGACGCGGCGGCGACGGCACACCTTTCCAGCGGCAATCAGCTGGCCGACGGCGAGCTGCCGGCGGACATGCCGGATGTCACCGTCAACCTGGAGGGCGCCGAGGTGGCGCCGATCGCGGCGGTCATCAATCGCGCGGGCCTGGCCAACAACAGTGCCCAGGCCAAGGACATGCTCAAGAATGGTCGCGTGAAAGTGGATGGCGAAGTGGTCGAGCCTTCCTATATGGCTCCTTTCGATACTGCCATCGTCATCCAGGCCGGCAAGAAGCGCTACGCACGTGTGACCGTGACGCGCTGAGAAATTGAGAGGTACTGAGAAGACGCTGGCGTATGTCGACTCCCGTTCGGCCCCACCATATCAGGTGGGGCCGAACGCGTTGTGAGCGCCTGATATCATTGCGGTGAGATTCTCTCAAGAAAGCCCTTGCCCTCACGTCGGTTCGTGCGTAAAGTACGCATCCGCTGCCGGGGACGCATGGCGTTACCAGCGGTGAAAGAGGTTTGCAGGTGGTTGTTTTGTTTGATGTTTTTGAAGTCCGCTTCCAAATCATCGATTGACAATCCCGGGCGATTCGCTAGAATACGCCGCACTCCTTACGGAACAGGTGATCGAGCAACGCTCCTCACCGCTTGCTGATGCTTAGAGGCAGTCGATTGACTCATCATCAAGTGCTTGACTTCTCAAGCGTTCCGGGTAGAATATGTCTCCTCGCTTAACAGCGACGCTCTTTAAAAATTTGATCAGGTAATTCGTGTGAGCGCTTGCCGATGAGTGGTGACAAGGTCACCAA
>NZ_VFBC01000010.1:0-119652 GCF_011319755.1 Cobetia sp. MB87 | reverse complement strand
GTCGTGGTCACCGACATCACCGGGCAGAGCAGCACGGACAGCCTGGACATCGCGATCCTCGACACCGTCCCGACGGCCAATGCCGACACCGGCACCATCGCCGAGGACACCTCTGACGCTCTGACCGGCAATGTCATCAGCGGGTCCGGTGACAGCACGGATGCCGATGCGGCCGCCGATGCCCTGGGCAGCGACACGCCGACCCTGGTCACCGGTGTCGTGAAAGGCACTCTGGAAGACGGTGACGCGCTTGCGGCAAACGTCAGCGACACGACCGGCACCGAGATCATCGGCGACTACGGCACGCTGACCCTCAACAGTGACGGCAGTTACAGCTACGCGCTGGACAACAGCAATGCCGACGTCCAGTCGCTGAACGATGACAGCGACCCGCTGATCGACGTCTTCACCTATGGCATCACCGATGCCGATGGCGATGCCTCGCGCACCACGCTGACCATCACCGTCACGGGCTCGAGCGACGCAGTGCCGGTCATCACGTTGGCTGACAAGGAAGTGACCGAGGCCACAGGTGCCACGGTCACTGACACCTTCGAGGTGGCAGCGGATGCCGGAATCGCCAGCGTCACCATCAATGGCACGGACATCACTTCGGCGTCAGTGGATAACCCCATCGTGATTCCGGGTGCGACTGATGACGAAGGCACGCTGACCATCACTGGCTATGATTCCGGCACCGTGTCCTACACCTATGTGGAGGATGGCACGGCTGCGGATCACACGGCTGGCGACGATAGCGTGTTCGACAACTTCGCCGTGGTCGTCACTGACCTGGCTGGGCAGAGCACCAGCGACAGCCTTGACGTCAAGATTCTGGATACTGCGCCGACGGCCAAGCCGGATGAGCGCGATATTGATGAAGATGAGACGGGCGAGCTCACGGGTAACGTGATCGACGGTGCCAATGACAATGAGGACATCCTGGGTGCAGATTCGCCGTTCATGGTCTGCAAACTGAACGATACCGGGATTTCCGACGGCGGCAGTGCCACGGTCACGGGTGACTACGGCACGCTGACGCTCAACAGCGACGGCAGCTATACCTACGTTCTGGATACCACCAAGACGCAGTCGCTGGCAGAGGGTGAGCCGGCGGAAGACGTCTTCACTTATGTGCTGGAAGATAGCGATGGCGACACCTCCAGCACCACGCTGACCATCACCGTCACGGGCTCGAGCGACGCAGTGCCGGTCATCACGCTGGCTGACAAGGAAGTGACCGAGGCCACGGGTGCCACAGTCACTGACACCTTCCAAGTCGAGGCGGATGCCGGCATCGCCAGCGTCACCATCAATGGCACGGATATCACTTCGGCGTCAGTAGATAACCCCATCGTGATTCCGGGCGCGACTGATGATGAAGGCACGCTGACCATCACGGGCTACGATTCCGGCACCGTGTCCTACACCTATGTGGAGGATGGCACGGCTGCGGATCACACGGCTGGCGACGATAGCGTGTTCGACAACTTCGCCGTGGTCGTCACTGACCTGGCTGGGCAGAGCACCAGCGACAGCCTTGACGTCAAGATTCTGGATACTGCGCCGACGGCCAAGCCGGATGAGCGCGATATTGATGAAGATGAGACGGGCGAGCTCACGGGTAACGTGATCGACGGCGCCAATGACAATGAGGACATCCTGGGTGCAGATACGCCGTTCATGGTCTGCAAACTGAACGATACCGGGATTTCCGACGGCGGCAGTGCCACGGTCACGGGTGACTACGGCACGCTGACGCTCAACAGCGACGGCAGCTATACCTACGTTCTGGATACCACCAAGACGCAGTCTCTGGCAGAGGGCGAACCGGCGGAAGATGTCTTCACCTATGTGCTGGAAGATAGCGATGGCGACACCTCCAGCACCACGCTGACCATCAATATAACGGGCTCGGGCGACGCAGTGCCGGTCATCACGCTGGCTGACAAGGAAGTGACCGAGGCCACGGGTGCCACGGTCACTGATACCTTCGAGGTGGCAGCGGATGCCGGAATCGCCAGCGTCACCATCAATGGCACGGATATCACTTCGGCGTCAGTAGATAACCCCATCGTGATTCCGGGCGCGACTGATGATGAAGGCTCGCTGACCATCACGGGCTACGATGCCGGCACCGTGTCCTACACCTATGTGGAGGATGGCACGGCTGCGGATCACACGGCCGGCGATGATAGCGTGTTCGACAACTTCGCCGTGGTCGTCACTGACCTGGCAGGACAGAGCACCACCGACAGCCTCGACGTCAAGATTCTGGATACCGCGCCTGTCGCCAATGATGACACCTACACCATTCGTGAGGACGATACTTCCCCTGATGGTGAGCCGGTGATCAGCACCAATGTGATCTCCAGCGTCGTAGGTGGCGGGCGGGATGAGCTTGGTGCCGATGCCGTGACCATCACGAAACTGGACGGCATCTTGCTGGCAGACAACGGGGGTAGTGTTACCGTCGATGGCAGCTATGGCAGCCTGACCCTCAATACCGATGGCAGCTTCAGTTATGACCTGGACGATGTACGTGCCCAGGCACTGGGTGCCGGTGACCTCGTCAAGGAAGTATTCGAGTACACCATCCTGGATGCGGATGGCGACTCGGATACCGCCGACATCACCATCAATGTCCAGGGTTTGAATGACAAGCCGGTGGCCTATGACGATGGTCCGATCGTGGTCGAGGAAGATACTCCGGTCAGCGGCAACGTCTTGAACAACGACGTCGACGCCGATGGTGATGAGTTGAGTGTCATCAGCTTCACTGTTGACGGCGATACCTACGACTCGGGCGAGACGGCGGATCTCGGGGAAGTCGGCACACTGCTGATCAATACTGACGGTACCTTCACCTTCACGCCCGGTGAGAACTACAACGGTCCGGTGCCTGATACCACCTATGTGATCACGGATGGCACCGAAATTGATGAAGCCATTCTCAGCTTCCAGGATGTCACGGCGGTCGATGACCCGGTTGTCATCAGTACAGATGATGGCGCTGTTGTCGAAGATGGTGTGACACAAGCCTCAGGCACGCTGACCGCGACCGATGTCGATAGTGTTGCGCCGACATTCGTGGCTGCGACCGATGACAGCAGTGCCTACGGTAGCTTCACTGTCAATGCTGACGGTAGCTGGACCTATACACTCGACAACGACACAGCTGCTGTTCAGGGACTGACGTCTGACGACGAGATTGTCGAGCAGTACACCGTCACGCTCAGCGATGGTTCCACCACGACAGTGGATATCGTGATCACCGGTACTGATGATGCACTGCCGGTCATCAATTCACTGGAAGATCAGTCCATCACCGAAGCGACAGGGAGTACGGTCACCGATACCTTTACCGTGACAGCTGCGGCAGGTATCGCGGCAGTGACGATCGCTGGTGTGGATATCACGGATGCCAACACCTCACCGGTAGTGATCTCCAATCCAGATGGCGAAGGGACGCTGACGGTCACTGGCTATGATGCCGACACCGGGGTGGTCTCCTACAGCTATGTGGAAGATGGCACTGCGGCTGATCATTCCGGTGGCGATGACAGTGTCGTTGACGACTTCGCTGTCGTGGTGACGGATCTTGCCGGTCAGAGCACCACATCCAGTCTGGATGTCACTGTTCTGGACACCGCGCCGATAGCCAATGCTGATACCCGTAGCATGAACGAGAATCGCAGTGCTGCCGTTACCGGCAATGTGGTGGACGGCTCATCTGCGACGGCGGATACCCTGGGGGCCGATGCGGTCACCGTCACCGCCGTCACTTCCGGATCAGAAACCGTCGCGGTGAGCGATGGCGCGGCGGCTGTGATCACTGGGTCTTATGGCGAGCTGACGCTTGAAGCAGATGGCTCCTATAGCTACCAGTCAGCGCGCGAAGATCTGCAGTTCCTCGCGGTAGGTGAGTCGGTCACGGATGTCTATACCTACGTGATCACGGATGCTGACGGTGATACCTCCAGCACCACTCTGACGATCACCATCAATGGTCGCAACGACGGGCCGGCGATCAGCGTCAGCAGTGGCGACAGTGCAGCCGCCAGCCTGACAGAGACGGATTCACCGCTGAGCACCAGCGGTACGCTGTCGGTGACGGATGTGGATCTCAGCAATAGCGTGACGCCGAGCGTGACCAGTGTCTCCAGCAATGGTGATACTGGCACGCTGGACAATGATGATCTGCTTGCGCTGCTGGGGGTGGACACCGGCGCCATCATCGATGACGAGAACACTGAAGGAACGCTCAACTGGACCTTCGACAGCAGCGCTGCCGGGGAAAGCTTCGACTACCTGTCTGCAGGCGAGTCACTGGTCCTGACCTACACCGTCACTGTCACGGATACGGCGGGAGCGACAGCTACCCAGGATGTCACCATTACCATCCAGGGGACGAATGACGCTCCGGTAGTGACTGCGACTGAAGGCCGCGTCAGCGAAGAAGGGCTCGAAGGCGGTATCGCCGACAGTGATGCGGCTGATGGCTTCACGGATACCACCGATGCCACCACCGTCACCGGTACGGTTTCCGTCACTGATGTCGACAGTGACAGTGTCTCGCTGGTACTGACGGCGCCTGCCACGGCCATCACCTCCGGTGGCAGTGCGGTGACCTGGTCCGGCAGCGGCACTCAATCTCTGGTGGCAACCGATGCCGAGGGCAATGAAGTCGCGACGGTCACCATCGATGACAGCGGCGCCTATACCTTCACTCTGAGTCAGGCGGTTGATCACTCGGGTGACGGGGAAGATGTCCTGTCTCTGGGCTTCGGTGTACTCGCAACGGATAGCGAAGGCGCAAGCTCCACCGGCACGCTGACCATCGGCATCGAGGATGATGCCCCCGAGCAGCAAGAAGCACAGAGCTTCTCCTCGACGTTGGTGGATACCAACCTCACTATCGTGCTGGATGTGTCCGGCTCCATGGCGACGAGAGATGGCATTGATGGTGAATCTCGACTGGACAGTGCTATCAGCGCGATCAAAACGTTGATTGAGTCCTATGACGATTTCGGGGATGTACGTATCAATCTGGTGACCTTCTCCACGACGGCAGACTCCTACGGTGCTTGGCTTACAGTCGCCGAGGTCGAAGATGTTCTGGATAGCCTGATAGCGGGAGGGGTTACCAACTACGATGCCGCGCTTGCAGAAGCGATGGACAATTATGCTTTGGAAGGGGCATTGGAAGATGCGCAAAGCATCTCTTATTTCTTCTCGGATGGTACGCCATATGGTGCTGATGGTGATTCCAATGCGCTGGACAACTCTTTGGACTTCGATACCGTTCAATACACCACGACTATCAATGGTCAGCGGGTGGTGGTCCCAGTTCAGGACTCCTCTGATACTGGCATCAGCAACATAGAAGAGGGTATCTGGACTGACTTCCTGGTCGATAATGGCGTGAAGTCTTATTCCATCGGCTTGGGTAACAATGTCACAGAAGCCAATCTTGATCCGATTGCCTACGATGGTTCAGCGGATGAAGATATCGATAGTACAGTCGTGACCAGCTTCGAGGATCTCGACGATACGCTCGCTGCCACGGTCCAATCACCTGTCAGCGGTCAGCTGGTATCAGGCAGTTCCGTGGATGGCAGTCTGTTGGGAGCGGATGGCGGGTATCTGCAGTCGGTCACTGTGGATGGCACGACCTACAGCTATGACCCGGATACCAATGCTGTTTCTGCCACTGGCATCGACAACAGCAGCTACGATGCAGGCAGCCTGGAGTTGACCATCTCGACGGAACTGGGCGGCAGCATGCTGTTCAATCTGGGGACTGGTGATTTTTCCTATACGCCACCGGACAATGTCAGTGAGCGTTCCACGGACAGCTTTGATTACGTCACGGTCGACAACGACGGGGATACCAACGCTTCAAGTGTCAGCATCGACGTCGACAAGCTGTCGGTCCTGATCGGGACCTCTGGCAACGACACCCTGACGGGCGATGGCGATGGCCCGTTCTATGCGGACTATCTGATTGGCCAGGGCGGCAATGACATCTTGAGTGGCGGTGTGGGCAGCGATCGTCTGGAAGGTGGCAGCGGCAACGATACGCTGCGGGGCGGCACCGGCAACGATATCCTGTCCGGTGGTGAGGGCGATGATCTTCTGGTTGGTGGCTCCGGCAACGACATCCTCACCGGCGGCGATGGTGCTGACACCTTCCAGTGGCTGAGCGGTCATGACATCAACAGCGAAGGCGGCATGGCGACGGATACCATCACTGACTTCAGTGTCGCGGATGGCGATGTCATCGATCTGTCTGATCTGCTTCAGTCCAACGATGATGCCGATACGCTCTCGAGCTTCCTGCATTTCGAGTCAGATGGAGAAGGGGGCACCAATATCGAGATCAGTGTCGATGGATCCAACGGCAGCAATATCACGCAAGAGATCAATCTGCAGGATGTCGACCTGACATCAGGTGGCGACACGGATACGCAGATCATTCAATCTCTGCTCGACAGCAACAGTCTCAAGACGAACGTTGACGGCTAAATCGTTGGGGTAGGGGAGATGGCTTAGGCTGTCTCCCCTTGTTGTATTAGACTTTGCCGTAGAGACATCTGCGAAGTGCCCTACTAAGGAGGACAGGTTGAGCGATCAACCCACGCCATTAAGACCGGAGCCTGTTGGCGAGAGGGAGGGCGACCCCCTTCTCAATGCGCTGGTCTTCATGGCGCGTTACCACGGCAATCCCAGATCTGCAGCAGTGCTGGTCGATGGTCTTCCCATGGAGGAAGGCCGTCTTCCCTTGGCGCTTGTCAGTCGTGCCGCGGCACGTGCCAATCTGAGTGCCAAACTGGTCAACCAGCAGATCACGGCCATCAGCGACATGCTGATGCCGTGCATTCTCATACTCAAGGAAGAGCGTGCTGTCGTCTTGCTGGAGGTCGACAACGACGCAGGCAAGGCCAGGATTCATCAGCCTGAGGCCGATGGCGATGAACTGGTGGACATCGAATCACTGGCTGAGCGTCATGATGGGCGTGTCGTCTATCTCAAGCAGGAGCACCGCTTTGATGAACGCGCCCCGGAAACGCTCAAGCAGAGTGATGGTCATTGGTTCTGGTCGACGCTGAAGCTGTCGCGGCCGATCTACCGTGACGTGATCCTGGCGTCGATATTGATCAACCTGTTCGCCGTGGCATCACCACTGTTCGTGATGAATGCCTATGACAAGGTCGTGCCTAACCTGGCCTTCAACACGCTGTGGGTCCTGGCGACGGGTATGGCGATCATCATGGTGTTTGACTTCGTGATGCGCCAGACACGCGCCTACTTCATGGACACGGCGGGCAAGAAGTCCGAGGTACTGCTGACCTCGAAGCTCTTCTCCAAGACCATGAACCTGCGGATGGAAGCGCGTCCCGGCTCCGTCGGTGGCTATGTGAAGCACCTGCAGGAGTTCGATTCGATCCGCGAGTTCTTTACCTCCGCGACCTTGACCACTCTGGTCGATCTGCCGTTTGCCCTGCTGTTCCTGCTGGTGATCTGGATCGTGGCTGGGCCATTGGTTCTGGTGCCATTCGCCGCGCTCGTGATCCTGCTTGTCTACAGTCTGGCGATCCAGAAACCGCTGCGCAGCAGTATCGAGCAGGGGTCGCGCCTGGCGACGGAGCGCAATGCGCGCCTCGTCGAAGCAGTCTCAGGTCTCGAGAGTCTCAAGCTGGCCAATGCTCAGGGCGAAACCCAGCGCCGGTATGAACGCGCCGTCGGGCAGATCGCGCATTGGGGGGTGAAAAGCCGCAATCTGACGACCTCTGTCAGCTCGCTGAGCATGTCGCTGACACAGGCCACCACGGTGGCGCTGGTCGTGTTCGGGGTCTATCTGATCGCGGATGCACGCCTGTCTGTCGGTGGCTTGATCGCCGCGGTCATGCTGTCCGGGCGTGCGTTGCAGCCGCTGGGGCAGTTGGCGTTGCTGATCACGCGCATCGGCCAGACTCGCAGTGCAATGAATGCGCTTGAGCAGATCATGGCATTGCCGGAAGAGTCGGAAGATCGTCGTTACGTTCACCGCGAGCACCTGCAGATGCGTATCGAATTCGATCGCGTCGGCTTTGCCTATGCGCCGAATACGCCGCCTGCCGTATCGGATATCTCACTGACCATCAATCCAGGTGAGAGGATCGCGATCATCGGGCGTATCGGTGCTGGCAAGAGTACCTTGCAGCGTCTTGTCTCTGGCCTGTATCGCGCCACGGCGGGCAGCGTTCGCATTGATGGGCTGGATCTCAATCAGCTGCACCCCGCCGACGTACGTCGGCATATCGGCCATGCGGGCCAGGACAGTTCACTGTTCTTCGGCTCCATTCGCGACAACATCACTCTTGGCCAACCACACGCCAGTGATGTACAGGTCGAACTCGCGGCTGATGCCTCAGGTGTGACCGAATTCACTCGTCATCATCCCGAAGGTCTGGACCGTCAGGTCGGTGAAGGCGGACGCATGCTCTCCAGCGGTCAGCGTCAGACAGTCTTGCTGGCACGCGCACTCTTGATGCGTCCCCCGCTCTTGCTGCTCGATGAGCCTGGTTCGCACATGGACAATCGCGCCGAGCTGCGGCTGCGCAGAATGCTCAAGTCCCTGCCGCGCAGTCAGACGCTGGTGCTGGTCACTCACAAGAGCAGCATGCTCGACGTGGTAGACCGCGTCATCGTCATGGAAGGAGGGCGCATCGTCGCCGATGGGCCCAAGCAGCAGGTGCTGAGCGCCCTGAATGAAGGCCGTGTCGCCGGGCGCAAGCAGGAGGTGAATCGTGGCTAAGGCACCGATTGAGCAGCGTGACCTTCACCATCTCGACGATGTCAGCTCGGCCGTGTTGCTGGCGACTCCCTGGAAGTCGCGCATCCTGATCTGGATGGTGCTCGCATTCGTGGTCATCTTCATCATCTGGGCCAGCCAGGCGAGTCTGGAGGTCGTCACGCGCGGCTCCGGCAAGGTCGTGCCCTCGACGCACCTGCAGGTCGTGCAGAACCTGGAAGGCGGTATCGTGCGCGAGATCTATATCAAGGAAGGTCAGGTCGTCTCGCCGGGGGAGCCACTGCTGCGCATCGACGACACCAGTGCAGGGTCCGATCTGCGCGAGCGTGTCTCGACCCTCGATGGCCTGCAGGCCACCATCATGCAGTACGACACCGAACTTGATTCCATCGAGGTCAACGCCTCCGCGGATGCCTGGAAGGATCAGGTGAGCGTGAAGAATATCGAGTTGCCCTTCGACGAAGAATTCAAGGCGCGCAGTCCCGCTCTGGTATCGCGTGCGATGACCGCATATCGCACACATCTGAATCAGCTCAACAGTGGCCTCAATGGCGCGCGCGAGCAGATACTGCAGAAGGAGCAGGAATTGCGTGAGTTGAGATCGCGCATCAACAGTCTCGAGCGCAGCTATCAACTGTCGCGTCGCGAGCTCGGCATGACGGCCCCGCTGGTGCGTGAAGGCGTGGTCTCTCAGGTGGACCTTCTCAAGATCCAGCGTGAGGTCAACGACCTGCGAGGGGATCTTGAATCGGCGCGCCTGGCCGTGCCGGGCAAGCAATCGGAACTGGATGAGGCCATCTCGAACCGAGTCGGCGTCGCGCAGGAATTCCGCTCGCGTGCCGCGGAAGAGCTCGCCAAGACTCAGGCGGATCTGGGCCGCTTGCGTGAGGGGCGCACCAGTCTTCAGGACCGGCTCGATCGTACTTTGGTGACCTCTCCGGTTCAGGGCGCCATCAAGACGCTGAATATCAATACCATAGGCGGCGTCATCGAGCCCGGGGAAGACCTGATGGAGATCGTTCCCATCGAGGATCAGCTGCTGGTTCAGGCGCGAGTCGCTCCCAAGGACATCGGCTTCCTGAGAATCGGACAGCCGGCCGTCGTCAAGTTATCTGCCTACGACTTCACCATCTACGGTGGGTTGGAAGGCAAGGTCGATCAGATCAGTGCGGATACTGTGCAGGATGAAGAAGGCAACAGTTTCTACGAGATCAAGGTGCTGACGGAGCAGAACCACCTTGGAAGTGACTCGGATCCGCTCACGATCATCCCGGGCATGCAGGCCAGCGTCGATGTGATCACTGGCAATCAGACCGTACTGCAATATTTGATGAAGCCGATTCTGCGCGCCAGGCAAGGTGCCTTGCGTGAACGTTGATCAAGGATTTGATGTATTCGAGGGTAACTCATAATGAAAAAGACACTCTTGGCGTTGAGCATCGCCGCAGGGATGGGGTTTGGCGTTCAGGCTTCGGCTGCGACTCTTGAAGAGGCCGTATCCCGAGCGGTAATGGAAAACCCGCGCACGCGCATTCAGGTTTCACGTCACATCCAGCGACTCGAGGAAGCGGAAACCCAGCGCGGGGCGTATCGCCCGACGGTGGATCTGACCGGCCGCCTGGGTTATGGCAAGTTCGACTCGGAAGATGACGGCGTCAATGATGATGACGACTGGCACGATTACACGCGTCTTGATCTGACCATCCGTCAGCTGCTCTGGGACGGTAACACGACAATCGAGCGCATCCGTCAGGCCGAGACAGAGGCGGACTACCAGCGCCTGCAGGTCGCGGCCGAGGCCAATGACATCGCGCTGGATACGGCCGGTGCCTATCTGCAGGTCATGCGTGATGAGCTGATTCTCAAGTATGCACAAGCCAATCTCGAGGCTCACCGTCGCATCTCGAATGATATCGGGCGGCGTGCGGAATCCGGTCTTGGTGCGCGCAGTGACGTGCGTCAGGTGGATGGTCGTCTGGCCAATGCCGAAGCCAGCGTGCTCTCATCGATCAACAATCTCGAGGACTCCCGCTCTGCCTATCTGCGTCTGGTGGGCGAGATGCCGTCGGACCTCAGCATGCCGGGCATCGACACCAGCCTGCTCAGCGAGGATGTCGAGAGCGCCTATGTACAGGCCAATCAGCGCAACCCGCTGTTGGCGGCAGCGCGGGTCTCCATTGACGCTGCACGTCATGAAGTGAATGCCGAGAAGGGCGATAACTACCCCGAGTTCAGTCTCGAAGGCAATCGCACGCTGGACAATGATTATGATCAGGACGAGAGCAAGTCAGATGACTGGAGCGTCGAACTGGTCATGCGCTACAACCTGTATCGTGGTGGTCGTGATCAATCCGAGATCCGCGGTCGTCAGGCAGCGCTGGAAGCGGTCGAGCACGACAATGATCGCGTGATGCGCGATGTGCGTGACGAGATTCGTCTGGCATGGAATGCCCGCGAGAACCTCAAGCGCCAGATCGATTACCTGGAAAGCTATGTGCGTGCCGCGACTGATACCCGCGAGAGTTATCGCAAGCAATTCGATATCGGGCGCCGCACATTGCTGGACCTTCTGGACAGTGAGAGTGAGTTGTTCACCTCTCAACAGAACCTGATTCGCGCCCGTTTTGATCTGGAAACCGCCAACTATCGCCTGCTGTCGGCGACCGGCGCTCTGCTGGATTCCATGAGTGTTGCCGTCCCCGTCCAACAACAGGGCTAAGCCAACCACAGCGCTTCCGCACACTGGAAGCGCCGTTGCCATGCTGATGGTTGATGAGGAAATCAGATGAGTCTTTCGCGCCGCCTGTTTACCTTGATGTTGCTGGTATTGTTGGGGTTCTCCCTCGGTATCTTCTTCATCCAGGTCAACAACACCCGTGATGCATTGGCCGAACGACAACGCGTCGAACTCTCGAATCTCGCCCAGAGCTTGAGTCTCGCGCTGGTGCCACATGTAGAGCTTGGCGATGCCGCCAGTGCCGAAGCCTTGATGCGTGCCACGGTGGATGGTGGCCATGTGCGCGATGCCAGACTGGAGAGCGTGGCCATCGCGACGCCCATCGCTTTCAATGTCGTGCGTGAGAGCCTGGCACCGGAATGGTTTCGTGACCTGATCCCCATGCCGGTGGAATCGGCGAGCCGCGAGCTGCCCGGTGGTTGGGCGTCGCTGGGCACGATCAGCCTGACCGGCGAATCTGCCCAGGGCTATGACCAGCTCTGGCAGCTGGCCAAGCGTCTGGCGCTGTGGCTGTTGCTGGGGGGGCTGATCACGCTGCTGATTGCCTCATTGGTCATGCGCCGTCTGCTGCGCCCGCTGGAGCGCCTCTCGTCTCGCCTCAATGAAATGGAGACCCAGCGCTTCGATGCGCCGCTGGAAGAGACCAGGGTGGCGGAGCTCAAGGGCATCACCTCGGCGGTCAATCGTCTTGGTCAGCGCCTGCAGACCCAGTTCGAGGCTCAGGCCGCGCAGTTGGCGCGCCTGCAGCGCCAGGCGGAAGAAGACTCGGTATCGGGGCTTGGCAATCGCGGCTATTTGAATCGAGCGGTCGATGAGTGGCTGAGCGAGCCAATGGGTGGCAGCTTCGCACTGCTGCGCGTTTCACATATCGAGGTGGTGTATCGCGAGCAGGGCTACAAGGGGCGTGACGCCCTGGTGAAAGCCATTGCGCGCAAGCTGGAAGATCGCGAACTGGCGGGTGAGGCGATCATCGCCGCGCGTCTGTCCAATAGTGATTTCGGCCTGTTGCTGCCGGAAACTGACGAGACTCGACTTCAGGAGTTTCTCACGCTATTGGCGGAGGATATCGACAACCTGCTGGATGCCAATCCGTTGGTGGACATTCCGCCGCAGAACTGTGCCCTTGGCGCCGTTCGGCGTGAGCCGGGCATGCAGCGCACCCAGATGTTTGCCGTTGCAGATGCCACGCTTCGTCAGGCCATCGAGCAGGGGTCGGGCGTGGAACTGGCCCCTGCGGGTGGCCGTGCGCGTCCGCGAGGCGAGTGGCGCGAGATCATCGAAAAGGCTCTGGATTCCCCCAAGGGACTCGACTTCGTTGCCCAGCCGGTGTTGCTCAATGATGGTGGCGAGCTCCACCGCGAGCTGTTTGCCCGTCTGCGCGATGGTGATGAACTGCATCGTGCGGGTGATTTCCTGCCCGTGATTCGCCATTTCCGCATGGGGGCGCAGTTCGATCTGCGCGCTCTGGAGTGGCTAGCGTCCTATATCGACAGGATCGAAGTGCCCAGGCTGGCGCTCAATCTGACCGAAGAAACCTTCGACGATGAAGCCAGTTATATTGGTCTGCTCAACTGGTTGGCGGCGCATCCGCGCCTGTGCAAGCGTCTGGATATCGAGGTGTCCGAAAGCATTGCCCTCAGGCATCAGGAGCGTATCAAGATGCTGTTCCGGCATGCTCGTCGACTGGGCGCGCGGGGCGGCATCGACCGCTTCGCCCGAGAGCTGAAGGAACTCAGTTATCTGTCGGCGCTGCGGCCTGATTACGTAAAGATCGACCAGGCGTTCTTCAAGCGCGAAGATGTCGACACCGAGCTGTTGCAGAGTCTGTGCATGACGGCGCACCAGGTCGAGTCGCAGGTCATCGTGACCCGCGTCGAGTCCGAGGCGGACCAGGAGCGGGCAATGTCGCTGGGCGCAGATGGCTACCAGGGCTTCGTATCACCGGCAGTCGATGTCATGGCAAGGCCCGCCAATCCGGCAGAAGATATGCCTCGCTAAGTGACATTCAGGGTGCCTCGACATGAATCATCGCCGCTGGTGGGAGGGTCTTGCGGTCGGGGTGCTGCTGGCGTTGTCGCTCGGTGCGGGTCTGGCACAGGCGGTGGATTCCCGCCAGTTCATCCAGATCTACGGGACAGGTGGCTGGAATCGTGTGCAGCAATGGCAGCAATTGTTGCAGCGGCTGGAGGGCGCGCCGGTCAGGCGCCAGTTGAGTGAAGTGAATGATTTCTTCAATCGTCTCAACTTCACCGATGACCTCAGTGTCTGGGGGGCAACCGATTACTGGGCGACGCCGCAGGAGTTTCTGGGGGCCGGGGCCGGTGATTGCGATGACTTCGCCATGGCCAAGTACCTGACCCTGCGCGAGCTGGGCGTACCGGAAGATCGCCTGCGCCTGCACTACGTCAAGGCGCTCAGCCTCAACCAGTTCCACATGGTCGTGACCTATCAGGGTGTCAATACGCGCAATCCTGATGTACTGGACAACTTGAACAGTTCCATCCTGCCGGCCAGTGAACGCACGGACCTGCTGCCTATCTACAGTTTCAATGGTAGTGCGCTGTGGATGAGCAAACGTCTGGATGGGGGCAAGCGCATCAGTGACAGCCAAGGCCTTTCAAGTCTGTCTGATTGGCAGAAGCGCCGTGCACAAGGAGTGCTGAGAGTGCCGCGCCACAAACGGCCATGAGTCCGGCGGCGAAAGCCCCCTCGAGGAATGGCGATTGAGCTCTGCTCTAAGCACTGCCTAAGCACTACAGCACGACAAGACACCCCGTGGCCTTCCGGTCGCGGGGTGTCTTGTCATTCGGGCGTTGCTGGTCAGCGCCCTCGTCAGCTGCCCCGTGCAGATGGCGGGGTGTGCGCTAGCGGGGCGTATTGCCGCGCAGGTGCAGAATCTCGAGCAGATTGCCGTAGCGATGGCGGCTCGGCATCGTGGCCAGCCCCGAAAACAGCAGCCAGAACATGCGCCGGCCACGTGTCAGACGATGCGTATGCTGCAGCAGGCGTGACAGCAGCTGGCTGTCATCGAAACCCTTGAAGTTTGGCGTCATGCTGACCTGTTCTCGTACCAGTACCGGCGCCATCTCCAGGCGATAGAGCTTTTCCAGTTCCTGGAAGCTCAGTCCCTGGGCCTCGACGACTTCTGCCATGTGCTGATACTCGGCTTCACGTGGGTCGCGCTCCAGCCACAGTGGAGACAGCGCCAGCCAGATGTCCTGTCGGCGCTCGAGCAGGGCGGCCACATCGGGGGCGAGGTGAGCGTTCTGATCGTTCATGAAAACATCCTGGGCAGAGCCTGTCGGACAGTGCGGCTGGCAACCAGCGGCGAATGCAGGACGGCAGTGGAATGGCAGTACGTGAAAAGGTCTACATGATACGGCAGCTGCCGCGGCTGGCTCCAGTGATATGCAGGCAGATGGCGGATCATGACGGCAGGGCGGACAGCGTCGCCGACAGCCGCTAGAATAGCGCCCATGAGCTGGCACTGAGCCTGCTTTACGGGATTCGAACGCCCTATTTCACGATACGCTTCACCACCCAAGGACGGCCATTGCCTGCTGTCAGGGTGAAGCGAGTATCGCATCGGCGGGTACACGCCGGGCCAACAGCAAACGAGGTTCTTTACGTGATCATCAAACCCAAGGTTCGTGGCTTCATCTGCACCACCACACACCCCAAGGGCTGCGAGCAGAATGTCGCCGAGCAGATCGCCATCACCCGCAAGACAGTCGGTGACAAGCGTGACGGTGGTCCGAAGAAGGTGCTGGTGATCGGTTCTTCCAGTGGCTATGGCCTCGCGGCACGCATCACGGCAGCCTTCGGTTATGGCGCGGACACCCTGGGCGTGTTCTTCGAGAAGCCGGGCACCGAGAAGAAGGCCGGTACCGCAGGCTGGTACAACTCTGCCGCCTTCGACAAGTTCGCCAAGCAGGAAGGACTCTACAGCCAGGCCATCAACGGCGATGCCTTCTCGCACGAGACACGCGCCAAGGCCATCGAGCTGATCAAGGCCAACATGGGCGAAGTCGACCTCGTCGTCTACTCGCTGGCCTCTCCGGTGCGCAAACTGCCGGACAGCGGTGAAGTGAAGCGTTCCGTGCTCAAGCCGATCGGCGAGACCTACCGCGCGACCGCCATTGACACCAACAAGGACACCATCATCGAAGCGGAGGTCGAGCCGGCCACCGAGCAGGAAATCGAAGATACCGTCACCGTGATGGGTGGTCAGGATTGGGAACTGTGGATGCAGGCGCTGGATGAGGCCGGCGTGCTGGCGGAGGGCGCACGCTCCGTCGCCTTCAGCTACATCGGTACCGAGATCACCTGGCCGATCTACTGGCACGGTGCGCTGGGTCGCGCCAAGGAAGATCTGGACCGCGCCGCCGGCAGCATCCACGAGAAGCTGTCCGCCAAGGGCGGTCGTGCCCACGTGGCCGTGCTCAAGTCCGTGGTCACCCAGGCCAGCGCCGCGATCCCGGTCATGCCGCTCTACATCTCCATGGTCTACAAGATCATGAAGGAGAAGGGCCTGCACGAAGGCACCATCGAGCAGCTCAACCGCTTCTACGCCGAGCGCTTCTATGGCGAAGGCGAGATCGCCACCGACGAGTCCGGCCGTCTGCGTCTCGACGACTGGGAGCTGAAGGACGACGTCCAGCAGGCCTGTCAGGAACTGTGGCCGCAGGTCACCAGCGACAACCTGTTCGACATCACCGACTACGCCAGCTACAAGCAGGAATTCCTGAAGCTGTTCGGCTTCACCCGTGACGACGTCGACTACGATGCTGATGTCGCCACCGACGTCGAATTCGATGTCGTGCAGATGTAAGCACGGATAAAAGCTGTGATGCACGACGACGCCATCCTTCGGGGTGGCGTCGTCGTATGTGGCGGCCTCATCTTGAGCGTCATGCCAGTCCGGGCCAGGCACAAGTGCCAGAGGCATGGCACAATATGGCGGCAGGTTTTCCCCACCCTCACGCGATGGACCTCGACACACACCCATGCCCGTGGATTCATTGGTTTCTCCCCAGGCCCAGCAACGCCAGATCGGCTTCGTGCTGTTGCCCGGCTTCTCGTTGTTGTCCCAGGCCTGTGCGCTGGAGCCCCTGCAGGTGGCCAACCAGCTCGCAGGGCAGACGCTCTATCGGGCCGTCACCTTCGGACTGGATGGACGAGGCGTGGCGTCCGCAGCGGGCTTGAATCTGTCACCGGACAGCCTGGTCGCCAGTGATTCGCGCCATCTGGACGCCTTGTTCGTATGCGGTGCTCAGCCGGCGGGCGAGGCGGGCCTACAGGAGGTGGCCTCGAATCCCGCGCTGCTGGCCTGGCTCAAGCGTCTGGCTGAGCGCGGCGTGATGCTGGGAGGTATTTCGACAGGAACCCGTGAACTGGCGCGCGCCGGGTTGCTCGATGGTTATCGTGCGACGATTCACTGGCAGCGCGCCGAATCCTTCCGCCGCGACTTCCCGCAGGTCAACGTCTCCCATCAGCTTTATGAGCTGGACCGCGATCGTGTCACCTGCGGCGGGGGTACCGCGGCGATGGACATGATGATGACGCTGATCGCCCAGCAGCATGGCCGCGCGCTGGCCGAGAAGGTCTCCGAGCACTTCGTCTGCGAGCGCATCCGGCTGGCGGACGAGCCACAGCACGTGCCGCTCAAGAACCGTTTCGCCCATGCGCCGCAACCTCTGGTCGAGGCCGTGACCCTGATGGAGGCCAATATCGAGGAGCCACTGTCCACCCACGAGATCGGCGAGCATCTCGGCATCTCACGGCGTCAGCTGGAGCGGCTGTTCAAGAAGCATCTGCAGGCGGTGCCCAGCCGCTACTATCTGGATCTGCGTCTGGCGCGTTCGCGCCAGCTGCTGCGTGAAAGCGATCAGCCGATCGGCGAGATCGCGCTGGCTACCGGTTTTTCCAGCGCTGCTCACTTCTCCACGGCGTTTCGCAACCATTTCGGGCGCAGCCCCCGCGACGAACGTCTCATGCTGCAGGTCTGAGGCGCGTCAGTGTCACTGAAAGCCGTCTCCTGACATAAGTCATCGTCCTTTCGCTGAAAGTCTTTGTCATCTCGCCTCCCTATACTCGAGTGTCATGACCCGTGGCTCGCCGATCATCGGCCGGCCACGCCAAGACCCCGCGATGAGGAAGAGACGATGACCCAGCTGACCCGTGCCGATTTCGACCATGCCATGGTGCCCAACTACGCACCCCAGGCTGCCATTCCGGTACGCGGCGAGGGGAGCCGTCTGTGGGATCAGGAAGGTCGCGAGTACATCGACTTCGCCGGTGGCATCGCCGTCACCTCGCTGGGTCATTGCCATCCGGCGCTGGTCAAGGCGCTCAAGGACCAGGCCGACAAGGTCTGGCACCTGTCCAACGTCTACACCAATGAGCCGGCACTGGCGCTGGCCAAGGCGCTGACCGAGCGCACCTTCGCCGACAAGGTCTACTTCTGCTCCTCCGGTGGTGAGGCCAACGAAGCCGCGCTCAAGCTGGCGCGCCGTTTCGCCCACGACACCCATGGCGAGAAGAAGGACAAGATCATCTCCTTCCGTCAGTCCTTCCATGGCCGTACCTTCTTCACCGTCAGCGTCGGCGGCCAGCCCAAGTACTCCCAGGGCTTCGGACCGATTCCGGGGGGTATCCAGCACGCCGAATTCAACAACCTCGACTCCGTGCGCGAGCTGATGGGCGATGACACCTGCGCGATCATCGTCGAGCCGCTGCAGGGCGAGGGCGGCATCATCCCCGGCGAGCAGGCCTTCCTGGAAGGACTGCGTGAGCTGTGCGACCAGCACGATGCGCTCTTGATCTTCGATGAAGTCCAGAGCGGTGCCGGACGTACTGGCCACCTCTACGCCTACCAGCACTTCGGTGTGGTGCCGGACATCCTGACCACCGCCAAGGGCATCGGCGGCGGCTTCCCGCTGGGCGCCATGCTGACCACCGATCGCATCGCACCGGCCATGGCCATCGGCACTCACGGTTCCACCTATGGCGGCAACCCGCTGGCGTGTGCCGTGGGTCTGGCGGCGCTCGAGACCATCGATACGCCGGAAGTGCTCGAGGGCGTCGCACACCGCCACGCGTTGCTGCGCAACGGTCTGGAAGGCATCGCCAAGCGTCACGGTGTCTTCAAGGAAGTGCGTGGCATGGGCCTGTTGATCGGTGCCCAGATGGCGCCGGACTACGCCGGGCGTGCCAAGGACATTCTCAACCTGGCGATGGAAGAAGGCTTGATGGTGCTGATCGCCGGCCCTGACGTGCTGCGTCTGGCGCCGTCGCTGGTGATCAGTGAGGAAGAGATCCAGAGCGGTCTCGACAAGCTCGACCGCGCCGTGGCGAGCTTCATCGCCGCCTCTGCATCTGCATGAGCAGCGCCATGAGCAGTGCCCCGATGCTGGTGGTACGGCCTGCCGAAAGCCGCGATCTGCTCGCCCTCGAGCGGCTCGCGGCCACGGCCACGCCACGCCTGACCAATCTGCCGGCACATCGTGATCGCCTCGAGGAGCGCATTCTGCGCTCCCAGCGCAGCCTGCGTGCCGAGATCGACTTCCCCGGCGACGAGATCTACTGCTTCGTGCTGGAAGATCTCGACAGCGGCGAAGTGGTCGGGACTGCCTCCCTGCGCGCTGAAGCTGGTGCGCGGGAGGCCTACTACACCTACCGCCAGGAAACGCTGATCCACGCCTCGCAGCAGCTCAACGTGCGCCACGAAGTGCAGACGCTGTCGCTGTCGCATGAAGTGTCGGATGCCACGCTGTTGTGTGCGCTGTCGCTGGATGCCCGCTACCGCGAGACGGATGCGGACAGCCTGCTGCGTCGCGCACGCCTGATGTTCATCGCCCAGTACCCGGAACGCTTCGCCAATGAACTGGCGGTGGCCTTCCCGGGCTATCTGGAAACGCGCGACGAGCGTCAGGTCAGCCCGTTCTGGGACAGTGTCGGCCAGCACTTCTTTGATCGTGATTTCAATGAAATCAATCAGGTGGCAGGCGTGCGCTCCAAGAGCTTCATTGCCGAGGTCATGCCGCCGTTCCCGCTCTATCTGCCGCTGCTGACGCCCCAGGCGCGTGCCGCCATCGGGCGTGAGAATCCGCGCCATGAGTACGCCATGCAGGAGATGCTCGCCGAGGGCTTCTCGCGCTCGCGTCATGTCGACATCTTCGATGCCGGCCCCTTGCTGCTGGCGGAGTTTGAACGTCTGCACACCTTCAAGCAGTGCGGGTGGCACCCGGTGCGCATTCGTCCGCAGGAAAGCCTGCCGGACGCCGTGCCGGCAATGGTCGCCAATCAGAGTCTCGGTGGCTTCCGCTGCGTGCTGGCTCGCTATGCGCTGACGCCGACTGGCCAGTTGATGTTGACGCAGCAGCAGGCCGAAGTACTGGGAGTGGAAGAGGGGCGTGCGGTGCTTGCGGTACCGATGCCGTTGCCTACGGTCGACGAGGGAGAGCTGTAATGCGTATTCGTCCTATCGCTCGACACGATATCGAAGGTCTCAAGGTACTGGCACGGGAAACCGGCGTCGGCTTCACCTCGCTGCCGGACAATCATGAGTTTCTCAGTGCCAAGATCGAGCGCACTCTGGCGGCCTTTGAAGGCCGTGAGCCCAGCGACGATCGCCTGTACTTCTTCGTGCTCGAGGATGAGCGCGATGGCAGCATCGCTGGTTGCTGTGCCATCGAGGCCTGCGTGGGTACCGATGCACCGTTCTATCACTACCGCCTCGGCTCGCTGGCGCACTCCTCGGTGCAGCTCGATCTGCATCGCACCCTGGACACGCTGACGCTGTGCTCCGATCACACCGGCGATGCCGAGGTCTGCTCGCTGTTTCTGCGCGAAGACTGGCGCAAGGATCGCAACGGCGCGCTGCTCTCAAAGGTGCGCTGGCTGTTCATGGCCCAGTTCCGCGCGGCCTTCCCCGACAAGGTGCTGGCCGAGATGCGTGGTGTCTTCACCCCCGAAGGGCGCAGCCCGTTCTGGGAGTGTCTGGGCAGCCACTTCTTCCCGATGGATTTCGATGAGGCAGATCGCCTGACCGGCATGGGCCAGAAGAGCTTCATCGGTGAGCTGATGCCCAAGTTTCCGATCTACACGCCATTCCTGTCCGAGCAGGCGCGGGCCGCCATTGGTCAGGTGCACGAGCACACGCGCCCGGCGGTGGCGATGCTCAAGAAGGAAGGGCTGCGCTGGGAAGGCTACGTCGACATCTTTGATGGCGGCCCGACGGTCGAGGCCTATATCGATGATGTACGTGCGGTGCGCGACAGTCAGCTGGCATGCGTCGAATTGATCGAAGGGAACGCGCCGATCTGTGAGCGTCCCTCAAGCATGGCCGCCACCACTGACATGCAAAGCTTCCATGCCAGCTGGATCAGTCACGACGTCACCCGGGACGACGCGGGTGGCTGCCATGTGCGCCTTCACCGTGATGAGGCCGAGCGCCTCGGCGTGACGGGCGGTGACATGCTGCGCGTGCTGGCCGGCTGAAGCGCCCGCCACGGGCATCCGCTTCTTTGTGCCATCTCGCAGGCGAATCGCCTTGTGTTCTTTTGCCATCAGCGGGGCAGATCGCCAACTGCCCCGTGACTTCCTGTTCAGCGTCGCTCGCGCGGCGCGCCCTTTCGATGAGGCATGCCATGACCACTACAACTTCGACTCCCGCCACACTCAACGTGCGTCAACTGCTCTTCATCGACGGCGCGTGGCAAGCAGGCGAGGCCGCATCCTTCACCAAGACCGACCCCGTCTCCCACGCACGTCTGTGGCAGGGTGCCGCTGCCACTGCCGAGCAGGTCGAGCAGGCCGTCGCGGCAGCGCGTCAGGCATTCCCGGCCTGGGCGCGTCTGGGTTTCCAGGCGCGTCTGGCGGTGGTGGAACGCTTCCGCGATCAGCTGGAGCAGCATCGTGAAGCGCTGGCGATCAGCATCGCCAGTGAAACCGGCAAGCCGCTGTGGGAAGCGCGTACCGAGGTCGGCGCGATGATCGGCAAGATCGCGATCTCGGTGAAGGCCTATCACGAGCGTACCGGCGAGCGCGCCAAGGATGTCGCGGGCACCCAAGCGGTCCTGCGCCACCGCCCGCATGGCGTGATGGCCGTCTTCGGCCCCTACAACTTCCCGGGGCACCTGCCCAACGGCCACATGGTCCCGGCGCTGCTGGCGGGCAATGCCTGCGTGTTCAAGCCCTCCGAGCTGACCCCGGCCACCGCCGATCTCACCCTGCAGTGCTGGGAGGCCGCCGGCCTGCCGGCCGGCGTGATCAATCTGGTGCAGGGCGCGGCGGACGTCGGCCAGGCGCTGTCCCAGTCCGAGGGTATCGATGGGCTGCTGTTCACCGGCAGTGCCAAGGTCGGCAAGTTGCTGCACCGTCAGTTCGCCGGTCAGGTCGGCAAGCTGCTGGCGCTGGAGCTGGGTGGCAACAACCCGCTGGTGGTGCGTGATGTGCAGGATGAAGCCGCCGCGGTGCTGGCGATCATCCAGTCGGCCTTCGCCTCGGGCGGTCAGCGCTGTACCTGTGCGCGGCGCCTGATCGTGCCGCAGGGCGAGGTCGGTGATCGCCTGATCGAGACACTGGCCACGGCGCTGCGCGAGCTGCGGGTGGCGGGGCAGTTCGAGCAGGACGCGCCCTTCTATGGCGGCCTGGCAAGCGTCGCGGCGGCCGAGGGCCTGCTCAAGGCGCAGGATGATCTCGAAGCGCTGGGCGGCAACGTCATCGTGCGCATGCAGCAGCTCGAAGAGGGCACCAGTCTGCTCAGCCCGGCGCTGATCGATGTCACCGGCCTTGCGCTCGAGGACGAGGAGTTCTTTGGCCCGCTGCTCAAGATCCATCGCTACACCGACTGGGACGAGGCCATCGCGCTGGCCAATGACACCCGCTACGGCCTCTCGGCTGGGCTGATCGGCGGTGAGCGTGCTGACTGGGACGACTTCCTGCTGCGCATTCGCGCCGGCATCGTCAACTGGAACCGCCAGACCACCGGCGCCTCCGGCGATGCGCCCTTCGGTGGCATCGGCGACAGCGGCAACCATCGCCCCAGTGCCTATTACGCGGCCGACTATGTCAGCTATCCGGTCGCCTCGATGGAAGCCGAGGAGCTGGTGCTGCCCGCGACCCTGCCGGCCGGTATCCGTCTGTAAGGCCGTCCGTTGGGGCACCGCTGCCGCTTACCCATTGTTGACCACGACGCCCGCCGTGCCTGCTCCCTGAGGTGCCAATGCGTCGTGGCAGGAGACCTCCATGTCCGACACCCTGTATCACGAGATCAATTTCGATGGCCTGGTGGGCCCGACCCACAACTACGCCGGTCTGGCACATGGCAACGTGGCCTCGATGCGCCACGGCGGCCTGGCCTCCAACCCGCGCGAAGCCGCGCTGCAGGGCCTCGACAAGATGAAGTCGCTGGCGGATCTGGGTTATGCACAGGGGATTCTGCTGCCGCAGCAGCGTCCGGACCTCGGCGCACTGCGTGATCTCGGCTTCACCGGCAGCAATGCCGAGGTGCTGAAGGCAGCCAGTGAGCAGGCCCCGCAGCTGCTGCGCGCAGTATGTTCCGCCTCCAGCATGTGGACTGCCAATGCCGCCACCGTCACGCCCTCGCGCGACAGCGGTGATGGCCGCGTGCATTTCACGCCGGCCAACCTGCAATCCAGCTTCCACCGCTACCTGGAGCCCGCGACCACCGGACGCATTCTGGGCGCCATCTTCGCCGACGATGGCCACTTCGCGCATCATCCTGCGCTGCCCGCGACGCCGGCCTTCTCCGATGAAGGCGCCGCCAACCACACGCGGCTGTGCGATGGCCACGGCGGGCCGGGCGTGCATCTCTACGTCTATGGCCGCCAGGCCTTCGGCGGTGACGGCGTCGAACCGCGTCGCTATCCGGCGCGCCAGACGCTGGAAGCCAGTCAGGCCGTCGCGCGTCAGCATGGCCTGAGTGAAGATCAGGTGGTGTTCGCCCAGCAGCACCCAGACGCCATCGATGCCGGTGTCTTCCACAACGATGTAATCGCGGTGGGCAATGGCCCGGTGCTGTTCTACCACGAGCTGGCCTTCCGCGATGAGGAGGCGGTGCTCAACGAGCTTCGCGCGAAACTGTCCACACCGCTGATCCCGATCCGCGTGCCGCTGGAAGCCGTCAGCCTCGAGGATGCCGTGTCGTCCTATCTGTTCAACTCTCAGCTGCTCTCCAACGACGATGGCAGCATGACGCTGGTGGTGCCGGGCGAGTGTCAGGAGAACGAGGCGGTGTGGAACGCGCTGCAGAATGCGATTCTGGCCGGCCCCAACCCGATCGGCGAAGTACTGGTCAAGGACGTCAAGCAGAGCATGCGCAATGGCGGCGGCCCGGCCTGCCTCCGGCTGCGTGTGGTACTGAGTGACGCCGAGCGCGCCGCGCTGTCCGGGCGCGTGATGATGACGGATCAGCTGCACGGAGAGCTGGGTGACTGGGTCAAGCGTCATTACCGTGACAGCCTGACACCGGCGGATCTCGCTGACCCGCAGCTGGCCGAGGAGACACTGGCGGCACTGGATGAGCTGACGCGGCTGTTGAAGGTCGGCAATGTCTACGCCTTCCAGCGCTGATCGCTTGGCCCGAGCCCATACGACACAGCCCCATACGACACAGCCCCCATCGGTCTCGCCGATGGGGGCTGTGTCGTTGTGGATATGTGGTCTGAGAGTTGAGATCTGAGAGGCAGATGCCGTGGCGCCACTCAGGCCAGTTGTGGCTGCACCATGCGCTTGGGCTCGCGGCGCACCGGCCAGTGCACGAGCGCGGCCAGCAGGCCGAAGATGCCGCTGGCGATCCACAGCAGGTCGTAGCTGCCGGTCAGCTGATAGACCACGCCACCGCCCCAGGCCCCCAGGAAGGCGCCGACCTGATGCGCGGCCAGCACCATGCCGAACACGAAGGCCTGACGCTTCTGGCCGAAATAGAGCGCCACGGCCTGACTGGTCAGCGGCACCGTCGACAGCCACAGCACGCCCATGATCGCGCCGAAGGCGTAGAGCAGCATGCTGCTGGGCGGGATGACCACCATCGCCATTACCAGCGCAGCGCGGCACACATAGATCAGCATCAACAGCTGCGGCGGGTGACGGCGGCCGCCCCAGGCACCGAACAGGATGGTACCGGCGATATTGAGCGCGCCGATGATCGCCAGCGTGTTGCCGGCCACGTTCAGGGGCAGACCGCAGGCGACCACGAAATTGGGCAGGTGGGTGGCGATGAAGGCGACGTGCACGCCGCAGACGAAGAAGCCGCCGGCCAGCGCCAGAAAGCGCAGGTCCTGCAGAAGCGGGCCCTGGCTCGGGACATCCTCTGCCTGTGTTTCACTGCCGGCCGGCGGGCGACGCAGCAAGGGCAGGGCCATGGGAATCAGCAGCAGACAGCTGGCGCCGAGCGCCAGCATGGCGATCTTCCAGTCGATCAGCACCAGCATCGGGGTCGCGACCGAGTAGATCAGCTGCCCGAAGGAGCCGCCGGCCGAGGCAATGCCCAGCCCTATGCCACGATGCTGGAGGGGAACCACGCGCGTGACGGCGGCCAGCACCAGCGGGAAGGTGGTCGCCCCGATGCCGACGCCGGCCAGCACGCCGGCGCCCAGCATCCATACCGTCGGGGTCGGCCAGAGGGCGGTGATGCCCATGCCGACCGCGTAGCACAGGCTGCCGACCAGAAAGACGCTGAGCGTGCCGAAGCGGTCCGACAGCTTGCTGGCGATGGGCGCGGCCAGCCCGAAGACCAGATTCTGGATGGCGAGCGCGAATGACAGACTGCCCATGCCCCAGGCAAGCTCACTGGCCATCGGTGGCAGCATGAAGCCCATCGCCTGGCGCGCGCCGGTGTTGATGGCGAGTATCAGCGCTGCCAGCGCGATCGCCGCCTTCCAGTTCAGTTGCATGTCAGATCCTCATGCCGGGAATCGTTGTTGTCGTTGTTGTCGTAGTTCTTGCAGTTCTTGCAGTTCTTGCAGTCCCTGCACCCCGTGCTGGCCACGGGCGGAACATCCTCCATGAGGATTCTCGCTACATTTCACTTTATTCTCATAAAAGTACAGACGCCGGATACGCCACTGTCAGACGCGTCTGCGACACTCTCGTCCATACCAGGCAGTCACATGGCTTCGCGGGAGTCCTCGCTCCGGTGCGCCGCCATCATTCTCGACCGCTATCGACCCAGCTCCCAGGCGGACCGATGTCATGCAAACAACTGCCGATGACAAGGCGTGAAACGCTATACTGTGTGGCATGCGAGACAGCATCTGCATGGCCATGATGAGCCCAGTGACATCACACTGTTTCCTTCTTGGCACCGTGGTGCCGAATCGTGACCTGTAGAATTCACCGATTCGAATCGTGCCAGGCCTCAAAGCCCGGGGTCGGTCCCTGACGCCGAACCCACGCCACGTCAGTCAGATGACGTCATGGCTGGCCACGACACCCTGCACGCGTTGTCCGAACCCTGCCCCCCTGCTTCATGCTCCTGAGGAGAAGCCCCTTGGCCAACTTCACTCTGAACGGCAAGGCCGTCAGTCTCGAGGTCGATCCGCAAACCCCGTTGCTCTGGGTGCTGCGTGAGCACCTGGGCCTGACCGGCACCAAGTTCGGTTGCGGAATCGCCCAGTGCGGTGCCTGCACCGTCCACCTGAACGGCACCGCGGCGCGCACCTGTGTCCTGCCGGTACTGGCCGCCGAGGGTGGTGACATCGTCACCATCGAGGGGCTGGCCGAGAACGATGACCACCCGCTGCAGCAGGCCTGGGTCGAGGAGCAGGTGCCGCAGTGCGGTTACTGCCAGTCCGGCCAGATCATGCAGGCCGCCGACTTCCTCAAGCACACGCCCAACCCCACCGATGAGCAGGTCACTGCCGCCATGGCGGGCAATCTGTGTCGGTGCATGGCTTACGTGCGTATCCATCGTGCGGTGAAGCGTGCCGCCGCGATCGCCAGTGAGCGCGACATGGCGCAGGTGATGGGCCAGCAGACCGAGGCTACAGTCGCCACCGCCGGAGTGGGCACATTCGATCCGCGTGCCACGGCAGATGCCGTGAGCCATTCTGCTGCCAAGGAGACATCTCATGGCAAGGTTTGAAGATCAGCTGGCCGCGCATCAGCGCGAGCTGGCGGCCACGCAGCAGTCTTCCTCCCACCATGGCGGCATCACGCGGCGTGGTTTCCTGATCGGCAGTGTCGCGGGTTCCGCGATGCTGGCCTTCGGGGTCTCCGGCGCGGCGCTGGCCGCCGGGACAGACGGCAAGGGCTCGGCCAGCGAGACGCTATCCGCCGGCGCCTTCGAGCCGACCATGTGGTACGCCATCGACACTGACGGCACCGTCACCGTGCATATCACCAAGTCCGAGATGGGCCAGCACGTTGCCACCAGCCTTGCGCGCCTGGTCGCCGAAGAGCTGGAAGCTGACTGGGACAGCGTCAAGGTCGATTACGTCGACAGCGCCCCCAAGTGGGGCTACATGATCACCGGCGGCAGCTGGTCGGTTCACCAGAGCTACCGGCCGCTGTCACAGGCGGGGGCTGCCGGGCGTATCGCTTTGATCGAGGCGGGCGCTCAGCAGATGGGCGTGTCCGTCGAGAGCTGCAAGGCGCGCAAGGGACGCGTCATCAGCGGCGAGCAGTCGCTGGGCTATGGCGAGATCGTCGCCGCTGGCCTCGAGCGCAGCTTCACGGAAGATGAGCTGGCGGCCATCGAGCTCAAGCCGGCCTCCGAGCGTCGCGTGCTCGGCACCAGGGGCAACGCGCTGGACGTGCCGCCCAAGACCAACGGTCAGGCGGTCTACGGCATCGACTACACCCTGCCGGAAGATATCGAGGCGCGTGTCGGCAAGACATTGCACGCACGTCCGGTAATGCCGCCGAGTCGCTTCGGCTGCAAGGTCACCGCCGTCGATGACAGCGAAGCCCGGAAGGTCATCGGCTATCGCCAGACCATCGAGCTCAAGGACCCGTCCGGCATCTGCCAGGGGTGGTTGGCGGTCATCGCCGACAACTTCTCGGCAGCCATGCGCGCCACTGACCTGCTCAAGGTCGAGTGGAGCAAGGGCGACAGCTATCACGTCGATGAGGCGGCGATCCAGGCCGAGGGCCAGCGACTGGTCAACTCGCCGAGCCGCGACAATGGCTCGCTGCTGGTGGATCAGGGCGATCCCGCGCCGCTGCTCGAGAATGCCGTCACCACGGTGGAATCCACCTTCACCACCTCAAGCGTGCTGCACTTCACGCTGGAGCCGGCCAATGCGCTGGCCTATGAAGAGGATGGCCACTGGCACATCCACTGCGGCAATCAGCAGCAGTCCCTGCTGACCTCGCTGGTCACCAAGGCGCTGGAGCTCGAGGAAGGCAAGGTCACCCATCACCAGCTGTATCTGGGTGGTGGCTTCGGCCGTCGTCTGCACGGTGACTACGCCGTGCCGGTGGCGCTGGCGGCCAAGGCCGTGGGGCGTCCGGTGAAGATGATCTTCACACGCCCGGATGACAGCCGCTTCGATTGCGTGCGCTCGCCCTCGGTGCAGCGCCTGCGTTCCGGACTCGATGCCGAGGGTCGCGTGGTGGCCTCCGAGCACGCCGCCGCCGCCGGTTGGCCGACGGCAGCCCTGATGCCGGCTTTCATGGCAGAGGCCATCGAAGGTGGCGGCAAGCTCGACTCCTTCTCCATCAGTGGCGCGGACCACTGGTACAACGTCGGCACCCAGCGTGTCTGGGCGCAGCAGAACAAGGTCGCTCACGAGGCCTTCGTGCCCGGCTACCTGCGCTCCGTCGCACCGGGCTGGACGCTGTGGGCGGTCGAGCAGCATATCGATGAGCTGGCGCTGGCCGCCGAGCAGGACCCGGCCGAATTCCGTCTCGCATTGCTGGACGCCGAAGGCCGCAATGCCGGCAAGGCGCCGGTCAGCACGGGCGGCGCCGAGCGCCTGCGCAATGTGCTCACGCGCGTGATGGAGAAGTCCGGCTGGAGCGAGCGTGACAGCCTGCCGGCAGATACCGGCATGGGCGTGGCGCTGAGCTTCGGTCAGGAACGCAGCATGCCGACCTGGGTGGCCTGCGTGGCACGGGTCAAGGTCGATCGCGCCACTGGCGAGGTCAAGCTCGAGAAGCTGACCAGTGTCGTCGATGCCGGTACCCTCGCACACCCGGATGGCGCCATGGCGCAGCTGGAAGGCTCGCTCTTGTGGGGCGTCTCGATGGCGCTGCACGAAGGCACCGAATACCGCGAGGGTGGCCCGGTGGCGCAGAACCTGGGTGCCTACCAGCCGCTGCGCATGCATCAGGTGCCGCAGATGGATCTCGAGTTCGTCGACAGCACCGAGATGCCGGTCGGTCTTGGCGAGCCGGGCACCACGGTGGTCGCACCGGCGGTGGCCAATGCCATCCAGCATGCGGTCGGCGTGCGTCTGCGCGATCTGCCGATGCGTCCGGCGGCGCTCAAGGCCGCGCTCAGCGAGGCCTGATCCTGACCGGTGAATTCGTCTGATACCCGCCACTCCGGCATGCCCGGGTGGCGGGTTTCGTGTCTTCAGGCCGAGTGCAGGCTTCTGATATGAGTGATTATTGATGCAACATCTTGATCTTGAAGTGATCTGTCAGGCGATCGACTGGCTGGCACCGTCAGATGGCACGCGCCCTGACAGCCCGATCTGGCTGTGTACGGTGCTGTCCACCTTCGGCTCCTCACCGCGAGAGCCGGGTACCTGGCTGGTGGCACGTGAGGATGGGCAACATCGTGGCTCGCTGTCCGGCGGCTGTGTCGAGGAGGACTTTCTGGCGCGCCTGGCTGACGGGGAATTCACCACGCCCGCCCAGGTGATCCGCTACGGCGAGGGCGGCCATCAGGGGGCGGGGATCGCCTTGCCCTGCGGCGGCATTCTGGAGGTGCTGGTCGAGCGCTTCACAGCCTGTGAAGACGACATCGCACATCTCAAGGCGCTGCGTGCGGCACTTGAAGGCCAGACACCACGTCTGCGCTTGGTGCAACTCGATGGCGAGCCAGCCTCACGCCAGCTGCAGGATGACAGTGGCCTGGGCGAGCGGGTCGAGCGTCTGACTGGGCATGACGGCCAGACGAGTGGCTATCAGCTGCGTGTCGGGCCGGTGGCACGTCTGCTGCTGGCGGGCCTCTCGCCGGTGGCGGAAGCCTGCGCAGCCTTCGCCGTCAGTCTCGGCTTCGAGGTAATCATCTGCGAGCCACGCGAGGAAGTGCTGGCCGACTGGGATGCTCGCAAGGCACCGCTTGCCGGCGTCACCCTGCGCCGCGAGCTGCCGTCACGCTTCATCGCTGCCGGCGGCTGTCATGCCGCCACCGCCGTGGTCGCGCTGACCCACGACCCGCGTATCGATGACCTGGCGATGATCGAGGCGGTATGTCAGCCCGCGTTCTATATCGGCGTGATGGGCTCGCAACGTACCTCGCAGGCGCGCGCCGAGCGGCTGGCACGCAGCGGTGGGCTCAGCGCCGAGGAGATTGCGCGCATCGTGATGCCGATCGGGCTGAATCTGGGCAGCAAGACACCGGCCGAGATCGCGCTGGCGGTGATGGCCGATATCGTGCGCATCCGCCGTGGCCGAGCTCGCGGGAGCCTGTGAAGCTGCTCGCTGGATTCGTCAGGGAGGTTGCCCATGGATGAGTCGATCATCCTGGTCATGGCGGCTGGGCAGAGTCGCCGCTTCGGCAGTGACAAGCGTCAGGCACGTCTGGCGGATGGTCAGACATTGCTGATGGCGACGCTGTCGCGGGTCATGTCCTGCGAGGTGGACTGGCGCCTGCTGCTGCGTGAGGACGATGACCCCGCCGCACTGCTGGGAGATGACTTCGCGCGTGAGCATGCCAGGCGGATCTGGCGTGCACCAAAAGCGGGCAACGGCCTCGGTGCCAGTCTCGGCGATGCCTTCCGTCAGCTCAGCGATGAGGCTGGATTGGCGCATGTGCAGGTGGCGGCAGTCTGGCTGGCGGACATGGCGCAGATCACGCCGCAGACCTTTCATGCCCTGCAGGCCCAGGCCGATGGCGTGCATATCGTGCGGCCGAGCCTTGAAGGCGAGGGCGGTACCGGGCATCCGGTGCTGTTCGGGCGGGCGCTGTGGGCAGAGCTTGCGGCGCTCGAGAGTGGCGAGGGTGCGCGCGAGGTGATCGCGCGACATCGCGAGGCGCTTCGTCAGGTGACAGTCGGTGATGTCAGTATCCATCACGACATCGATACGCCAGCGATGCTGAAGCTGAGAGGCTGAAAAGCTGAAGCCGAGGAACTACGTGCGCTCGAAACAGGCCTCCAGACAGCAAAAGGCCCCGTCACTCCAAGATGACGGGGCCTTTTGCTGTCTGCCTATCGCATTACAGCGTGCGCATATCCAGCAGCTTGATGCTCTGGATGCGCGGCTCGCCCCAGCTCAGGTCGAGCACCCACTCGGCGTCGAAATGCGTGTGCAACACGCTGCCATCACGCATGGCGGCGCGGTGCTCACCGCCCATGCGCAAGGTAGCGCTGTCGAGGCTGTTGCGCTGCGCTCGCACCCAACCGAGTGCATGGCCATTGACCAGTAGCTCGCTGCGACGCTGCTCCCAGTTGGCCAGGTACTCGCTGCCGGTCAGGGTTTCATCGAGCAGCTGGATGGAAGCCTCCTCGCCCAGCAGCTCCGCCAGTTCGATAGCAGGCGCCATGCGGTTGAGCATGGAGAACCAGCGGTGCGCGAAGTTTTCGAGTTCGGCCTCGAGGGCCAGATCATTGAAGGTGTCGGCGTACATGGCACCTGCTCCCGAGTGGGTAGATATTGATGGGCATTATGCCGAGAGTCGTGAGCAGTAAACATGCCACGAACGGAATGGCAGTGTTGCCAACGGGGAGTCAATGCTTCAGTGGATGCTGAAGCCGCGACGCCCCGTGGCGTTTGCCTATCCTCGATCTCTCGGGAGAGTGGACGTACCAGTGGTCGTATCAATGACTGTGGCGGCCTGACCCGGCATTGCTGTCCGGCGTGCCAGCGTCCTGATGCGATTCACGTTTCTCGACCAGGCGACGGATACCGACATAGAACAGCGGTGTCAGCAGTAGGCCGAACACGGTGACACCGATCATCCCGGAGAACACCGCCACGCCCATGGCCTGACGCATCTCGCTGCCGGCACCTGTGGCAAGTACCAGTGGCACCACGCCCGCGGTGAAGGCCACCGACGTCATCAGGATGGGGCGCAGACGCAGGCGACAGGCCGTCAGCACGGCATCCAGACGACTCTGGCCTTCATGCTGCTGCTCGCGAGCGAACTCGACCAGCAGGATGGCGTTCTTGCACGCCAGCGCTACCAGCACGATCAAGCCGATCCGCGTGAAGATGTTGTTGTCGCCCCCCGTCAGCCAGACGCCAGCCAGCGCCGACAGCAGCGTCATCGGCACGATCAGGATGATCGCCAGTGGCAGCGACCAGCTCTCGTACTGGGCGGCCAGCACCAGGAATACCAGTAGCACCACCAGCGGGAAGATGTAGATCATGGTGTTGCCGGCCAGCACCTGCTGGTAGGTCACCTCCGTCCACTCGTAGCCGATGCCCTGTGGCAGGTTGTCGGCCAGCACTTCCTCGATGGCGGCCTTAGCCTGATCGCTGGAGACGCCCGGCGCCGGTGAGCCGTTGATATCGGCACTGACGAAGGTGTTGTAGTGCATCACGCGGTCCGGGCCGGTGGTCGGTGTCACCTTGACGAAGCTGCCCAGCGGAATCATGCGCCCGTTGTCGCTGCGCACCTTGAGGTTGCGGATGTCATCCGGGTCGAGACGCGCCGATTGCTCGGCCTGGGCGCGTACCTGATAGGTACGCCCGAAGCGGTTGAAGTCATTGACGTACAGCGAGCCCATGTAGACCTGCAGGGTCTCGAAGGCACGTTCCACCGGCACGCCCATGATCATCGCCTGCTCGCGATCCAGATCGATGTCGTACTGCGGCACCTGGATGCGGAAGCTGGAGTAGACACTGGTCAAGCGCGGATCGGCGTTGCCCTTGGCGGTAATGGTCTGCACGGCAGAGAACAACTCATCGAAGCCCTTGTTGCCACGGTCCTGCAGCTGCAACTTGAAGCCGCCGGTCGTGCCCAGGCCCAGAATCGGCGGTGGCGGGAAGACGGCGACGAAGGCCTCGTCGATACCCGCGAATTTCTGATTCAGCTGAGCGGCGATCGCCTGTCCGGACAGCTCCGGAGACTGGCGCTCATCGAAGTCCTCGAGGGTCGCGAACACGATGCCGGAGTTGGAGGCATTGACGAAGCCGTTCACCGACAGGCCGGGGAAGGCCACGGTGTGCGCCACGCCCGGTGTGTCCAGCGCCAGTGCCTGCATCTCGTCGATGACCTCGGAGGTGCGATCAAGGCTTGCCGCGTCCGGCAGCTGGGCCATCGCGACCAGGTATTGCTTGTCCTGCCCCGGAATGAAGCCGCCGGGCACGCTGTCGAACAGCTTGCCGGTGGCGCCGAGCAGGGCCAGATAGATCACGCCGACGATGACACCGAAGCGCAGCAGTTTCTTGATCAGGCCGGTATAGCCATTGGCCATCGCATTGAAGGCGCGGTTGAACGGTGCGAACAGCCAGCGACCGAACAGGCCGTCGATGACGCGCGTCAGCCAGTCCGGCTTGCTGCCATGCGGCTTGAGCAGCAGGGCGGAGAGCGCCGGTGACAATGTCAGCGAGTTGAAGGCCGAGATGATCGTCGAGATGGTGATGGTCAGCGCGAACTGCTTGTAGAACTGACCGCTCAGGCCGCTGATGAAGGCCGTCGGCACGAATACCGCCGTCAGCACCAGCGCGATGGCGATGATCGGGCCGGTCACCTCGCGCATGGCGATCTGGGTGGCCTCGATGGGCGAATGGCCCAGCTCGATGTTGCGCTCGACATTCTCCACCACCACGATGGCGTCATCGACGACGATGCCGATGGCAAGCACCAGCCCGAACAGCGACAGCGTATTGATCGATACGCCCATCAATTGCATGACCGCAAAGGTGCCGATCAGCGAGACCGGCACCGCGATCAGCGGAATGATCGAGGCGCGCCAGGTCTGCAGGAACAGGATCACTACGATCACCACCAGCAGGATGGCCTCGAACAGAGTGTCGATGACCGCCTCGATGGAGCCGCGCACGAAGACCGTCGGGTCGTAGACGATGTCGTAGCTTACGCCATCCGGGAAGGCGTCGGACATCTCGCTCATGCGTTCACGTACGGAATCCGACAGCGCGATGGCATTCGAACCGGGGCGCTGGAAGATCGGCATCGCCACGGCATCCTTGCCATCCAGCTGTGCGCGCAGCGAATAGCTGTCGGCGCCCAGTTCGACACGCGCGACATCCTTCAGGCGTGTCAGGCGGCCATCTTCATCGACGCGGATGACGATGTTCTCGAATTCTTCGGTGCTTTCCAGGCGGCCACGGACATTGAGCAGACGCTGGAACTGGTTGTCATCCGGTGCGGGCTGGGCGCCGACGGAGCCGGCGGCGACCTGCTGGTTCTGCGCACGCAGCGCACTGATCACGTCGCCGGCAGACAGTCCGCGGGCCGCCACGGCGTCCGGGTCCAGCCACACACGCATCGAGTACTCACCGGCACCGAACAGGCGCACGTCACCGACCCCGTCGAGACGGGCGAGGTTGTCCTTGAGATTCAGGCGCGCGTAGTTGGACAGCCACAGCTGGTCATAGCGGCCATCCGGGGAGGTCAGGTGGACCACCATCGTCAGGTTGGGTGAGGCCTTCTCGGTGGTGATGCCGAGCTGCTGCACCTCCTGCGGCAGGCGTGGCGTGGCACGTGCCACACGGTTCTGCACCTGCACCTGGGCCTTGTCCAGGTCGGTGCCCAGAGCAAAGGTCGCGGTCAGGGTCAGGTTACCATCGGAGGTCGCCTGGGAATCCATGTACAACATGCCTTCGACGCCGGTGATCTCCTGCTCCAGCGGCGTGGCAACGGTTGATCCGATGACCTCCGGATTGGCACCCGGATAGTTGGCGCGTACCACTACGGTGGGTGGCACGACTTCGGGATACTCGGAGATGGGCAGCTTGAACAGCGATAGCATCCCGCCGATGACGATCAGGATCGACAGCACCGCGGCGAAGACCGGGCGCTTGATGAAGAAACCGGAGATGTTCACGAACGACCTCCGGCTGCCTGGCGCTCGGCCTCGGCGAGCTTCGCGGCGTTCTGATCGTTGTCCTGATTCAGCTGTTGGGCGGTCTGCTGCGCCTGCAGGCGTGAGACACGTGCAGCGAGTGACTTGAGGGCGCCGTCATCGGGCATTTCGATCAGCTTGGGGGTGATCGGCATGCCGGGTCCTGCCTTGGCGGGACCCGCAGCCAGTACTCGGTCACCGGCGGCCAGGCCATCGGTCACGGCGCGCAGCGGGCCGAAGCGTGGGCCAGTGGTGATGCCACGGTAGGCGAGGGTGTTGTCCTCACCGACCACCAGCACGAACTGACGATCCAGATCGGTGCCGATGGCACGTTCCGGAATCAGTACGGCATCACGGATCTCGGGTGAGGCGAGACGCAGGCGCGCGAAGGCACCCGGACGCAGCGCGGCATCATCGGCGGTGAAGGTGGCGCCGATGCGCAGGGTGCCGGTATCGATGTCGACGCTGTTGTCGATGAAGTCGAGTTCGCCGTGGAAGGGGAAGTCCTCCTGTCCGGCCAGTTGCAGTTCCACCGGCAGATGATCCTCGGCGGTGACGTGAGCGAAGTCCTGGTTCCAGGTCAGCTCGCTGATGTCGATGTAGGCATCCAGCTGGCGGGTCTCGACCAGCGTGGTCAGCACGCTCTGGCCGGCCTGCACGGTGTTGCCACGCGTGATGCGCGCATTGGACAGACGGCCGTCGATCGGGGCGCGGATGGTGGCGTAGTCCAGGTCCAGGCGGGCACGTTCGAGTTGAGCGATGGCACCCTTGAGCTGGGCATCGAGCCCAGTGGCATTGGTGCTGCGTGAGTCGGCTTCCTCGCGGGAGATCAGGTTGCGCTTGACCAGACTGGCAGCGCGACCGGACTCGCTGCGGGCATTGGCCAGCTCAGCCTTGAAGCGTGCGACTTCGGCTTCCAGGCGCTGAACCTCGGCAACGAAGGGACGAGTGTCGAGACGTACCAGGGGCGTCCCGGCAGTCACCTGGCTGCCCTCGGTGAACAGCACTTCTTCGACTTCGCCGGAGACACGCGGGCGCAATTGCACGCTCTGGGGGGATTCCAGACGAGTGGTGTAGGTGTGCCAGGCCGCGACCGGCTGCGACTTGGCGGCAACCACTTCCAGCGCAGGAGGTGTCTGTTGGGCGCTGGCTGTCTCTTCACCACTGCCCTCGCTGCAGGCGCTGAGCGCCAGAAGACCCCCAAGGGTCAGCAGCAGGGAAGAGGCGATACGAGGAAGGCGCGCCGGACGTGAGTTCAGTCTCGACATGGGAATTTACCGTTGCAGTATGGGATGCTCGGCATCCTAGAGAGCCTGACTGCGACGGATAAGCCCCTTGGAGCACACTGCTTTGATGCTGAATTTGCACCAATTGTGCAGAGAGCATGGTTTCCACGTCATGCGCTTGAGCGATTGATCCTGTTCAGGTCGTGTCAGGGTTGTCACAAGACAGGTGACTGAATGCCACTGAACACTGCCTCAACGCAAAAACCCCGCGGCAGATGCCAACGGGGCTTGTTGTCGAACATGTCACTTGTGTCTGTTACCGCTCATCTCATGGCGCAGACATCACGGCATGGCTGGCATGCCGCCTGAGATGAACTTACTTCTTTTCGCCGAAGTACTTGGTATGGATGGTGTCGTAGGTGCCATCGGCCTTCAGTTCGGCCAGGGCGCCGTTGATCTGCTCGGCCAGGTCCTTGTCACGCTTGCGCATGGCGATACCGAAGCCGTCGCCGAAGTACTTCTTGGGCTCGGTGACCACTTCACCCACGGCCTTGTAGTTGCCGTTGCCGCCGTCGATCAGGGTGGACTTGCCGACCGGGAAATCGAGGAAGGCGATATCGAGGCGACCCGCGTCCATGTCCAGCACCAGGTCATCGGCGGTGGTGTAGCGTTTGACCTCGGCATTCTTGCCATAGAGATCAGTGACGTAGTTGTCCTGCAGGGTACCGCGCTGCACGCCGATGGCCTTGCCGGCCAGGGCCTCGGAGGAGGTGGCGCTCAGCTCGCTGTCGGAGGGGGCGAACCAGGCGGACGGCGGGGTGATGTAGGTGTCGGAGAACAGCACCTTCTCGCGGCGTTCCTCATTGATGGTCATCGAGGACATGATGGCGTCGTACTTGCGGGCCATCAGGCCGGGAATGATGCCGTCCCATGCCTGGATGACCCACTCGCAGTCGCGATTGATCTTCGCGCAGATGGCATTGCCCAGTTCGATATCGAAACCGGTCAGCTCACCGTCGGGTGTCTTGTATTCCATCGGCTCGTAGGGCACGTCGACGCCGATGCGCAGCGATTCGGCCGCCTGAGCGCCACCGGCCATCAATGCTGCGCCCAGCAGGGAGATTCCCAGAAGCTTCTTCATGTCAGTCCCATCCATCATTGTTGTTGGTCATACTGGCTGATCAGTGGCATCAGACACTCCCTCCTGAACACCAGTCGTCTGAGCCGGGAACATAAGGGGGTGTGTCATGCCAGTGGCTCCACACTAGCCCAGACCGAGGCTGCGGTGAAGAGGGTCAATGGACAAATTCAAACGGTCGTTAAACGAGATGAATTCCTGCCGTTATCTCCGGATAAGAAAAAAGCGCCCTCCAAAGGGCGCTTTTGACGTTCAGCTTAATGGTTTCAAGTGTGCCAGCAGGCGTTTCTCCAATTGCCGGAATATGGCAATGATGGTGAAGGTCAGACACAGGTAGATGGCGGCGACGAACAGGAAGGCCTCGAAGGGCGCGTAGAAGCGTGCGTAGATGTCACGCGCGGCGCCGGTGAGGTCCAGCAGCGTCACCACACTGCAGATGGCACTGGCATGCAGCATGAAGATGACTTCATTGCCGTAGGCCGGCAGTGCCCGACGGAAGGCACTGGGCAGAATGATGCGACGCATCATCTTGCCGCGTGACATGCCGTAGGCGCGGGCGGCTTCCATCTCGCCCTTGGGGGTCGACTGGATGGCGCCGTGGAAGATCTCGGTGGTGTAGGCCGCGGTATTGAGCACGAAGGCCAGCAGTGCCGGCACGAAGGGATCTCGGAAGTAATCCCACAGCCAGGTCTCCTGGATGCTGGGCACATGCACGCTGGTCACGCCCAGCGAGATGTCGAAGCCGTCGAAGAACACCACGCCGTAGTAGATCAGATAAAGCTGGATCAGCAGCGGTGTACCCCGGAAGACGTAGGTGTACAGGTACACCGGCATCTTCACCCAGCGACGGCGAGACCCCCGCAGGATGGCCAGTGGCACGGCCACCACCAGTCCGATGATCAGTGACAGGAACACCAGTTGTACCGTGGTGACCAGTCCATCCCAGTAATGCCAGAGCGTGGTGGCGGTGAAGATGTAGTTGTCACTCAGCACGTCGTCGAGCATCTGGCCCAGCTGGGCGATGACGCCACTCGGGCCCGCATCATTCAGTTGTTCCATGCGCTGGCCTCCCCGAATCCGGCGTTATAGCGCTTCTTGAGACGCGCAAGCCCCCATTCGGACACGGTGGCGATCAGTAGATAGCCCGCCGCGACCGGCAACAGGAAGGTGAAGGGCTCGTGGGTCGCCTTGGCGGCCTCACTGGCGACACGCACCATGTCGACCAGCCCGATCACCGACACCAGGGCGGTGGTCTTGAGCAGTACCATCCAGTTGTTGCCCAGCCCCGGCAGGGCGTGACGCATCATCAGCGGGAAGCGAATGCGCTTGAAGACCTTCCAGTCGCTCATGCCATAGGCGCGCCCGGCCTCTATCTGACCGGCATCCACCGCCATGAAGGCGCCACGGAAGGTCTCGCCCATGTAGGCACCGAAGATGAAGCCGATGGTGACGACACCGGCAGTGAACTCATCGACATTGACGAAGACATCGATGTCGTAGGTGTCGTACAGCCAGTCGGTGACCATGTTGATGCCGATCTGGCCGCCGAAGAACAGCAGCAGCATCAGCACGATGTCCGGGACGCCGCGGATGATGGTGGTGTAGAGCGTCGCGAGCCAGCGCAGAGGCGTGGAACGCGACATCTTGGCCGTCGCCGTCAATAGCCCCAGCGCGATGGCCAGCAGCTGGGCCAGCACGGCCAGCTGCACCGTGACCCAGGCACCTTCCAGCAGGCTGGGCCCGTAGCCTTGTAGGTCAATCATGGGAAATCTCCCGTGAAGCGCCGAATAACCCGTTCAGCGACTTACTGGTGGTTGTCGGACGCAGTGGCGGCGCTGGCGAAGTACTTGTCGTTGAGACGCTTGAGCGTGCCATCGGCCTTGAGCGCTTCCAGGGCGCCATCGATGGCCTTCTTGAGGTCGCGGTCGCGCTTCTTCATGGCGATGCCGAAGCCGTCGCCGAAGTATTTCTTCGGCTCGCTGATGGCGCTGCCGGTGTTGACGAAGTTGCCGTCATTGGCGTTGACCAGGGTGTCCTGACCGACCGGCAGGTCCAGGAAGGCGACATCGACGCGGCCACTGTCCATGTCCAGTACCAGGTCATCGAGCTTGGTGTAGCGGCGCACTTCTGCCGTGCGGCCGTAGAGGTCGGTGACGTAGTGATCCTGCAGGTTGCCGCGCTGCACGCCGATCACCTTGCCCTTGAGGGCCTCGGCATCGAGGCTGTCCGCGTCGGCCAGCGGGCTGTCCGCCTTGACGAACCAGCCGGACGGCGGCGTGAAGTAGGGCACGGAGAACAGCACCTGACGCTCACGCTCCGGATTGATGGTCAGCGCCGACATGATGACGTCGTACTTGCGCGCCATCAGGCCCGGGATGATGCCGTCGAAGTCCTGCTCGGTCCATTCACAGTGAGTGGCGAGCTGGGCGCAGATGGCGTTGCCCAGCTCGATCTCGAAACCGGTCAGCTCACCGCTGGGCAGCTTGTAGCCGAAGGGCGCGTAGGGCACGTCGATGCCCAGGCGCAGCGGGTCCGGCACATCGGCCGCCTGGGCGGCGCTGGTGGTGATGGCGAAGGTGGAGAGCCCGAGGGTGAGACCCAGCAGGGTGCGTGTCGCGAACTGTTTCATTGCTTGTCATTCCTGAAGTCTTGGACACCTCGAGGCCTGCCGTTGGCGTGGCGCTCGCGGTGCTGAATCATGTGCCGGTCACGGGATCACCGTGCCGGGATTTGCCGCAGGCCGAGCGGTTGGCTCAGCGATGGGCCAAGGGCCATTCATCAGTGCTGGTGATCGGGGCTGCTGATCAGGGCGCTTTATCAGTACTTGGGCGCCAGAAACTGCTTGAGGCGCTCCGACTGGGGATTGCCCAGCACGTCTTCCGGCTTGCCGGCTTCCTCGACCAGCCCCTGATGCAGGTAGACCACCTGGCTCGAGACATCACGCGCGAAGCTCATCTCGTGGGTCACTACCACCATGGTGCGGCCTTCCTCGGCCAGGTCTCGCATGACCTTGAGCACGTCACCGACCAGTTCCGGGTCGAGGGCCGAGGTCGGCTCGTCGAACAGCATCACCTCCGGCTCCATCGCCAGCGCGCGTGCAATGGCGCCGCGCTGCTGCTGGCCACCGGACATCTGTGCCGGATAGTAGTCGGCGCGTTCGAGCAGGCCGACGCGGTCCAGCAGGCTGCGTGCGTGGGCGATGGCTTCCTTCTTCGGCTTGCCGAGCACGTGGATCGGCGCCTCGATGACATTTTCCAGCAGCGTCATGTGTGACCACAGATTGAAACCCTGGAACACCATCGACAGGCGCGCGCGCATGCGCTCGACCTGACGCCAGTCCATCGGTTCTCGGCCACGACGGCTTTCCTTGAAGCCGATCTGCTCGCCATGCACGAAGATATCGCCGCCGTCAGGCTGCTCCAGCAGGTTCATGCAGCGCAGAAAGGTGCTCTTGCCGGAACCGGACGCACCGATCAGGGTGATGACATCGCCCTTGCGTGCTTGCAGCGACAAGCCCTTGAGCACCTGATTGGTGCCGAAGGACTTGGTGATGTTGCGGACCTCGAGAGGCAGCGCGTCGCTGCTCGGGCTCTCGGCCACGGAAGATCTCATGGTCATGCAGTTACTCCAATCCGGACGTTGCCAGCCCTGGGGGCAATGACACGCCACGAGTCCGCCGCGGGGCGGTCGGGCTCGGGATACAGGTTCGTTGCCGACATGGCACGGCTGCCTGGTGCTGCCTTTCACTGTCGCTCGCCGATATGCGCGACGGCTACGTGATGAGGCGGCAAGGCGTGGCACGGGAGGAGTGGCGGAGAATGCCGTCAGGGGCATGGCCAGTTCCTCACGATCAGTCCGATTGATCGTCGTTCTCGCTGCCAGTGGCCGTCTACAACAGGCGAAAAATGCCTGAGCTTGCATGTCGTGGACGGGAAAGGGGGCCGATTCTACCAGCTCAACGCAGGGTTCACCGCTATCTGGCGTGGAGGAATGTTACGACTTTGGTGGGGCGTGCAAGGACGCACGCGGATGCTATCCGGCCGTAGAGGAGTCGTCTTCATGATCAAGGTCGCCTGTTGTCGTTGTAGTAAGGCTTTCGTCAGTACAATCGCGCCGTCGTGATTTGCCCTGCGGGGGGAGTGGGCGGGCAGAACGCCGGCGCTGCTTGGGGTTCAGTCTGTCGGTGTCGAGCTCGGGGCCAGCAGCAAGGCGGCGCGGGCGCCTATCTCCACCTTGGCGTTGGGGAAGACCACCCGCAGTGGCGTATCGCCGATGATGCAGGGGCCAGCGGCGGCGTCTTCGGCCACCACGCTGCCGGGGGCGAAGGTGGTGAAGTTGGCGACATCCTCGCTGAAACACAGCGTGAAGTCGGCTGACTGACGCATCAGTTCCACTTCCACCATGAAGTAGTCGATGTCCTGTGGGGCTGCTTCGGCGGGCGCCGTGCCGGTCGCCAGCGCCGCGAGCAGGGCCTTCATCGGCGCGAGTGCCGCCATGTCGTTGGCGCCGAACGGGCGTACCTGGCCCAGTTCCAGCGTGAAGGCGTCGGCAGCATGGTAGTGGCGCGAATAGTGCGAGAAGGTCCAGCTGTGTTGATGCTGGTGCAGCACGGCCTGGATGCCGGCGGCGCTCAATATCGGCCACTGCGATGCGCTGATGGCGTCGCCATCACTGAAGGGCACCACCGCGAAGCGCGGATAGAGGCTGTCGCGGATGGCGGTGTGCATGTCGTAGTGCAGGCGGCGTGTGCCCTCGGCCAGCGGGAAGCGAGCATAGAAGGTATCCACGGCCGCCATCAGCTGACGTGCGCGCGCCGGCTCATCATCGGATGGACAGTCGTTGCCCGTGACGCTGGCCTCGGCGCGCTTGAACAGCCGATTGAGATTGGTGGTGATGAAACGCTCGCCACTGCGGATGGCGGGCAGGTTGCCCAGAATCAGCAACAGCGGCGCCCCGACGATCAGATGGCCGCTCTCCAGGCCCGCGATCAGTTCACCGAGCAGTTCGATGGGGGCGGTCTCGTTGCCGTGGATGCCGGCAGAGATCACGCACGGACGCGCCTCGGGCCCCATGGCGTCGGGGGTGATCTCCAGTACGCCGGGCGCGACGATCTCATAGCGACCGCCGGGGATACGGCCCATGCCACGGGCGCTGGCGTGGCCTTCGAGTGTCAGGTCTAGCCAGTCGGCAATCACGAGGCAGTCGGCTCCTGGCGGACATTGGTGGATTCGAAGATCTTGTCGGCGCTGGCGGCCACGAAGCCCTGATACAGCTCGCCATTGGCGTCGGGATAGCGGCGCGCGAATTCGTAGTAGCAGGTGGAGATCTCATGCTCCTCGCCACCGGCGAAGGTGAAGGTCTGGCGGTCGGCGAGGGTGGAGGCCTGCTCCAGCAGGACTTCGGGCGAGCCCTTGATGCGTCCGCCCGCCGGGTTGATGCCAAGGCCCAGCGACTCGACGCGCGTCAGCACCTTGTCGAGGGTGTCGTGATGGCTGAGCGCGTTGACGCTGATGGTGAAGTGGTTGGCGCGCAGGCCGATGATCGACAGCCAGGCCGCATACTCGCTCTCTTCCATCAGACGCTGATACTGCTCGAAGGTCGGCGCCTTCCACAGGCGGCCCGACCACAGCACGGAGGGCTGGGTGGCGGCATCCGGCGAGATCTGGCTGACCAGCCCATCGATGATCGCCTGGGCGCGCTCGGAAAGCTCATGACACTTCAGCTCGGAGAGGAAGACGCGCGGCATGTCGGGAGACGGCGGCAGATAGCCGAAGGCGCGCAGTTTCTTCTCGCGGAAGTCATAGGGGGCGAAGCGGGTGTAGCCCAGCGCCAGCAGGTGAGGTTCCAGTGCGCTCAGGGTGATCGGCCCGCGATCGAAGGTGCGGAAGGCGACGTGGTCGTTGACGATGGTCTCGCCGTCAGCGATGAAGGCATCCTGGATCTTTTGGGCCTGGGGCGTCATGGCGACGTAGTCATCCCACAGGGCGCTGAAGAACTGCTGGATATCCATGGCACGGGCTCCCTCTGAACTGAGTTGCCCAGTGCAGCGAGGTGTCACTGGCACTGGGCGGCTGCATCAAACGATTGGCATCAGGGCAGCGTGCTCGGCGTGGCGCTACCCCGGAAGATTGTCAGCTCACCATTGGCGAGCCGCGCGCGCGTGACAAGATGCAAGGTCGGTTGGATGAAAGCGACTGTCCGCACCATATAAACGTCACGCGCCGGTTTAGACCTTGGATGGAGCTTGCGCCGTGAGCAAGAGCCGGCGTCTGCGTCATCAGCTCTCGCCGTCAGCGACGGGGCATGCCACACCCTGCTCGACCTTGATCAGCGCATCGGTGGCGAAGCCGAGCTCGGCGGCCTGCTCGACCAGCGCCTGATAGGTGCCGTCATCCAGCTGTGGCTCGCGCGCCAGTATCCACAGGTAGTCGCGATCGGCGCCGGCCACCAGCGACCACTGATAGTCATCATCCAGCGCCAGTACGTTGTAGCCGCCATAGAAGGGGCCGAAGAAGCTCACCTTGAGGGCCGCCGTCTCGCTGCCCCGAGTGAAGTAGGCGCGACCCTCGGCCTGGCTCCATTCCCCTTGCTCGGCGTTGTAGCCGCGGTTGATGACGCGCACGCCGCCATCCTTGCGGGGCGAGTAATCGGCGCTGACGCAGCTCAGGCCTTCCTCGAAGCTGTTGGGCAGGCGGGCGATCTCGTGCCATTCACCGTAGTAACGTTCGAGCTCGAAATTCTCGACGGGCTGGGTGCCGGTGGGAACTCCGGCGCAGCCGCCGAGAAGGCCGAGACCGATGAGAGAGAAGGCAAGATGCGGCAGGCGTGTCATTGGCAGGCTCCATGCGCCAGGACGCCCCGTTGATGAGTCGTGGGGCGTGCTGGCGAGATGCGGGTCATGAGAAAAAGGACGAGATGGCATCCCTGTCTCATTGGGGCGTCTGCCGCTGTCTCAAGAGGGAGGGTGGCGCGGCGACATGCTCGAGACGTCGAGCGTCGATCATCGAACGTCACAGTACCAGGCGGAGCGGATTGCCGGTGACGACGACGCCCCGACCGCGTTGCTTGGCCTCGTACATGGCGCTGTCGGCGCGCGCGATGACCGTTTCCGGCGTGGCGCCCGAGAAGGGGAACAGGCTGATGCCGATGCTGGCGCTGACGGCGATGATCAACGGTTCACCATCGACTTCCAGCGTGATGGGGCGGCTGATGGCATCGATCAGACGTTCCGCCAGCTGCTCGGGGCCCTTGCGGCCGTTGCCCTCACGGCTGATCAGTACCAGAAATTCATCGCCGCCCAGGCGGCCGACGATATCGTTGCCGCGCAGGGTGTTGCCCAGGCGCTCGCCGGTGATGCGCAGCACTTCATCGCCGATGGCATGGCCGTGGCGGTCATTGATGGGCTTGAAGCCATCCAGGTCGATGAACAGCGCAGCCTGTATGACGCCGGGGGCCTGGATGTCGAGCACCTGATCGAGATGCTCCATCAGGGCGCGTCGATTGAGCAGTCCGGTGAGCGAGTCGCGTGTCGCGTGGTCACGCAGATCATCCCGCTCCCCCGTGATATGGCATTCATGCAGGAAGAGTTGTCGGCTCTGGCGCTCGCGCGAGTAGGCGCTCATGCCAGCCAGCAGATTGACGGCCATCATGAAGAAAGCCTCGTTGGCTTCCACCAGTACCTCGGAGCCATGATGCATCACTGCGCAGCTGGCGGTGCAGCCCATCCATATCAGCAGGCCGCAGGCCATGGCATAGACGAACTGCAGCCCCAGCAGGGTGTAGGTCCAGAAGACCACCAGCATCAGGGTGACGAAATAGACCGGAAAGACACCGTGTTCGTCCTCATGGTGCCCGGCGGCGTGATCGTGCCCCACGTGGAACATCGCCAGCGTCCCCAGCGCTGCCGCCAGCGAAGCCAGGCACAGGATGCCATTGACGTGGTGTTTGAAGCGCGGGAGGCGTGACAGCAGAAACAGGCCCAGCACGCTGACCAGAATACTGGCGCGCAGCATCAGGAAGGCCTCGTAGTGCTCATCCATGCTGATCTCGATCAGCGCATAGGAAGCGAACACCAGACAGCTCAGCGGGATGGTGATCCGGCTGAGCTTGTGTGAGGTCTCGATCTGTCGACGGCGGTAGCGTCGTTCCAGGGTGTCATCCGCAAAGCAGAGTGTCATGGGATTCATGGGGCGATACCTGAGTTGCCAGACTCTCAGGATGCCACTGCCTTGCGTGGTATGCCCTGGAGGAACCGCCGCAACCCTTGCGTGTGGTTCAACGCTCTTTCAGGCACTCCGCAGCATGAGGGCTTTGGTGCTCATGACTGGGTGAGGTTGGCACCGGCCAGCTGGCGTGCCGTGACACGCAGCGCCGACTCCACCATGTCGTAATCCACATAGCAGCCCTGCAGATGGCGGCGACCGGTGGTCGGGTCGAAGGACTTGCGGCCGTGCATCACGCGGCGGTTGTCGAAGGCCACCATCTGGCCGGCTTCCAGCTTCAGATGCAGGCGGAAGGCCGGTTCGCGCAGGATGCTCCAGTACTGGCGATAGGCGCTGTACCAGGCCTGCATCTGTTCCAGTGGCAGGCGCAGGCTGTCGCGGATCCAGTTGTTGAAACGCACCTCGATGACCTTGTCGTTGGCATCCAGATGGATCACCGGCTCGCGCACCACCAGGTCGGTGGTCTCGTCGGCAAAGCGGAAGTCCACCGGGGTCTCGGCCAGCAGCCTGAAGGCCTGCGGGTCGCGCTCGCGCAGGGCCTCGGCGACCGCCATGCCATCTCCGAAGATGGAGTCTCCGCCTTCGGCCTCATTGGCCAGGCAGTAGAGCATCTGGATGTCCGGCGGCTGACGCCAGTTGGGCAGGTCGGTGTGCAGTTCCAGCGCGATCGGCGTGTAGGCGGCGTTGTTGGGTGCCTGCTTGGAGAAGACCTCGAAGCGGCCACCGAAGTTGGTCGCACGGATCGGGCCGATGGTCGCGGCCACCTGGTCGATCTCGCCACCCGCCGTCGGGCCGGCATCCAGAATCGCGAAGCCGTCGCGGCACAGCGCTTCCAGCCACCCCAGGCGTGCTTGCCCACCGGCCATGTAGTCGGCAAAGGCGGTGACGTGAGGCTGATGGCCCTGCTGCCAGGCCTGGCTTGCGGGAACCGGTGTGGCGGGCGGCGCATCACTCGGGCGACGTTGCAGCAACCAGCCGGCATCGAAGCGGCTGGTGTGGCCATCCTGCCAGACGACGACAAGATTGCCTTGCTCGATACGCATCTGATGCACCGTCAGGGCCGCATCATCCATCAGCATGAAGGTGCGCTCGAAGGTCTGCGGATGACGGCAGAGGTCGCAGGCGCAGTGGTCACGCAGCCAGATCAGCGGCAGTCGGGTCTGCTCACCGCTGGCCCATGCCAGTGACGCCAGGGTCTCGTCGTGGTCTGCCATCACCAGCGGTGCGCCCTCGTGGTGGGGCAGGTATTCCTTCATGTCCCACTGATGGCGTGCCTGTGACGCTTCAGTGTCTTGGGTATCAGGGGCAGATGCGATGAGAGTCTCCATGGGCGCCGTCCTTTGTCGTGTGAGCAGTAGCAGGTGAGCCAATGCGTGTCGCGTGGCTGGGTCGTATGGCTGAGCCGTGTCGCTGGGGCGTATAGCCGAGCCATGACCCGAGAATGAGACCATTGTCCCCCTCGTCATCACGGCTGGCCAACGCGAAATATGACGGCCATGACTTAGCTGAGCTAATGTGTGGCGATCGACCTTCATGCTCTGATGCGAGATAGCCATGCACGAACCTTCCTCCACGACAGCGAATGCCTTGCCGCGCCCCCTGCCGCCACTGGCCTGGTTGCAGGCCTTCGAAGCCGCTGCGCGCCTGATGAGCTTCACGCGTGCCGCCGAGGAGCTCAATGTCACCCAGTCGGCCATTAGCCAACGGATTCGCCAGCTGGAGGACCGCCTTGGCCAGCCATTGTTCGTGCGTCATGCCCGCAGCCTGAATCTGACGCCGGCCGGTCAGGCCTGGTTGCCAGCGTTGCAGGATGGCTTCCAGCGCCTGCAGGAAGGCACGCTGGAAGTCTTCGGCCCCTCGCGCGCCGCGCCGGTCAGCCTGCGGGCGACCCCGATGAGCCAACAGGCCTGGCTATTGCCGCGGCTGGCGAATTTCCATCGTGATCAGCCCGAGATCGCATTGCGTCTGGTCAGCGCCTTCTGGCAAAGCGACTTCGATGGCGAGCAGGTGGATATCGAGCTGCGCTACGGTCAGGGCGACTGGCCGCAGGTCGAGGCGATCCAGGTGGGGGCAGGGCAAGAGAGAATGGCCGTCGTGGCAAGCCCGGCGCTGAGCGCGCAGCTGACTACGGCGGCGGACCTGGCCGGCATGACGCTGCTGCATGCTGCAGGATTCGCGGTGGGCTGGCGGCGCTGGCTGGTGGCGGCAGATCAATTGGGGCTGGAGAAGACGACCTCCACCATCAGCTGTGATACCCAGGTGATGACGCTGGAAATGGCGCGCCTCGGCATGGGGGTGGCACTGGTGCATGAGGGCCATTTCCGGCAATGGCTGGCGTCCGGCAACGGCGGGCTGGAGCAGGTCTTCGCGCTGACGATTCCCGCCGAGCAGAGCTTCTGGCTGGTACGTTCCAATCAACGCCCGATGCGGCCTACCGCGCAGCGTGTCTGGGATTATCTGTTGGCGGAGCCACAGTGAGCGATGCAGAGGTGGCTTTTGCGATCCCTGCTGATCGAGTCGGCGTGTCTGCTGGCGCGCTTTCCAGTGATATACCGTTATCTTAAGATAATGCCCAGCGCGGTAAGCGACCGCTATCTCTTCTCTCTTCTCTCTTCTCTCCTATCTCGAGATTTCCTCGCCTTGCTGGCGCCTTATCTGGCTAGCGTGGTCAGGCCTGACAGGCGTAGTCAGTCGGAAGGCGGTGGGCAACGCGCCAATGGCGACTGCTGGAAGAAGCGCTCCAGCAGGGCATATAGCGCCGGATAGGCCGCATTGAGCTCATCCGGTGCCGTGAAGAAATACTCGCAGCAGACGGCGAAGCACTCGGCGGGGTGACTGGCGGCGTAGTCATCGATGGGCGTCGGCTCACCGCGTGACAGGCGCGCGTTAAGGTCATCCCACACGGCAGTGAAGGTGGCATGCCACTCCGCCGCGCTGATCTGGCGCGGCAGGGGCGGAAAGCCATCGGCATCGGTGGCGTTGGCCATGTCGAGCTTGTGAGCGAATTCATGGATCACCACGTTGAAGCCGCTCCAGTCACCGCTGGCGGCCAGGTCCTGTCGGGTGACCACCACCGGCCCCTGATACCAGGTCTCGCCGGCACGGGTGTCTTCGAAGACATGCACCACACCGGCGTCATCCATCTCTTCCACCTCACGGCGGATGGCCTGCAGCGGCAGCATGATCTCGTGTACGCGAGCGCCGGCGTCCTGCCAGCGCTCGGTATGCGCCCAGCCGTTGAGTAGCAGCATTGCCTGGGCGGCCAGTGCCAGCGCCTCGACCTCTTCGAGAGGTTCGGCGCTGGTCAGCTTCCAGTCGCTCAGCTGATGGCGGGCGCGCCGCTCAAGACGCGCCAATGCCTCGGCGTCGAGCCCATCGAGAATCGGCAGGCGCTCACGGGCTACCTGCCACGCGTCATCCTGCGCTATCTCGCCATCTGGCGATGCGGTCGAGACAGCGCCGGCGTCGGGGGCTGCGCTGTCACGGCCGTGGCGATTGGAGCGCTGCCACAGCCGTTGCCACCAGTGCGTCATCGGCTCAGTCCTGACGGCTGCCGGACTTCCACGACCAGTCACGCAGACGCAGCTCGAAGAGGTCCTTGCGGCGATCCTTGAGGTTGGTCACCGAGCCTTCGCTGCGCACGACCTTGAGACGCTCCAGATCGAGATCCGAGAACATGATCATCTCGGTGTTCGGCGTGGTCTCGGCCATCACCGCGTCATGCGGGAAGGAGAAGTCCGACGGCGAGAACACCGCTGACTGGGCGTACTGGATGTCGAGGCTCTCGATGGACGGCAGGTTGCCGACGCTGCCGCAGACCACCACGTAGCATTCGTTCTCGATGGCACGCGCCTGGGCGCAGTTGCGCACGCGCAGGTAGCTGTTCTTGGTGTCGGTCCAGAACGGCACCATCAGGATGTCCATGTCCTGATCGGCCAGCAGGCGCGACAGTTCCGGGAATTCCACGTCGTAGCAGATCAGCATGCCGATGCGTCCGGCGTCGGTCTCGAACACGGCCAGCTCGTCACCGCCCTTGATGATCCAGTCGCGGCGCTCCTGCGGCGTGATGTGCAGTTTGGCCTGACGGTCGATCTCGCCATCGCGGTGACACAGATAGGTGACGTTGTAGAGCTCGTTGTCGTCACCGATCTCGACCATGGAACCGGCCACGATGTTGATGTTGTAGGCCACCGCCATGCGCGAGATTTCCTGCTTGAAGCGCTCGGTGAAGCCTGCGAGATAGCGGATGCAGCGCACCGGGTCGCTCTGGTCTTCCAGCAGGCCGATCAGCGGCGTGTTGAACAGTTCCGGGAAGACGGCGAAGTCGCTCTGGTAATCCGACAGGGCATCGACGTAGTACTCGACCTGTTGCAGCACGGATTCGACGCTGTCGAACTTGCGCATCTGCCACTGCACGGCACCGACGCGAATCATCGTCTTGCGACTTTCCAGCACGCGCTCGACGGGCTCGAACAGGATGTTGCTCCACTCCAGCAGCGTGGCGTAGCCCTGGGAATCCTCATCTTCGGGCAGGTACTGGCGCAGCAGGCGCTTGACCAGAAAGCCGTTGGCCAGCTGGAACGACAGGATGGGGTCATGGATCTCGCGACGCTCCACCTTGTCGATGTACTCGGAGGGCGAGAGCTCGGCGGCATATTCGTGGTACTGGGGAATGCGCCCGCCGGCCAGAATCGAGCGCAGATTCATCGAGCGGCACAGCTCCTTGCGCGCCTCGTACAGACGGCGACCGAGGCGATAGCCGCGGTAGTCGACGTCGATCAGCACATCCAGACCGTAAAGCGCATCGCCATCCTCCTTGTTGAGGATGATCTCGCGCTGACCGATCAGGTCGTCGTACTTGTGCGGGTTGGAGAAGGCGTCGTAATCCACCAGCGCCGTCAGGGCGACACCGACCAGCCTGTCGCCATCCTCGATCACGATCTGGCCATCGGGGAATTCGGCGATCAGACGGTTGATGGTGTGCTCAGGCCAGGCGCCACCGATGTCGTCGTAGATGCCGTCCATCAGGCGCTTGAGCTGGGGGTAGTCCGATTCCTGCAGGTTGCGCAGGTTCAGGTGCAGGTCTTCGACGGACATCGAGACTCCTTGGAAATAATGAAAGAGGTGGGGTCAGGGCAGGAAGTGGCTGGCGCGAAAGTGATAGGCCCCATTATTCGCGCTGTCGAGGCCGGGTGTCATCAATATCCTTTGGTCAATGTCCGGCCCTGGTCACGCAACCCTCCTCAATGGGTCCAACCTTGCGTCACTGCAAGGGCCGGCGAGCCCTAGCGCCCTGAATGGCGCTCGGTACGATATTGAACGAATGCTCATTTTGCTTGCATTTGCGCGGCACAACGTCCAAAACATTGCCAGGGGCAGGACGCGCGCAGCGAAGTCATGCCGTTCACATCAAGCCTCACTGACATCAGGCCTCAATGACATCAGGCCTCAATGACAACCAAGGAGTCCCGCATGACCCCAGTCCTCTATGAATTGCGTGGCCGTGATGACCGCCTGCGTTTCTCGCCGTTCTGCTGGCGCGCACGTCTGGCCCTGGCGCACAAGGGTATCGAGGCAGAACTCGTGCCGATGCTGTTCACCGACAAGAGCCCGATCGACTTCTGCGATTCCACCACGGTGCCGGTGCTCAAGGATGCGCACGGCGTGGCGATGGACAGCTATGACATCTTCAAGCATCTGGACGCGCATTATCCGAACGCCGGCAATGGCCCGCTGATCGGTGATGCCCAGGCGCAGGCGCGACTCAATTTCGTCAAGGTCTATGCCGAGCAGGTCATGGCCGTCGGTTTCTTCCGCTTGGTGGCGCTGGATCTGGTGCAGGCCATTCACCCGGATGACCGCGAGTACTTCCAGAGCGCCCGTGAAGCCCGCTTCGGCATGTCCTTCGAGGAGTTCCATAACGTCGAGATCGCGCGCGGCATTCTCGACAGCGCCTTCAAGCCGCTGCGTGGCCTGCTCGCCAATCAGCCTTTCATGGATGGTGATGCCCCGGCGGCGGCAGATTACCTGATCTTCGGTTTCTTCATCTGGGCCCATATCGTCTCTGACACCTCGCCCTTCGGCGAGACGGAAGACCCCAGTGATCCGCTGGTGCAGTGGCGCGAGCGCATGATGGATCTCTACGACGGCATGGCGCGCAAGGCGCCACGTGCCAGCGAGATTGCGCAGTAATCTCGCATCGGAGATGACCTTTCTCATGGCCCGAACGCTGATGGGCGTTCGGGCCATGTCGTGTTATTCCAGACAAGGAGCCCATGATGATCGATCTGTATTACTGGACCACGCCCAACGGCCACAAGATCACGATCTTTCTGGAGGAAGCCGGACTCGAGTATCGCCTCATTCCGGTGAACATCAGCAAGGGCGAGCAGTTCGCGCCGGAGTTTCTGGCCATCTCGCCCAACAATCGCATGCCGGCGATCGTCGACCATGCGCCTGCTGATGGCGGTGAGCCGATCTCGGTGTTCGAGTCCGGCGCGATTCTGGAGTACCTGGCCGACAAGTGCGGCAAGTTCCTGCCGCGCGAGACGCGCGCGCGTAATGATGTGCTGCAGTGGTTGCACTGGCAGATGGGCGGCCTGGGGCCGATGCTGGGCCAGGTGCACCACTTCAAGCACTACGCGCCAGAGCCGGTGGAGTACGCCATCGAGCGCTATCACAAGGAAGGCGAGCGCCTTTACGGCGTGCTGGAGCGCCAGCTTGCGGGGCGTGACTTCGTGGCGGGGGACGAGTTGAGCATCGCCGACATGGCCATCTGGCCGTGGCTGAAAGCCGAGAAGCAGGAGATCGATCTGGCCCGCTTCCCTGCGGTCGCCGCCTATCGCGCCCGCATCGCCGAGCGTGACGGCGTCAAGCGGGCGATGGCACGTATCGATGACATCAATCCGGCCGCCAATGTGGCGATGGATGATGAAGCGCGCCGTCATCTGTTCGGCCAGCAATCCTGACGGGCAGTCAGTAATGATATGAGATGCGAAACCGAGACGTCGTGAAACCGGGACGTCGTGAAGCCACCGCTCAACGGCCTGAGGCGCTGTCAGGCCGACAGGTCAGCGGGTCCAGTCCGTCGGCACATGACGGCGGATATGGTCGAGCAGCGCGCCGAGCTTGCGCGGCGGGTGGCCGAAGGGATAGTGCAGGCTGACCGGAATCGATGGCCCCTTCCAGTCGGGCAGACAGGCCTCGAACTGTCCCGGGTGTGCCTTCGCCCGAGTGCGCACGTGGTAGTCCGGCAGCAGGCCGATACCGGCGCCATGCGCGATGTGGTCGGCGTGCACCACCACGTTGTCGACCGTGAAGCGTGATGGCGGCAGGCTCAGGCGATACTCGCCTTCCTCGGGGTGGTTGAGCACCAGGTTGGGGTGATGGCGATCGATCAGATTGACCCAGTCATGGGAGGTCAGCTCGCTGGGGTGCTGCGGATGGCCATGCTGGCGCAGATAGCTGGGGTGGGCATAGAGATGCTGCTGCTGTTGCCCCAGTATCTCCTCGCGCAGCCCGGTGTCCTTGACCGGACCTTCCCATAGCCACAGCATCACCTGGTCGTCATCACGTGACGGCGGCAGGTGGTTGGCGGTCAGGGTCAGACGGATGCCCGGATACTCTTCGATGAAGTCGGTCAGCACACGATTGAACCAGCCACGCAGGAAGTGCGGATGCGCGCTGACGGTGATATCACCGCTGATCTCCTCGCGCAGTTCATCCAGTGCGATCTGCGAGCGCTCGCCCAGTGACAGCATCTGCTGGCAGTACTGATAGAACAGCGTGCCGGCCTCGGTGGGAATCAGGCGGTTGGCCTGGCGATGCAGCAGTGGCTGGCCGAGCTGATGTTCGAGATGACTGATCCGGCGGCTGAGTGTGGACTTGGAGATACCGAGATGCTCGGCTCCAGCGCCCAGATTGCCGTAGCGCATGATGGCATCGAAGGCACTGAGGCCCTGAAATTCGTCAAGTACTGGAGGCATGACTTGGTGGCACCCGCCGCTGTTGTCTGCCGTTGAAGCGGCAAATAGCGTGAAAGAAAGCATGAAAGCAGGAATCGCGTCGTTGCCGGGATGTGGGCCAGCGTCTCCCTGCCATTTTGGCCAGCATTGTAGCCGATCTGGGCGAGTGAATGGCATACATGTGAGTGATTCGCGTTTGCTTGTAGCTGGATGCGGCGAAACATCCGTCAGCCGGCGGCCGTCGCTGACCAGCGCGTGGCTGATGGCAGACGGGCGCTGACAGGCAGCCAGCCTGCCTCAAGCGAGGCTCATGCCGCTGGCGTTCGACATTCAGGGTCGACGGTTTCCGCGCCCTGCGAGGCAATTGCGCCCACATGAGATGCACATGGCGAGCGAGCGCGGCATCATGGCGAGCTCAATGCGCGGCAGGCCTCGTCGCTGCGTTTCCCTGTTCAAGGACCCCTGTAGATGTCATTCGCTACCCGCTTGCGCGCCCGGGCCGCCTTGCTTGCCTCTCCGCTTCGGCTTGCGTCATCAGTGCCGACTCTTTCATCAACGCTATTTTCTTCATCAGCGCTATCTCCTTCATCGGCACTATTGAGGGCCGCCAGCCTGGCGGCCCCATTGATGCTGGCTCTGCTGGCCGCGCCGGTTCAGGCAGACGAGCGCCCCCAGATCCGCGTCATGGCCGCCGCCTCGCTGCATGATGCGCTGGATGCCATCGAGGCGCGCTACGAGCGTCTCGCCGATGTGGATATCCAGCCGGTCTACGCCTCCTCCTCGACCCTGGCGCGTCAGCTGGCCAATGGTGCCCCGGCGCAGCTGTATCTGTCGGCCAATGAGCGCTGGATGGACTGGCTGGAGCAGCAGGCCGGCATCGTCGTCACCGGCCGTCACGACCTGCTGGGCAACCGTCTCGCGCTGGTCGCGCCCGGCCCCAGCCAGCTGGACGCCAGTGTCAGCAATGCCGAGGACGTCACCGATGTGGCCGAGCGCCTCGCCGCCACCGGCAACAACACTCGCCTGGCCGTCGGCGACCCCGACCACGTGCCCGCGGGCATCTATGCGCGTCAGTCGCTTCAAGCGCTGGGGCAGTGGCAGACGCTGCGCTCGCGTCTGGCCAGCGCCGAGGACGTGCGCGCCGCGCTGGCGCTGGTCGAGCATGGTGAGGCCCCGCTGGGGATCGTCTATGCCACCGACGCCGCCATCAGCCATCGGGTGCATCAGATCGGCCTGCTGCCGGACAGCAGCCATGACCCCATCCACTATCCTGCCGCCTTGATCAGTCGTGGCGGTGATGCGCCGTCGTCACAGGCCGAGGCCTTCTCGGCCTGGCTCTCCAGCAACGAAGCCGGTGCCATCTTCCATCGCTTCGGCTTCAGCACGCTCGCCCATCAGGCTCCTGCTGCGCAGCATGACGGCGACTAGCCGCTGGCTCAGCGTCGAGGCGCTCGCGGCACACGCTGGCATGTCATCGACAAGATGAGGCCGCTACACTGGAAGCCTGCTGTCACATCGGCGTGATCAAGGAGGGCTGGGCTGTCTGCCGGCGCCTCTGGTCACGCCATGTGTGAGAACCTGTCTTCGTCTGAGGAAGATCCATGCTGAGTGCGCTGGAATGGGAAGCCCTGAGCCTGAGCCTCAAGGTGGCTTGCGTCGCGGTCGGCCTGAGCCTGATTCCCGGTTTTGCGGCGGCCTGGTGGCTGGCGCGACGTGAGTTTCGTGGCAAGGCGCTGGTCGATGGTCTGCTGCATCTGCCGCTGGTGTTGCCGCCCGTGGTGGTCGGTTACCTGTTGCTGGTCACCTTCGGGCGCAATGGTGCCATCGGCCAGTGGCTGGCCAAGATCGATATCGTGCTGCCCTTCACCTGGCAGGGCGCGGCCCTGGCGGCGGCGGTAATGGCCTTTCCGCTGATGGTGCGCGCAATGCGCCTGTCGCTGGAGGCCATCGACCCGGGCCTGGAGGCCGCGGCCCGCACCTTGGGGGCCAACCCGCTGCGCGTGCTGTTCACGGTGACCATGCCGCTGGCGCTGCCGGGCATTCTCACCGGCGGCATGCTGGCCTTCGCGCGTGCGCTGTCGGAGTTCGGTGCCACCATCACCTTCGCCGCCAATATCCCCGGTGAGACCCGCACGTTGCCGCTGGCGCTCTATACCCTGATCCAGACCCCGGGCCAGGAAGGCGCCGCGGCCAGGCTGTGCGCCATCGCCGTGGTCATCGCGATGCTGTCATTGCTGGCCTCCGAATGGCTGGCACGGCGCGCGCGACTGCGCATGGAGGGGCGTGATGCTTGATTTCCACCTCCATCGTCAGCAGGGCGCCTTCACGCTGGATGCCACGCTCAAGGTGCCGGCGCGCGGCGTCACGGCGCTCTTCGGGCGCTCCGGCAGCGGCAAGACCACCATCCTGCGCCTGATCGCAGGCCTCGAACGTCCCGACCATGGCCATCTGCGCCTGGATGGCGAGTGCCTGACGGGCGGCGAGAATGATATCTTCGTGCCGGCGCATCGTCGCAGGCTCGGGGTCGTCTTCCAGGAGCCGCGCCTGTTTCCGCACTACAGCGTGCGCGGCAACCTCCGCTACGGCATGCCGCGCGCCCTGACACCCGCCCAGCGCCAACAGAATCAGTCACGTCTGCATGAGATGGTGACGCTGCTAGGCATCGAGGACCTGCTGTCGCGCATGCCCGGCCAGCTCTCCGGTGGCGAGGCGCGACGTGTCGCGATCGGCCGCGCCCTGCTGTCACGTCCGCGCATGCTGTTGCTGGATGAGCCGCTGACCGGCCTCGACGGTGCACGCAAGCAGGAGCTGCTGCACTACATCGCGCGGCTGGCGCGCGAGATCGAGATTCCGATCCTGTTCGTCAGTCATGATACCCGCGAGCTGTTCGCGGTCGCCGACCGCCTGGCGCTGGTGGACAACGGCCGCATCACGGCCAGCGGCGAGATCGGTGACATGCTGTCACGGCTGGACCTGGCACCCCAGACAGGCCGCTTCGAAGCAGGCTCACTGCTGACCGCCGAGGTGCTGTCGCATGATGATGACTGGCAGCTGACGCGTCTGGGACTGGGCGCCGGGTTGAGTCTCAAGCTGGCGCGGCTGGCGATGCCGGTGGGGCGTCGTGTGCGGTTGCGACTGCGGGCGCGTGACATCAGCATCGCGCTGGAGACGCCGACCCACACCAGCCTGCGCAATGCCTTGCCGGCCGTGATCCACGAGATCGAGAGCGAGCGTGGCCATGCCAGCGCCGAGCTGGTGCTGGGCATCGCTGGCCAGCGGGTGCGGGCGCGAGTCGACCGTCTGGTGTGTCAGGAGCTGGGCCTCAAGGTGGGGCTGGGCGTCAAGGCGCTGATCTCCAGCGTGGCGCTCTCGGGCCCCGACGTGATCAGTCTGGACGCCATGGATGACGATATTCCCGTGATGGATGCGGCACAGGCACATGCGACGCAGAATGACGCAGGCTCTACTTCATCTGCGAGCTGATGCCGCTCGGTTGCACCCTACGCTGACTTGTCAAATTGATGGATTCTGGAAAGGAACTTCTCATGCAGTTGACCCACCTGTGGCGGTATCCCCTCAAATCCGGCGCCGCTGAAGCGCTGGAGGCAGTGACGCTCGGTGAGGAAGGTCTCACGCAGGACCGCCGCTTCGTGGTGGTCGCGGCGCGGGGCAAGTTCGTCACCGCGCGCACCCATCCGCAGATGCAGCGACTGGCCTTGCGCGAAGACGCCAGTGGCCAGTGGCGACTGTGGCATCTGGACCGCCCCGAACTCGGCAGCATCAGCTTTGCCACCAATGAACAGAGCGAGCGTCTCGATATCCAGGTCTGGGCGGATCAGTTCAGTGCCTTGAGTGTCAGTGCCGAGGCGGACGCCTGGTTGAGCGAACAGCTCGGCATGCCGGTGCGTCTGTGCTGGTTGGGTGAGCGCTCCGAGCGCTATCGTGAGGTCATCGGACAGCGTGTGAGTGCCGCCGACGGCTTCCCGCTGCTGCTGGCCAACGAGGCCTCGCTGGAAGCGCTGAATCGTGAGACGCCGACGGCGGATCATGGCATGGATCAGTTCCGGCCCAATCTGGTGATCAGTGGTGCCCAGGCCTGGGCCGAGGATGGCTGGCAGGAAGTGATGATCGGCGAGGTGCGTTTCCGCCTGGTGTCGTCCTGTACGCGGTGCGCGATGGTCAATGTCGATCCGGCCACTGGCGAGAAGCGTGGCGACAGGGAGCCGCTCAAGACACTGGCGCGGGTGCGCCGTTTCGAGGATGGTCAGGTGCACTTCGGTTACAACCTGGTGGCGGTGGAGCCGAACCGGCATCAGACCTTGCGTGTTGGCGATCCTGTCGAGGTCACGGCTTTCAAGTGATGCCACGGCCGCAACCCGAACGCCCGCCATCATCGATGGCGGGCGTTTGGGTTCAAGGGGCGTTTGGGCTCAAGGGATGCTTGGCAAGACAGTTGGCGAGGCGGTAGGCAAGACAGTAAGCAAGCTCAGCCCGGCGGCCCGAACAGGGCAGGCTGACCATGTGCCTCACGCCAGACATCCAGTGCCGCACGGTGCAGCTGGCTGTGGCGCCATGCCAGCGCCTCGATATCGCGGTCATAGCCGCCGCCGATCACGCAGGCGACGGCGGCGCCCGCCGCGCGACAGCGCTGGATGACATGCCGCTCGCGCCGGTAGAGGCCGCGGTCGCTCAGTGCCAGATGGCCGAGCCTGTCCGCGGCATGCGGATCGACACCGGCATCGAAGATCACCAGCTCCGGGCGTACCCGCGCCAGCACCTCCTCGAGCGTACGCTCCAGCACCGCCAGATAGTCCTCATCCCCCATGCCCCTGGGCAAGGGCACGTCCAGATCACTTTGCTGCTTGCGCGCCGGGAAGTTGCTCTCGGCATGCAGTGATAGCGTGAAGACCCGTGGCTCATCAGCGAAGATCAACGCCGTGCCGTCGCCCTGATGGACGTCGAGATCGACGATCAGCACCCGCGTCACGCCGTCGTCCAGCGCCTGATGCGCCGCCACACCGATGTCGTTGAGCAGGCAATAACCGCTGGCGGCCTCCGGGTGGGCGTGATGGGTGCCGCCCGCGGTGTTGCAGGCCAGCCCGCGTGTGAGCGCTTCGCGCACGGTGGTCAGGGTGCCACCCACCGCCAGCACGCTGCGCTCGCGCAGTGCCTCGCTCCACACGAAACCGCTGCGCCGCTGGGCCTGATGACTCAAGGTGCCAGTGAGAAATTCATGCACGTAGCGGCGGGTGTGCACGCTGAGCAGGTCGTCTTCCTCGGCGGGCTGGGGTGTCACCCAGTCGACGGCCGAGGCGCAATCAACCAGCTGGCGGTCCAGCAGCCGCTTGAGCACGCTGAACTTGTCCATCGGAAAGGGATGCTTCTCGGGCAGCGCGATCCGATAGCCGGGATGGTGAATCAGCGCCAGCGGCGGGCAGTGGGCATCAGCGACGGGGCACAAAGTGCACCTCCTGCCCGTCGGTGGTCAGCTGGCGGATGGCGGTGGGGCGGCCGTCGCTGTCCAGGTCGACCAGCCCGATGCCGCAGGCGTTCAGCAGGCGTTCGCCCTGGCTGGCCGCATCGTGGCGGCGCGGTGTGACGCGCATGTTGCGCCGGCGTGTCAGCAGATTGAGCGGCGAGCGCGGGGCGTACAGCCAGCGATTGAGGCGATCGAGCACATCCAGCAGGCCGACCGGGAAGCGATTGCGGATGCCGCTGCTGGTGATCTGCCAGATGTTCGGGCTCGAACGGCGATGCTTGAGGCGCACGTCGTAGGCGAAGGAGTAGTGCACATCGCCGGACAGGATCACGAAGTTCTGCGGCGTGCGCGAGTGGCGGAAGATGTTGAGCATCACGCTGGCGGCGCCGCGATGCGCCATCCAGTTCTCGGCATCGACCATCAACGGCTTGCCCGCCAGCGTGAACAGCTTCTGGATGCTCTCGATCAGCTTGACGCCGAACATCGGCGCCGGGGACACCAGCACCACGGCGGGATGGCCGACCAGCCGTTGCTGAAGCTCGCTCAGCGCCTCCCAGTCCATCAGCCCCGAGGGATGCGAGAGCTTGCGCTCGCTGCGCCAGCGGCGGGTGCGCGTATCGGCCACGATCAGTGGCGGCGTGGTATCGAGCTGATAATCCCAGCTCTCACAGCGATGCAGGTGGGCGATCAACGCCTCCTGACGCTCGACATCGAAATGACCGTCGGCGGCCGTGTCAGTACCAGTCAGGGCATGAGTGAACAGCGCCCGGGTCTCCTCCAGCAGCTCCGCCAGTGGCTCCGGCCCATTGCCGGCGGCCTGGCACAGCAGATAGCCGGTCAGGGCGTTGCCGATGATGCGGCGCGAGAAGGGGTGGCCATAGGCGGCTTCCTCCCAGGCGGCGCTGAGGTTCCAGTCATCGGTGACATCGTGGTCATCGAAGATCATCAGGCTGGGCACATTGGCCAGCAGGCGGCGTACCTGACCGAGGCCGCCACAGAAGCGCCGCAGATGGCGGGCCTCGGTGGCATGGCGCTCGCGGGTGGCGTCGTCATGGCCCTCGAGCGCCGAGGGATCTTCCAGCGTGATGCCCAGCGCCTCCCACGGCACGTCAGACCACACCAGCAGGTACATGGCGATGACTTCCGACAGGCCGATCAGATGATTGTCGGCACCGGTGGAGGTGAAGATGGGCTTGCGCTTGGCACCGAAGAAGCTGGCGGCCACGCCTTCGTTGGCCGGCATGTCCGGCAGCAGCTGCGGGCGGTGGTAGAGGTGTGAGGGGTGCTGGCGCAGCTCGCGAGTGTCGGAGACCTCGGCCTCCATCAGCGTCTCCTCCGGCAGGCCCAGCCCCGCGATCAGCTGATCGATCGCGCCGAGCATCGGCCCCGCGACATCGTCGGCGTAGATCTGATCGCCGGTGAACAGCATCACTTCCGGCCACTCGGCGACGGTGTGGCGACGCTCGCTCAACCAGCGATCCAGCGCCACCAGCCCATCTCCACCGGGGCCCTTTGGCGGCGTCTCAAGGCGGTTGGTCGACGCAGCATCTTCCGCACTCTGCTGCGCCTGTAGCTCATCGTCACTCAAGCCGTGATGCGGCTTGCGGCAGCTGCCATGCGCGACACGCGTCAGGCGTGACGGCAGACGAAAGCGCGGCAGACTTTCACCGGGGTAGCAGATCTGTGGCGCCCAGTCGGCGATGCCCTGCCATTCGGGCGTGTCTGTGGATGATGCTGCCGTTGTCGTGGATGGCTCCGCCAGGCCCAGCTCGTAGGCGATGGCGCAGTCGGCGGGCAAGGGTGTGCCGGGATGCGCTTCGATCAACAGCAGCCAGGCGTGCTCCCCCAGCGGCATCGCCAGATGCTCCGTCAGCCGACAGCTTGGTGCTGTCGGCAGGCCATCCTCACCTCTCTGGAGAGGCGTCGCGTCCTGTTCCGGTAGCAGCCACACCCGCGCCTGCTGTGGGCGAGAGGTCACCAGCCACAGCATCACGCCCTCGGCAGTGACACGGCGCAGTATCGGGCCTGCCAGCACGCGGGGCAGGGCAGCAGTCGGTGTGGGAGAGCCGTTGGCAGGCAGCGAGGCGGACGAAGTGGCAGACATGAAACAGGCTCGATGGCAGGTGGAGAGGGATAGCGGACAGCTGACGTTTCGCAAGCGATAGCGGAACAGGCGACGAACGGCAGCCAGGGGTGCAGGCCAGGGCCTGGGCCTGTGAGTGGCTCCGTGCGTTGACTGTGACAACTCGTCGTGGCGCGAGGTTCGCAGGCTCGCAAAGCATGCGCGAGCTAGCGTAAAGTTGGGCCCTTGAATGCACATGGCGTTCGCACAATAGCATGGGAAACCGGCATGAATGATTCATCGGCGAAGCGCCTCGTGAGCTCGTTGTCCAGACCAGTCAATCGCGCGCACGGTACGCGCAGCTCTGTCTGGCGCAGCTCTGTCTGGCGCAAGGTCGCTCTGGCCGCAAGTCTGACAGCAGGCCTGGCCGCGAGCCTCGCAAGCCCTGTGGCCTTGGCCGCCGAGGCGCCTCTGGCGACAGGCGAGCGCCACGCGCTGGCGGCCAATGACTGCTTGCCTGTCCCCAGCGGGCCGGTGGTGTTGACGGTGGAGGGCGCTGTCAGCTGTGGCAATGCCGGTTCCCCGCAGGCTCCGCGGGCGCGTTTCGATCTGGCGATGCTCGAAGCCATGCCGTCGCGCGTGGTGGCCACCCACACCCCCTGGACCCAGGGGCGTGTCAGTTTCTCCGGCCCGCTGCTGCGCGAGCTGGTGGCGCGGGTGTCTGATGATGCCAGGGGACTCAAGGTGCGGGCACTGAATGACTTCGTGGCCGAGATTCCCCTCAGCGACATCGAGGACTTCGATGTCCTGCTGGCTACGCGACGCGACGGCGAGCGCATGCCGGTGCGGGATCTCGGCCCCTTGTTCGTGCTGTATCCCTTCGATGCTCATCCGGAATTGCTCAATGAGCAGGTACGCTTTCGCAGTGTCTGGCAAGTCACCGGGCTGACGCTGGAGTAAGCGAGGGCTGGCGTCTGATCCCTCAGGCGCAAGATGACATGGAGTCATGCAGTGAATCAGTCGCCGGATGAAAGAACCCCGTTGTCAGGCACCGCTGCTGATCAGTGCTTTGCTGATCAGGGCATTGCCGCGTCGGGCGTGGCCGGAACCGACAATTCCCCCGCACGTTGGCCGCTGTGGCTGGGCATGGCGATCAGCATCCTGTGTCTGCTGGCCTCCATCGGCATCGGCGGCACCATCCTGCACAACCAGATCAGTCTGGAAGACCGCACCCGCGACGACGCCGTCTGGTCGATCTACAAGCTGGATCGCGAGGCGGTCAGCCTTTCCTCCTCGATAGCGCGCTTTCGCGTCGCCGGGCCAGATGACCGTGCCAGTGTCTGGAATGAGGTGCTGCAGAATTACGAGCTGCTCTACAGCCGCACCTATATCTTCCGGCGGGGGGATTTCCAGCGCCACCTGATGACCCTGCCAGCCGTGCCGCTGCTGGCCGATGAGTTGATGAGCCAGATCGAGTATCTCGATCTGCGGCTGGAAACGTGGCGGCATGGCCCGGTGTTCGAGGGCACGGGCCCGATGCAGGCCGCCCAGGCTGGCGACGCTTCCGCAGACAATGACGCTTCCGCAGTCAATGACGCCGCACAGCGCTCCCGGGTGCCGGGGCCCGAGGGTCGCGAGGCTGCGGAGTTCCAGCAGCTGAGCGATGCGTTGGCCGATACCACCCAGACGCTGTTGTTGCGGGTACGTGCACGTCTGGCCGAGGAGCTGGCCCACGAGCGTCAGAGCCGCGACAGCCTGGTGCAGCTGATGTTGCTGTTGCTGGCGCTGATGCTGCTGGCCACCTTGATGGTCTGCCGTCAGGTCTGGCTGCAGGCCCGCGGGCGTGAACAGGCCCGCCAGCAGATGTTGACGATGTCATCGGCCCTCAAGCACGAGGCGGCGCGTGCCGAACAGGCCAGTCGCGCCAAGTCCGAGTTTCTGGCCACCATGAGCCACGAGATTCGCACTCCGCTCAATGGCGTGATCGGCATGAGCGAGCTGTTGCTGGCTGAACCGTTGCAGAGCAGTGCGCACCGCTATGCCAGCAGCCTGCGCGACAGCGGCGAAGTGTTGATGGGGCTGGTGGATGATGTCCTCGACTTCTCCAAGATCGAGGCCGGCAAGCTCAGCGTCGAGCGGCGTCCCTTCGAACTGCACACGGCCATCGATGGCGTGATCGACCTGCTGCTGCCGCAGATGGACAGCACGCGCATCGTCTTCGATGACCGCCGCTCCGCCCAGCTGCCCGAGCAGGTCATGGGCGATTCGGTGCGTCTGCGTCAGGTGCTGCTCAATCTGCTCTCCAATGCCTTCAAGTTCACCGAGCAGGGGCGTGTCTGTCTGCTGGTCGAGGCATTGCCGGCGGGGCGCGTGCGCTTCGAGGTCGATGACACCGGTATCGGGGTCAGTGAAGAGCAGGCCGCCCAGTTGTTCGAGCCCTTCACCCAGGGCGATGCCTCCACTGCGCGCCGCTTTGGCGGTACCGGGCTCGGGCTTTCGATCTCGCGGCGGCTGGTCGAGCTGATGGGCGGACGACTGGGTATCAAGCAACGCCCGGGCAAGGGCGCCTGCTTCTGGTTCGAGCTGCCGCTGCCACGCGCCGCGGCGCTCAAGCGTCCGGCCTTCACGTCCGCGCCTCTGCCGCTCAGCCGTGGCGAGCATGTCCTGGTGGTCGACGACAATCACATCAATCGCGAAGTGGCCCACTCCATGCTCAGTGGCCTGGGCTACACGGTGACGACGGTCGACAGTGGCGAGGCGGCGCTGGCGTGGTATGCGCGCCAGCGCGATACGGTGCTGGTGCTGCTCGACCTGCGCATGCCGGGACTGGATGGATTTGCGGTGGCGCGTCGCTGGCGCGCCATGGAGCACAGTGACAGGCGTGCGCCGAGCCTTATCGTCGCGATGACGGCCAACGTGGCGGCGGGGGAGCGTGCGCGCTGCCTCTCGGCGGGCATGAACGACTTCCTGTCCAAGCCCATCCGGCGTCAGCAGCTCGCCAGCATGCTGGCGCGCTGGCAGTCGGGCAGTCAGGACCTCGGCGAATGGCGCGTCAATGCCCTCGCCAGCACCCAGCCCTTCGACCCGATCAGCTATTCCCCTACCACTGAGCGACCGCCCCATTTCGAGGCACCGCCGGAAACCGATGAGGCACATGCGCGTGCGGCGTCACTGGTGGCATCACTCGACTCCCCCGCAGCGCGGCGTCGCATGATCCATGAGGCCCAGGCGCGTGCCACTGAGGCCGAGGCTGAAGCTGAGACTGAAGCTGAAGCAGACAAGCTCAGTGAGCCGTCGGCGGCTGGCCCCATCGAGCGGCGTGAGCCTGAGGGCGAAAGCGAAAGCGAAAGCGAAGGCGAGGGCGAACGGGAAGGGGTAGATGGGGGGCACACGCGCATGAACACGTGGGAGTCGTGGACATCTGGCGGGTCAGCGGCGGAGCTTGCACAGTCCGTGACGCCTGCGCTGCGGGATGAACTGGATGCCGACAGCATCGCGGCCCTCGAGGCGGCCTTCGAGGAGCAGCTCGAGCAGCAGTCCCAGCGCCTGTCACGGGCAGTGGATCATATGGACCTGAAGCAGCTGCAGCATGAAGCCCATCTCCTCAAGGGCAGCGCCGCCACCCTGGATCACGACCTGCTGCGTGACGCCGCCCTGCAGCTGGAGCTGCTGCTGGCATCCGACACGCCGCGCACCCGCATCGAGGCCGCGGTGGCGGCGTTGCTGGCCGAGATTCGCGATCACCGCATCGCCCACGATGCCGGCCAGGCCTGCCGCTAGCTCAGCCTGACGCCAGCACAGTTTGGCACCAGCCAAGCCGCCTTCGGCCAGACACATCACCTCAGTGCTGACGGCGGCGCAGTTCGCGTTCCACCAGTGTCACGCCTGGCGTGCTCTTGCCCTGAATGCCCTGCAGTGCCAGCGTCAGCGTCGCATCGGCGATCTGCTGGTGGCGCTGGGGAAGTGAATGGATCGGCAGCGGCAGGAAGTCGAGCAGGCGGTCGTCGCCGAAGCTGGCCATCGCCTTGGGCGGATTGGCCGGCGGCCCCTCGGCGAACAGCACATCGAGCACACCATCCATCAGGGTGTAGGAGGCGGTGACGATGGCGTCCGGCAGCGGTGAATGGCGGAGGTGCTCGGTCAGCGCCGCTGCACCGGCCTCGCGCTCGTAACGTGCGGCATGCAGGATGGTGGCCTCAAGCTCGCTGCTGCCGGTGCGCTGCTGATAGTGCGCCAGCGCTGCCTGCATGCCGCTGGCCCGCGCCTGCGTGATATCGATCTCCGGCAAGGCATCCAGCCACAGCAGTCGCAGCGGCGCGTGTTCCAGCACGGCTTCGGTCAGCTGGCGGGCGGCATCTTCGTTGTTGCTGACCACACTGGCGAAGTGGCGGGTATCCAGCGCGCGATCGACACCGATGACCGGGAAGCCATCCAGCGCCAGTTCGCGGTAGAAGGGGTCATCGGGAGACAGGCAGCTGGCGGTGATCAGCGCATCGACCCGCCGCGCCTTGAGCATGCGCGCCAGCTCGCGCTCGGTTTCCGGCTCATCGTCGGAGCAGACGATGAACAGCTGATAGTCACGCTCACGCGCCCCGCGCTCCAGCAACTTGGCCAGGCGGGCATAACTGGCGTTCTCCAGGTCCGGCAGCATGAAGCCCAGCGTGCGGCTTTCGCCACGCCGCAGCGCGGCTGCCTGGGCATCGATCCGATAGTGATGACGTTGTACCACCGCCATGACGCGCTCGACCGTCTGGGGGCTGATACGTCGTGCCTGTGCCTGCCCATTGACCACATAACTGGCGGTGGTGCGTGAAACGCCTGCAAGACGCGCGATTTCTGCCAGGGTCATGCCACTGTCCTTGCTGGAAAGGGGGAACGGGATCTGCGTGCTCCATGTGCGAGGAATGATGCGCACTTGTGGGCTCGGGTGCAAATCCTCTCTGCGCCGGGCATGCCTCGCTCGACGCCTCTCGAGCCCGCGCCACAGGCGGCTCTACGCCCAATGTCTAGTCACCAGAAGCGCGTTTTCGGTTTGTGTTCGCTTGATCGGGCGCAAGAAAACGGCCAGCATGAGTCCTATTGAGGTGACACGATTCAGCACGCTCGTCATCACACCACGACACCGCTACCCTGTCGGAACTCGCCAAGTGACGTGTCGCGCAGCTGAAAGACACGCTTGCAGCGCACCGCCAACATCCAGGCTCCTCATCAGAAGGGAGCCTCAAGGAGCCAGCCATGCTCAGTCTTGATCGCGAGGACATCCTTCTCGCCGCCCATGCCAGCGACTGGCGCGATGCCTTGCAACAGGCCGCCGATGCTCTGGTCGCCGGTGGGCGCGCCACGCCCGACTACCGTGAGGGCTTGCTGGCGCGCGAAGCCCAGTCTTCCACCTACCTGGGGCAGGGAATCGCGATTCCCCACGGCACGCCGGACAGCCGCGCTGCCGTGCTGGCCACCGGGGTGCGTGTCCTGCAGTTTCCGCAGGGCGTGGAGTGGCACGACGGTAATCGCGTCTTCCTGCTGGTGACCATCGCGGCACAGTCCGATGAGCATCTCGACATCCTGCGCGCGCTGACGCGTGTGCTCGATCGCGACGGCGTCAGTGAGCGCCTGGCCTCGGCGACTACCGCCGAGGAAGTGCTGAGCGAGCTGGGCCGCGAGGTGGTACCGCCGAGGCTGGATGCCGAGACGCTGCTGTGCGGCTTCCCCGCGCGCGATCGTGACGAGCTGGTGCTGGCGGGGGCCGCGCGCCTGCGTCAGGCCGGCTGTGTTAGCGATGGTTTCATCTCGGCCATGCTCGCCGCCCAACCGGTGGCGCTGGGGCAGGGCGTATGGCTGGCGCAATCACAGCAGGATGTCACTCGCTCGGCGCTGGCCATCGTCACGCCGGAGAAGGCACTGGAGACGCGCCACGGGCGCATCACTGCGCTGGCCTGTCTGGCAGTCGATGCCCGGGATAGCCAGCATCAGCCGTTGCTGGAACGCCTGCTGACGCTGCTGGAAGAGGGCGCGGGCGAAAGCCTGCCGGGCCTGTCGGCCAGTGCCTTGCTGGCGCGGCTGTCGGGGGAATCCGCCATGGCGCAGCTGGCCCAGGTCGTGTTGCTCAACGCCCACGGCCTGCATGCGCGTCCGGCCAAGCAGCTGGTGCAGGCGGCGCGCGAGGCGGGAGAGCGGCATGGCGTCATTCCGGCGCTGCGACTGGAAGGCGATGACAGCGGTGTGGTCAGTGCTGCCAGTCTGACCAAGGTGTTGGGGCTGGGGGCACGCCGCGGCCAGACGCTGATCTTCAGCGCCTCCGGCGATGACTCGGCGGCCAATCAGGCAGCGCTGGGCATGATGGTGAGCGCGGTGCAGGCCGGTCTCGGAGAAGCGGTGGAGCCGCTGGCCGATTGGCGTGCGGACGCCGCCACGCCGCTGGAGGCCAGCGAGCAGCAAGCCGCCAGTGACCCTCAGCAGGCCGCTCCTGCCGCCGATAGCGTGGTGCCCGCGGTGGCCGCCTCACCGGGCATGGCCATCGCGCCGTGTTGGGTGATGCGCCTGCCGCGCTTCGTCTATGAGACGCGCAGCGATGCCGGCGCCGATCGTGAGGCCGAGCGCCTGGTGACCAGTATCCAGACCGCCCGCGAGCAGTTGCTGGCGCTGGTCAATCGCGCTGAAGGCGCCGAGATGGCCGAGATTCTCTCGATGCACGAGGAGATGCTCGGCGATCCGGAGCTGTTTGCCGCGGCGCGCGAAAGCCTCGATGAAGGTCACAGCGCCGAAGCGGCCTGGTGGTCGGCCATCGACAGTGCCGCCAGCGCTCAGGAGAACCTCGCCGATCGCCTGTTGGCCGAACGCGCCGCCGACCTGCGCGATGTCGGCCGGCGTGTCCTCGGCGTGCTGACCGATACGCCGCTGCCCAGCGCCCCCGAGACACCACATGTGCTGGTGACCGAGGACATCGGCCCGTCGGATGTGGCACGCCTGGATACCACTCGCGTGCGGGGGCTGGTCACGGCGTTGGGCGGGGCGACCTCGCACAGCGCGATTCTGGCGCGTTCGCTGGGCATTCCGGCGGTGGTCGGGGCTGGCCCGAGCGTGCTGGCGATCGCCGATGGCAGCGAACTGATCGTCGATGGTGAACGAGGCCGCGTCAGCGTGATGCCCTCTGCCAGTCGCCGTGCGCGCGCCGAAGAGGCGATCGCCGGGCATGAGCAGCGCCAGGCCGCTGCCTGGGAGTCGCGCATGGCGCCCGCCACGACCCTGGATGGCCATCATGTCGAGGTGGTCGCCAATCTGGGCAACACCGCCCACGCCGGTGATGCCGTCGAGCGCGGTGCCGAGGGTGTCGGTCTGCTGCGCACCGAATTCGTGTTCATGGCGCACCCGCAGGCGCCGGATCTCGCCACCCAGACCGCCCAGTACGGTGAGGCACTGGATGCCCTCGAAGGTCGACCGCTGGTGGCACGCACGCTGGATGTCGGCGGCGACAAGCCGCTGCCGTACTGGCCGCTGCCCCGTGAGGACAATCCTTTCCTGGGCCTGCGTGGCATCCGTCTGGCGCTGACGCGTCCGGAAGTGCTCGAGACACAGGTGCGCGCGCTGCTGACGGCCGCCGGTGCACGGCCGATTCGCCTGATGTTCCCGATGGTCAAGGATCTGGCCGAACTGCGTGGCGCGCGTGCCATCGTCGATCGCGTGCGTGCCGAGCTGGACGCCGCCTACGCGGCTGAACATGGTCAGCCGCCGGTGCGCGACGTGCAGGTCGGCGTGATGATCGAGATCCCTTCGGCGGCATTGACGGCGGCCAGCATCGCGCCGGAAGTCGACTTCTTCTCGGTGGGCACCAATGACCTGACCCAGTACACCCTGGCGATCGACCGTGGTCATGCGACGCTTTCGGCACAGGCCGATGGCCTGCATCCGGCGGTGTTGCGCCTGATCGAGATGACCGTCAGTGCCGCCCACGCCCACGGTGCCTGGGTCGGCGTCTGTGGTGAACTGGCCAGTGATGACCAGGCCGTCGGCGTGCTGGTCGGGCTGGGCGTGGATGAGCTGTCGGTGTCCAGTCGCCAGATTCCGCTGGTCAAGGCGCGGGTGCGTGAGCTGGACCTGGCCACGGCGCGTGAGCAGGCGCGGGTCGCGTTGGCCCAGCCGACCTCGGAAGACGTGCGCAGTGCTCTGGAAGCGCTGCTCGAGCAGGGCGGGCCTTCCGCTGCCGAGGTCACGTCAGGCGCTGCGGCCAGTGATGCGGACAGCAATGCGCACAGTGATGGACACAGCCCGCGGGAGTCAGTGTGATGAGTGACAACACGACGCGTCAGGCCGCCGACTGCCCGGTATTGTGCGTGACGCTCAACCCGGCGCTGGACATGACCATCGGTCTCGACAGCCTGGTGCCGGGCAAGGTCAACCGGGCGCGCAGCCACCATCTCGAGGCGGCGGGCAAGGGCATCAACGTCGCGCGGGTGCTGGCGACGCTGGGGCATCCGGTGACGCTGAGCGGCTTTCTGGGCGCCGACAACCAGGCCGACTTCGAGGCTGCCTTCAGCGAGTGGGGGCTGCATGATGCCTTCGAGCGCGTCGCGGGTGCCACCCGCATCAACGTCAAGCTCGGTGAGGCCAGTGGTCGCGTCACCGATATCAACGGCGCGGGCATGCAGGTCGATGAGGCCGCCTTCACGCGGCTCGAGGCACGCATCGATGACTGGATCGATCACCAGCACGCCGAGGGTAGCCCAGAGCGCTGTGCCGTCGTCATCGCCGGTAGCCTGCCGCCGGGCGTCAGCAGCGAGCAGCTGGCGAGCCTGGTGCAGCGGGTGCGTACACGCCGCATTGCCTGCTGGCTGGACACCAGCGGCACGGCGCTGGAAGCCGGTCTGGCGGTGCCGCCCAGCGGCGTGAAGCCCAACGAGCAGGAACTGGCGCTGTGGGCGGGCGAGCCACTGGAGACCGACGCTGCCCGTCAGCGCGCGCTGGCGAGTCTGGTCGCGCACGGCATAGAGCAGGCGCTGATCTCTGCCGGTCCGGAAGGCGTGCTGTGGGCAAGCCCCGGCGCCGAGACACTACGGGCACGCCCGCCGCGCATGCGAGTGGTCAGTACCGTGTGTGCCGGTGATACCCTGCTGGCCGCCATGCTGCATGGGGTGCTCTGCCATCCGACACCCACGGCGGCCATGCGTGAACGGATTCTGCGTCATGCCACGGCGCTTTCCGCCGAGGCCGTGACCCACCCGGGGCCGGGCAATCCCGCCGCCCCGGAGCTTGAAACACTCCAACAACACACCAGCATCGAGACATTGGCCAGTGCCGAGGTCGCGACAGCCGGAGAGCCACGCCCATGAATGTCATCATCGTTACCGCCTGCCCGAGCGGCATGGCGACCAGCTTCCTGGCGGCACGCCGCCTGGAGCAGGCCGCCCGTCGTCGCGACTGGGAGCCCCTCATCGACATGCGCTCGCAATTCGAGCGTGAACTCGTGCTGAGCGATGCCCAGCTCGCCGCCGCCGAGCTGGTGATCGTCGCGGCGTCGCCGATGACCAGCGCCGGTCTCGAGCGTTTCGTCGGCAAGCGCGTGCATGTCGCGCCCATCGAAGAGGCGCTGCCGGACCCCGCCGCCTTCCTGGCCAATGCCGAGGCTCGCGCCCGCGTGCTGGAAGCCAAGGACATCGCCGACGTTGCTGCGACTGTCAGCACGACGGTCAGCGGTGCAGCAAGCGTAGCTGGTGGAGACGTGGCGCACACGCCGTCCATCGTCGCGGTCACCGCCTGCCCTACCGGCGTGGCGCATACCTTCATGGCCGCCGAGGCCCTGAGCGAGGCAGGGCGAGCGCTGGGCTACCCGACCCGTGTCGAGACCCAGGGCTCGGTGGGTGCGCAGGATGCGCTGACCGAGGCCGAGATCGCCGCGGCCGAGGTGGTGATCCTGGCCTGTGACATCGAGGTCGACCCGACCCGCTTCGCCGGCAAGCGCATCTGGCGCACCTCCACCGGCACCGCGCTCAAGAAGCCGCGCGACACCATCGAGCAGGCGCTGGAAGGTGCCGAGGTGGAATCCGCCACGGCCGCGGGCGGTCAGGGCGGCCAGCAGAAGGGCGAGAAGCGCGGTCCCTACAAGCACCTGCTGACAGGTGTGTCTTTCATGTTGCCGATGGTGGTGGCAGGTGGCCTGATGATCGCGCTGTCCTTCGTGTTCGGCATCAAGGCCTTCGAGGAGGAGGGCACGCTGGCGGCGGCGCTGATGCAGATCGGCGGCGGTTCGGCCTTCAAGCTGATGATTCCGGTACTGGCGGGCTATATCGCCTACTCCATCGCCGATCGTCCGGGCATCACGCCGGGCATGATCGGTGGCTGGCTGGCCGCCACCCTGGATGCCGGCTTCCTCGGCGGCATCATCGCCGGCTTCCTGGCGGGCTACAGCGCGCTGGGGCTGAGCCGTTTCGTCAAGCTGCCGCAGTCGATCGAATCGCTCAAGCCGATCCTGATCATCCCGCTGGTGGCGAGCATGGTCACCGGGCTGGTGATGATCTATGTGGTCGGCACGCCGGTGGCGGGGCTGATGACGGCGCTGACCGAGTTCCTCGAGTCCATGGGCTCGGCCAATGCCGTGCTGCTGGGCATTCTGCTCGGCGCGATGATGTGCTTCGACCTCGGTGGCCCGGTCAACAAGGCCGCCTACGCCTTCGGTGTCGGCCTGCTGGCCAGCGAGACCTACGCACCGATGGCGGCCATCATGGCGGCCGGCATGGTGCCGGCGCTGGGCATGGGGCTGGCCAGTTTCATCGCGCGTTCCAAGTTCGCCGAGCCGGAGCGTGAGGCGGGCAAGGCCAGCTTCATTCTCGGCCTGTGCTTCATCTCCGAGGGCGCGATTCCGTTCGCCGCCAAGGACCCGCTGCGCGTGATTCCGGTCTGCATGGTCGGCGGTGCCGTCACCGGTGCCCTGTCGATGCTGGTGGGCGCCAAGCTGCTGGCGCCGCACGGTGGTCTGTTCGTGCTGCTGATCCCCAATGCCATCAACGTGCCGCTGATGTACCTGGGCGCCATCGTCGCCGGCACCCTGGTGACGGGTATCGGTTATGCGCTGATCAAGAAGGGCGCACAGCAGGTCGAGACCGTCGCCGCGACCTGATCGCTGGCAGGCAAGCAAGGACGCAAGCCGTAAACGTACAAGGCAAGACGCAAAAAGCCCCCGCCGGTCTCCCGGCGGGGGCTTTTGCATTGCAGGCCGAGCGCAGGCGCTCAGCGACGGCTCAGTCCAGTTCGGACTTGCCGATCACGCCCGGCATCGCTGGGGCTTCGTTGACCGTATCGTGGCGCACGAAGGCCAGATGCTGCTGGTAGGCGGTGACGACTTCGTCGAGCACCTGGGCACGCGACAGGCCGTTGAGCTCCTGACCGCTGCCACCCTCGGAGAGGTGCACTTCCAGACGCAGGTAGAAGTCATCATTGGCGTCGATGAAGCTCGGCGTCTGCTGGCGCACCGCACGCACCTGGTAGACGAAGTTGGAGGCGTCCTCGAACTCGACTTCCAGCGTCACGCGGGGCAGCGGCTCATCTTCCAGCGTCTCTTCGGTGACGTTCGAGACCTGACCGCGACGATTGAGCTCCTCGGCCAGCTGGTTGAGTGCCGGACGGATGGAGCGCTTGAGGGTCGCCTCGGAACTGCCGCTCTGGGCGAAGTCGAGCACGTGGTCCAGACGCTCATGCCAGTCGACACCTTCGTAGACGCAGCTGTTGTCCTGACGCACGTTCTCCTTGCGGTCCTCGATCATCAGCGCCTTGTACATGCCGATCATCATGAAGATCAGCACGATGGAGAAGGGCACGGCGGTGATCACCACGGCGCTCTGCAGCGCGCTCAGCCCCCCGACCATCAGCAGTGCCAGCGTCAGCAGGCCGATGATGGCGGACCAGAAGATGCGCAGCCAGATCGGCGCATCGTGGTTCACGTCCTTGAGGATGGAGGTGAAGTTGGCCAGTACCAGGGCGCCGGAGTCGGCGGAGGTCACGAAGAACACGATACCCAGAATCGCCACCACGGCGGTGGTGATGGTGGAGTAGGGCAGCTGCTCCAGGAAGGTGTAGATGGTGTTCTGTGGTGCGTTCAGGGCTTCGGTGGCCAGTGTGGCGACGTCCTGATTGGCGACCATGTCGATGGCGGAATTACCGAACACGCTCATCCACACCATCATGAAGCTCAGCGGAATCAGCAGCGCGCCGAACACGAACTGACGGATGGTACGGCCGCGTGAGATACGTGCGAGGAACAGGCCAACGAACGGGGTCCAGGCGATCCACCAGCCCCAGAAGAACAGCGTCCAGCCGCTCATCCACTCATCGGTGCCCGGCGTGTAGGCGTAGGTATCGAAGCTCTTGGCGGTGAACTGGGTGATGTAATCACCGACGTTGAGCACCAGGGCGTTGAGCAGCTGCGAGGTGTCGCTGACGGCGAGCACGAAGATCAGCAGCGCGGTGGCCAGCAGCATGTTGAACTCGGACAGCAGACGGATGCCTTTCTCGACACCGGTGATCACGGAAATGGTCGCCAGTACCATCACGCCGATGATCAGCGCGGCCTGGACGGCAAGGTTCTCGGGCACGCCGAGCATGAACTTGAGGCCGTAGTTCAGCTGGATGACGCCGATGCCCAGAGAGGTGGCGATGCCGAATACGGTGGAGATGATCGCGAAGATGTCCACGGCGTTGCCGATCGGGCCGTTGATGCGGTTGCCGAGCAGCGGGTAGAAGGCCGAACGGATCGCCAGCGGCAGGCGGTGGCGGTAGCTGAAGTAGGCCAGCGACATGCCGGCGAGCACGTAGATGCCCCAGCCGGAGAGACCCCAGTGGAAGAAGGTTTCCACCATGGCGTTGCGGATCGCCGCCTGGGTCTCGGGGTCACCGGTCACCGGTGCCACGTAGTGGGACAGCGGTTCGGCGATGCAGTAGAACAGGATGTCGATGCCGATACCGGCCGCGAACAGCATCGCCGACCAGGACAGCAGCGAGAATTCCGGGCGTGAATCATCCGGCCCGAGGCGAATGCGGCCGAAGCGCGAGCAGGCGATCAGTACCCCGAAGACCAGATAGGCGACGATGGCCAGCATGTAGAACCAGCCGAAGGTATCGATGGTCCAGCTCAGGGCGCTGCCGATCCAGGCGTCAGCCTGTTCGGTGAACAGCATCGCGAAGGCCAGGAAGGCGAGGATACCGATGATCGATCCGTAGAAGACCGTCGGGTTGATACGACTCGAGGACGGCGTGGCGTTCTCGGCGGAAGCAGGTTTCTGCATGAGCAACTCCTTATCAGGGGAAGTTTCACTCGTGCGTGGTGCTTAGCTGCCCGTCAGCCGCAGACATTGCGGGTGGCGTGCAGGAAAAGACGGACACGAACGGCACGGGCCGTGCTCAGCTCACGCACGGGGCGGAGCTTGCAGCAGCGGCAGTGTCGACTGCCGTGGCGACGCGATTGCAGGGGCATCGCTGGGCAGCAAGCAAGAAATGCCGATGGGCAATTCATGAGAGACGCCGGGGCCGCACCGCGGTGCGGCCCCTTTACCTGCAGGCCAGATTGGCCGCAGAAGCACGATGGCGGGTCGAGCGCTGGGGAACGCCTGGCCTTCATCGTGCTGCTCTCATCACTTCGAACGTCTACTCGGCGTCCCTGGACGTCACCCGACCTTCTCGCGAAGGGCGGGTCACTCCGGTGTCTGCTCGCGAGCCCGTGGCGGTCGCCGTCGCCTGCTCCCTCGAAGTTGCCGGGGTGGCAGGCGTCAGTCTCGTCGGCATCTGCCGGGTCCGCTTTCCTGTGACGGTTGCAGGCATCCCGTCGTGCTGCCACCGGTCGAGATCGGCAGCGGAGGGGAGCTCAGCAGTCAGGAAAACGCGACTCACATCATCACGCCGTGTAATGCTCAAAGCCTTGCAGAATTATTTTAATTGATTGTTCAATAAAAATATAACCCCCCTTTGGGGAAAAAGGCAGTGCAACTGTCGCTTTCGCTTATCCTCGTGTCGCGATCAGATCGCCGCGAGGCCCGATGACAGAGCCTCGCAGGCGCGGTGTCGTGCTCTGGAAAATCGCTGTCGGTAAAAGGACACAACGACGCCGCCCCGACCACAGAATCGTGGCCGGGGCGGCGAAAGTGACGTCAGCAGGGCCGCTGAATGGCTGTGTCCGGGGCGCGATCGTCCGGGACGCGATCGTCCGGGACGCGATCGTCCGGTTCTTGCCTCGCCGGATTGTCGATCAGCCGGCTTTCAGCTGCCCGGGTGATGGCCTGACTCAGGCATCTTCAGACGGGTCGTCGTCATGCATCGGGCCGCGCTGCATGTCGCCGCCCTTCATGTCACCCTTCATGCCACCATGATGCTTGCCAGCGTGATGGCGCATGCCATTGGCCATGAAGGCTTCCAGCGCATCGAGCTGCTCGGCGGACAGCACATCGGCGAGTTTCTCGCGGCCTTCCTCACGCAGCTCCAGGCGCTGCTCCTTCATTTCCTTGCGCATTTCCTGGCGGGCGGCGACACGCTCCTGCTTGGTGTCGGCGTCCTGCATGGCATCACGCATGTCGTCGTGCATCTCTTTCATGCTGTCATGCATCTCGTCACGCATTTCCTTGCGGACTTCCTTGAGCGCCTGCATCTGGTCATCGCTCAGGTTCCAGCTGGCCAGCAGGGCCTTCATGCCTTCGCGCTGCTGACGGTCGGCCATCTTCGGACCGCGCTTGTCACGCTGGTGCATCAGGTCCAGCACCTTGATCTGGTCTTCGCTGAGCACCTTGGCCAGGCGATCGTGCTGGGTCTTGCGCAGTTCCTCGAAGGCGGCCTTGCGCGCTTCACGCGAGTCGAAGTCCTTCTCCTTGAGTGACTCCATGTCGTCGCGCATGGACTTGAAGGAGTCCTTGAGGGCGCTGCGCTGGTCATCATCCAGGTCCCAGCTGTCGAACAGGGCACCCATCAGCTGCATGCGCTGCTTGCCGTCGTCGGCCATGTGCTTGCCGCCGCGTTCGCCGCCATGCTCGTCGGCATGCTTGCCTTCGCCGTGACGTTTACCGTCATGCTTGTCCATATGCTTGCCGTGCATCGGCTTGCCGGCAGCCCAGTAGGCTTCGAGCACCTTGACCTGATTCTCGTCGAGAATCTCTGCCAGGGCGGCCTTGTGTTCATCACGCTGTGCCTGGATGGCGTCGCGGCGCGCTTCGCGGGAGTCGAACTTCTGCTCCTTGAGCTGCTTGCGGCTTTCCATCTGCTGTTGCTTGAGTGCGTCGAGCTGTTGCTGCTGTTCATCGCTGAGATGCCAGCTGGCGAGAATCTTGTCGAGGCCTTCCTTGCGGTCGGCGCCGTCATGGTGCTTGTCGTTGCTTGAGGCCATGGCGGTCATCGGCAGTGCCAGGGCGGTCAGCAGACCGGAAACGATGAGCTTGCGAGAAATGCGGTTCATGGCGTACTCCGAGTGTCTAGGTAAAGGGCCGGAATCAAGCGATAAGAGCATTATCAGCAGTGAATGTGCCGGCATTGTGCAAGGTTTCATGGGGTTGCGTGCAACGCGCTTCGGCGGAACATGCAACGGCTTGCTGCGTCGTCTTTGTGCAGCGTGATCATGTGGCCTGAATCTTGTAGAGACTGAGTCCTGTAGAGGCTGAGTCCTTGATCAAGGTGATGGCGCCAGGATTCAACCCGGGGCGCTCAGACGTGGTTGCCGTCAGCCGCCGTGGTGGCTCTTCTTCGCTACCTTGGCGTTCGCCTGGGCGTTCGCCGGATAGTGGCGGTCGAACTGCTGGTGGAAGCGCTGGGTCTGATGGCCGCTCAGGATGCGATCGACATCGGCCAGGTAGGCCTTGCGCGCCTTGGCAAGCGCCTTGGCGTCGTGATGGCTCTCTGCGGCCTGACGTTGCTGGCGATAGTGGCGATATTGCTTGTCGAGGGTGGCACGCTGGCTGACGTTCAGGCTGATGCCATCCAGCAGCACGTTCAGCGAGACATCGGCGGCGCTGGCACTGGTCACGCTCAGCGGTGATGCCATCAGCATGACGCTCAGTACGCCGGTACCGATCAGGCGAGTGCGGGAGAGAGCACGACTGGCAGGACTGTGGGACATGACGAATACCTCACTTGTGGCGTAGACCCGCGCTTGAGCAGCAGTAAATGGCTCTCGCTTGGGCAGTGATGACAGTATCCGCCTTAGTTGGACAGCAAGTTCGCACCGTGGGTGCAACAAAAACGCAACCGCCGTCTGTGGTCACAGACGGCGGTTGTCATGTTTCTGAAAGGTTTCGATGCCTGCGTGAGGCGGGGTGTCAGTCCAGCACGTCAGGCTCGAACTTGTAGCCGACCCCATAGATGGAGCGAATCACGTCGCGCTCCGGCCAGACATTGGCGATCTTGCGGCGCAGCTTCTTGACGTGGGAATCCACCGTGCGCTCGGAGACGATGCGGTGGTCGCGGTACATGTGGTCCATCAGCTGATCGCGGGAGAAGATGCGCCCCGGCGACTGCATCATCACCTTGAGCAGCTGGAACTCGACGGCGGTCAGGCCCAGGTCACTGCCATCGGCCAGCGCCTGCCAACCTTCCTCATTGAGCACCAGCTGGCCCTTGTCGGAGGTCTGCGAGAGGGTCTGATCAAGGGCCTGGCTGCGACGCAGCACGGCCTTGATGCGCGCCACCACCTCACGCGGGCTGAAGGGTTTGCAGATGTAGTCATCGGCGCCCAGTTCCAGTCCCAGCAGGCGGTCCACTTCCTCGACCCGCGCGGTCAGCATGACGATGGGCAGCAGGTTGTCCTCGGCCCGCAGCTGACGGCACAGGGTCAGGCCGTCGGTGCCCGGCAGCATGAGGTCCAGCAATACCAGGGCGGGTGTCTCGTCGTTGACCGCCGCGATGACAGCGTTGCCGTCGTCGACATGCCGGGTGCGATACCCGCTGCCGTCCAGATAATCGCACAGCAGGCTTGCGATCTTGGGCTCGTCTTCCACCACCAGAATCAGCGGTTTCTGGGGCTCGGCCCGGGCGTCAGTGGTGTCGGCGTGAACGTCGCTCATGGTCAAGAGTCCTTGCAGATGAAAATGACTGTTTCAAGTAGACAACAGCGGCAGGCGAATGTCCCATCGCAGTCCGCCCAGTGATGACTGGCCCGGCACCAGCTCGCCATCATGGGCACTGACCAGCGCGCTGGCGATCGATAGGCCCAGGCCTGACCCCCCGCTGGAGCGATTGCGCGAGTTCTCGACCCGGTACAGGCGCTCGGTGAGGTGGGCAAGCTCGGCGTCCGGGACGCCGGGGCTTGAATCCTCCCAGCGCACCACCGCCCAGCCGGGGTGGCCGGCGCCATCCCCGGGTGAGGCAGCCTCGCGCAGCAGGCTGACCTTCAACTTGCCGGGCGAGTCGGTGTAGGCGCGGGTGTTGCTGGCCAGGTTGCTCCACAGCTGATGCAGGCGCTGCATGTCGCCCTGCACGCGCAGTGGCAGCTGGATGTCGGTCTCCAGCTGGATACCGCTGTCTTCCAGCCAGCCGCGCAGGTCGTCCAGGCTATCGTTGAGCTGGGCATCCAGCTCCAGCGGCTCGCGCCAGGCTTCCAGGGTGCCGGCGTCGCTCTGGGCCAGCAGGCGCAGGTCCGACACCAGGCGGTTGAGGGCATCCACCTCCTGTTCCAGCGAGCCGAGGCTGTCCTGGCTCATCGGGCGGATACCGTCCTGCATGGCTTCTATCTCGCCCTTGAGCACCGCCAGCGGCGTGCGCAGTTCATGGGAGATATCACTCACCCAGCGCTGGCGGGAATCGCGATTGGTCTCCAGTGTCTGCGCCAGCGCATTGAAGTCACCGGCCAGCCGCGACAGCTCATCTCGCCCGCGCACCGGCAGGCGGGTGGCATAGTCGCCGCTCGATAGACGGCTGGCGCCACTGGCGAGGTCCCGCACCCGGTGGCCCAGCCACCAGGCGATACCGGCCGCCGCCAGCAGCGAGGCGAAGGTGGAGGACAGGATGATGGTGGTCAGATTGCGTGATTGGCGCTCCAGATACTGGTCCTTGCCGCGGCGCAGGAATTCACTCACCGGCAGGTAGCCCAGCTCGCCGATCTTCTCGCCGTCCAGTATCAGGTCCTTGAACTGCATGCCGGGGATGGGGCGTGGCGGCCCATTGAGGCGCTGGCCGCGGGTATCGCGCAGCATGTAGTCCTGGGGGCGATTGAGGTTGGCGCCCGGCGGTATCTCGAATCTGTCCGGCGGCGCCTGGGAATGCACGATGCGCCCCCAGTTGCGCCGGCTCTTCATCCAGTCCCAGTTGCCTTCCGCGGCGTAGGCGCTGACCAGGTCGGACGAGATCAGCTCGATGCGCTCCTGCTGGGTCTGCTCCAGATACTCCGCAAATCCTCTGTCCATGCTGTGGGAGATGAACATGTAGATGCTGCCGCCGATCACGACATTGGTCAGCAGCAGGATCACGAACAGCCGCACGGACAGCCGTGAGCGCCAGGCGGTGATGGCGGGCATCATGAGGGTTGTTCCTCCTGACGCGGGGTGCGGGGCGGCAGCCCCAGCAGGCGTCGCAGGTTGTGCTGCAGGTCTTCCAGCAACAGATAGAGCGAGGGCACCAGGATCAGCAGGATGACCGTCGCGAACAGGATGCCGAAGCCGATGGAGACCGCCATCGGGATCATGAAGCGCGCCTGGCGCGAGGTCTCGAAGATCATCGGCGCCAGGCCGAAGAAGGTGGTCAGTGTCGTCAGCAGGATGGGGCGCAGACGCCGCGTGGCTGCCATGATGATCGCCTCACGCGCGGTGGCGCCGGCCAGACGCTGGCGGTTGGCGTAGTCGATCAGCACCAGGGCGTCGTTGATGACGATGCCCGACAGCGCCAGCATGCCCATCAGGCTGATCACCGACAGGCCATAGCCCATCAGCTGATGGCCGATGACTGCGCCGATCAGGCCAAAGGGAATCGCCGTCATCACCAGCAGCGGCTGCAGATAGCTTCTGAACGGCAAGGCCAGCAGCAGATAGAGTGCCGCCAGCGTCAGCAGCAACGACACCTGCAATGACCCCAGGTTGTCGGCGGTCTCCTCCTGACGCCCGCCATAGCCGATGCTCAGGCTCGGATACTGGCTCTTCAGCTGGGGGTAGACATCGCTTTCCAGACTGGTGATCACCTGACTGACCGCGTCGGATGGAGTCACGTTGGCGGTGACCTCGATCACGCGGCGCCCGTCGATGCGCAGGATGCTGGACGCGGCGCGTCCCTGCTCGATGTCGGCCACCAGCCCCAGGGGGACGCTGACGCCGTTGCCGGTCTGTACGCCGAAGTTCTCCAGCTGGGCGAGGCTTGCGCGCTGGTCTTCGGGCAGCAGCACCTTGACCTCGACCTCATTGCGGCCCTGCTGCTGCTTGAGGGCAGTCGCGCCGGACAGCGGCCCACGCAGCTGGTTGGCCAGGGTGGCGCCATCCAGTCCCAGCGAGCGACCGTAGGCATTGAGCTGCAGATAGAGCTCGCGTTTGCCGTCATCCAGACCGCTGTCGACGTCCGACAGCGAGCTGTAATCCTCAAGTGACGTCGCCAGCGACTCGGCGGCGGCCATCAGCGCGCCACTGTCAGACGAGGACAGGCGGATGGTGAGGCCAGCGCCACGACCCGGGCCGCCGATGTCGGACTCGAACAGCAGCGACTCGGTATTGGCGATGGTGCCGGCTTCCTCACGCCAGGCCGTGATCAGCTGCGAGGGCGACCAGTTGTCCTCCACCGTGGTATCCAGGTTGGCGATGATGCTCAGCGAGTTGCCTTCGATCTCGGCGCTGGTGGAGAAGATCGCGGGGGCGTCGTCGCGCTCGCGGACTCGCTCCAGTGCCTCCAGCAGCAGGGTGCGTACCTCGCGGTCCTGGCTGATCGGGCTGCCCACCGGCAGGTTGGCGGTGACGCCGGCACGGTTGGACTCGACACGCGGCATCAGCGAGAAGCCGAGGCGGCCACTGGCCATCCAGGCCATCGCCAGCACCAGCAGCGCCAGGCCGCAGATGGCGGTCAGGCCGCGATAGTTCAGGCACCCCTCGAGGAAGGGCTGGAAGCGGCGTCGCGTGAAGCGCTCGAGGCCGTGCTGAACGCCATGGCGCACGCGGTCCAGCGGTGCCAGCCAGCGGATCGGCTTCTCGCTGGTGTGACCCAGGTGTGCGGGCAGGATGAAGATCGCCTCGATCCAGCTCAGCGCGAAGATGCTGATCACCACCAGCGGGATGATGCCGAACACCAGCCCGAGGAAGCCGGGCAGGAACAGCAGCGGAATGAAGGCGACGATGTTGGACAGGATCGAGAACGCCAGCGGCACCGCGATCTCGCGCGCGCCGAGAATGGCGGCTTCGCGCATGCTGGCGCCGCGCTCGCGGTGCGAGTGGATGTTCTCGCCGACGATGATGGCGTCATCGACCACTATGCCCAGCGCGATGATGAAGGCGAACATCGAGATCATGTTGATGGACACGCCGACCAGCGGCAGGAACAGCATCGCGCCGAGGAAGGCGGTGGGGATGCCCAGCGTGACCCAGAAGGCGAGACGCGCCTCGAGGAACAGCCCCAGCAGCACCAGTACCAGCACCAGCCCCATCCAGGCATTCTTGAGCAGCAGCTCCAGACGGTCCTGATAGACCAGCGAGTCATCGTCCTCGACGCTCAGCGTCAGACCGCGCGGCAGGCTGGCGGTCAATTGCGGCAGCATCGCCATGGTCGCGGCGGACAGTTCGTTGGGTGTCTGGGAGCCGACCTGATAGATGTCCAGGCCAATCGCCGGTTCGCCGTCGTAGAGCACTTCCTTGTCGCTGTCGGCGAAGCCATCGGTGACGGTGGCGATATCGCCCAGACGCACGACATTGCCTTCCTGGCTGGAGATCACCGGCAGCTGCGCGAACTCGGCGGCGCCGTCGCGACGTGCCTCATAGCGCACCAGGTATTCGCCCTGCTGGGTGTCGAGGCTGCCCCCGGCCAGGTTGAGCGCCTGATTGCCGATCAGGCCGGCGATATCCTGATGCGACAGGCCATAGCGGCGCAGCGCGCCTTCTTCCAGTGCGACATGCACCTCGCGGTCACGGATGCCGGTCAGCTCCACCTTGGTGATGTCGTCACTGTCGAGCAGGCTCAGGCGCAGACGCTCGGCGACATTGCGCAGGGTCTGGTCATCGGTCTGGCCATGCAGCTTGAGCTCCATCACGCTGCGCGAGCGGCCCGCCAGCGAGTAGACGGGCGGATCGGATTCATCGGGCAGGGTGGTGATACTGTCGATGGCCTGCTGGATGTCCTGATAGGCGCGCATGGTCTCGACGCCGTCCTGCAGCTCGATGGACAGCGAGCCGAGGCCTTCCTCGGCGGTGGCGGTGATCTCCTCGATGCCCTCCACGTCCTGCACCGCGGACTCCATCGCCTGCAACAGGCTTTCGGAGACCTCATCCGGCGTGGCGCCGGAATAGCTGACGCTGACGTTGATGATCTCGAGTTCGAAGGAGGGGAAGACCTCCTTCTTGATCTGACTGGACATCAGCAGGCCGCCGAGAATCAGACACAGCATCAGCAGGTTGGCGGCGACGCCGTGATCGTGCATCCAGCGGATGGGGCCCTTGAGGCGCGACTGTGCCGTCATGAGTCACTTCCGGCGGTCGTGGTGTTCTGGTCGGCAACCTTGGCGTTCTTGTCGCCAGCCGCCGTGTCCTTCTCGACTGTCGCGGTGCTCTTGTCGCCAGCCGTCGTCTTGTCGTCAGTCGCCTTGGCATCTGCCGCCTGGGCGGTCGGCGTCGGCGTCGACGTAGGCGCATCATCACGCGCGCGCAGGGCCATGCCGGCTTCGACGCTGCTCAGGGAGCTTGTGATGACGCGTTCGCCGTCCACCAGGCCGTCGGCGACCAGCAGGGTGTCATTGCCCAGATGGCGCACGCCTACCGAGCGCTTCTCGAGATGACCGTCCTGCGTCAGCACCCAGACCCGCTGGCCGCTGCGCAGTGCACTGATCGGCAGTTCGATCAGCGAGGCGGTGCGCTGGGGTGTCAGGGTCGCCTCGACCACATCGCCGATGCGCAGTGCCGGGGTGCTGGCGCGCGCCTCCTCGGAGACATTGAGCGCCAGCGGGTCTTCCACCGCCACCATCACCTGGGTCAGCAGGCCGTTGTCTTCCAGCGACGGCAATACGCTCCACACTTCGCCACGGCGATGCTGGCCATCCGGCCATGCCTTGCTCGAGAGCAATACCGGCGTGCCCTGGCCATCACGGGCGTGGGTCGAGAGCCACTCCATGTCGGCCTGCGGCAGATTGAGGCGCACCCAGAAGCGGTCGGTGGCCACCAGCGTCAACAGGTCAGTGAAGGCGTTGAGGTCACTGCCTTCGCCGACCAGACGCTCGCTGATCAGACCGTCGTAGGGGGCGCGAATCTCGGTGCGTGCCAGATTGAGCCTTGCCTGATCGCGGCTGGCGCGGGCGCTTTCCACGGCGGCCTGGGCCGACTTGAGCTGAGGCTCGCGCAGGACCAGCGCTTTCTGGGCCGCCGGCAGGTTGCGACCGAAGGTCTTGTATTCCGAGGCGGCGCGGATCTGCTCGCCCTTTTCAGAGGCGAGGCTGGCTTCTGCCGTGGCGAGATCCGCCTCGGCCTGACGCAGTGCCAGCTGATAATCCAGTTGATCGAGACTGGCCAACAGCTGATTCTCGCGGACCTCGCGGCCGGCCTCGATGCCTTCGGGGAAGGGCGCCAGCTGACCGCTGACGCGCGTGGAGACCGTGGTCTGACGATCGGCGATCACGCGACCGAAGCCCTCAAGCGTCGGGGCGTTGGCAGCGTGGCTGACCGTCACTACCTCGACCGTGGGCGCAGGCGCCTCGCTGGGGGCGCGCTTCGGCGCACCGGGGCGATGATTCATCCACCAGGCGGCCAGCGCGATCGCCAGGGCGAGAATGATCAGCGCCAGCAGGCGCATCCAGATCAGGCGCCGCGAGGACGGTGCGGGGCGGCCGTCAGGGGCGGGCGACGCGGAAGACGACGCTGGCGTCTCAGGGCTATGGTCCATGCGGACTCCGAACGAAAAGTGACTGGCCTGATGCGCAGCCGTCTTCTGGCCAGTCGCTGTGGCGTCGGTCAGAGCGGGCGGTGGATCATGGCCATGAAAGGCAGACGAATGGGTGGATGATCGCATGATGCCATTCAGGCGCAATGCCAAAATGGGAAATAGCGTGCAACAAACGCAATCTGCCATTGCGTGATTGGCACCCCACAAAAAAAGCTGCCACTCGAAGTGGCAGCTTTTCATGAGTGCGCCGGGCGGGCGGCGTCTCTGACGGATGAATCGCGCTATCAGCCTGGCTGAACCGCGTGGGCAGGCCAGATTTCAGTAGTTGAAATAGTTGAAATAGTTGAACTGGATAAACTAGAGGAACAGGCCGATCAGCAGCGCCATGCAGACCCCGATCACGCCGATCAGGGTCTCCATTACCGTCCAGCTCTTCAGCGTTTCCTTCTCGGTGAGGCCGAAGTAGCGGCTGACCAGCCAGAAGCCGGAGTCATTGACGTGACTGAGCACGGTGGCACCACTGGCGATGGCGATCACCACCAGGCCCAGCACCGGGCCTGACAGCGCCAGCGTATCGATCACCGGGGCCATCAGGCCGGCGGCGGTGATCATCGCCACGGTGGCCGAGCCCTGGATGACACGGACGGCGGTGGCGATCAGGAAGGCAAGCAGGATCGGCGGCAGATTGCTGTCGGCCATCAGGTTGCCGAGCACGTCACCGACCCCGGAATCGATCAGCATCTGCTTGAAGACGCCGCCCGCGCCGGTGACCAGGATGATGATGCCGGCGGGTTCGAGTGCCTTGGTGGCGACTTCCATCACCTGTTCGCGCGTCATGCCACGGCGCGTGCCCAGCAGGGTGAAGGCCATCAGGGTGGCCAGACTCAGCGCCACGAACGGATGGCCGAGGAAGCCCAGCCAGCCGACCAGCGGGCTGTCGTCACCGAACAGGAAGCCCGAGACGGTGTTGAGCACGATCAGCGCCAGCGGCAGCAGTACGATGGACAGGATCAGACCGAAGCCCGGGGCGCGCTGATTGACCTCTTCATCGCTCATCACGCTGCCGGTATTTTCCATGTAATCCGGGATCCTGGCGTCGATGCGCGCCGCGATGAAGCGACCGAAGATCGGCCCCGCGACGATCATCGCCGGCAGGCCACACAGCGCCCCGAACAGGATGACGTAGCCGAGATCGGCACCGATCAGCTTGGCGACCGCGATCGGTCCCGGCGTCGGCGGAATGAAGGAGTGCGTCACAGCCAGACCGGCGAGCAGCGGGATGCCGTAATAGAGCAGCGAGCGGCCGCTGCGACGCGCCAGTGCGTAGACCAGCGGCACCAGAATGATGAAGGCGACATCCAGGAATACCGGAATCGCGACCAGGAAGCCGGTCAGCGCCAGCGCCCATTGCGAGCGTGAGGTGCCGAATCGCCCCAGCAGGGTGTTGGCCATGCGATCGACACCGCCGGACACTTCCAGCATCTTGCCGAACATCGCGCCGAGACCGACCACGGTGGCAACGAAGCCCAGGGTGTTGCCCATGCCGTTGGTGACGGAGTCGATGATGGTGTCGGGCTGCATGCCGGTGGCCAGTCCGACCCCCAGACTCACCACCAGCAGGGCAACGAAGGCATGCAGGCGCAGGCGCATGACGAGGTAAAGCAGCAGCAGGATGCCGCCGAGGGCGGCAAGGACGAGGGTGCTATCTGGGGACATGATGGCGAACTCTTGCGGCTGGCAACGGCGTGATCATCCGCCATTGCCCAAAGGCGTATTGTGTGAGGCGTCGTGGGTCGTGCAGGATGGAAGTTACCGGTAACATTAACGCTTACGCAATGATCCGAAAGGTGCATGAGGGGCAAAAGACGGTCGCGTCTGGCAGCAGATTGTCCGCCAACGGGCGGTCGCTCAGCGCGCGACAGCCGTCCCGAGGCGCCGGGCAAGGGATTGATCGGCTACATCGGGTACGCTGGTGGGGCCATCGTTTTCATTCAGGGGGAGAGGGTTTTCATGCAGCAGCAGGCAGAAGGAGCATCAGCGGTCGCGTCGATGCCGACCAGGTCAGAGGCTCTGGCCGCTCAGGGTGGCGTGCGTCTGGTGGTCATGGGGGTGTCGGGCTGTGGCAAGTCGCATGTCGGGCAGCAGCTGGCGGCGTGCCTGGGCGCGCAGTTCATCGATGGCGACGATTATCACGGTGAGGCCAACGTGGCCAAGATGGCGCGCGGCATCCCGCTGGATGATGACGATCGCCACGGCTGGCTGGCCCGTCTGGCCGAGCTGATCGAGGCGGCGCGTCGCGACGGGCGCAGTCTGGTACTGGCCTGCTCGTCCTTGAAGCGACGTTATCGGGATCAACTGCGTGGCGGGGACCCCGCGCTGGGCTTCGTATTTCTCGAAGGCACGCGCGAGCTGCTGCTGGAACGCCTCGAGGCGCGAACCGATCATTTCTTCAAGGGCGCTGACATGCTCGACAATCAGCTGGCGACGCTCGAGGTGCCCGGCGACGACGAAGGGCGCATCCATACCCTCGATATCAGCGCCACGCCGCAGGCGCTGGTCGAGAGTGTCTGTCAGCAGGTCCTCGACGCGCCAGAGCGCTAGTCAGTCGCCGGGCGTATCACGCGGACAGGCTGCTGCCACGTATTACGAGGAGAAAGTATCATGGCGCCAGGCTGCCACCTTTCTGCAGACTGAAGCCCAGATCTTCCCACAGGCCGTGGGGCGTGGCGTCGAGATCACCGCTCAAGCGCGCCAACAGCAGAGCGGCGGCGCGCTCGCCGATCTCGCGGCGTGGCGTGACCACGCTGGCCAGCGGCGGCCAGGTGCCGCGGGTCATCTCCAGACCGTTGAAGCCGGCCAGTGCCAGCTGGTCGGGCACCGACAGGCCGCGGCGTTGACACTCGAACAGCCCGCCGGCCGCCAGGTCGTCATTGCAGCAGAACACGGCCTGGGTCTCGGGCCAGCGGGTCAGCATCTCATCGAGCAGCTCGCCGCCCATGCGCACGCTGGAGGGCGCATCGGTGGTCAACAGCGCCTGCTGCGACAGGCCGGCGGCCTCCATTGCTGCACGCCAGCCGCCCAGGCGCTGTTCGACGCGGCGGTCCATGCGCGCGCCGAGAAAGCCGATATGGCGATGCCCCAGGGCGATCATGGCCTCGGTCATCGCGCGGCCAGCGGCGTGCTGGTCCAGTCCTACCGCCATGTCGAGCGGCGTCTCGCGTTTCTCCATGCATTCCACCACCGCACAGCCCGAGCGCGCGATCATCTCGCGGGTACGAGGGCTATGGCGACTGCCGCACAGCACCAGCCCGTCGATGCCGAAGGAGAGCCAGGTCTCGATCAGGCGCTCCTCTTCCTGCATCGAATAGCCGGTATGGCCGATCAGCAGCTGATAGCCCGCGGCGGCCAGCGGGGCTTCCAGGCCGCGATGCAGCTCCGAGAATACGGCGTTGGAGAGCGAAGGAATCAGCAGCGCGATCAGCCGCGAGTGACCACTGGCGAGGCTGCCGGCCTGACGATTGGGCATGTAACCCAGCTCGCGGGCACATTCGGTTACCCGCTCGCGCATCGCGGCGGACACCTTCTCGGGCTGATTGAGCGCGCGCGACACCGTGACCTTGGTGACGCCCAGTCGGGCGGCGATATCGGCCAGGGTGACGCGCTTGAGGCGGGAAGCTTTGTGTGGCTGAGAGGGCATGGACATTCAAGCGGCTGCGAAGGAGGACAAGAGTGTCCCTGTTAAGGCGGCCCGGGAGCAAGCCTTGCCCGACGGATCAGACGTGACTCAGCGAGAGCAGGAACAGAATCATCGGCGGCGCCGCCAGCGACAACAGGAAGCCCGAGACGACGGCAACCGGGACGCAGGCCACGCCGCCGGTCTGCTGGATCACCGGTAGCGTGAAGTCCATCGAGGTGGCCCCGCCGATGCCGATGGCCAGCGGCGTGTAGCGCTGGATGGTCAGGGGGATCAGCACGAAGGCCAGCAGCTCGCGCGCCAGATCATTGAAGAAGGCGGCGCCGCCGAGAATCGGGCCGAGCTGGTCGCCGACCAGGATCCCCGACAGGGAGTACCAGCCGAAGCCAGCCGAGATCGCCATGCCTTGATTCCACTCCAGCGCCAGCAGAGGCGCCGCCAGCAGGCCGCCGAGCAGCGAACTGGCCATCACCGTCAGCGCGATGACCAGGCCGTGTCGATTGAGCAGTATCTGGCGCAGGCTCATGCCGGAGCTTCTGAGCTGGCAGCCGATCAGCGCCAGCAGCACATAGAGAGCCCATTCGGCGAGGGTGTCGGTATCAAGCTGGGTGCCGATGGTCTTGAGCAGCACGCCGGCGCCGACGCCGAGCGCGACCACGGCGGCAAGGGTCAATGAGCCGGACAGCGCCTGCCAGCGGGTCATCGGTGCGCCATCCACCGCCTGGGCGGGATTGGCGCGCAGCGGGCTGCGGCGCGACAGCCACCACAGCGCCAGCAGATTCAGCGGCGTGATGATGGCGAACAGCGTCAGCGCCTGCCCGCTCATGGCGGCCATGCCGACACTCAACTGCTCCAGCGCCGCCAGCCCCATGCCCATCAGGAACAGGATGAGATAGATGGAGGCATTGACCAGGCGGTTGACCACCGCCAGGCGATCAGGATCGGTGAGGCGTACCAGGTAGCCGAGTATCAGCGGCAGCAGAATGAAGATGAGACCTGACAGCATGACCCTTCCCTGGCGTTGCCACCCGGACAACAGGGGTGGCGCAAGTGGTTGATTGGCGGTGAATACCGCCGAAGGGCCTTACTATATCGGTTGGCGTGGAGTCTGGATAACCCCGCTAGCACCATTGCGCGAGAGACTTGCTGATGGTGTATCAGCGGGGCTTATGATCAGCCGCTTAAGAGGTGGGAGCTGTCATCACTGGCGGGCGCTGCTCAGCTGGTTGAGGGTCAGATGAGCCGAGCGCGGCGGTACCTCGCCGTGGCGGTTGCCGTCCTGGTCCATGACGTCTTCGTAGTCGAGGTAATCGAGGCCGACCATCAGGCCCGGCCAGCGCGGCGCCAGCCAGATACGGTAGTGCTTGTGCTCACGATGCTTGCGCCACGCCTCGATACGCAGGGTGCGGAAGGTGCGCTGTGCCGCCTGGCGCGTTTCCTGGCCCTGGATCTCGTACATCAGGGTGCGCTGGCGACCCTTGTGGTCGAGATAGTCCAGTGAGCAGGGCGTCGCGGCCAGACAGGCCTGCTCGCTCCATTGGCTGTCAACCTGCTGGCTCAGCAGTACCAGCAGGCTCTGACGGTCAGGCAGGCGGGTATCGCCTGGCTCCGGTGCTTCCCGGTTGTAGTCCTTGCCGATGCCGGCCAGCCGATAGCCGGAACGATAGCCCTCGGGCAGCAGGCGATCCTCCGCGAACGTGAAGCGGCCCTGCTCATAGCCACTGGCGACCTTGATGGAGGCCTCCATGCTGGCGATGTACAGCTCGCCGCTCTGGCTGACGCGCTGGGTGATGGGCACGTCCGGCCAGCCTTCCAGCACCAGGGTGTAGTGGGCGGTGAAGGGCACCGGCGCGATGCTGGCGACAGGCGCCAGGGGCGCCTCCGGGCTGACAGCGGCCTCATCGCTGGCCGCTTGTGCACTGCCCGCCAGCAGCAGGAGCGCCCCCAGACCTGCGCGGCACAGTCGCTGCCATGCCGAAGGCCGGTCAGCGCGTGTGGCGGTGCAAGCGTCGCGACACGTAGGGGCTTGAGAGACGTGAGACAAGGCGGAAGATGGCAGGGTCATGGTGACTCCCGAGATCGGCACTGGAGCCGTGGCCTGTGGATGGGGTGTCGAGCGGTCAGGCAGCGACGGGGCAGAGCGACTGTACATGATGATGTAATGATGTTGAGGCGATCCACAATCAAGCCAACGCCCGTCAGGCGGTCACGACGATATTTCAGCGCTTGCTCATGTGCAATGGATAGGTACTCTGTAACAGCCTTGTCCTTCCGCCGCGCGCGGCGCGTACCTAGACGTTGGGTCCAATCAGGAGATCATCATGGCCAGCATTGTCATCATTGCCGGGGATTTTGTAGAAGATTATGAGCTGATGGTGCCGTTCCAGGCGCTGCAGGCGATGGGGCATCGCGTGGATGTCGTCTGCCCGGACAAGACGGAAGGCGATATCGTCAAGACCGCCATCCACGACTTCGAGGGCGACCAGACCTATACCGAGAAGCCGGGCCACAACTTCGCGCTCAACGCCAGCTTCGCCGAGATCGCCGTCGAGAGTTACGACGCGCTGCTGATCCCCGGTGGCCGTGCCCCCGAGTATCTGCGTCTGGATGAGCGTGTGCTGACGATGGTGCGTCACTTCGTCGAGGCCGACAAGCCCATCGCCGCCGTCTGTCATGGTCCGCAGCTCTTGGCCGCCGCCATGTCGCTGGAAGGCCATCGCGTCAGCGCCTATCCGGCCTGCGCCCCTGAGGTGAAGCTGGCGGGCGGTGAGTTCGTGTCGCTGGAAGTGACCGACGCCGTGACCTCCGGCAAGCTGGTGACCGCACCGGCCTGGCCGGCGCATCCGGAATGGCTGCGTCAGTTCCAGGCGCTGCTGGTGTGATGCATTCCTGCTAGCCACGCCGTCACATCGGCTTTGCCTTACGACACCCTGCCACCCGGCGGGGTGTCGTCGTTTCAGGCCCCGTCGTTTCTATGGGCAAACGCCTCGATCCAGGCCCGTTGCGGGGCGAGTCGCGATTGCTGGGCGGCTCGCCATGCGGGATCGCCCAGCGTGGTGGCATACCGCTCGGCGTGATCACAGGCCAGCAGCAACCAGCTGCCGGCCAGCGACTCACCGCGAGCGCGCCTGAGCGCCAGACTCTCGAGCAGCCCCGCGAAGGCGGTGCCGGTGGAGGGGCCGACTTCAAGCCCGGCATGCTCGGCCAGCCATAGCGCGGCCACCTGACTGCGCGCATCCGCGATGCGTCGGTAGTCATCGAAATGCGCGGGGTCGAATGCCTCCAGCACGCAGGGGCGTCCGATGCCTTCGATGGGGTTGGCCGCCTGCGGGGCGGGCAGTCTGGTCGTACGGGTGCCATGGGCACGATGGTGCTGCCAGCAGGCGTGATAGACGGAGTGCTCGGGGTCCACGCCGATCACGCGGGCACGATGACTCCCGTGATGCAGATGGCGCTTGTGGCGCAGATGACGCGCGAAGCTGGCGGCACTGCCGCCGGTGCCGGCGCCGAGAAATACCGCCTGTAGCTCGGGCAGCTCACGCGCGGCGATCTGTGCCAGGCACTCCCCAGGCAGGCTCGTATCGCTTGCCCCGTCGCTTGCCCTGTCACCGGCAGTAGCGGCATGGCGGAACTGGTTGATGAAGTGACCGCCGCTGTCATCGGCAAGCGCCTGCGCATGCTGGCAAAGCCGAGCGGAGTCTTCGATTTCCACCACGCGCCCGCCCTCGTCACGAATCGCTTCCTGCTTGTAAAAGGCGGTGCCCCTGGGCACCACGGCAATGAATTGAAGCCCCAACCGGCGTGCCAGCCACGCCTCGGAGACCGCCGTGGAGCCCGAGGAGGCTTCGATCACCGGACAGCCGGGTGTGAGCCAATCCTTTAGCAGGGCCTGCTCGAACAGCGACATCGCCAGGCGATGCTTGAGCGAGCCGCTGGCATGCGCCCGCTCGTCCTTGATCAGGATGCGCGCCTCGCCCAGTCCGCGCAGGCTGAGTTCCAACAGAGGGGTCTCCGGAGTGGCGGCTTTCAAGGTCGCAAGCCTGGCGAGGCTGCGTTGGCGCCATGATTCACGCTGAGTCGCGTGCGGGGCGTACTGTTCTGGGGGCGTAGCTGCGAGCGTACTGGCGTCGGCGGCCGCCATGAAAGGTGCTGTCGAAGGGGAGGCAGTGATCGTCATGGCGGCGGTTCCGGTCGCAGGAAGGAGCTTTCATGGTACGACCAGCCGCCAAGCAAAACTTGCCAGTATGCATGGCGTGAGCCATGTTTCATGGCAAGAATTCATTGCGAGGTGAGGGTAATGGAGAAAATAGTGCTCGATGCCACGGACCGCGCCCTGCTGCGGCTACTGCAGCGCGATGCCAGCCTGTCGCTGGCGGCGCTGGCGGAAGCCGTGCATCTGACCACGTCTCCCTGCTGGAAGCGCCTCAAGCGCCTGGAAGAGTGTGGCGTGATCACCGCACGGGTGGCGTTGCTGAATGCGGAGCTGATCGGCATGGGGCTGACGGCCTTCGTGCAGCTCAAGACCCGCGATCACTCGCGGGCCTGGTTCGAGCGTTTCGTGGCCATCGTCGAGGAGATCGAGGAAGTCACCGAGTTCTATCGCATGGCCGGTGACTACGACTACCTCCTCAAGGTGCAGGTCGAGGACATGAACGCCTACGACCGCGTCTACAAGCGGCTGGTCAATACCATCGACGAGCTGAGCGACGTGTCGGCCCGCTTCGCGATGGAGCGCATCAAGACGACCACCGCACTGCCGCTGTGATGGCCGTCAGGCGGTGACGTTTATCGCCGGTTGAGCACCGCGCGCCAGCGCGCTCAATACCCGTGCTCGCGGCTGATGCCGGTCAGCACTTCACCTCGCTGAATGCGGCGAATGTTGTCTGCCAGCTGGTCGGCGGCCTCGGCCACCGGGGTCGGCGCTGCGGCATGCGGCGTGATGATCACACGTTGCTGGTGCCACAGCGGGCTGTCCTCGGCCAGTGGCTCGTGCTGGAAGACATCGAGCAGGGCGCCCCTGAGCTTGCCTTCCTCGAGCGCCGCGACCAGATCTTTCTCGACCACGCTGCTGCCACGCCCCGGATTGATCAGCACGGCGTCGTCGGGCAGAGCCCGGAAGACGTCGGCGTTCAGCACGTCTCTCGTGGCCGGCGTATTGGGCAACAGGTTGATCACCGCCTTGAGACCGAGCGACTCGTCACCCAGCACTTGCTTGAGCGAGCGGCCGCCGGCGCCGCTTTCATGGTGGCAGGTCACGCCCTGCAATGTATGGGCGCTGCGGCTGAAGCCATGTACCGGATAGCCGTCTGCCGCCAATGATTCGGCGATCTGGCTGCCGATGGCGCCGAGCCCGAGTACCGCCACCGGGTACTGATGGGCGCGCACCACGCGGTGCGGGGCCCACTGGGTGTCCGCCTGCTGTCTGGCGTAACGGTCGAAATCACGCCGAAAGTGCAGCAGGCCATAGCGCACGTAATCCAGCATGTGGCTGGCCATGCCGGCATCGCTCAGCTTGAGCACTGGCACATCGTCAGGCAGTGCCGGGTTGTCGAGCAGGCTGTCGACGCCCGCGCCCAGATTGAGGATCGCCTTGACGTCATGATCGCGGTGGCGCTCGAACAGCGCGGCGGGTGGTGCCCACACCACCAGCACGTCGCCCAGCATCTCGCCGTCATCGGCAACGATTTCCAGCGGCGCGTGTTTTGATGACGATTCCGACGACTCACGTTGCCGCGACCCCTTGGCGTCGGCGGCATCGCACAGGCGCTGACGCAGAGCATCGCACCAACGTTCGGCGCGTTCATGATGTACCAGTATTCGCATGCTGTTCTCCTCTTCAGGGACGCTGGGTGGCGGGGCGGGATTGCTGAACTGTCCTGATCTGTACGCAGGCGCTGTTCGTGGCTCTATTCAAATGTCACCTCGCCATGCGCGACTGCCGCGAGAGCATGGCCTGCTCACGGGCGGCAATGGCGCAGGCCTTGCAAGGGCTCAAGCGAAGGGCGACAGTGCCAGAGTCGTCCTTTGACCCGTTGTTGGCAGAGTGACAGACTCGAATCCAGAGGGGAATTCGGATGTACGCATGTACGCCGACCTTGCTGACCCGCAGGGCGCATCGTTCGCTCGCGGCGCAGGCAGGCATTGTCAGCCCGGTGCGGCTGGCAGGTCGGTCACCCGCTGCCTGGCCCTGCGTATGGCCACTGGCTCCGCCCCAACGTGCTGCTTGCCTCAAGGCCTGATCGAAAAGGAGCGCTGCATGAGTCAATTCCCGCCCCATATTGGTGCACCCCAGCCAGCCTTCGCTGGCCTGGCCACCTTGCCCAGCAGCGAGGCACCGGCCACCGAGAGTGACTGGACGCCACGCGCGCTGTCCGCTGGCCGCCAGGCCTTCACCATCGGCGAGTATCGCGCGCGCATCCAGCGGGTGCGTGAAGCCATGGCGCGCGCCGGTATCGATGTGATGGTGATTTCCGACCCCTCCAACATGGCCTGGTTGACCGGCTATGACGGCTGGTCCTTCTATGTGCACCAATGCGTGCTGCTGGGGCTTTCCGGTGAGCCGGTCTGGTATGGGCGTCGTCAGGACGGCAACGGCGCGCTGCGTACCTGCTGGATGGGTGAGGACAACATCCTGTGGTATCCGGATTACTACGTGCAGAATCCGGACATGCACCCGATGGAGTTTCTCGCCCAGTCGATCCTGCCGCAGCGTGGCTGGCACGACGGGGTCGTCGGGGTCGAGCTCGACAACTATTACTATTCGGCGCGGGCGCATCTGGCGTTGGTCAAGGAGCTGCCCCACGCGCGGCTGGTGGATGCCAACTCGCTGGTCAACTGGTGTCGGGCAATCAAGTCCGAGCAGGAAATTGCCTACATGCGCGTGGCCGGGCGCATCGTCGAGCGCATGCATTCGCGCATTCTGGAGATGATCGAACCGGGCTTGCCCAAGAGTGCGCTGGTCGCGGAGATCTACCGGGTCGGCGTCGAGGGTGTGGTCGGACCGAATGGCGAGATTCTTGGCGGTGACTATCCGGCCATCGTGCCATTGCTGCCGACCGGCAGTGATGCCGCTGCGCCGCACCTGACCTGGGATGACACGCCATTTCGTGAAGGCGAGGGCACCTTCTTCGAGATTGCCGGTTGCTACAAGCGCTACCACGCACCGCTCTCACGCACCGTCTTTCTGGGGCGTCCGCCACGCGATTTCGTGCGTGGTGAGTCGGCGTTGCTGGAAGGTATCGAAAGTGGCCTGGCCATCGCCAAGCCCGGCAATCGCTGCTGTGACATCGCCCTGGCGCTGGGCGCGGCGATGGACAAGTACGGCTTCGACCGTGGCGGCGCACGCTGCGGCTATCCCATCGGCATCAGCTATCCGCCGGACTGGGGCGAGCGCACCATGAGTCTGCGCCCCAGTGACGAGACCGTGCTGGAACCGGGCATGACCTTCCACTTCATGCCCGGCATGTGGATGGATGACTGGGGGCTCGAGATCACCGAGTCGATTCTGATCACGGAAAACGGTGCCGAGCCGCTGTGTGATGTGCCGCGCCAGCTGTTCGTCAAATAGCCTGCCGACAAGTGTCAGCAGCCCGCCATAACAAGGAGTGGTGTCATGCGAGAGTCCCCCGTCAGTCTGACCATCGATCTGTTCGCCGATGGAGTTCAGCACGGTTTCTTCAAGCTGCCTATCTCGACTGACGAGTCGGCGTGGGGCGCGGTGATGACCCCGATCAGCGTGATCGCCAATGGTGAGGGGCCGACGGTATTGCTGACCGGCGGCAATCATGGCGATGAGTACGAAGGCATCACCGCGCTCTACAAGCTGGCGGCGCGTCTCACGCCTGAGGACGTCAAGGGCCGCGTCATCATCGTGCCGACCATGAATGCGCTGGCGGCCAAGGCCGGGCGGCGTTGCTCGCCTCTCGATGGCGGCAACCTCAATCGCAGCTTCCCCGGCAGCCCCACCGGCGGCCCGACCGAACAGATCGCCGATTACTTCACCCGGGTGCTGGTGCCGCAGTGCGACTATGCGCTGGACCTGCATTCCGGCGGTCGCACCCTGGATATCCTGCCGTTCGCGGCCGCGCACCGTCTCGACTATCTCGAGGAGTCGCTGGGCGTCGAGCAGTGTCGCCTGCAGGAAGCCGAGAGCCTGGCCGGGGCGCTGGCCTTCGGGGCGCCCTCGGCGATGATGATGTTCGAGCTGGACGCCGAGGCACTCTACGACACCGCGGTGGAGCGTCAGGGCAAGGTCTTCGTCACCACGGAGCTGGGCGGTGGTGGTTCGACCACGCCGGAGCGCCAGGCGATCGCCGACCGTGGCGTCGACAATTTCCTCGCCTTCAGCGGTGTGCTGCGCGCGCGCAGTCGCGCGGATCTGGATCAGGACATCGAGCGCCGGCGTGCCAGCCAGGCGGGCGCGCCGCTGTTGATCGACATGCCGGATGCCAGCTGTTACGTGCAGAGTGAGCATGAAGGGCTGCTGGAGCTGTGCGTGGCACTCGGTGAGCAGGTCACGGCGGGGCAATGCGTGGCGCGGGTCTATCCGCTGGGGCGTGCCGGTCAGGCAGCCGTGGAATATCGCGCCGAGCGTGATGGCGTGCTGGTGGCGCGGCGCTTCCCGGCCCAGGTGAGTCTGGGCGACACCCTGGCGGTGATCGCGGAAGTCGTGGACGACCTGGCGCGAGAGGCCTCATGAGCGCGAGCCCCTCCCGCTCGCTGCCAGCGCCGAAACTGGATGCCTTCGATCTCAAGATTCTGGCCATACTCGAGCGCGATGGCCGCATCACCAAGTCGCGGCTGGCCGAGGAGATCAACCTGTCGGTCAGCCCGTGCTGGGAGCGCGTCAAGCGTCTCGAGCAAGCGGGCATCATCGAGGGCTATGCCGCCATCATCAATCAGCAGCGCCTGAGTGATCAGCAGGGTGGCGCTGCTCCGGGGGCTGCCCCGCGCACGCCAGTCTGGGTCGAGATCCACCTCAAGCATCATGACGCGGCAAGCTTTCAGCGTTTCGAGCGGGCCATGCGAGAGGCGGACGAGGTGATCGAGTGCGTCGCCGTCGGCGGGGGAGTCGACTATCTGCTGCGTCTGGAGACCGCCAGCATCGATGCCTATCAGCGTCTGGTCGATCAATGGCTGGTGTCAGAGTTGGGCATCGATCGCTATTTCACCTACATCGTCACCAAGCAGGTAAAATAGCGCGCCGCTGCTGTCTTTCCGTGCTTCTTTCCGCGTTCGAGATCTCATCACCATGGCGCCCACCAACGCCCATCTGGCCACTGATGCCAGTCTTTGCACTGTCGCGAGCGACACATCAAGTGCCCCTGTGCTGGTCTTCGATTCCGGTGTCGGCGGCTTGTCTGTCGCTGCGGAAATTCGTCGTCAGTGGCCACGGTTGTCGCTGGCCTATGTGTGTGACAACGCCGCCTTGCCCTATGGCACCAAGCCGGATGACTGGTTGATACCGCGCATCGTTCAGGTGTGCGTGGCGGCCGTCGCGGCAAGCGAGGCACGGGCATTGGTGGTCGCCTGCAATACCGCCAGCACCCTGGCGCTGACGGCGCTGCGCGAAGCACTGTCGATTCCGGTGATCGGCACCGTGCCCGCCATCAAGCCTGCTGCGGCGTTGGCACGTGCGCGCCAGAGCGCAGCACGGCGTGAGGAGTGCGAGCCGCCGGTCTTCGCGTTGCTGGCGACGTCCGCCACGGTGAGACGTGCCTATACGGAGCAGTTGATCCACGATTTCGCGGCGGATTGTCGGGTGATTCGCGTCGCGGCCGATCCGCTGGTCGCGGAGGCCGAGCTGCGTCTGCGTGGTGAGCCGGCGCGCCCTGAAGTGGTGGCGGCCAGTCTGGCTGACCTGGCGGCGGTCGAGGCGCTGGAAGTGGTGATTCTCGGCTGCACGCATTTCCCGCTGCTCGGCGCTGACATCTCGCAGGTGCTGGGCGAGTCTCGGGTGGCGCTGGTGGATTCCGGCGCGGCAATCGCCCGCCGTGTGGCGGAGGTGCTGGCGCTTGGTGCTGCGGCCCAGGTGGCTGGGCAGCAAGTCGCTCAGGCGGTTCAGCCAGCACCACGTGAGCACACGGCGCTGGCGACGGATGCCCGGCAGCCGGGGCTGGCTACGGCGTTGGCCAGTCAGGGTTTCGCCGCACCGCAGGCGCTGTCGTTCGACGACTGAAGCGCAGGGGCGTTGACTCTCGCGGCCCCCTTGCACCTGCTTGCCCCCATCTTGGCCCGCCATTTGGCGCTTGAGCTTCGCGCTGCCGATGGTAGGCTAGCGCGCCCAACCTTTGAATGGACGTGATCGGCATGGTTCACCATGACGTTCCCGCGTCCCTTTGCTCATCGTTTCAGTGCTGCGGTATGCCCGCAGGCAGGAGTCAGTGTGGCCATCGCCGTCGTCGATCCCAGTCAGTATGAACAGCAGCTCGCCGAGAAGGCCGAGCAGACCCGTGCACGTTTCGCTGCCTTCGATGCGCCGGAACTCGAGGTATTTCCCTCGCCGCCCAGCCATTACCGCATGCGTTGCGAGTTCCGTATCTGGCACGAGGATGATGACCTCTATTACGCGATGTTCGAGGTCGAGTTCGACGACGAGGGCAACAAGAAGAAGACAGTCGTACGCATGGACGACTTCCCGGTCGCCAGCCAGCGCATCAATGCGTTGATGCCGCTGCTGCGTGAGCGCCTCAAGGCAAGCCCGGTGCTGCGCGAGCGTCTGTTCCAGTGCGAGTTCCTCACCACCCTGAGTGGCGAGGCACTGGTCACGCTGATCTACCATCGCAAGCTCGGCGAGGACTGGGAGGCCGAGGCGCGTGCGCTGGAAGAAGAGCTCGGCATCATGATCATCGGGCGTTCGCGCAAGCAGCATATCGTGCTGACGCGCGATCACGTCTTCGAGCGTCTCGAGGTCGATGGTCGCGAGTACGTCTATCAGCAGGTCGAGAACAGCTTCACCCAGCCCAATGCCGAGATCTGCCGCTCGATGCTCAGCTGGGCACGTGACGTGACCCACCCCGACAAGGCGAAGGCCGAAGGTCGTGAGCAGGGCGATCTGGTCGAGCTCTACTGCGGCAACGGCAACTTCACCATCGCGCTGGCCGAGAACTTCCGTCGCGTGCTGGCCACCGAGATCTCGCGCACTTCCGTGGCCTCGGCGCAGGTCAACCTGGCGGCCAACGCCATCGACAATGCCCAGGTGGCGCGCATGTCGGCCGAGGACTTCTCGCTGGCGCTGGCGGGTGAGAAGGAAGGTCGCCGCGTCGCGGAGATGGACCTCGCAAACCACGACTTCCGCACCGTGCTGGTCGATCCGCCGCGTGCTGGCCTCGATGCCGACAGCTGCGAGCAGACCGCCCGTTACGAGCGCATCGTCTACATCTCCTGCAACCCGCAGACGCTGATCGACAACCTTGAGGTGCTGTGTCGCACGCACCGTATCGAACGCTTCGCGCTGTTCGATCAGTTCCCGTATACCGACCACCTCGAGTGCGGTGTCTATCTGGTTCGCAGATAAGCGCATCTTCAAACCGACAGCCGATGTCACGCCCGCATGAGCGAGGCATCGCGGCAATCGTTTGAAAAACCAGCGCCCCGTCGTCATCTACCTGTCAGGTAGGGGACGACGGGGCTTTTTTGCGCACATGACAGTCACTCGAATTAGACTTTCGTTTCATGCGCGCACCGCCAAGTCAATACCCGATGCACAGATGTAATGCTGCATGACCAATATGGAACAGGCATGGGGCAGAGGCGCAGACTGCGCTAGTCTGTGATGCACTGCATGAGTCTGTGCTGCAACGCCTTTCTTGGCCGGCGCAGACTCTCTATGACTATTTTCCCTGATACATCCATCAGGTCAGTCGAGGTGATTGATGCTACACGTGGCGACGGACGGCAAGCAGGAATTTCTTGCGCAGCTCGAAGAGCAGCTGGACAAGCGACTTCCCAAGGACAAGGTGGACGTGATCGCGGCGTTTGCGCGCGACTATCACGCAACGGCCTCCTTCGAGGACATGGCCGAGCGCAAGCTGGATGACCTCTACGGTTCCACCCTGGCCGTATGGCACTTCCTGCAGAGCCTCGAGGCTCCCAAGGTGCGTGCCTACAACCCGGACTTCGAGAAGCATGGCTGGCAGTCGACGCACACCATCATCGAAGTGCTGCACCCGGACATGCCGTTCCTGGTCGATTCCGTGCGTATCGAGCTCAACCGTCGTGGCATCACCGTTCATGCCATCCACAACGCCGTGCTGGCAGTCGCCCGCGATGACGCCGGTCAGCTGGAGCGCGTGACGGCACCGCGTGCCGAGAACGCCCCGCAGAACCGTGAGTCGCTGATCTACATCGAAGTCGATCGTCACAACGACGCCGAGACCCTGGAAGACCTCGAGACCAGCCTGCGTGAAGTGCTGGCCGAAGTGCGCGTTGCCGTCGCTGACTTCGATGCCATGCGCAGCCAGGGCGCCCAGGCGCTGCAGGAACTACGCGACAACCGTCCGCCGACCGTCTCCGAGGCTGATCACCAGGAAGCCTGCGACTTCATGCAGTGGATGGGCAATGACCACTTCACCTTCCTGGGCTATGACGAGTACACCGTCGACGAGCAGGAAGACGGCACGCGCGTGCTGAACAAGGTCGAAGGCTCGGAGCTTGGCGTGCTCAAGCTGGATCTTGATCGCTATCACGAGCAGTCGCGTCACCAGCAGAGCGTCAACAGCGATCAGTACGTGCTGATCCCGGAGCTGCTGTCCTTCGCCAAGAGCGCCTTCCACGCCCGCGTGCATCGTCCGGCCTACCCGGACTACATCACCGTCGAGCGCTTCGATGAAGAAGGCCGCGTGATCGGCGAGCGCCGCTTCCTGGGGCTCTACACCTCCACGGTGTACAACCAGAGCCCGCGCAACGTGCCGATTCTGCGTCGCAAGGTGCAGGACGTCATGGAAGCCGCCGGCGTCAACCCGAAGGGCCACAACGGCAAGCACCTGCTGCAGATTCTGGAAGTCTATCCGCGTGATGACCTCTTCCAGATCTCCACGGACGAGCTGACCCGTACCGCCACCAGTATCCTCAACATCCGTGAGCGTCGTCGCGTGCGTCTGATCGTGCGTGAAGACCGCTTCGGCAAGTTCTTCTCGGTGCTGGTGTTCGTGCCGCGCGACGTCTATTCCACCGACCTGCGTGTGCGCATCCAGAATCTGCTCTGTGAAGAGCTGAATGCCACCTTCGGTGACTTCACGCCGTATCTGTCCGAGTCCGTGCTGACGCGTATCCAGTTCATCCTGCGCTTCAAGGGCGATGAGCCGGGCCAGTACGACATGCGCGCGCTGGAGAACAAGATCGCTCAGCTGGCCCGCAGCTGGCGCGACGAGCTGCACGCCGCCATGGTCGAAGGCTTCGGTGAAGAGCAGGCCAACGAGCTGATGACTCGCTATCGTGATGCCTTCCCGGGCAGCTACCGTGACGACTTCTCGCCGCGCACCGCCGTCTATGACGTGGGCCACCTGCGTGCGCTGGACGAAGGCCAGGCCGTCGGCCTGAGCACCTATCGTCTGGTCGAGGACGACAACTCCGGCGTCAACCTGAAGCTGTTCCACAAGCATCAGCCGATTCCGCTTTCCGACGTGCTGCCGGTGCTGGAAAACCTCGGTCTACGTGTCATCGGTGAGCGTCCCTACGAGATCACCCGCACCGATTCCTCCTGCTGGGTGCACGATTTCGACCTCGAGCATCACGGCAAGGGCGCGGTCGAGCTCTCCGAAGTGCGCGAGAGCTTCATCGAAGCCTTCAAGAAGATCTGGTCCGGCGAAGCCGAATCCGATGCCTTCAATCGCCTGATCATCGGCTCTGGCCTGGACTGGCGTGAAGTGGCGATGCTGCGTGCCTACGCGCGTTATCTCAAGCAGATCCGCTTCGGTCTCTCCCAGGCCTACATCGCCAATGCCCTGGGCAGCCACCCGGACATCACCCGCGAGCTGGTGCAGCTGTTCAACCTGCGCTTCGACCCGCAGGGTCAGGGTGGCGAGGATGACGTCAACGCCTGCCGCGAGCGCATCAATGGTCTGCTCGACCAGGTCTCCAGCCTGAACGACGACCGCCTGCTGCGTCGCTACGTCGATCTGATGATGGCCACGCTGCGCACCAACTTCTTCCAGCCGGCAGAAGATGGACAGGCCAAGGACTACATCAGCTTCAAGCTCGACACGCGCAGCATTCCCGACGTGCCGAAGCCGCGCCCGATGTTCGAGATCTTCGTCTACTCGCCGCGCGTCGAAGGTGTACACCTGCGTGGCGGCAAGGTTGCGCGTGGTGGTCTGCGCTGGTCTGACCGTCACGAAGATTTCCGCACCGAGGTGCTGGGTCTGGTCAAGGCACAGCAGGTCAAGAACGCGGTCATCGTGCCGGTCGGCGCCAAGGGCGGTTTCGTCTGCAAGCGCATGCCGGAAACCACCGACCGCGACGTGATCCAGAAGGAAGGTATCGCCTGCTACCAGATCTTCATCCGCGCATTGCTCGACATCACCGACAACCTGTCCGGTGGTGACGTGGTGGCTCCGACGGCCGTCGTGCGTTACGACGAAGACGACCCCTACATGGTCGTCGCGGCCGACAAGGGCACCGCGACCTTCTCCGACATCGCCAACGCCATCTCCAACGAGTACGGCTTCTGGCTGGGCGATGCCTTCGCCTCCGGTGGCGCCAATGGCTACGACCACAAGGGCATGGGCATCACCGCCAAGGGCGCCTGGGTCAGCGTGCAGCGTCACTTCCGCGAGATGGGCATCAACATCCAGGAAGACGAGTTCAGCGTGGTCGGTATCGGTGACATGGCCGGTGACGTCTTCGGCAACGGCATGCTGCTGTCCGAGAAGATCCGCCTGGTCGGTGCCTTCAACCACCGCAACATCTTCGTCGATCCGAACCCGGACACCGCGAAGAGCTTCGCCGAGCGCGAGCGTCTGTTCCGTCTGCCGCGTTCCAGCTGGGACGACTACGACAAGAGCCTGATCAGCGAAGGTGGCGGTCTGTTCTCGCGTGATGCCAAGACCATCGCCATCAGCCCGCAGATGAAGGAAGTCTTCGACATCAGCGAAGACCGTCTGGCACCCAACGAGCTGATCAACGCGATGCTCAAGGCGCAGGTCGACCTGATCTGGAACGGCGGTATCGGGACCTACGTGAAGGCTTCCAGCGAGACTCACGCCGAAGTCGGCGACAAGGCCAACGATGGCCTGCGCATCGACGGCCGTGAGCTGCGCTGCAAGGTGGTGGGCGAAGGCGGCAACCTGGGTCTGACCCAGCGTGGTCGCATGGAAGCCGCGGCCAAGCGTGGCGTGCGCGTCAACACCGACTTCATCGACAATGCCGGGGGCGTGAACTGCTCGGATCACGAGGTCAACATCAAGATCCTGCTGGACGACATCGTCGCCCGCGGTGACCTGACCGACAAGCAGCGCAACCAGCAGCTGGCCGAGATGACCGACGAAGTCGGCGAGCTGGTGATCAAGGACAACTATCGTCAGACCCAGGCACTGTCGCTCTCCGAGCAGCAGTCCAAGGAAGGCATGGGCGTCTTCCGTCGCTTCATCAATGAGCTGGAAGCGGCCGGCACCCTAGACCGTGAACTCGAGTTCCTGCCGTCCGATGAAGCGCTGATCGAGCGTTCCAACGCCGGTGAAGCCCTGACCCTGCCGGAACTGTCCGTGCTGGTCTCCTACGCCAAGAGTGACCTCAAGACCAGCTTGATCGCCTCTGACGTGCCGGATGACAGCTACGTGCAGCAGCACCTCGAACGCGCCTTCCCGCGCGTGCTGATGGAGCGCTTCCCGGAAGAGATGTACCAGCATCGTCTGAAGCGTGAAATCGCCGCGACCCAGATCGCCAATGATCTGGTCGACCACATGGGCATCGCCTTCGTGCGTCGCCTGGAAGACACCACCGGTGCCGACAAGGCGGAAATCGCGCGTGCCTACATCGTGGCGCGTGACAGCTTCAATCTGGAAGCGCTGTGGACCCAGATCGAGGCCCTCGATCACCAGGTGCCGGCAGAATTGCAGTACCGCATGATGGGCGATCTGATGCGCCTGATGCGCCGTGCCACTCGCTGGTTCCTGCGTCAGCGCAGCTCCATGAGCGTCAAGGAATGCATCGGCCACTTCGCACCGCGTCTGGCCCAGCTCTCCGAGAGCATCGGTGAGCGCCTCAAGGGCGAAGCCCGTGAGAACTGGGAAGCGCGCCGCGACAGCTACGTCGAGGCAGGCGTGCCGGAGGCCCTGGCCAGCACCATCGCCGCGACCTCAAGCCTCTACGCAGGGCTTGGCATCATCGAGGCAGCCAAGGCGACTGGCGAGAAGATCAATCGCGTGGCGGAAGCCTTCTACGGCATCGGCCATCGTCTCGAGCTGCCGTGGGTCGGTGACAAGATCAACGGTCTTGAGGTACAGGACAGCTGGCAGGCGCAGGCCCGTGAAAGCTTCCGCGATGATCTGGATCGTCAGCAGCTGGCCCTGACCGTCAGCGTGCTCAAGCAGGACAATGCCCCGCGCGAGATCGATGAGCGTGTCGACAGCTGGATGGTCAGCCACGAAAGTCTGGTCAGCCGCTGGTGCTCACTGCTCGGCGAGATGAAGGGCGGTGCTCAGCTGAGCTTCCCGCTGTTCGCGGTCGCCCTGCGCGAGCTGGTCGATCTGGCCGAGTCCAAGCGCGAAGCCTGATGTGTTCGGCCTCGAATGCAGCATGAGGCTGACGCAAGCGGCGGGTAGCTGAAGACTCGCTGATAGAAGCCCTCACCATTGGTGAGGGCTTTTTCATGTCGGGCATGAATAAAAAAGTGATAGCTGGAGCTTGCGGTAAGGTAACTGTCGTCAGCTGTCTGGTATGCTGAATGGCGACCAGTGCACAGACTGATACAGGCCCTGATGGTAGGACCCTTTTCTGTAGACCCTGTTTTCAGTCCTTGATCTTCAGACCCTCATTTCAAGTCTCGGAGTCGCTGCGGCGCTCGCTGGAGGCTTCTGTTTTCAAAGCATCAGTACAACAAGGCAGAGACACCATGTCACATCGTGCATTACCCCTCGCCTGCGCCCTTGCGCTCGGCCTGTCCACTCTGGCATCCCAGGCCGTGCTGGCCGATGGCAGCCCCGCTCAGCAGCGTGCAGAAGCAGCCGCTGGCAAGCTGGACATCTCCAAGTTCCTCAAGCCGCGCAGTGATGCCCACAGCCAGAACTTCCTGTTCGGCGGCACCAGCGTGCATCAGTTCACCATCAAGGAAGCCGGACGTTACGAAATCGATGGCGTCGCCAGTTTCGATGTGACCGACCCCTACACCATGAAAGCCACGCTCGAGAGTGAGCAGGGCGAGGTCGTGGCCACCGCAGAAGGTGACAGGGCCTCCAATGGCTTGACCCTGAATACCGAGCTTGAGCCGGGCGTCTACAAGCTGCGTGTGCGCGCCGACAAGTTGGGGGCTGGCAAGTCAGGCGGCAACACCTATGAAATCAACGTCGCAGGCCTGAGCGAGAGTGGCGAGAAGTTGAGTGCCGAGGAAAGCGGCATCGAGACCGGCAACGGCCTGGTCTTCCTGGACACCGATAGCGATGGCCGTCGTACTGCCTTCGTCGATGCCAACGATGAAGTCGCGACCATCAAGCCGGCCACCGTTGCCGCCGCCGAACAGGCTGCCCGCGAGAAGAAGGCTGCCGAGACGGGCAATGCGGCGGCTGAAGGGGCTTCTGCCACAGGCGCCGCCACTGCTGCTACGGCAGCCGCGTCTGGAGCAGCCGAGACGTCTGCCGCGGCTGCCACGACCGCTGCTGCCACGGGTAGTGCAGCCGTGACGGAAGCCGAAGCGGAGCCGGATCGTCGTTTCGATGAGATCGTCACCGATGTGCGCATTCTCGAGAAGGGCGAGGTCATGACCTTCGATGTCGCGGATCGTGGCACCGTGACCATCGACAGCGAGACCTTCCCTGGCAGCGAAGGCACCTACAAGCTGCAGATGCGCCTGCTCGACGAGAACGGCAACACCGTCGCCAGCGACAAGGGCGAAGGCTTCCAGGGCGACTTCCACCTCAAGACCGTGCTGGAGCCGGGGCGTTACACCGTCTGGGTCAGCGGTCAGAAGTTCGGCTCCTCCATGCAGGGCGTCAACAACTACACCGTGCGGGTGCAGCAGCTCGACGTGAAGTGATCTGCAAGGGATGACCCCGACACTGTCGGGAGTGTCACCAGGGCGGCCCATCGGGTCGCCCTTTTTTGCTGCCCTGAGCATGAGCAATGGTGCCGGCCTTGGCGTGAGCGATGCTGTCGATGGCAGCGCGAGCAATTGTCTCGACAGCTGTGCGAGCGTTCCGGGCGCGCAGTGTCTGTCCCCGCGGGCTTCGGGTATACTTCGCGCCCAGCTATGCTGTCGTCACGACCCTGCCGCCCGCTGTCTGGAGATCATCATGTACTCGTTTGCTCGCTCGCTTCTTTTCAAGCTCGACCCGGAAACAGCTCATGGTGTGACGCTGAGTGCTCTGGACATGGCGCACCGCCTCGGCATGGCGCGTGGTCTGGGCGGTGAAGCGCCGCGTGATCCGGTCTCGCTGATGGGGCTTGAGTTCCCCAATCGCGTTGGTCTGGCGGCAGGTCTCGACAAGAATGCCGATCACCTCGATGCGCTCGCCGCTCTGGGCTTCGGCTTCGTGGAGGTCGGCACGGTGACGCCGAAAGGGCAGGACGGCAATCCGAAGCCGCGTCTGTTCCGGCTGCCGGAGCATCAGGCGATCATCAACCGCATGGGCTTCAACAATGCCGGAGTCGAGCATCTGGTCGCGAAGGTCAAGGCCAGCCAGGCGCGTGGTGCCTCCGGTGTCGTGTTGGGGATCAACATCGGCAAGAACCTGACCACGGCGGTGGATGATGCACTGAGCGACTATCTGGTCTGCCTCGATGCCGTGCATGCGCATGCCGACTACATCACCGCCAATATCTCCTCGCCCAATACCCCGGGGCTGCGTAACCTGCAGTTCGGCGACCATCTCAGCCAGCTGCTGGCCGGGCTTCGTCAACGTTGCGATCAGCTCGATGCCGAGCGCGGCAGGAAGGTGCCGCTGGTGATCAAGATCGCGCCTGATATGGACAGTGAAGAGATTCTGTTCGTGGCGCGGGCGTTGGCGGACAACGGCATCGATGGCGTCATCGCCACCAACACCACCATCGAGCGTACGGCGGTGGCGGGTAGTCCGCATGCGCAGGAGGCGGGCGGACTTTCCGGCGCACCGGTGCGTGAATCCTCCACCCGTGTGATTCGTGGCCTGCGTGAAGCGCTGCCGAACATGCCGATCATCGGTGTGGGCGGTATCACCGATGGCGAGAGTGCACGTGAGAAGGTTGCCGCGGGGGCGGATCTGGTGCAGCTGTATTCCGGGCTGATCTACCGCGGCCCGGCTTTGGTCGGCGAGTGCGCGCGTGCACTGGAAAAGGCCGATACCCTGATCAAGGTGTGATCCGGGCCTGGGCTTCGTCGCAGCGTGATGCTGGCATCCTTCGCTTACGGCGCTTCAATAGAGGGCCGAGTGGGGAAGGGCAGACATAGAAAAGCCGCCTTCTGACATCAGAAGGCGGCCTCGGTACCGGCGTGAATGATGATATGACAGCGGCAGGGAAGTGATGCGTGATCTGCCGTTGTCGTGTTGGCTGCCATGTCCAGCCAGCGTGCACGATGCGAAGCGCTTTTGCCGTCAGAAACGGCGGTTGGGGGTTGGCCCCTTGAGCTCATCGGGTGCGTGGATGGTTGAAGCAGGCCTGGAAAGAACCTGCTGATGCAGTCAAGGTGAACGTTTGCCCGAGTCGTGCTCCGCGCTGGACCGTCGTCCTCGCAGGCCGTCGCCTGCTGCGCCTCCTCTTCTGGAGCCATACCACGATTAAAACGACACGAGCGCCAACATCTCGGCCTTTCAGGAAGTGAAGCGAGTCGGCCCCATTGCCTACTGCATCTCTTGCCTGTCAGTGCCGCGCGTCATCAAGATAGAAATAAGGCGTTACCTCCCTGGTGATTTGACGTGTCGCTGGGCGACTTCCGTGGGATTTTCCGGGTGATGTCGTCAAACCGACTCACCGTGAACACCTCGAGTCCTCTCTGTACGTGCCAGCCAACCCTGTAACTTGTCAGGCGCCGGTGGCGTGATGCTGGAGAATCCGCTTGGGCAGCGCATCGGGCTGCGTCGGCGGGGTGAAAGGCGCCAGGCGCCGTATTGCCAGTGTCATTCCGTGACGTGCCGCTTTCCTGAAATGGGATGACCTCCTGGTCGCGGATGATGAACCTTGACGTCATGCGGTGCTCAGCTGAGCACCATGGGGTTCTTGTGGATGCCGGAGACGCCGGTCATTCCCGACCATTGGTCCCCGCGGCCTTCACGCCAGCCGCTCATCCAGAATTCACGTAGATTGACATCGATACTGGGACAATCATCACGGGAACGGCCGGTGACACCAGCCTTGTAGCCGTGAACATAGGCACGCTGAAAGCGATCACGTTTCTGTCTCTTCATGGATGACCTCTAAGTGAGAACCCATCGGCACTGTGTGTCAGTGATGGCGAAACGTACCCGGCGAGACCTTGTCTGGCCGCGGTTGTCCTGCCATTGGACATGCCGAGTGAGAGAGTTGGCCGATGCCCTGTCGGGCACTGCCGGCCTCGTGCATCATCACCTCGCGTCGTTGGCCATTCTTGTCGGAAAAGGTCACGAGTGTGAGATGATGGAAGGTCTTGCCTGTATATGCTCGAGCGTGATGGTGAAAAGGCGACTGCCTTGCCGTGCCGGAAGTCCGATCTCCTGAGCGGCACAGGTAGGCTGCCCGAATGAGGCTCGTGTTCCTTGATCCTCGATTTCGCATGGCGTGCCACCTTTCCGAATTGCAGCTACACCTATAGTTTTTAGAACACTGCCTCTGGCTTGTCGACAGCCGTATAGGAATATCGCTAGTGCCAGAAGCCAACTCACAGGAATAAGTCCGGCACCTGCCGGTGAGAGATTCATGACTGATACGACCTCTGCGACTACACCCCGCGCGCCCAGCAACTCGCTCTCTACCTGGTTTGCGACCTGCCCGCGTGGCATCGAAACGCTGCTGGCCGATGAGCTGACGGCTCTGGGTGCCGAGGTGACTGGCACGACCGTCGCTGGCGTACACTTCAACGGTAGCCAGGAAACCGCCTACCGCACCATCCTGTGGTCGCGACTGGCCAACCGCATCATTCGTCTGCTCACTCGCGTGGGTGGCGTCGACACCGGCGAGCAGCTGCGCAAGGCGAGTGCGGGTGTCGATTGGGCGATGGAATTACCGGATCGAGCCTCTATCGCCGTCGATTTCCATGGAACATGGAAAGACATTCGGCACACCTTCTTCGGTGCCCAGACCGTCAAGGACGGCATCGTCGAGGCGATGTTCGAGGAAGGCCGCAACAAGCCGACCGTCGATGGCAAGAATGCCGATCTGCGTATCTACGCGCACCTGCACAATGGCTACATCACCCTGGGCATCGACCTCGTGGGGCGCAGTCTGCACCAGCGTGGCTACCGTCCTGATCTCGCCCATGCGCCGCTGAAGGAGAACCTGGCGGCTGCCCTGCTGATGCGTGCCGACTGGCCGGCGCGTGCGGCGCGTGGCGAGAGCCTGGTCGATCCGATGTGCGGTTCCGGCACGCTGCTGATCGAGGCAGCCTTGATGGCCGCGGATATCGCGCCGCAGTCGCTGAATCAGGATTTCGCCTGCCGCCACTGGGGGCGCCATGACGAGCGCATCTGGAAAGGCCTCTGGGAGGAGATGGAGCAGCGTGCCATTGCCGGACGCCGCAAGGTCACCGCGCGCCTGTTCGGTCGTGATCACAGCCCGCAGGCGATTTCTGCTGCGCGCTCCAACGCCATGCGTGCCGGCATTCCGGCGCTGATCGAGCTGGAAGGCGCCTCCGTCGCCGAGCTGACCTGTCCCGAAGGCGCCACCACGGGCCTGGTGATGACCAACCCGCCCTACGGTGAGCGTCTAGGCGAGCTGCCGGCACTGGTGCCGCTCTACGCAAGCCTCGGTGAGCGCATGAAGCGTCACTTCGGCGGCTGGACGCTTGGCATGTTCACCGGCAATCCGGATCTCGGCCACCGTCTCGGCCTGCGTGCGCATCGTCAGTACGCCTTCCGCAACGGCCAGCTCGACTGCAAGCTGTTGATGATCGATGTGGCGGCGCGTGAGCGTGCGGTCGACGAAGACAGCGTGGCGGAAGATTCCCGCAGTCAGCCCGCGCTGAGCGAGGGCGGCCAGATGTTCGCCAATCGCCTCAAGAAGAACCAGAAGTCACTGGCGCGTTGGCTCAAGCAGAGCGGAACCACCTGTTATCGCCTCTACGATGCCGACATGCCGGAGTACGCGCTGGCCATCGATATCTATGGCCGTCACGTGCACGTGCAGGAATACACGCCGCCCAAGTCCGTGGATGCCAGTCAGGCGCAGCGCCGCCTGATGGATGCACTGGCGGCGATTCCCCAGGTGCTGGGCTGCTCGCCCAACGATATCCATATCAAGCAACGCACCCGTCAGGCGGGCAAGGCGCAGTACACGCGCCAGGACAGCTCCGGTCAGCGTATCGAGGTGAAGGAAGGCGATGCCAGGCTGTGGGTGAATCTCAAGGACTACCTGGATACCGGCCTGTTCCTGGATCACCGTCCGGTGCGCAAGCTGCTGGGCAAGGAAGCGGACGGCAAGCGGGTGCTCAACCTGTTCTGCTATACCGCGACGGCCACCGTGCATGCGGTGCTGGGTGGCGCGAGTGAAAGCGTCAGCGTCGACATGTCCAATACCTATCTGGATTGGGGGCGCGAGAACTTCAAGCTCAATGGCATCAGCGAGAAACGCCATCAGCTGGTGCGTGCCGACTGCCTGAAGTGGCTGGAGCGCTCCCGCGAGGAGTTCGACCTGATCTTCCTCGATCCGCCGACCTTCTCCAACTCCAAGAAGATGGAAGGCACCCTGGATATCCAGCGTGATCACGCGCGCCTGATCGACCTGGCGATGGCCAGTCTGGCGCCGGGCGGCACGCTGATCTTCTCCAACAACCATCGTCGCTTCGTGATGGATGACAGCGTCAGCCAGCACCATGTGGTGGAAGACCTGTCGCGCAAGCTGTTGGACCCGGACTTCAAGCGTCGTCCGGATATCCACCACGTCTTCCGCATCCGTCGCGCCAGCGATGTGAAGGGCTGAGCGATGGCCGGCGTCCCGCTGTGGCTTTACACCACGGCGGGCTGTCATCTGTGTGCCCGGCTGGAAGCCACGCTGCAGGCGCTGGGGGCGGATGTCACGCTCACGCGGGTCGAGATCGCCTTCGACGCGCAGCTGAGCGAGCGTTACGCGACGCGCATTCCTGTACTGGCAAGCGCAACGGGTGCGGAATATTCGCTGGCCGATGGCGAAGAGGTGTTGCCGGAGTGGTTGCGCGCGCAGGGCGTCGAAATGACGCCTCAAGCCGAGCGCGACTCAGCCACTGAGCCACAGGGCCCCAGCCTGCGCAACGGGCGTCGTTTTCTGCGCTGAGCGGCGTAGGCGTGTCGCTTGACGTTGATGCAAAAAGACCGCCGCTACCTCAGGGTAGCGGCGGTCTTTTCGTGTCCGGCACCGTGCTGCGCGCTAACTCTCCAGCAGCGACATCTGGCGCATGGCGTCTTCGGCTTCCGGACTGTCGGCCGTGGCCTCCAGCACCTTGGTGTAGCCGCGTGAGGCCTGGATGTGGGCGAGGTCGCTGACCCAGGTCATGGCCTGTTCGTGGCTTTCGGCGAGATCGTGCTTCAATCCGCCGAACTGGGTGCCGATCTGGCCCCATGAGCGGCTGACGATCCAGTCGCCGAACATGTCCTGATGCACATGGACCAGAACGTAATCGTGGTGGCTTTCCCAGCGGATGATCACGCGTGACTCCCGAGGCGAAACGATGGTGGCTGGACTCAATCATGAGCTTGTGACGCCCGTTGCGTGCGCCTAAGATGGCACGGCGGCGGGCAAGCAAGCATACCATTGTAATCTTCACGTGCCTTGCGGCAAGGTGTGAAGTCACTCAGGCGCTCATGTTGGCCCGTGAACCCGCAGCGACACTCATTGCCACAGCAAGGAAAGGCAACAGATGCATATCATCGTGGACGATAACGTCCCTCTGGCAGAGGAATTCTTCTCCGAACTGGGAGAGGTGACCTGCATGCCGACTCGCGAGATCACCAATGCCGTCCTCAAGGACGTCGACATGCTGATCTGTCGCTCTACCTTGCGCGTGGATCAGGCGCTGTTGGAAGGAACGCGGGTGCGCTTCGTCGGCTCGCCGATCATCGGCACCGACCATGCCGATCTCGAATGGCTCGCGGCCAATGATATCCACTTCACCAACGCGCCGGGCTGCAATGCCGACTCGGTAGTGGATTATGTGCTGTCGTCGCTGTGGCATCTGGCCGAGCAGGAAGGGCTGGATCTGCAGCTGGACCGACGCTTCGGCGTGGTCGGGGCCGGGCAGGTCGGGTCACGACTGGTCAAGCGTCTCGAGTCGCTGGGCGCCGAGGTGCTGGTCTGCGATCCGCCGCGTGCCGCGCTTGAGGGTCAGAGCGATGAGCGCCCCGAGAAGTCCCGCTTCGTGGACCTCGATGAGCTGGTCGCCGAGTGTGATGTCATCTGCGTGCACACCCCGATGGTCACCAGCGGCGAGCACCCGACCCACCATCTGATCAATGCCGAGCGCATCCGCGCCATGAAGCCCGGCAGCGTGCTGCTGAGTGCCGGCCGCGGTGGCTGTGTCGATACCGCAGCGCTCAAGCAGCGCCTCAAGGAGCAGGCTGATCTGCTGACCGTGCTGGATGTGTGGGAAAACGAGCCGGATATCGATGCCGAGCTGGCCGCGTTGGTGGACATCGCCACGCCTCACATCGCCGGGCATAGCCTGGATGGCAAGATGCAGGGTACCGAGATCATCTATCAACAGGCCTGTCGTCACTTCGGGCTGCCGGCGCGCCGCAAGCTAGGTCAGCTCAAGCCGGATCCGTGGCTGCGCAAGCTGGTGCTGACGGGCTGGGCGCCGCCGGAAGAGGCGCTCGGGCTCTGCGTGCGCGCCTGCTATGACGTGCGCCGCGATGCGCTGGGTCTGCGTCGCTATCAGCGCCGTTTCGGCAATGCCGAAGGGTTCGTGCGTTATCGACGGGAATATCCGCTGCGCCGCGAGTTCTCCACGCTGCGCGTCGAACTCAAGAAGAATGCCCGCGAACTGCGTGAGGTACTCGAGGGCTTCGGTTTCTCCCGCGTCAAGCTGGTCAGCAAATGATCATGGCGTGACTCGCAAGACGCCTGGAACGCCCCTGTCAGCCCTGCTGGCGGGGGCGTTCGCGTTGTGGAGGTCGCCTGATGGACGAGGACCTTGCCGCATGCCTGAATCCTTGACCGTTTCGGTCTTCGACCTTGGTCGATATAATGCGCCCCAGATCGCCTGGCGACACGCGCCGGGGCTGGTCTTGACGGCATGCCCCGCCTGACGCTGCGGCGTTGCTCCCCATTCTCCGTGTCTTCTGCCATGCCCGTCACCACGCGGCGTGTCGGCGTCCTCATTTCTTGAAGATGGTGTCTTGAATGCAACAACACCCTGATAACTCTGCTGAGGACAGCGGCTATCGTCCGCCTTCTCTGCTGGATGCCCTGATTCCCATCGTGCTGGTCATCGCCATGCTGGTGCTGGCGGTGGTGCTGTTCGGTGCCGATGCCTCCTGGGGGCCCAATCAGGTCGCGCTGCTGTCCGGTGCGATGATCGCGGGCCTGATCGGTCTCAAGAACGGCTATCGCTGGAGCGATATCGAAGAGGGGATCAACAAGGGCATCCAGATCTCGCTGGGCGCGATCCTGATCCTGCTGGCGGTCGGCGCGATGATCGGCACCTGGATTCTCGGCGGCACCGTGCCGGCGATGATCTACTACGGACTGGACGTGATCGCCCCGCAGTACTTCTATGCCTCCGCCTGTCTGCTGTGCGCGCTGGTGGCGCTGTCGGTGGGCAGCTCGTGGACGGTCGCCGGTACCATCGGCATCGGTCTGATCGGTATCGCCGATGGCCTGGGGCTGTCCGAGGCGATCACCGCCGGCGCGGTGATTTCCGGGGCCTACTTCGGTGACAAGCTCTCGCCGCTGTCCGATACCACCAATCTGGCGCCGGCAGCCGCCGGTACCACGCTGTTCGCGCACATTCGCCATATGCTGTGGACCACCGTGCCCAGCATCCTGCTCGCGTTGGCAGGCTTTCTGTGGCTCGGTCACGACTCCGTCTCCAGCCTGCAGACGCCGGAACAGGTCGCCAACCTGCGTGCCCAGCTGGGCGAGCAGTTCAACATCGGCCTGCATCTGCTGATTCCCCTGCTGGTGCTGCTGGTGATGGCCGTGCGTCAGATGCCCGCCTTCCCGGCCATCTTCATCGGCGCGGCGCTGGGCGCCGTCTTCGCGGTCATCTTCCAGCCGCAGGCGGTGATGGGGCTGGCAAGCGTCACGGACATGTCCACCGCCATGGCGCTGCTCAAGGGCGTGTGGATGTCGATGTTCGACGGCTATGTGTCTCACAGCGGTGATGAGGTGATCGACTCGCTGCTCTCCAAGGGTGGCATGAGCAGCATGCTCAACACCGTATGGCTGATTCTGTCGGCGATGACCTTCGGTGGCGTGATCGAACGCCTCGGTCTGCTGGAGCGTCTGGTGCAGAGCCTTCTGGGCGCGACACGCAATGCCGGTTCGCTGGTCATCACCACGCTGGGTACCTGCCTGGCCTCCAATGTGGTGACCGGCGATCAGTACATCTCGGTCATCCTGCCGGGGCGCATGTATCGCGCCGAGTTCCGTCGCCGCCGCCTGGCGCCGGTCAACCTGTCACGCGCGCTGGAAGACTCCGGCACCATCACCTCGCCGCTGATTCCCTGGAACAGCTGTGGCGCCTACATGGCGGCCACCCTGGGCGTCGCGACCTTGAGCTACCTGCCCTTTGCGCTGTTCAACCTGATCAATCTGGCGCTGGCGGTGGCCTATGCCATGGTCGGCTTCAAGCTGGAGCGCCTTGAAGAGGGTGAGGGAGCTGAAGGCGTGGAACCGACGCCGCTGGCCGAGTCGCTGGTGCTGGATACGCCCCACGAGACCTCGGAGTCACGCTGACTCAGACCTGGGACATTAAGAGAAAAAGCCCGCCACGTGGATCACGTGGCGGGCTTTTTGCTGTCTGCAGGGGCCATTCAGGCCGTGCAGGATTGGCGGAGCTTACTTGTAGGCAGCGGCCTTGAGCGCGGCGATACGGTCATCCAGCGGCGGGTGGCTGGCGAACAGTTGCTCCATCAGCTTGCGGCTCTTGCCGGTGGTGATGGCGAAGGCGGTCATGGTGTCGGGCATCTGGTCCGGCAGCTCATGTTCCTGCTTGAGGCGTGCCAGGGCGTTGATCATCGAACCGCTGCCCGCGAGACTCGCGCCTGCGGCATCGGCACGGTATTCGCGCCAGCGCGAGAACCAGGCGACGATCATCGAGGCCACCAGGCCCAGCACCAGTTCAAGGACGAAGACCACGGCCATGTAGCCGAAGAAGCCCAGGCCGCCGCTGTTGTCATCTCGCTTCAAGAAGGCATCGATGGCATGCGCGGCAATGCGCGCGAAGAACATCACGAAGGTGTTCACCACGCCCTGGATCAGCGTCAGCGTCACCATGTCGCCGTTGGCCACGTGCCCGATCTCGTGCGCCAGCACGGCGCGCACTTCCTCGGGACGCATGCGATTGAGCAGGCCGGCCGAGACGGCGACCAGCGCATCATTGCGGTTCCAGCCGGTGGCGAAGGCATTGGATTGCTGCGCCGGGAAGATACCGACTTCTGGCATCTTGATGCCTGCGTCGCGCGCCAGTTCACCGACGGTATCCAGCAGCCAGCGCTCGGTATCGTTCTGCGGCTGTTCGATGATCACGGTGCCGGTCGAGGACTTGGCCATCATCTTGGACAGGAACAGCGAGATCACGGAACCGGCCATGCCGATGATGAAGCAGAAGATCAGCAGCGCCGTGTAGTTGATGCCGTTGGCTTCCATGTAGCCATCGAAGCCCAGCAGGCGCAGCGTGACACTGGCCAGCAGCACCACCGCCAGGTTGGTGATCAGGAAAAGGGCTATCCGCATCATGGGGTCAGGTCTCCAATGCCAATAAATCGGTAGGGCGCAATTATCTGCCCGCGATACTGACAGTGAGATGAATCACTGGTAGTGGCGCGGGCAGAATTTGCGTCGACAGTCTGCAAGGACGCTCTGCAAGGACAGCAAGGTATCACCACTGGAGGCGACCTGCGTAGCCCCTTGATCGCGGGGGCTGGGCCGACGTCAGGCCTTGCGACGTCGCGCCAGGAAGCGGCCGAGGCGTTCGATGGCTTCTTCCAGCTGGTCGGCGTAGGGCAGGGTGACGATGCGCAGGTGATCCGGATTCGGCCAGTTGAAGGCGGTGCCTTGCACCAGCAGCATCTTCTCTTCCAGCAACAGCTCCAGCACCATCTGCTGGTCGTCCTCGAAGGGATACATCTCTGGGTCGAGCCGCGGGAACATGTAGAGCGCGCCCTTGGGTTTCACGCAGCTGACGCCGGGAATCTCGTTGAGTTTCTTCCAGGCCGCGTCACGCTGGGCCAGCAGGCGTCCGCCCGGCAGGACCAGGTCATTGATCGACTGATAGCCGCCGAGCGCCGTCTGGATGGCGTGCTGCGCCGGGACGTTGGCACACAGGCGCATGCTGGCCAGCATGTCGAGGCCGGAGATGAAGTCGGCCGCCGGGCGCTTGTCGCCGGAGAGAATCATCCAGCCGGAGCGGAAGCCGGCGCAGCGATAGCTCTTTGACAGACCGTTCATGGTCACGATCAGCAGATCATCGGCCAGCGCGCCGGTGGAGACGTGCTCGGTACCGTCATAGAGGATCTTGTCGTAGATCTCGTCAGAGAACACCACCAGACCGAATTCGCGCGCGACCTGGAGGATGTCCTTCACCACCGCGGGCGGATAGACCGCGCCGGTCGGGTTGTTCGGATTGATCAGCACGATGCCCTTGGTGTGGCTGGTCACCTTGGCGCGGATATCCTCGATGGAGGGCGCCCAGTCCTGCGCCTCGTCACACAGATAGTGCACGGCGCGACCACCGGCCAGGTTGGCGGCAGCAGTCCATAGCGGGTAATCCGGTGCTGGTACCAGCAGCTCGTCGCCATCATCCAGCAATGCCTGCATGGCCAGCACGATCAGCTCCGAGACGCCGTTGCCGACGTAGATGTCCTCGATCCCGACACCCTGGATATCCTTGCGCTGGCACTCCTGCATGATCGCCTTGCGCGCAGAGTAAAGCCCCTTGGAATCACAATAGCCCTGCGCGGTCGGCAGGTTGCGCATCACGTCCTGCAGAATCTCTTCCGGTGCCTCGAAGCCGAAGGGCGCCGGGTTGCCGATATTGAGCTTGAGAATGCGATGGCCCTCGTCCTCGAGACGCTTGGCGTGTTCGAGAACCGGCCCGCGAATGTCATAGCAGACGTTGTCCAGCTTGTGTGACTTGCGAATTTCGCGGGGCTTTCTTTGCTCGGTATCCATGATGCTTTCCGTAGATCTCCGTCACGTAAGGTGTAGGGGCGAGCGTCCAGCATATCGCGCCGCTGGCCTGCCGCGCCACGGCCAAGGGCCAATAGCGTGGTTAAATTTGTGGTTTGAGATGTTCAGGCAGAAAAAAATCCCGTCAGAGGTTTTCTGGCGGGATTTTCAACTGGTATTCAAGCGTCTCCCGCGGGCGGGAGCCGGACGAGGGTCGCGTTAGCGCCTTGTTCTGGTAGCGTTATTCGCTCTCTTGCTCACGCGCTTCGGTCCCATCTTCCGTCTCGCCACTGGCTTCCGGCACCGGCTCGGCAGGAATGTCCGCCGGCGTTTCCAGCGTCAGACGTCCGAGCTTGCCATCGCGCAGTTCGTGCAGCAGCACCTCGGCACCGCGGTGCAGATCGATGATGCCACCGGCACGCAGGCCACCGCGCTTGCTGGCGATCTCTTCCAGAATCGCGACCCCATTGAAGCCGGACAGCGCCATCAGATCGACCTTGCGTGGGCCATCACTCTCGACTCGCTCGGCGTCAGGGTTGGCGCTGTAGGCCGGCAGTGACTTCAGCTTGTAGCGTGCGGTCAGCTCCGTGGGATAGCGCTTGGCCAGCTCCGCCGCGACGATCACCGCCACATCGGTGTAATCGATGGCGGTGTCACGGATCGCGCCACTGCCAGCCAGACGATAGGCGCTGGCCTGGTCCTCGATCTTCGGCCACATCACTCCGGGGGTATCGATCAGGGCGATGCCACCGTCGATGCGAATCTTCTGCTGGCGCTTGGTGACGGCGGGCTCGTTGCCGGTCTTGGCGATCTTGCGACCCGCCAGGCCATTGATCAGCGTCGACTTGCCGACATTGGGGATGCCCATCACCATGACGCGCGCATCGCGATCGACGCGAATATGACCGGCCATCTCGCGGCACAGTCGCGGAATCTGCTTGAGGTCACGGGCCTCGAGCGTGGTGATCGCCAGTGCGCGGGTGTTGGGCAGGGCATCGAAATACTCGACCCATTCGCGGGTGCGTGCCGGGTCCGCCAGATCGGCGCGAGACAGCAGCTTGAGTACCGGCTTGTGACGGGTCAGTTCGGACAGCACCGGATTGGTGCTGGAGTAGGGGAGGCGGGCATCGAGGACTTCGATGACCACGTCGATCTCGGGCAGCGCGTCCTTTATCTGACGGCGTGCCTTGTGCATATGTCCCGGATACCAGCCCAGCATGTCGCTTCTCTCCTGCCGTCAGGGGTATGACGGTTGTTCTGTCACCTCTGTCCTGCCTCCTTCTTCCCGCATGCCATGAAAGGCGCTCATCCATCAGGGGTGGCGCTGCATGGCATGCGGGTGAGGAGGGGACGCGTATGGCGACGCATTCTATCAGAGGCGGCCTGGCCATGGAGGCGCGCTATCCGGTCATCACTGCCCAGCGCCTCTATCGACTATCGATGTCCCGGGCGTCAGGCGCGTATCGGCTTGAAGCGCAACGCGACGGAGTTGATGCAGTAGCGCTGACCGGTGTCAGTCGGGCCATCCGGAAAGACGTGCCCCAGATGGGATTCGCAGCGGCGACAGCGCACTTCCACGCGACGCATGCCATGACTGGTATCGAAGTGCTCCTCGACAGCGGCATCGGCATAAGGGCGGTCGAAGCTTGGCCAGCCACAGCCGGAATCGAACTTGGTGTCGTTGTCGAACAGCTTGGCGTCACAGGCGATGCAATGATAGGTGCCCGGCGTCGGGCTGACTTCGTGATCGCCGGTGAAGGGGCGCTCGGTCCCTGCCTCGCGCGTCACCCGGTATTGTTCCGGCGTCAGTCGCTTGCGCCACTCCTCTTCACTGCGAATCAACTTGTCCTGAGTCTGCGGGTCTTGTTCGCTCATGGTCTTTTCTCTCTATCTATGCGTTTCTCGAATGCGTGCTCGTGCGAACCTGCAAGCAAGTTCTCCTGCGCGGCAATTCGAAAAGAGTGGCTGCCGGTCTTCACGCGAAACCCGGTACATACCCCCAGAATGCGGGCGTCAGGGCGTGACCACAAGCATGTGGTGGGTGAACTTGGCCAACGCCGGAAAAATCCTGTTGAAGCAGGGGGTTGACGAAGGGGGAGGGGCTTTGTAATATACGCGCCACCTCGACGAGGCAAGAACGTTACGTCCCATTCGTCTAGTGGTCCAGGACACCGCCCTTTCACGGCGGTAACAGGGGTTCGAACCCCCTATGGGACGCCACTTTCTTGCAGCGTAGAGACCGGAGTGCGGGAATAGCTCAGTGGTAGAGCACAACCTTGCCAAGGTTGGGGTCGCGAGTTCGAATCTCGTTTCCCGCTCCATTCGGAACAAGTGGTGTGACAAGGTCGCGAGCTGAACGTCAGCCCGGTCGAATCTCATCTCTCGCTCCAAAGGAAAAGGCAATGCGACAAGGTCGCGAGCTGGTTCGCCAGTCCGATCGAATCTCGTTTCCCGCTCCAGTGTGTCCCATTCGTCTAGTGGTCCAGGACACCGCCCTTTCACGGCGGTAACAGGGGTTCGAACCCCCTATGGGACGCCA